>JBBQUS010000015.1:0-78983 GCA_038212235.1 Pyrinomonadales bacterium
GAGATGGTGATGCCGGGGGACAACATACAGATGGAGATTGAGTTGATCAACTCGATAGCGATGGAGAAGGGCTTGAGGTTTGCGATCAGGGAAGGCGGGCGGACGGTGGGAGCGGGAACCGTCACCGACATCGTTGAATAATTTTAAAGTCGCCCGAATTTGCGCGGCTGACTGACAAGAGAGCCACACCAAGGTTGGTTCTAAAGAGACAAGAGAATTATGATGAACGAAAAGATTCGCATCAAGTTAAAAGCATACGATCATCGCGTTTTGGACCAATCAACTCAAGAAATAGTTGAAACGGCAAAACGCACCGGGGCCAGCGTCGCGGGACCGATTCCGCTGCCGACCGTTAAAAACAAATGGACTGTATTGCGGTCACCCCATGTTGATAAAAAATCGCGCGAGCAGTTTGAGATCAGAACGCACAAAAGATTAATGGACATCATTGATCCAACGCCGCAAACGGTTGATGCGCTAATGAAATTGGATTTACCAGCCGGAGTTGATGTAGAAATCAAAGCGTTCGGCAATAAGTAAAAGCAGGAATAAGTGAAGAGGGATAAGTAACGAGAAAGTTAATTGCTCTCTTAAACTTGTCACCTGTCGCCTGTCACTGAAGATATGATTAACGGAATCATCGGAAGAAAAATGGGAATGACGCAAATCTTTGCGGCTGATGGAACGGTGACACCTGTCACTATTATTAAAGCCGGGCCTTGCGTTGTCGTGCAAAAGAAGGTCGCATCGGGGCGCGACGGTTACAATGCCGTGCAAATCGGACTGGTTGAAGATAAACCGGTTAAGTTGAAAAACGTGACTAAACCGATGCAGGGACATTTTGAGAAAACCGGAGCGGGAACTCCGCCGACCAGAATTTTGAAAGAAATTCGTCTCGAAGCTGAAAGCGACATGAGCGTCGGTGATAAAATTTTGGTTGACCAATTTGCTGACGGAGACATGATTGAAGTCGTCGGAAAATCAAAAGGTCGCGGATTTGCCGGAACCATTAAACGACACAATTTTAATCGCGGGCCTGAATCACACGGTTCGATGAACGTTCGCGCGCCGGGTTCGATTGGTCAGTCTGCCTATCCTTCACGCGTCATCAAAGGAACGCGTTCGTCGGGGCATATGGGTAATGCGCGAATAACTGTTAAAGGCTTAACTGTCGCCAAAGTTGATGCAGAAAACAATCTGCTGATGATTCGCGGCGCGGTTCCGGGACCAAACGGCGGCGTAGTGGTTATTAAAAAAGCAGCGAGACAAAAAAATAAGTGAGCAGCAAGCAGCGAGCAGTAAGCAGATATTTATAGCTCTACTTGCTGCTCACCGCTTACCGCTCACTGGTTACTAAAAGTAATGCCAACGATTAAAGTTCACAATTTAAAAAATGAAGAAGTCGGCGAAGTCGAATTGTCAGACGCCGTTTTCGATGTGCCGCTCAACGAAGCCCTGATTCACGCCGCCGTCAAAAATTATATGACGAATGGCCGGCAGGGAACTTCCGCGACCAAGACGCGCGGCAATGTTGCCGGATCCGGAAAAAAACTCTGGAAACAAAAAGGCACCGGACGCGCCCGCATCGCCAGCTTACGCTCTCCTCTCTGGAAAGGCGGCGGCAACGTCCACGGCCCGCAGCCGCGCGACTGGTCTTCAAAATTGCCCAAGAAAATGCGGCGCGGAGCGCTTCGCTCGGCTCTGTCAGAAAGATTACGCGAAGGAAATTTGATTGTAATCAGCGAAATGAGCTTCGCGGCGGCCAAAACCAAAGATTTTGTCAGTGCATTAGCGACGCTTGGGTTGTTCAATAAAGACAAAACGACTAAAACTCTGATTGTGGATTCGCTCGAAAATACGAATCTGATTCGGTCAGCGCGAAACGTTCAAAAAACAAAGGTGACGAACAGCTACGGAATGAATATCTACGATTTGCTGTATCACGAAAAACTTGTTTTGACGCAGAATGCCGTGCAAGAACTGAGTCATCTGCTTGATCCTGAACGCGAGCATAAAAATGACAAGGAGACGGCGGAATAATGAAAAAGCTAACTGTCTGGGATATTTTAAAATCTCCGGTCGTAACTGAAAAAGCCGTGATTGCCAAAGATGAAATCGAAGAAGGCGCCGCGCAAGTTTTAACTTTTCGCGTCAACACGAATTCAAACAAGGACGAAATCAAAAAAGCCGTCGAAGAAATCTTTAACGTTAAAGTAACAGCCGTTCGGACTGTTAATTACCAGGGTAAAATGAAACGGCGCGGAAAACACGAAGGTCGCCGACCATCTTGGAAAAAAGCTTTTGTGACGCTTGAAAAAGGCGCACAAGTCGAATACGGAGAAGCCATCTAGCGATTTCGGATTTTAGATTTTGGATTTTGGATTTTAACTTATTAAATCTACCTGTCCAAGACAAAATCCCAAATTTCGAGGAAGTTAAATTTGGGATTTTGAGTTAATTCGATAAAAGAATTTCAATCCAAAATCCAAAATCTAAAATCCAAATTTGAATTGTGGGAATCAAGAAACTAACACCAACATCACCGGCCAGGCGTTACCAAACTTATTTGACGCGCGATGAACTGACTCCGAATGCAGTTCCGGAAAAATCCCTGCTGGAGCCGAAGAAACGTATCTCGGGGCGCAACAACCTCGGACGCATCACAGTTCGCAGACGCGGCGGCGGGCACAAACGCTTTTATCGGATTATCGATTTCAAACGTGACAAAGCCGGTATTCCGGGAACTGTCACGCAGCTTGAATACGATCCGAACCGTTCGGCTCATATTGCCTTGATCACTTATCTGGACGGTGAAAAACGTTACATCATCGCGCCGGTCGGGCTCGAAGTCGGCAAAAGTATCATGAGCGGGCCCGAAGCCGACATTTTGCCGGGTAACGCTTTACCGATTCGCAATATCCCACTTGGAACGCAGATTCACAATATTGAAATGCGTCCGGGTAAAGGTGGACAGATGGCACGTTCCGCCGGTTCGTTTGCGCAGTTGGTTGCCAAAGACGGTGATTACGCTCAGCTGCGAATGCCTTCGGGCGAAACCCGTCGCGTTCCGATTGTCTGCATGGCCACGGTGGGACAAGTCGGCAACGTGGAACACGAAAATGAATCTTTCGGAAAAGCGGGACGCTCGCGCTGGAAAGGGATTCGCCCGCACGTTCGCGGTGTCGCAATGAATCCGGTTGATCACCCGCACGGCGGCGGTGAAGGCAAAACCTCCGGTGGTCGCCATCCGGTAACGCCCTGGGGACAACCCACGCGCGGTTACAAAACCCGTAATAACAAACGCACTCAGAAAATGATTGTGCGCGATAGAAGAAGCAAATAAGCCCGATTTTGGATTTTGGATTTTGGATTTTGGATTGACTTAAATAAATTTAGTTTGTTTTAGCGCAACCGAAAAAATCCAAAATCCAAAATCCAAAATCCAAAATAGTAAATGCCACGTTCAGTTAAAAAAGGCCCGTTTATTGACGCCAGTATCATAAGAGTTATGGCGCGGCTTGCCGCCGGCGCAAATCGCCCGCCGGCCGTTAAAACTTGGTCTCGCCGCTCGACTATCATTCCCGATATGGTCGGAATGACGTTTGGTGTGCATAACGGCAAACGTCACATTCCGGTTTATATAACTGAGAATATGGTTGGTCACAAACTCGGCGAATTTGCTCCGACGCGCACCTACAAAGGTCATGCCGGAACGAAACAGGAAAAAGGCGCCAAACGGAAATAAATTAATGGTGAATTGTTAATTGTTAATTATAAATTCCTGATTAACCATTAGCCATTAATCATTAACCATTAAGAAGGTTATGGAAGCGATAGCAAAAGGAAAATTTTTGCGCGGATCACCGCAAAAGGCCAGACTCGTAATTGATATGATTCGCGGCAAAAACGTCGCGCAGGCTTTGGCAATCCTGCAGTTTACCAATAAACGCGCAACCGAAAATATCGAAAAGTGTTTGCGCTCGGCAATTGCGAACGCAACATTCAAAGCCGAGCAAGACAACATTGCGATTGACCCGGACGATTTATGGGTGAAAACCTGTTTTGTTGACATGGGGCCGACCAAAAATCGCCGCCGCGTCCGTCCGGCTCCGCAAGGTCGCGCTTACCGTGAACAGCGTTATTATTGTCATCTGACGATTCAGCTAACCAGCGAGCAGCCGGCCAACGCCAAACCGGTCGGCAAAATGAAAAAAGTCGCCGTTGCTGCAAAGCCTTCGAGCGCTCCAAGCGTCGTCAAGCCAAACAAAAAAGCTCCGGAGACCACGAGCGCCGAGGAAGTAAAGGCCGCACCGGCAGTGGAACCGACGGAAATCCCGCTGGAGACTCCGGTCGAACAATCAATGACGACCGCGCCGCAAGTAGAAACCACTGAAGCGGCGCCAACCGAAGGAGCGCAAAAAGTTGAAACCGCTCCGGAAGCAAGCAAGGCGAAAACTGATGGCGAGGCTGAAGTAACGACGAAAAAAGCCGTTGCTAAAAACGAAACCGAATCAACTTCAGAAGAAAAGAAAACGGATTAATTTATCCGAGAAGTAGAGTAAACAAATGGGACAGAAAGTTCATCCATACGGCTTCCGAGTCGGGTACAACAAAGATTGGCACTCACACTGGTTCGCCAAACGTGAATTCGCAGAGTTTTTAGCCGAAGACTTAAAGCTCAAGCGCGATTTGAAAAAACGCTTTAATGGCGCCGGCGTTTCGCATATTGATGTTGAGCGCGCCGCTAACCGCGTGAAAATCATTATTTACACTTCGCGTCCCGGCATTATCATCGGACGTAAGGGTGCTGATATTGAAAAGCTGCGGACTGATTTATCGGCCAAGACCGGACGTGAGGTTTTGGTTTCGATTCAGGAAGTACAAAAGCCTGAATTGAACGCACAGCTTCAAGCCGAAAAGATTGCCCAGCAGCTCGAAAAACGAATTGCTTTTCGCCGTGCGATGAGAAAAACGATGGAAGAATCAATTCGCGTCGGCGCAATGGGAATCAAAGTAATGGTTGCCGGTCGTCTCAACGGAGCTGAAATCGCCAGAACTGAATGGACTCTCGAGGGCCAGCTTCCGCTTCACACCCTGCGCTCTGATGTTGATTATGGATTCACCGAAGCGCTAACGACATTTGGAATTATCGGAGTCAAAGTGTGGATTTATCGCGGCGAAATTTTGGACGCGAACGCGGCCTTGGCACGCGGGACGACAACTGATCCGATTAACGAGCCGCGCCCTGTTGGTGGTCGCGGTGACGGTCGCCCGCCGCGCCGACGCGAGCGCGGAGATCGTGAAGGCGGCGGCGGTGGTCGCGGCGGTGATTTTCGGCGCGGCAACGAAGGCGGCGGAAGAAATTAAGTTTTTATATTTTGTTTAGAGGTTAAGCAATTATGTTGATGCCGAAGAAGGTCAAGCACCGCAAGCAAATGAAGGGACGAAATCGAGGCGTAGCACAGCGCGGCGCGATGGTTTCATTCGGGGATTTTGCGCTCAAGAGCCTTGAAGCGGGATGGATTACAGACCGACAAATCGAAGCGGCTCGTATTGCCATGACGCGCCACATTAAACGCGCGGGCAAAATTTGGATTCGGATGTTTCCTGATAAGCCAATTACCAAAAAACCGGCTGAAACCAGAATGGGGAGCGGTAAGGGAGCGCCGGATCACTGGGTTGCGGTCATCAAACCCGGCAGAGTTTTGTACGAAATTCAAGGAGTTCCGGAATCTTTAGCGCGCGAGGCGTTTGATCTGGCAGCTCAAAAACTGCCGGTCAAAACCAAATTTGTGACTCGCGTCGAACAGGAAGGGGGTAACGTTTAAAGTTATGAAACGTAAAGAAGAACTCCAAAGATTAGGCGAAATGTCGGTTGATGAATTGCGCGAGGAAGCTGACAGATTAAAAGAATCGCTTTTCCGTTTAAACTTTCGTCATGCTCTCAGCGACACGTCGGCTCTCAACGATTTGCGCCGCGAAAAGAAAACTTTAGCGCGAATCAACACTTATTTAAGACAGCGCGAAACAACTGCCGAAACGCAGCCAAGCGCCTAAGATTTAAGCTGCCTTAATCAGAAAAGTCAGCAACCAGAGAAGCAAAAATGGCTAAGAAAAAAGAAAATAAAGAAGTTCCGGAAACCATGGAACAGCCTCAGGAAGATCAACCGACAGTGATTGAAAACGTTGTTGACACGGTTTCCTCGGCAGCCTCCGGAGTTGTCGAGGCGACAGCAAGTGTGGTTGAAGGAGCAGTTAGCGCTCTCGGTTTAACGAAGGAAACCGCGACTGAAGGAAAAACAGCCGCCGGCAGACGTGCTCAAAAAGTTGGAACGGTGTCATCCGATAAAATGACGAAAACCGTCGTCGTCAGTGTTGACAGGCAGGTAATGCATCCGAAATACCGCCGGTATGTTCGTCGCACCACGAAATTTATGGCGCATGATGAAATGACGGCCGGCATCGGCGACAAAGTGAGAATCGAGGAAACTCGTCCGATGTCGGCTCGTAAGCGTTGGCGCGTGATTGAGATTATTCAAAAAGCAGCGAAATAACGGTGAATGGTGAATGATCAATGGTGAATGAAAATGCTTTTCAGTTCACAATTAACCATTAACAATTCACCATTTTCACCAAAGGTGAAGTTATGATTCAAATGCAAACGTCACTTAATGTGGCGGACAATTCTGGGGCGCGGCGCGTTGTCATGATTATGCCGATTGGCGGTTCGACCGGTAAAATAGCGACGCTTGGTGACAAAATCAAAGTCACCGTTAAAGAAGCAACTCCGGACGGCGTGGCAAAAAAAGGCAAAGTTTATAATGCCGTAATTGTGCGGACTCGCAAAGAAGTTCGCCGTCAGGATGGAACTTATATCCGCTTTGATGAGAATGCCGCCGTCTTGATCAAGGATGATGGAACGCCGATTGGGACGCGCGTCTTCGGTCCGGTAGCGCGTGAACTGCGCGATAAGAATTACATGAAAATCGTTTCGCTTGCGCCGGAGGTTATTTAAAAAATGGCAGTCAAAACTCGAGCTAAGGCGCAGCCGAAAAAAGGCGCCGTTCATGTCAAAGTAAAAAAGGGCGACATGGTAGTTTTCGTAACGGGTAAGGATTACAACCGCTACGATGCAAACGGAAAAAGAACCCCGCATCGCGGACGCATCATTCAGGTTGATCCGCGCAACGCTCGGGTCAAGGTAGAAGGCGCAGGAATCATTAAGAAACACACGCGCCCGAACCCGCAGCTAAACCTGCAGGGCGGAATTATTGAAAGAGAATCATGGATTGATATTTCCAACGTCGCAGTGGTTGATCCGGAAACCGGCGCCCCGACCCGCATCCGTTATCAAACCAATGACGACGGTAAGAAGGTACGTGTAGCGGTGAAAAGCGGCAAGGTACTTGAATAAATTTTTGTCCAAGACGCGTTTATTTTTTAAACAACAGTTAAGCGCAAAGTGAAGTGAAAAATGGCTGAAGATAAAAGCAAAGAAACAAACGAGACCGAAGAAACTGCTGAGAAACCGACGGTTATTGAAAGTGTCATTGATACTATCTCGGCGGCAGTCTCATCAGTTGTGGAAGGCGCGGCGAGTATCGTCGAAAGCGCGGTAAGCGCGGCGACCGGTGATAGTTCAACTGCGGCCACCAATGCCAATGATAAAGAAGCCGCGCCCGCCAAAACAAAGAAAGCGGCCGCCAAAAAGAGTGAGCCTGTCGTTGCCGCAAAACAGATAAAGGTCGCGGCCAGATTAAAAGAAAAGTATCGGCAGGAGATTGCTCCGGCAATAGCTAAAGAGTTTGGCATTAAAAACCCGATGGCGATTCCTAAAATTGAAAAAGTCGTGGTCAACATGGGAATGGGCGAAGCGGTCAGCAACACGAAGATTTTGGATGTCGCCGTCGAAGAAATTCGCGCTGTCACCGGACAAAAGCCGGTGATCACCAAGGCGAAGAAATCAATCGCTTCGTTTAAGCTGCGTCAAGGAATGAACATCGGAGCCATGGTAACGCTGCGCGGCGACCGAATGTATGAGTTTCTGGACAGGTTGCTAAACGTCGCTCTGCCGCGCGTTCGCGACTTTCGCGGCGTTTCTTCCAAAGCATTTGATGGACGCGGAAACTACACGCTCGGTATTCGGGAACAGCTTATTTTCCCGGAAATTGACTTTAATAAAGTTGATAAAACTCGCGGCATGAATATCACGATTGTAACGACTGCGAAAACCGACGAACAAGCCCGGGCTTTACTTAAAGCGCTCGGAATGCCTTTTAGACAATAGTCAAAAAATTAAATAGTTATGGCAAAAATTAGCAAAGTCGCAAGAAACGACCAGCGCAAGAAAATGGTGGCGCAGTACGCCGTCAAACGTGCCGCGCTTAAAGCAATTATTAACAGCCCGAATTCAACAGGTGAAGAGGTTGATGCGGCAGTTTTGCGGTTGCAAAAACTCCCGCGTAACGCCAGCCCAATCAGAGTTCGCAACCGCTGCTCGCAATCAGGAAGATCGCGTGCATATTTGCGAAAATTCGGAATGTCCCGGATCGCGATGCGCGAGCTAGCACTTCAGGGACAAATTCCCGGAGTAACCAAATCAAGTTGGTAGATTAGCCATCAGTTATCAGTGGAAAGTGGTCATTCTAATTGATGATACCCGCCATCTGATGCTTGACAGCTTTAATAAAAATGACAGACCCGATTGCCGATATGCTGACGAGGCTTCGCAACGCAATAGCGGCGAAACATGTGAGAATTTTTGTTCCGGCTTCCAGACTAAAATTAGAAATCGCTCGTATCCTAAAAGAAGAAGGATATATCAATAACTACGACGTTCGCGGTGAAGGCGTCAAAAAAACAATTCGAATATTCCTCCGCTACGATATTAAGGGAGCATCTACGATTACACATCTAGCACGCATCTCGAAACCAGGGCGGCGCGTTTATATGGGTTCGCAGGAAATACCAAAAGTGCTAAATGGTTACGGTATCAACATAGTTTCAACCTCACGCGGTTTGATGAGCGGAAAGCGCGCCCGTCAGGAAAAAATCGGCGGCGAAGTTTTAGCAGAAATCTACTAGATTTTAGATCTTAGATTTTGGATTTCGGATTTGCGTGGCGACAATAGCCGAGCAGTAAAATTGAACACGCAGCTCCAAAAAGAAAATTAATCCAAAATCTAAAATCCAAAATCCAAAATTGAAATGTCAAGAATTGGAAAAAAGCCCATCGTCTTGCCAAAAGGCGTTGATGTCAAAATCAACGATGGCGAATTAGAAGTTAAAGGGCCGAAAGGCGTTCTGCGCTCGCCGATTCCGGCAGGCATCAGCGCCGCGCTCGAAGACGGCAGTTTAGTGGTGACGCGTGAAAATGACGATCAGGCGGCTTTTCACGGACTTGCCAGAGCCTTGGCTAACAATGCTATCCTCGGTGTTACCGAAGGTTTCAAAAGAGATATGGATGTCGTCGGGGTCGGTTACAAAGCTGATGTTCGCGGTAAAACAATTGTCTTTTCGCTTGGCTATTCGCATCCGATTGAGTATGCGCTGCCCGACGGTGTTGAAGCTAAGGCCGAGCGAGTGCAAACGAAAACTGCTATTCCTCAGTATCAACTGACTTTAACTTTATCTGGTATTGATAAGCAAAAACTGGGTCAGGTTGCAGCCGAACTCAACCGTCTTCGAAAACCTGATGCCTACAAAGGTAAAGGCGTTCGTTATGCTGATAGAACTTACAAATTAAAACCCGGTAAAACCGGCAAGTAGTAAATCGTTGATGGTGAATAGTAAATCGAGAAACTCGACAGTCCTATTCACGATTCACGATTCACGATTCACGAAAGATGATTACGAGAAGAGCAGATTTAAGACGCGCCGTACACACGCGAATTCGCAAAAAAGTGCGCGGCACGGCGGAACGCCCAAGGCTGGCCATTTTCCGCAGTTTGAATCACGTTTACGCGCAGGTAATTGATGATGTTGCCGGAAAAACACTGGCTTCAGCTTCGACTACGGAAAAAGATTTGCGCGGAAAGACCGGCGGCAACATCGAAGCCGCGCAGAGAGTGGGTAAAGCAATTGCCGAGCGGACTTTAGCTGCCGGAGTTGAAAATGTTGTTTTTGACCGGGGCGGTTACGTGTATCACGGGCGCGTTAAAGCCGTGACGGAAGCGGCCCGCGAAGCCGGTTTAAACAAAGGCGAAGCTGAACAGCAGTCCGCGCCGGAAGTCGAAGAGAATAATAATGAAAACTAATAACGCAAGAGTTTCTCCGCAGGGGTTGAATCTCAAGGATCAGCTGATTTCGATCAATCGCGTCACCAAGGTTGTCAAAGGCGGCAAAAATATGTCTTTCGCCGCATTAGTTGTTGTCGGAGACGAAGCCGGTCATGTCGGATTTGGAACGGGAAAGGCCAAAGAAGTGCCGAACGCGATTAAAAAAGCCGTCGAGGCCGCAAAGAAAAATTTGATCAAAGTTCCTCTGATTCAAGGCACTCTGCCGCATCAGATGATTGGCGAATACGGCGCGGGACGAGTTTTACTAAAACCGGCGTCAGAAGGAACCGGGGTTATTGCGGGTGGTGCTGTACGCGCCATTATGCAAGCTGTCGGAATTCATAACGTGCGCACCAAAGTTTTAGGTTCCGGCAACGCCCATAACGTGATTCGCGCCACTTTCGACGGCCTAACCAGAATGAAGGATCCGTTAGATGTTGCTCGAAGCCGCGGCAAACAGGTTAATGAATTATAAATTGTGAATTATGAATTGTGAATTAAAAGCAAATTCCCTAACATAAGCAATTCACTATTAACAATTCACCATTAGAAGAAGATGGCTGACAAAACAACAAACACAGGCAAAATCAAAATTCAGTATTATCGCAGCTCAATCGGCTACTCGACAAAGCAGAAAACGATTGTCAAAAGCGTTGGGTTAACCAAACTGAATCAAATCGTTGAGCGTCCCGATACGCTCTCAATGCGCGGCGTTGTCGCTAAAGTTCCGCATTTATTGCGAATAGTGGAATAATTATTAGTCGTGAACGAGAATCATGAATGGTTAACTGTTTAAATAAAATTCACCATTCACCATTCACCATTCACCATTCAAAAAATGGCACTCTCATTAAATAATATCAAAGCGCCGAAAGGCTCGACGCACAAGAAAAAACGGGTCGGACGCGGACCCGGTTCGGGTTTGGGCAAAACCTCCGGGCGCGGTCACAAAGGTCAAAAATCGCGTTCAGGCTACTCTGCCAAAACCGGTTTCGAGGGCGGACAAATGCCGCTTCACCGTCGTCTGCCAAAGCGCGGTTTTACCAATATCTTTAAAAAACAATGGATTGAGATTTCGCTGGCTAAACTCGAAGCAAGTTTTGAAGCGGGAGATGAAATCACGCCGGAAGTTTTGCACAAACGCGGTCTGATCAAGAAAGCCAAGCATGATTTGGTTATCCTCGGCAACGGCGACTTGAGCAAATCCCTCAACATCTCAGCGCATCGCTTTACCAAAGCCGCGCGCGAAAAGATTGAAAAGGCTGGAGGTCAGGCTAACGAAGTCAAAAAAGTTGAGGCTGCCGCTTAATTTATTAATCGTCCTTTGTCATTTGTCCCCAGTTTTCATAAACTCGTAACTTCAGCTTACGAATTTGTCTTTTGCTTTAATAAACAGCAATGGATAAAGGACGAATGACCAAGGACTAATTTATTTTTATGGAAAAGTTTTTCGCCGCCGTTCAGAATATGTTCAAGGTTCCGGAGTTGCGGAAACGCATCTTGTTTACTCTGGGACTTTTAGCAGTTTATCGCTTTGGAGCGCATATTACTGCGCCCGGCATCAACAAAGAACAGCTCGCCAGAGTGTGGAACGATGTTTCTGGAACCTTGCTCGGCGTTCTTGATTTATTTTCCGGCGGCAACTTTCGAACAATTTCGGTTTTTGCGCTTGGTGTCACTCCTTACATTACGGCTTCAATCATACTTCAGTTGATGACTGTTATTTCGCCGCAGCTGAAAAAGATTCAGGAAGAAGGCGAAATGGGGCGGCAGAAAATCAACCAATGGACGCGCTATCTAACCGTTATTCTGTGCGCTATCCAAACCAGTTTTGTCGCTCATTGGTTGCGAGTTAACGGAATCGGCGCGGATTCAATTTGGTTTACCATTTCAACCGTTATCACTCTGACAACCGGCACGGTTTTCGTCATGTGGATCGGTGAGCAGATCACCGAACGCGGGATCGGCAACGGTATTTCGCTGATTATTTTCGCGGGCATCGCCATCGGCTTGCCGCGCGCCGTTCTGCAGATTTCCGACCGGGTTAAAAGCGGCGACACGCTTCAAACTGTTGGCGTGGTTTTCTTGGTAGCGGTGTTGGTTGCCCTGATCGCTCTGATCGTTTATATGGAATCGGCGCGGCGTAAAATCACAATGAATTATGCCAGGCGGCAGATTGGGCGACAGGTTGTAGGCGGTCAACAGACGACTTTACCTCTGAAAGTCAACATGGGCGGCGTGATTCCGGTGATTTTTGCTTCATCCGTATTGGCGATGCCGCAAACTTTGTTCTCGGCTTTTCCGCCTGACAAAAACAGTCCAGATTCTACTTGGGCAAAGATTTACGCTTTCTTTACTCAGTTTCACGGCGGCGATCCATATTACGAATTGGTTTTCCTTGGTTTAATCGTCTTGTTCACCTTCTTTTATATCACAGTAATTTTCAACGTCGAAGAAGTTGCGGATAACCTTCGTAAAAACGGCGGCTATATTCCGGGAATCCGTCCGGGCGTCGCCACAGCGGATTATCTCAATGCGATTTTAACCAGATTAACTACCGTCGGCGCGCTTTATTTGGCGTTTGTCGCTTTCGTACCGCAGCTTCTGCTCAGCGGTTTTCATGTTGCTCGCCTGCCATTTATCGGAACTGCGCTCGATAATTTTTTGACGGCGACGCCAGGTTTAAGCTGGATTCCGACCGGGTTAGGCTATCAATTTTATTTCGGCGGAACTTCGCTTCTGATTTTGGTTGGTGTGGCCATGGATACTGTCGCTCAAGTGGAAGCGCAGCTTGTCATGCGTAACTACGAAGGCTTTTTAGGGGCTGGTTCGCGCCTGCGCGGGCGGCGCTCGGACGGCTAAAAATTGGAGCTTTGGTTTTTTCGGCGTTCGTCTTTAGTTTAGGCTTTTTGATTGTTTTATCAATTAAGTCGAAAATCACTCCAAAAACCAAAGTCCAAAAAATAAATGAACAAGATCATTTTATTAATTGGAGCTCCGGGGGCAGGCAAAGGCACCCAAGCCCGTCTGCTGCAAGAGCGACATAATTTGCCGCAAATTTCAACCGGCGATATTTTTCGTGCTTTATCGAAAGCCGATACTCCGTTAGCCCGTCAACTGCGGGAGATTCTAGCTTCCGGACAGCTCGTTTCCGACAAATTGGTTGTCCAGTTAGTTGAAGAGCGGACATCCCAAGATGACTGCAAAAACGGTTATATTCTCGATGGTTTTCCGCGGACCACGGCGCAGGCGGAAAATCTTGAAGAACTGGCTCACGCGCAAAACAAAACGCTGCAAGCCATATTGATTAATATTCCGCTCGACTTGCTCGAAAAACGTTTGACCGGAAGGTGCACCTGTCCAATTTGCGGCGAAATTTACAATAAATATTTTAAACCGCCCAAAGTTGCCGGATTTTGTGATTTGCATCCTGACGCGCTTTTAATCCAGCGAGAGGATGACAAAAAAGACAAAGTGCGGGCCAGGCTTGAAGTTTACGACCGTGAGACAACTCCACTAATCAAATATTACGAAAAAAGTAATCGGTTAGAGCGAGTTAACGGAACAAAGGAAACCGAAGAGGTTTATCGTCAACTGGAAGGGTTAGTAATGGCATAGAGCGTTAGCTGATTAATCCGAAATGACCAGCTTTGAGCAAAGTTTACATAACTTCGGACGGATTCTAATAGGAAAAGGCATGATTATTGGGAAGTCACGGAAAGAGCTTGATAGAATGCGGGAAGCCGGTGAACTAATCGCTGAAGTGCGCGAAGAGATTCGTCGAATGGTTAAGCCCGGAATTTCAACTCTTGAAATAGATCAAGCTGCCGAAAAAATGATGCGTGACGGCGGCGCAATTCCGACTTTTAAAGGCTATTTGGGAACGTATCCGGGTTCGATTTGCGCATCGGTCAATCACGTTGTCGTTCACGGCATTCCCTCTGCGGACACTATTTTAAACGATGGCGACATCTTTTCGGTTGACCTGGCCGCAACTCTTAATGGGTTTGTCGGAGACACGGCAACGACCATTCCGGTCGGCAATGTTGATGAAGAAAGAGCTCAGCTGATTCGAGTGGCTGAAGAATGCTTGAAACTGGCGATTGATCAGTGTCGGATTGGCCGGCATGTCGGTGACATCGGTTTTGCAGTGGAATCGCACGCTAAAAAGTTTGGCTATGGAGTTGTCAAAGGTTTTACCGGACACGGCATCGGCAGAAAAATGCACGAAGATCCGCAAATTCCTAACTACGGCAAACCCGGCACGAAAGAAAAAATCAGGCTCGGCTATGTTTTTGCCATCGAACCGATGATAAATGTCGGAACCGAAGAGACGGAAATTTTAGCTGACGGGTGGACGGTTGTGACAAAAGATAGAAAACCGTCGGCACACACCGAACACACTGTCGCCGTAACTGAAAACGGGCCTGAAATTTTGACGTTTACTAAAGAGCAGAAGGCTCGGCTTGCTCAGCATGAAATAATGACTGAAACGGTCGGAGCTTAAACTCAGATTGGCGTTTGACAAACAACCCAAGAAATAAGAAAATAACAGTTTCGTTTCTGGACAGTATTTCTGCTTGGTAATGTATGTCAAAAGAAGAGGCAATTGAAGTAATGGCGACGGTTTTAGAAACTTTGCCGAACGCCATGTTCAAAGTTGAATTAGAAGGTAACAAACACCAAGTGTTAGCGCATATCTCTGGAAAGATGCGCAAGAATTTTATCAAGATTTTGCCCGGGGATCGCGTTCTAGTTGAGCTTTCACCGTATGATCTGAGTCGCGGGCGAATTACTTACCGTTATAAATAGTTTGGAGAGACACTAAATCATGAAGGTCCGTCCATCAGTCAAAAAAATTTGTGAAAACTGTAAAGTTATTCACCGGAAGGGTATCGTGCGGGTAATCTGCACGAACCCGAAACATAAACAAAGACAAGGCTAAATTTATTTCGGATTTCGGATTTTGGATTTTGGATTTATGAGAGATTAATTTCAATTATTGAAAATAATCTCCGCTTACCCAAAGTTCCGAAATCCGAAATCCAAAATCCAAAATCGAAAAGATGGCTCGTGTAGCAGGAGTTGATTTACCACCAAATAAAAGAGCGCAGATTGGTCTCACATACATTTACGGCGTCGGGAAATCCCGCGCGACGGCGCTTTTGAACGAGGCGCAAATTGGTATTGATACCAAAATCCGTGATTTGAGCGAGGATGAACTGACGCGAATCAGAACCATTCTTGATACACAGGGCGATATTGAAGGCGATTTGCGAAAACGCGTTCAGCTCGATATTAAACGTCTGATGGATATCGGCTGCTATCGCGGATTACGGCATCGCCGCAGCCTGCCGGTTCGCGGTCAGCGCACACACACCAACGCCCGCACCCGCAAAGGTCCGCGCCGAATGACAGTCGCTAAGAAAAAAGCTCCAGGCAAGAAATAATATCAGTTATCAGTTAACAGCTAACAGTTATCAAAAACTGTTGACTGTTGACTGCTGACTGTTAACTGATAAAGTGGCAAAAGCAGCACCAAAAGCAACCGGAAAGAAAAAGACTTTTCGGAAAAAAGAAAAGAAAAACATTCCTATCGGAGTGGTTTATATCGCAGCGTCGTTTAATAACACGATGATTTCGATTACCGATTTAGAGGGTAACCTGGTTGCGCAAAGCTCAGCGGGAGCGCGCGGTTTTAAAGGCTCGCGCAAGGGCACTCCGTTCGCCGCGCAGCAAGCCGCTTCCGAAGCCGCACGCAAAGCGCTCGAAGCTGGAATGACTTCCTGCGAAGTTCGCGTTAAAGGGCCGGGCGGCGGGCGCGAATCCGCAATTAGAGCGATTCACAACACTGGAATTCGCGTCACCATTATCCGCGACACAACGCCGATTCCGCACAACGGTTGTCGGCCTCCAAAACGTCGCAGAGTTTAGTCTAATTGGTAATCGTCAATAGTTAATTTAGATGTCTTTAAAAATAATTAACTATTAACCGTTAACAATTAATTATTACTAAAAGGAAGAAGAGCAACTTTGAGTTTAAAACTCAAAGTTGCTTGTAAACTTTTTCCGTTTCTAATCTAAACGGAACATTAAATAAAAATGGCAAGATATAGAGACGCGGTGTGTCGTTTGTGCCGCCGCGAAGGTGGAAAGTTATTTCTTAAAGGCGATAGATGTTATAAGCCTTCATGTCCGATTGAAAAACGCGGAACTCAGCCTCCCGGGCAGCACGGCCCGACCGCGAGACGCAAAGCGCTGGTTGGCTACGGTCAGCAGTTGCGCGAAAAACAAAAAGTCAAACGAATTTATTTTATTCTTGAAAAACAGTTTCGCGGGTATTTTGAAAGAGCTGCGCGTCAAAAGGGCATTACCGGCGACAATTTACTGTTTATTCTCGAACGCCGTTTGGATAACGCGGTTTACCGCGCCGGATTTTCGACCTCGCGTCGTCAGGCACGACAACTGGTTAATCATGGCCATGTTCAAGTTAACGGACGCAAAGTAGATATTCCTTCGTTTCAAATCAAACAGGGCGACGTCATTTCAATCATCGAAGACAGCACCAAAAACGCCCATGTCGAAGGCGCTTGGTCAACTGCGGCCGGTCGTGGACGACCGAGTTGGATTGCGCCGGCTGAGGGCGGCGCTTATTCGGCGACCGTGACGGCACTGCCAAAACGTGAAGATATTGACAGCAACATCAACGAACAGTTGATTGTTGAGCTGTACAGCAAATAATTAACAATCGCAAACTGCCGTTGGCTGCAACCGAGCATAAATAACTGTTTTTTGCTTTAGGTGCGGCTTACGGCGGCTTTGCTTTATTGCGTTTGGCTTATAAATCAAAACGCAACTATAAAATTTTTCAAGGAAAGCCGAAAAGCTGGATTTGAGAAGAGAACCAACAACAAGTTTGAGAAAAAAATCTGTATGAATCAAAACAATCTTTGGACAGATTTCAAAATGCCGGAACGCCTGCAATCTGAACCTGACGCGGCAACTGAACGTTACGGCAAATTCGCCGCCCAGCCATTTGAGCGCGGTTTTGGCACGACAATCGGAAATTCGCTGCGTCGCGCTCTGTTATCTTCAATCGAAGGAGCGGCCGTCACTGCCGTCAAAATCGAGGGAGTCGAACACGAATTCGCTTCAATCGCGGGCGTTGTCGAAGATGCAACTGACATCATTTTGAATTTGAAGCAAATTCCTTTCAAATTACATGGAAACTCGGCTAAAACTTTGACAATTCAAAAAAGCGAAGCCGGAGAAGTGACCAGCGCCGATATTCAGGCCGATGGTGATGTCGAAATTCTTGATCCTAATATTTATATCGCGACTATCAGCGAAGGCGGCTCGCTCAATATCGAGGCCCGTCTCAAACGCGGTCGCGGATATGTTCCCGCCGAACGCAACGGAGACGAAGATTTATCGCTCGGCTATATTCCGATTGATTCGGTTCATACGCCGATTAAAAAAGTTAATTATAACGTTGAAGCGGCTCGACTTGGACAGAATACCGAGTTTGACAAACTGACGATTGAAGTTTGGACGGATGGTTCGGTCAGACCCGATGACGCGATTGGGCTTGCGGCAAAGCTGATCAAAGATCATATGACGATCTTTATTAACTTTGAAGAAGAGGCTGAAGAATTTGCCTACGACGATATTTCACGACCGCCTTTGCCGCGCAACGATGTGCTTGACCGCTCGATTGACGAACTAGAACTTTCGGTTCGCTCATATAATTGCCTCAAGAACGCTGATATTCGCTCAATCCGTGATTTGATTAAAAGGACCGAACGCGAAATGCTTTCGACCAAGAATTTTGGGAAGAAATCATTAACTGAAATTAAAGACCTGCTGCACGGAATGGGACTTGATTTCGGCATGGATTTTGACGAACAGGGCAACCCGATTCCAGGCTCCGGCGGACGCGACCGTTACGAAGATTACGAAGACGACGAAGAATAACTTAGATTTTAGATTTTGGATTTTGGATTGAAAAAGCTTTCACAAACTATTGACTAGGTTTGAAGACAGACTTTTAAATTTTCCCAGAATCCAGAATCCAGAATCCAAAATTGAAATGCGACATTTAAAAGCACATCGAAAATTAGGACGGACAACCGAGCATCGAATGTCAATGCTGCGAAACTTAGCGACATCGCTGATTAACTCGGAAAACGGATACATCGTCACAACCCTGCCGAAAGCCAAGGAATTGCGCTCGTTTGTCGAAAAAGCCATTACTCTTTCGCGCAAAGCGCAGACTTTAGAAGGCGACAGCGCCAAAGCCGATGCCGTACACCTGCGTCGTTTGGCGGCAACTTATTTTCACGCCGGAAATTTTACGCACAACCATGAATTAAGCAGATTTCGCGGCAAAAAAGGCGAGGGAAAGAAAGAAAGGCCGGAGCGAACGGCCGGCGTGAAAGCGGTTCAGCGACTTTTTAGTGAGCTTGGCGAGCGTTATAAGAATCGCCCCGGCGGTTATACCCGAATTGTCCGCTTGGGGCATCGCAAAGGCGATAACGCGGAAGTCGCGGTCATCGAATTGGTTGACAACCCGCGAGAACTGGCAGCCAAAGGCGATAATAAATAGAAAATAGATAATCGTGAATCGTGAATGGTAAACGTTGGACTACTCAAAGTTGATACTGTTCACGATTCGCTTTTTAAATTCGCTTAAATAAAAATGGACGAGCAAAGCCGAATGAGCCCAAGCCGAGAAGTGAGCAAGGAAGATGATGATGCGTCAACGCCGCCGCAAAGCGGCGAAAATCGCCGCGGCGGGCGCAATCGTCATCGCGGGAATTCCCGACCGCCGCAACAGCAACAGTCAACTGCCGGTAGCTCGCTGAACATGAGCGAACTGCGCGAACTGGCCGAACTGATTAACAATCACGGCTTTACCGATTTCGAGTTTGAAAACGAAAATATCCGAGTCAGGCTGCGAAAAGAATTGGCTCCCCAAATAATTCAAGCCGCGCCGCAACAGGCCGCACCGATGCTGCTGACCCAAACCGGCCAGCCGCAAAACGCCGAAGCCTCAATTACCGGAAGTGCGACAGCGCCCGGAACCGATGAAAGCGCGAATCTCAAGAAGATAGTTTCACCAATTGTCGGGACATTTTACCGCTCTCCGTCACCCGAAGCCGAGCCGTTTGTCAAAGTCGGCAGTCAGGTTTCGTCCGAAACCACGGTTTGCATTGTCGAAGCGATGAAGCTAATGAACGAAATTCCGGCGGAAATTTCCGGCGAAATCGTCAAAATCTATGTTGAAAACGGCCAGCCCGTCGAATACGGTCAACCGCTTTTCGCAGTTAAGTAATTAGTACACAGTGAGCGGTGAGCGGTGAGCAGAACTGTTAATCTTTGCCTCGTGATTCAAAACACAAAGTAAAGAGCGACGAAAATTCTACTGCTCACCGCTCACTGTTTACCGCTCACTTTTTCATGACGCAAAAATTTAAAAAAATACTGATTGCTAATCGCGGCGAGATTGCTTGCCGAATCATCTGGACGTGCAAGGAGATGGGAATCAAAACTGTCGCCGTGCATTCGGAAGCCGACCGCGAAGCGCTTCACGTCCGCTATGCTGACGAAGCCGTCTGTATCGGCCCCGCACCGTCTGCGCAAAGTTATCTAAACATTCCCGCCATTATTTCGGCCGCCGAAATTGCCAATGTTGATGCAATTCATCCCGGTTATGGTTTCCTGGCCGAATCCGAAACTTTTGCCAAAATCTGCCAGGACTGCAACATCAAATTTATCGGCCCACGCTCGGAAATTATCAAAATGATGGGCGATAAAGTCGAAGCCCGGAGAACGATGAAAGCGGCCGGAGTGCCGATTCTGCCCGGCAGCCCGGAACCGCTTGAACCGGGCGAGGAGGCGGTTGTGCTGGCTCGCGAAATTGGTTTTCCGATTATCGTCAAAGCGGCGGCGGGCGGCGGTGGGCGCGGGATGCGAATCGTCAGAAGCGAAGAAGAATTACTGCCCGCACTGATTACCGCTTCGACCGAAGCCGCCGCCGCGTTTAAAAACGGCGCGGTTTACATCGAAAAATATGTCGAGCGTCCGAGACATATTGAAATTCAAGTGCTGGCGGATGAGCACGGCAACTGTATTCACTTGGGCGAACGCGAATGCACGATTCAGCGCCGCCACCAAAAACTTTTAGAAGAGGCTCCATCTCCGGTTTTGACCGAAGAACTGCGCCAGCAAATGGGTACGGCGGCGGTCAACGCCTGTCGCGAAATCGGTTATTCGAGCGCCGGAACTTTCGAGTTTTTGCTTGACGAGGACGGCAGTTTTTATTTTATGGAGATGAATACTCGGATTCAGGTCGAGCATCCCGTAACGGAAATGGTGACACTGGCCGATATTGTTCGCAACCAAATTCGCATTGCCGAAGGCGAAGAACTTGGGTTTACTCAAGATGAAGTGCAGATTGTCGGGCATTCAATCGAGTGCCGCATCAACGCGGAAGACCCTGAAACTTTCACCCCGAGTCCGGGCCGAATCACCGCTTTGAATTTACCGGGTGGTCCCGGCGTGCGCGTGGACACGGCAGTGTACGAAGGTTATTTCGTTCCCCCGTATTACGATTCGATGATTGCCAAACTGATTGTTCACGCGCGAACGCGGAGTTTGGCGATTGCTCGAATGCGACGCGCGCTCGAAGCAATGGTCGTCGAAGGCATCAAAACGACGATTCCGCTGCAAATCAAAATCATGAACGATGCGGATTTTCAAGCGGGAAACTTTTCGACCAAGTTTATGGAAAGATATCTGACCGACGGCAAAAAGAAATGATCTCAAATCCTGAAAATTCAGCAATTAAGCAAACGGCGAAATTAAATCTCTCGCCGTTTTCTTGCACGGCAAGTTCTTTGAAAATGCCGCGCCGCCGGCTTATTATAAACGCGAAAGGAAGACAAAGTTAATGAGCGACAAACGATTTAATCGAATTGTCCTGGTGGTTTTGGACAGCGTTGGAATTGGCGAAATGCCGGATGCCGCAAATTGGGGCGATGCGGGCGCTGATACGCTCGGGCATATTTTGGCTTCGCGTCCGATTTATCTTCCAAATCTGCAAAAGATGGGTTTGGGAAATATCAGACAATTGCCGAATTTACCGGCGGTCGAAAATCCGCGCGCTTCGTTTGGCCGGTGCGCCCTTAAATCAAACGGCAAGGATACGACAACCGGACATTGGGAAATCGCTGGAATCGTTTTGGAAAAAGCTTTTCCAACTTATCCGAACGGATTTCCGCCTGAAATTATCGAGGAGTTTGTCGCCCAAACAAATGTTCCGGGCATTCTGGGCAATGTTCCGGCTTCCGGCACGGAAATTTTAAAAGAACTTGGCGCAGAACACGTCAAAACCGGCAAACCAATCGTTTATACTTCAGCCGATTCGGTCTTTCAACTCGCCGCGCACGAAGAAGTCATTCCCGTTAGTCGGCTTTACGAAATGTGCGAAACGGCGCGAGCAATTCTGTCCGGGCGACATGAAGTCGGTCGGGTAATTGCGCGTCCGTTTGTTGGAAAAGAAGGAGCCTTCGCGCGCACCGAAAATCGCCACGATTACGCCGTCCCGCCGCCCGACGAAAATCTGCTGGTTGAGTTAGATAATAAAAATTTAGAAGTGGTTTGCATCGGTAAAATCGCTTCTATTTATGACGGCAAAGGCGTGACCGCGGATTTACCGGCGAAAAACAATGAACAGTCAATCAATCAAACGGTGAGAGCTATTCTGGCAAATTCAACCGGCCTGATCTTCTCAAATCTGGTTGATTTCGACATGCTCTACGGGCACCGCCGCGATGTGGAAGGATATGCCAGAGCGCTGGAGCATTTTGATTCGCGTCTTCCGGAAATTTTGGGCGCGCTGCGCGAAGACGATTTATTGATAATCACCGCCGATCATGGTAATGACCCGACTCAAAAAGGCTCGGATCACACGCGCGAATACACTCCGCTCCTCGTGTTTGGCAAAAGCGCCAAAGCCGGAATTAATCTGGGCACGCGCGAATCGCTCGCTGACATCGGACAAACAATCGCGGATAATTTCGGATTGAAATTAAACGCCGGGCAAAGTTTTTTGAGAGCAATTTGATTATTTGACTTCTTTCCCGTCAATCAAAAATTTGCCGCTGGTGATTTCGCTCTTTTTGAGTTTCCACAATCCCGGTTCATTTTCAACCCAGGATTCTTCGGCCTGATAGTTGTACTCGAAAAAGGCTTTTTTGTTATTAACAACCATGTCGCCTTCGATGGTTCGTGCCACTTCCACTACGTGACTGCCGTTCGCCGCTTTAATGCTGCTGATTTTGTGAGTAACACTTGAAACCACGCTGATTTTGGCAAACAAAGCCTTTATATCAGCCTCAACTTCTTCTGAAGCTGCTTCTTTCCCGTCCTGAATTTCGGTAAAATCCGGCGCCCAATAAACAAACATCGCTCCGACGTTTCTGGTTTTCAGTGCCGCATCAATTTTTTCGTAAATGGTTTCGAGCTGAGTCCGGCTTGATTCGAGCACATCGGCGCTTTCTTCCATTCCGTCAACTTTGAGCGTTTGACCGTGTTCGGTGGCTGAGTAAATCAGCCAGACATTTTTATCATTCTTGGTCCAATATTCTTCCGCTTTGGTCGTTATTTCGAACTGCCGCGTTTTGCCGGCCGCAAAAATCATTGAACCCTTGATTTGCCGAGTGATAAATGCCACAGTCGCTCCGCCCGTCTGATCAACTTTTTCGAGAGTTGTTTGCGACGTTGACACCGCGCTGGTGGTCGCAAAAAAATCCTGGAGGTTTTTGAGCGATTCGGCGCGGCTGATTGTGCCCTGTTCAGTTTCAGCTTCATAATTCGGAGCGTAAAATGCGGCAATAGTTTTAAAGTCTCGCCCCGCAACCGCTTTATCATAAGCCGTGTAAACAGTTGAAAGCTCGCCTCTGACATTTGTTTGAGCCGGTGTCCCCAGCAAGAGCAAAGCGCTAAACGCCGTCGCCAAAACAGTGAGCAATAAACTTCTCATATTACTTTTATTCGCCAAATTGAAGATTCGAGAACAGCCCAATTCTATCTGCATTGAGCACTGGTTTCAACCGAATGAGACTGAACTGATTGCCAAAAGCTGCGTTATAAAGTATTAAATAAGCGACGATAAGAAACCGGCACACTTGGAAACATGAAAAAACCGACTTTACTTTACATCCCGCTGATACTGCTGTTCGCGCTTTGCCTGACGGCATTTATAACTCATGCCGGTCGGGTTATTTTAACGGCCAACCGCATTTCCGGTCTGAGGGATAGTGTGCGAAGCCCCATCAAATCAGGCGGCGTAATAGACGATCAGCTTCCTGAAATCGCGGATGCCGGAGCCGTTAAAGGTGACAGTGTGATTCGCATCAACGGGCGCGAACTATCCAACGATAGTTATCTTGATGAATTGCTCAAAACTCATCCCGGCGACCCGATAAATTTGACGATTGAGAGAAAAGACGCGAACGGCGAAACCGAACAGAAAGAACTCGTTATCAAGGCGGCGGAAAAAAAAGTGACACTCGCCGGAACGCTTGCCAACGTCGGATTGCTTTTGGTTTTTAACGTTTTGTTTCCGGGGTTGTCGTTTCTGCTCGGGTTTTACGTGGTCGCCGTCCGTCCGCGTGATGCACTGGCTTGGGTTTTACTCGGCGTTCTGCTCGGCGTCGGCTCAATCGGTTTGGAAGGCGGGAATGAAGGCACTCTGCAATATTTTTTTCAAGAGTCGGCGCTTAATTTCTTTGGACTTTTAGCGTTGATTTTCGCGCTTTATTTTCCCGAGCGATGGGATTTTGACCGACGATTTCCTTTTGTTAAATGGCTTTTGATTGTGCCGCTCGGCTTGAGCGGGTTTTTAAATTTAATCGAGCAGTTCGGTCGGCTTTTCAACATTCCCGCAATTTGGGAAACGGTCAACAATTTAACCGAGCCGTTTGATTCCTTCATCAGCGTTTTGTCAATAATCGGGGTAACTTCTTTTTTCTTTATCTTAGGTGTTAAGAGCGGAATGGTGGAACATAAAGATTCACGGCGAAGGCTGCGGATTCTGCACTACGGCACGGCAATCGCGATGACGCCTGCGTTTTGTATCGTGCTTTACCGGATTCTGAGCGGCAACACGAAAGCCTCATTTTTCGAGCTTGTTCCGGCCTGGTTCGCTTTTACCTCATTGGTTGTTTTATTGCTGTTTCCGCTGACGATGGCGTATGTCATTGTGGTTGAACGCGCAATGGACGTTTCGGTTGTGGTCAGGCAAGGATTGCAGTATGCACTGGCGCGAAACGGCGTGATTGTTGTTCAGATTTTGCTGAGCATCATCATTATTTTCGCCGCCGTCTCGCTCGTCTCAAACGCGGAAACAAACGTTTGGCTCAAAATCATCTTTATTTCGGTCGGAATCCTCGCCAATATCTTAGTCGGCAAACTCGCGAATCTAATTAAACTCTGGACGGATAGACGCTTTTTCCGCGAAGCTTACAATTCCGAACAAATTCTCTCGGATTTAAGCGAAGAAGTTCGCACGATGGTTGAAACCCGGCCTCTGCTCGAAACCGTTTCAAACAAAATTTCACAGTCGCTGCATGTTCCCCAGGTCACTTTTTTGCTGAAAAACGGACTGAGTTTTTATCCGGCTTACGCGCTCGGTTTTGCCGATTCGCCGCCTGTCTCGTTCGATGAAAAAAAAATAACAGTTGATAAATTACGAAAAAACGAAGCCGTCACAGTTTACGCAGACGACACTAAATCCTGGGTCAACACCGAGAATCTGGACGGCGAACGCGAAAATCTGGAAAAACTCAATTCACAGCTGCTGCTGCCGGTCGGCGTCAAAGAAAAACTGCTGGGTTTCCTGAGCCTCAGCCCCAAAAAATCCGAAGAGCCATACACGGCCAACGATTTGCGGCTGCTCAAATCCGTCGCCGCTCAAACCGGACTCGCGCTGGAAAATTCGCGTCTGACCGAAGCTATAGTTTCCGAAACCGCCCTGCGCGAGCGCCTTAACAGAGAAGTTGAAATCGCCCGCGAGGTTCAGGAAAGATTATTTCCGCAGGATTTGCCCACCGTAAAAGGCCTGGATTATTGGGGCGCGTGTCGTCCGGCGCTCGGCGTGGGCGGAGATTATTACGATTTTTTCGAGCTGGAAAACGATAAATTCGGAATTGCCATCGGCGATGTGTCGGGCAAGGGAATCGGCGCGTCCCTGATGATGGCAAGTTTGCAGGCGACTCTGCGCGGACAGGCGATTCACTTTGACGAAGATTTGGCCACGCTGATGTGCAACGTCAATCGTCTGGTTTACGAGACTTCGACTTCAAACCGCTACGCCACGTTTTTTTATTCGCAGTTTGATCCGGCGACCAGAAAACTAACCTACGTCAACGCCGGACATAACGCCCCGTTTTTGTTTCGCCGGACAAACGGCAAAGATTACGAGCTGATTCGGCTTGAAACGGGCGGCGCGGTAGTCGGAATGCTGCCGCCGATGCTGATTTCCTACGAACAGGGCGAGATCGAAATGCAGCCGGGCGATTTGCTGATCGGTTTTACCGACGGTATTTCCGAAGCCATGAACTCTGAGGACGAAGAATGGGGCGAGGAGCGAATGATTGAAGCAGTCAAAGCGAAAATTGATTTGCCCGCCCGCGAAATGCTCGATTATCTGGTTGTCTGCGCTGACAATTTCGCGGGCGGCGCCAAGCAGCACGATGATATGACGGCGATAATTGTTCGCTTGATTTAGTAATGTGAACATTATTCAAATCTAATCAGAATATTCAATTCCTATCGCCTCGACAAATTGATTGATATTGGAAGCAATCTCAACAGCACTGTCTGATCCAGCGATTGGATCAATCATTACAATAGGATAAGGCTTTTCCTTTTGCATATCGAAAGCAATTTGCTCCATGCCGCCATTACTGCCAAAGAAGAAGAAGTTGGGGAATTCTTTGTGATAAAAATCGTCGCACATTCTTTCCAATACTTCATTAACACTAAATAAAACAAACCAGCGTGGCGGCAAGGCTAAATCTCCAGCGCCTCCGTTAGAAAAACGAAGCAACTCGAAATACTCGTCAGATAGTTGTGTTGCGCAAGATTGAGCAATCATAAGGATATCTTCTTCGTTTGCCGGATTGTTGCCTGACCAATTTCGGTTAGGATCATTTAGAATTTCTGCAATTGGAAATAACACTGAGCTACTGCACATATTAGCTGTTGAGAATCGCGATAAATGGTAAGTTACGATAGCGTTCAGCCGCATCCAATCCGTAACCGACGAGAAATTTATTGGGCACTGTAAAGCCGACGTAATCAACCTTAACGCCGACTTTGCGCGGTTCCGGTTTGTCGAGCAAAGTTGCCAGCCGAACCGATGCTGCGCCGCGCGAACGCAAGTTTTCGAGCAAATATGAGAGCGTCAGTCCGGTGTCAATAATGTCTTCGACGACGACCAGGTGTTTGCCTTCGACCGCGACGTCCAAATCTTTGACGATGCGGACTTCGCCCGATGAGCGTTTTTCTTTGCCGTAGCTCGAAACCGCCATAAATTCAATCGAAAGCGGTGCGTCAATCGCCCGCATTAAATCGGAGAGAAAAAGGCACGCGCCCTTTAAAATACCGATTAAAATTACTTCTTTGCCTCGATAATCAGCGGCTATTTGAGCGCCCAATTCGGCGACGCGGGCTTTAATTTGTTCGGCTGAAAGCAATACTTCAAAATTCGGATTGTTAAATTCGCTCATTTGGTCAATTGATAGTTGATAACGGATAACGGATAATGATTGAGCATTATCCATCATCCGAAATTCTTAAGCAATTGATTGATGCCTGAAAAAACGATGAGCCAAAATGATTCGACGCGTGACCGCGTTCGCGCCCTCGTCCGGCAGGTATTGGAAAATACGCCGGTCGAAGACGAAGAAACGCCTGCAATTCCCTTGATGCAAACAAGGATTATTGATGTCGCTCCGAAAATAATCGAAGTAGATAAAGGATTTGACCGCGATGAATCGAGCAAAAGCTTGATCACCGAAGACGATTTGCGCGGGCTGGAATCGGGGGCGCGTTTGAGAATCTCGGAAAGCGCCAAACTTACTCCCTTGGCCGCAGATTTAATCGGCGAGCGTCAAATCCAGTTGATAAAAAAAGAGGCGCGCGCGGTCTCGTCAAAAGTCAAAACAATTGCTCTCGGCGCGGATCACGGCGGTTTTGAAACAAAGGAAAAGCTCAAAGAATTGTTAGCCGGACAAAACTTCCAGATTCGCGATTTCGGGACAAATTCGACTGACGCGGTTGATTATCCCGATTTTGCCTTTGCCGTCGCGAAAGCGGTTTCGGAAAAGCAGGCCGAAGTTGGAATCATGATTGACGGCGCAGGAATCGGAAGCGCGATGACAGCCAACAAAGTTGCCGGAGTACGCGCGGCGGCTTGCTATTCGACCGCCCTCGCCAAAAATTCCCGCGAACATAACGGCGCTAACGTCTTGACACTGGGCAGCGGGCAAAACAATTTTAAAGAGATTTGCGAAATTGTGACAGCGTTTCTCGCAGCTGAATTGACCGAAGAGCGCCACCGCAAACGGGTTGGGAAAATCGAGGCAATTGAGCGACAATATCAACGTTAAAAACATGAATCTGACAAATGGAAATTTAGAGCAATTGGTTGAGCAAATCACCGACGTTGTTTTGTCTCGGATGAACGGCATCTCCGGCAGCCATGAAGATTGCGGCTGCGCGGACGAATGGCTGTCGAAATGCGGCGGTTTCGAGCGAATTGTTGACGCCGGCGCGGCGCGGGTCGGACTGGTTTTAGGCGAAACGGCGACTTCGCGCGATTGGGCGAGCTTTGTTGATCACACTCTGCTCAAACCGGAAGCCAGCGAGAGCGATATTCGCAAACTTTGCGAAGAAGCCGCCGAATACAAGTTCGCTTCCGTCTGCGTTAATCCGCACTGGGTCAAAACCTGTGCCCAAATCCTTAAAAATTCAGGCGTTCCGGTGTGTACGGTGATTGGTTTTCCGCTTGGCGCAAACACGACCGACACCAAAGTTTTTGAAGCG
Source organism: Pyrinomonadales bacterium (assembly GCA_038212235.1). Lineage (GTDB taxonomy): Bacteria > Acidobacteriota > Blastocatellia > Pyrinomonadales > Pyrinomonadaceae > JBBQUS01. The sequence goes on from JBBQUS010000015.1 coordinate 28,392, forward strand.
CGGCGCGCAATTTTTGACGGCGCGCGCGAGGTTGATATGGTCGTCAATATCGGCGCTCTTAAATCGGGCGACGATTGCACAGTTGAGCGCGATATCCGTGAAGTTGCCGCTGCCGCGCACGAATTCGGAGCGATTTGCAAAGTGATACTGGAAACCGCGCTGCTAAGCGATGAAGAAAAAGTGCGGGCGTCGCTCGCGGCAAAACACGCCGGAGCTGATTTCGTCAAAACCTCAACCGGATTTTCCAAAGGCGGCGCGACGGTCGAGGACATCGCCCTGATGCGCCGGACGGTCGGAGCTGATTTAGGTGTCAAAGCTTCGGGCGGAGTCAAATCGCTCGAAGACGCCAGAGCAATGATCGCCGCCGGAGCAACCAGAATCGGAGCCAGCGTCGGAGTCAAAATCGCTCAGGAAGCAAGCGGCATTAAATCAAATGTCGTCGCCGGAAATTATTAGCGGCAAAGTTTGTTTTTGCCTTTTGAGTCGAAAAATCCAGTCAGGCATGGCCAGTACCAGTTTAAACAAATAAGTTTAACATCGAAAATAATTGTTGACGGTAAGTATCGGTTGAAAGTAGGATTGTTTTAACTGTCTGAACGGTCGTTCTTCGTCCTGCACGGCAGCACTCAAATAAAACACTGGCGCCATTTTTATCACCTCAGAATCCAGTCGTTTCAGCCAAAGGAGAATTTTGTGAAAGCTAAATATTTATCGGTCATCGGCTTGTCCGCGCTCGTCGTCTGCGGCGGAGCGGCGCAGGTTTTCGGACAAATTACCTCAGATACAACCCGCCGTCAGGTAGCACTGCGCAATAATTTATATTGCGCCGGTTACATCTCAAAAAATCCGATTGTGGAATCGCCCGAAATTGTCGGCGGCGAACAGGAACAGGAACAATTTGTTTATAAACAGGGCGATTTCATTTACATCAACGCCGGAGCGCAGCAGGGCGTCAAAGTTGACGACCGGTATTCAATCACACGTCCGCGCGGACGAATGCATTCACCTTTTTCCCAAAAACGGAATCTGGGAGTTTATGTCCAAGAATTGGGAGCGATTCGCATCGTTAACGTCAAACCTCAAGTCTCTGTCGCCGTCGTCGAAAACAATTGTGGAGCCGTTCTGCTCGGTGATTTACTCGTTCCAAGCCAAACCCGGACAGCGCCTGAAGAGCGCGATGAACAAATGTTAGACCGTTTTCGCGACCCGAACGGAAAAGCGACGGGCAGAATTGTTCTCGCCCGTGACGGATTGGAATATGTGACGCGCGATCAAATCATTTATATTGATTTAGGAGCCGAAGACGGAGTCAAACCCGGTGATTATTTAACGGTTTACCGCCCGCTCGGAGCTGGCCGCGTTGTTTTGTTTGACAGAACTTTTGATGACACGGAAATCGCCCGCCCGAAGGATTTAGGTTTTGAAAGTTTTCGTTTTCGCGGCGGCAAATTCGATAACCAGGCACCCCGAAAAACCGGCGCGGATGCCAGCGGCAAAATTGAAACTACGCCAAAAGCTAAAAAACACCGTCCCGACGGACTTAGAAAAATAGTTGGCGAAGCTACCGTCTTGAGCGTTCATGAAGGAACGGCCACGGTTGTCATCACGCGCGCCACGCAGGAAATTAACACCGGCGATTACGTCGAACTTCAGTAAATCTCCAAAACGGAAGCCTTAATTATTAGCAAGCGGATGCTCTCTCATCCAGCTAACTATTGGCTTCCATTTGCTTTTCTCATTTTACACAAAAACTTCAGATGAATAGTTTTAGATGCCCGAATTGCGGCTTTCTCAACTTTGCCGGAGCCAAATCCTGCAAACGGTGTAAGACGGATTTTGGTCAAAACACTGCGGATTCGGCAGTTAAAGCGGTTGAAGCGAATTCGGCGCCGGCGTTTAATCGAAACTTCGAACAAGCAAGCGGGCAGTTTGGACAAAACCAGAGCGATTATCAATCGAACAGCCAGAATTTCCCGCCCCAAAACGCCCCGCAACCTGACTACGCTCCGCGTCCGCCTTATCAGAATGCGCCGCCCAAACTCAAATCCGGTTTGGCAATCGCTTCGATGGTGATGGGTTGTGTCGGGTTTTTCCTGTGCGGCGGATTATTCGGTTTGCTATCTTTACCCGGCTTAATAATTGGAATTGTCGCTTTAGTCAAAGCCAGCAAAAAGCCATTTGAATATGGCGGCAAAGGATTTGCGATTGCGGGAATCGTGATGAACTGCTTGCTGCTTTTGATACTGCCGGTAATGATGGCAATTGCCATTCCGAATTTGCTGGCCGCGCGTCGAGCTGCCAACGAAGGCTCGGCGATAAATTCAATGCATCTGCTGCTAAGCGCGGAAACTATTTTTATGAGCGCCAATACGAGCGGCAGATGCGGCGATTTGACTGATTTGCTCGGTTCAAGATTGATAGATTCGGCTCTGGCCAGAGGTGAGAAAAACGGTTACAAGTATAGTGTCGCTAAAAACGCTAACGGCAGTTGCGAGTTGTTTGCCGAACCGACTGTTTCAAACGGAGTTGGAAAAACAGGGAATCGGTCATTTTACGCTTCAACCAGCGAAGAAGAAATTCATGCTGCCGATAAGAATGGCGCCAAAGCAAGCATAAGCGACCCCATCTTGGGTCAACTAGACGGCTTGCCTGAAACGCCGCGCACCAGGGCAGCCGGCAAAGATAATTATTAGCTTTAAAAAGAAGCGCTTGCAAATTATTCAACCAGACTCTCTGAAAGCGGCAGGTTTTCAGAGAGTTTTTCTTTACGTTCACGGTCGGCGCGGCGAAAGAGCGCAAAGTATTCGTACATTGACCAGAGCGAAGTGACGACGGCAATCCAGAGGGCTGCGCGTCCGATTAAATAACCGAAAACGCGCCAGTCACTGGTGCTCAAAGAAAAACGCAGCAAATCGGCGAAAGCGGTTTGCACTTCGGGAATATTCCAAAAATAGAAGGAAGGCAGCACGCTGCCGAAATTTGAAACCGGCGGCAGACTATTAGCGCCCGCCACCATCAAGCTGACGACCGCTACGCACTGCGCCCACATCTTGATTTTTCCGGTCATTTGGGCGGAGATTATCAACCCGTCAGCGGCGGCCACCGAACGCAATCCGGTGACGGCAAATTCGCGTCCCAGAATGATAACGACTGCCCACGCCGGAGCCAGATGTTTTTCGACGAGAGCAACCAGAGCGGCGGAAATAAGCAGTTTGTCGGCTACCGGATCAAGCAGAATGCCGAGTTTGGAAACCTGATTACGTTTGCGGGCGAGATGTCCGTCAAAGAAGTCGGTGATGGCAGCAACTAAAAAGAGAACGATGGCAAAAGCGTATCGCGTGACGCCGAACCAATCTTCGACCACCGGCGTGAGGAGCACGACCACCAGCAGGGGCACGATAAAAATGCGAATAAGAGTTAAAGTATTCGGGAGATTCACAAAACTGCTCGACCCTTTCGACTGATTATCTAGCGAAGCCGTTCGCGCCCCAACCGAGCGACGCAAGAGCGTGAATTACAAGAACGACGATTTTAACACACTCTCCCCGCCTCAAGAGTGTTTTTGCCGTGATTTGAGAACCTCGGTGCGACCTGTCTCGTCGGTCAGTTCAATTCTCGGATTCAAGACCTGATCGGCAAAGAGCGTGAAACCAGGACATTTGACTTCGGCCTCGCCGGTTTTGATTGTCCAAAATTCATTCGAGAAATTATTCTCCACTGCCAGCAAACGAGTAAATTCAGCAAGCGTTGGCCACTCCGCCCGGTTCTCGTAAAAAACCTCGAGCTGATAGATTTTATGGTCGAAAAACCGCAGATACAGGGCGCGAACTCCGGCGAGCGACGGCGGTGGCGGCTTGCTGATGAAGTTTTGAAAAAAAGTTCTTTCCCGACCTTTTTTCTTCGGCTTAAACTTCAATTCTTTGCCATACGCGTCGCGCACTTCTTCTTCGGTCATTCCGAGTTTTAAATAAAAAAATGTGGGCGCGTCTTTTATCTCTGATTGACATGTTTGCTGTACCGCGCCATAGATCACGGAAGGGAACATTACGAGCAAAAACAAAATTGTCGTCTTCATGTTTTGGTTTCTTGAGTAAAAAATCAATATGCCGGAAATACTCTCTTTAAGCAATTACTTGGCCAATAAAAAATATTAAACAAGACGAACAGCGTCAAAAATATTCTCAACTTGCTTTTGACCAAAGCGTCAAAAAAAGAACTTAACTGATAAAAATGGTGTCGGTCAAACGTCACTTCTCCCTCATTTGCCATCGTCGGAGAAAAACCGAAACCCGTTTATATTCATTAATATATTACCACCCAATCAAAAAGGGCAGTGGAACTGTATTTGCATTGAGCCGTCTGGCAAAATTCATCTGCAACCTCTCTGCAGAAACAATTTAACGAGGAAATATAAAATGTCTACCCCATCAAGACAAAAACCGAAGACGAATAAGGGATTTAAAACCATTGTTCGAGAGAGTCGCGCGCCAAAAGAGGCCGGGTTCATGATGATCGAAGCAATCTGCGCGATAGCAATCTTGACAATCGGATTGCTCGGTACTGCAGTGGCAATAACCAGTGCCCTAAAGTTTACCCGCGTCAGCCGGAGCGTTTCTGAGGCGAAAACGATAGCGCTCGCTCAAATCGAAGAAATTCATGCGCTGCGCGATTCGCGACGTTTGAATTTCAGGCAGATTGCCAACACCGGCGACGTCAATAACACCGGTTCTAACATTAATTTCACCGGTTTTGTGACAGGTTTTCAAAAGGTTTCCGACAGTCCGGGAACAGATGGAGTAAACGGAACGACAGACGATCCGGCACCGCTCGCTGCGTCACCCAATGCGCTGTTTTCACGGCAGACAGTTATCACCAGTCCGCTGGCTAATTTAAAAAAAATCATAGTCACTGTGAATTATCCCGGACCCGACGGAGCCGTGTATCAGCTCAATTGCACCAGTTACATCAACAACGATTTGAAACAGCAGTAAAAGCGGAATCTGACAAAACTCTTCGACAGGCTTTTACCAAATTGCCAAGCCACGCATCTTGCATATTTCCTCAAACGATATGCAGCTCACTAAAACCATGAAAGACAAACAACTCACAGCAAAAACCTCGCGTCTCGACAGTTTTTTTCCGCCCCTGCAAAACCGCGCTTTTCAAACGCAAAATGAGCGCGGCTTCGCGCTGGTTGCGGCATTGATCATATTGGTCGTCCTTGGCGTCATCTCGGTGACAGCTCTCACTTTTGCCACGACAGAGACTCGGACAGCCAACAACAGTGTCAACAAAACGCAAACCTTCTATGTCGCTGAAGCTAAATTGGAGGACATGAGCCATCAATTTAACAACCTGTTTCAAAGCACGGTTGATCCGAGCGCGGCTGTCTTAAGCGACATTGCCAACAGCACAACCCCAGAGGTCGGAGCGGTTTTCGACAGTGAAGGCTATTCTTTTACTGGTTCGACGCTGGGCGTTGATCTTGAAAAACAAGCGCAGTTTCAAAGTATCTTTGGAGCGAGTCAGCCCTTTTTGAGAATTCCCGACGGCCCCTATTTTGGGATGAGCGCTTCGGTCAAACCGTACGTCGGATATGCCACCGCGACGCATTTGGCGACCGGAACCAAAGTTACGCTCAAACGCGAGTTTAACAGCTATCTGATCCCTATTTTTCAGTTTAGTATTTTCAGCGACGGCGATGTTGAACTTGACCCGGCGGTGCTGATGTCAATCAGCGGACGCGTTCACGCTAACGGAAACATTTACGCGCTGCGAAATTTATTGTTTACGGGTAATATCACAACCGCCGGTGAGCTGGTCAGAGACGTTAACCGTTCAGGCGACGCTAACACCAAAGCCGGCAATAAAACAGTCGAAATGGTGGTCAAATCGGCGATCAGTACCTGTCCCAGCCAAATTTGCCGCGTGCCGATGAATATGGGAAGCGGCGGAGCTTTTCTCGGCAGCGTTGACGGCGGCCCGAACTATAGTTCGGTAACGGGGCCTGGCTATCATCCGGGAAGTCCAAACGGAACGCCCAGTTCCGACATCATCGCAGGTGAAAACTGGAACACTTTTTCGCTCAAATCTCCAACCGTTAATAACCAGCCGGGATATTTTAATAATCAGCTGCTGACCAACTCAAATTATCAAATTGATCAGTTAAAACTGCCTTTGGGCGTTGATGACGTGACGCCGGTCGAATTAATTAAACGAACTTTGCCAAGCACCATAGACACTCCGACAATATCCGAAGCGCGTTACGATAACAAAGCCCAGATTCGCATTTTGATTGATGACGAAAATGTGCCTCAAGTTTCGAACGCCGCCGGTATTCCAGATGCCAAAGGAGTGTATTTATCAGGTTTTGATCCGCTTCCGCTCTGTAGCTCGCCTTGTAATCCGTTGCGCCGCATTGATGATAACGGAAATTTTTACGGCACGAGCGCAACGAGCAGAGTTCCGCTTCAGCATAATACTCTGAATGATGTTTTGCTTAATAATTCAACTTACGAGGCTCAAACAGTTCGTAGTGTTAGGAACGATTATAAGTGGTCTGATACATATCCTCTCCCTCTTCCTCCAAAAAGTCCGAACGGCAGACTGATTGCGCCCGGATCGGGGATTAAAGGGCATATTTTAATTGAAGTTGTTCCCGCGTGTAATCCTTCTCCATGCGCTACTCCGCCGGCTCCGATTGATGTTACCAGAGAGGTTCTCAGTATGGGCATGACGGTTGGCGAACCAAACGCCATCGTGATGCTGCAGCGTCCGCTCTGGGCGGCTTTTATGCAGCACAGCCGTGACCGCTTTAATTCAACCAATCCGTCAACCCTGTATAACATGCAGCAGGAAAACAGCACTAATGGCTGGGAATCCGATGGCGAAATAAATCCGGCACTCGCCAAAACAGATTTTGACGAAGATGTAACGGGAACCGGACTGGGATATATCAAACAATCGTACCTCAATTTGAGAGAGACGGAAGACACCACAAATTCAAGTCCAAATTCATATTTTAGCCGTCCTGTTCGTAAAGCTGATGTTTCTCCCGTCCCCTCAAGCGTAACTTATCCGATTGATCTCAACGCGATTGTTCCGATCAATGTTTACAACGTGCGTGAAGGCTGGATTAACGATTCACAAAATCCGTTTTATGTTTACAAACGCGGCGTCACGAGCGTTATTGACCTTAATATGTACAATCTGCGGCGCTGGCTCGACGGTAAGTTTGACGGTAATTTACTGTCCGGGACAAGCGCCGGCTCGGTTGCAGCCAGAGGCGCCAACATCGGCTCTGATCGAGGATATGTGCTTTATATTTCCGACCGTCGCGGCGATAAAGTAAAGGATGAAACAGTCACGGGTTCGCTGCCGTCAGGCGGTACAACCGTCTCAACGACCAACGGCAATGTGGATAACGAAGACGTTTACTTTAATCCGAATTTGAGTTTTGCGACGCCAAACGGACTTAACGGCGGAACACCCGATCCCGGCGAAGATGTTATTGTTGACTCGGTTTTTACAGGCAAAACCGGGACGCTGCAAAAAGACCAGGCCGAGCTGCCGGATTCCACGACTCTGCCTGCTTTCGACTTAATTCAACCGGGAGCTGCCTGGGAAAGTCTTTCGCCTTCAACCTTTGACTCAAGACTGGGGCGCGCCATTAAAGTGATGAGCTGGCACAATGACGGCTCAGCCCAGCCTTCGATATTTACCAGCGGCCCTGAAAATTATTTTCGCCGCTCGGTTCGTTTAAGCTTCGGCGAAAAACTTGCGACTGTCTGTTCTTCCACCACGACGGCAGGAGTCGTGACATGGACTTGCGCCGCAGATAAGCTTTCTCCGACCAAAGGCATTACCGTTGCGAGCGAGAACATGGTTTATATTGCGGGCAACTACAATACTAATGGAATCGGAAATTTTACAACCGGCGGCCCGAACCTGAACAGCGGCAAAACTACCGACTATCTCGGCGTGCAGGTTCCGGCTTCGATCATTTGCGATGCTTTTTTTCCGCTCTCTAAAACCTGGTTTGATGCCGACAGCGCCATGTACCCGGAAGGAACTGACGGCGGCAATACTTCGACTGGCAGTGTGGCTTACAGAATAGCCGATAACACTAACTCGTCTAAGCTGGAAACTGCGGTGCGCTCCGCCATTATGTTTGGGACAACTCAGTCAATGCTGCGCGCCTCCTCCGGCGCTCCGGCGCGAACTTCCACCGGCACTATCTCCTCAGGCGGAATGCATAACGCCCCGCGTTTTCTCGAACAATGGGCTTACACCAGTCAATATACCTGGAGCTTTAGCGGCTCAATGGTGACGCTGTTTAATTCAACGCAGGCCATGGGACCTTGGGAAAACACCAAAACAGTGACATACACTCCGCCGATTCGCAATTGGAGTTTTGACTCGACCTTCACAGACCCGAACAAACTGCCTCCCGGAACTCCTTTCTTTCAATATGTGCAAGCTTCCGGCTTTCAGCAGGTAATCGAAAACTAATAAGTCGAAGGGAAGAGATTTTCCCGCAATTTAAGCTTCTTTCCTTCGACTTTGCTATATAACTTTGAGACCGCAGATCCTGATTAAGAACCAATCTTTCCAAGCTACCGCGGATTCCTCTTAAAGATAATTCACAAAGCTTAGAAGTTAACAGTAAAGGGACGATAAAATGGAAGCAACCGATTTTCCTCACAATAAAAATAAGCAAAGCGGATTCTCGCTGATGGAATTGATGATTACCATGACACTGATGGTCATTATTCTCGGTTCCGTCTTTGCTTTAATGCGCGGTTCAATGCTGTCGTCAGCAGCGAATTTTGAAGTAACTAATGCTCAGCAGGAAGCTCGGTTCGGCCAGGAATATCTTTCCAGAGATTTAACTTCGGCTGGTGAAGGTGTCGGCGGAACCAACCAGGTATGGCTGCCGGTTAGTTTTGTCAACAAATATCTGTCAGCAAAAGATTTAACCGCGTTTGAAGACACAGCCAGAACCAATTATGTGCTGATGCAAACACTTACGCAGGATAATAACATTGCGGCGGGCGTTCAAATTTACAACCCTGACGGCACTTCCTCTGGAAAAACGGTTCTGCCCGGCTCTGATCGTTTAACCATCTTATCTGCCGATCCCGATTTTCAAGCAATTCCGCTTAATCAGAATCCTGCAACCGATCCGATGCCGATTAATTCTGATAACAAAAGTATTACCTTGCCCTCCGGCGTTGTGACGACTGATACTTCGTTATTTCCCGGCGGAGTTGTTGATGGGCAAATTTACTACATAACCAACGGTGAGAGCGCCGGCTTTGGAGCATTGACCTCTCACAGCGCCAGCAATTTAACTTTTAGTCCGGGAGACACCTTTGGTCTTAATAATAACAGTGGCTCTGCTCCGACCAGTCCGTTTTATGAAATGCGCCAACCCCCTTACAAATTAGTGACTATTAGAAAAATGTTTATTATTAACTACTATGTTAACAGTGACAATATTCTCATCCGGCGCGTGTTTGGGGCCGGAACCTCTACAACTCCCGGCGACGCGCGAGCCGGCGTGCGCGACGACACGATTGCCTCAAACGTCGCCGGATTAAATTTCAATTTTAGAAGAATGCCCATTGGTTTTTTAACAATATTTACAGCGCCGACTGATAGCCTTGACACAATTTCGCAGAGCAAGGACGTTAGATTGGTTGAATCAACCATCACAGTTCGTTCAAAACCGCTGCCGGATCTGGCCGCAGTTGATTATCCGGTGACGACCAGAACCAACGTCCGAAATTTACCGTTTGGCTTGGCTCCGGCTCCCATAGACATCTCGGGAAGCACCGCGCCGACGCCAACCCCGACGCCGGTTCCAACGCCATCACCAACGCCAGTTCCAACGCCAACGCCGATTCCATCACCAACGCCAACTCCGTCACCAACTCCGGTTCCAACGCCGACGCCGGTTCCGACAGCAACGCCAGTTCCGACGCCGACACCAAAGCCGACACCGACACCGACACCAACGCCGACACCAACGCCGACCCCTATTCCGACGCCGACGCCCGTGCCAACACCGAAACCGTCACCGACACCTCCGGTTGAAGGGGAATAACAAACGATACAATATAATTTACTATTGGTTTTCTGACAAAACAGCGGTTTTTGACAGCGGCGATATTTAATTTGAAAAAAAGCCGCCCTCTCCCAAAGGCGGCTATCAAAGTTCAAGAGCTCGGAAAATTTACGTTCGTCATTGCTTAGGCGGATTGCAGTTGAGAGGAAAATTTTGCAAACAATATTTTTTGCCGAATTGAGTCGGATAGAAAACAGACTTTTCCTTTAGATACCGTTTAGATCAAATAGATACCGTTTAGATCAAAGAAGCTTTTCAAGACAATTGAGATTTATTCTTTATTCTTCCGAGCACAGCGGTATGAAAACCGCCATGCTCCTTTTTTCTTGCAACTTGATTGATCAAATTGCTTTCATCAAACGCGAGGTTTCCGTTAAAAGCCTTGATTTAGCAATCCGGCGTCTTCCTCATTTGCATTTGGTCAAATAACACGCCTAATCAGCAAATAAAGAAGCCGCCTAAAGAGGAAGGCGGCGCGAGTGTTTAGAGTTTAATCAATTAACTTATCGGCACGCCGCCGAAAAACTTTAAGAATAATAAAAAAAGCCGCTCTAGAATGGGCGGCGTCAGAGGTTAAGAAGGTTATAAGTAATTAATCTAAACGACGAATAGCTGTCAAGTTTCAGGAAAACTCGAAAAAGAAACGTAAGGCAATTTTCAACGGCTAATTCGGGCGGCTAAATTAAATCGTTTGAGAATTAAAAGCCGCGCACACAGTTCACCCGTTAACTAGGTTTTGTTGACGTAAATCAACAGTTCGTTGCGCCATTTTTGGCAAAAAAATAAATAGAAATTTTATAACTAATGACACTTTATTCTTTAAGTAGTTTCAAAACACAACTCTAATTAGAATGATTTATGTCCAACCCGGCGGCTAGAATCAAATCTTTGGATGGACTTCGCGCCCTCTCAATTTTACTTGTCTTAATTAGTCATTCGATAAATGCGTTTGGAGTCGGCGATCCAATGTCGCTCGGTGGTCTCGGCGTCCGTGTGTTCTTTCTGATTTCAGGATTTTTAATCACAGGTTTGCTACTTCATGAGTTTGATGAAACTAATTCTCTCAATCTGACAAACTTCTATTTTCGCCGGACGCTGAGGATCTTTCCTCCCTTCTATTTTTATCTGCTTGGATTATTTGTCTTCACCATGTTTAAAGGGCTCGAAATACCGTTCGCAGCCTTTATTCCGGCGCTTATTTACACCAGCAATTATTTTCACACCGGATATTGGGAACTCGTCCACACCTGGTCGCTCTCGGTTGAAGAACAATTCTATCTTTTATGGCCTGGCGTTTTGCTGTTGTTTGGAAAGCGTCGCTCAATTTTAATTCTTTGTTTGATTGTAGTTATCAGTCCGTTTATCCGCGTCATAAGTTATCAGTTGGTAAGCCCAAATGAGCCTCTCTGGCTGTCCGATGGTTTTCACGTCAACATGGACTCATTGGCTTTTGGCTGTCTCCTGGCATTTGCCCGAATACGACTTCACACCTATAGTTGTTACCGCAAATTAATCAATTCAAAAATTATAGTAATTCTTCCCGTAATTATCATCTGGGCTAATATGCAAGGCCAGCATCCGATTTTATATCGAGGTCTTTGTCTTTCAATCATTAATTTACTGCTTGCTTTTATAATTGACTGGGCGGTCACGAATCCTGATAGTGTTTTCGGAAAACTGCTCAATTCGAGCCCGTTTGTCACTGTCGGGGTGATGAGCTATTCAATTTATCTGTGGCAGCAGCCGTTTCTGACGCAAAACAGCGTTGCCACGCCGTTTCAATTTTTTATCAGAATTGGATGTATAGTAATTACTTCAGTTTTCTCATATTTGATTGTGGAGCGGTTGTCGCTAAAACTCCGTAAAAAGCTTCAGAGAAAATGGTTTTCTAAGAAGTCGGAAACGCTTACTGGAATGCTTCTGAAGGCGATAGCTTAATCGTCGGCCGCTGCCGGCAAAGGATTTAGAAGCTTTAAATTTTCGCAAATTTAAAGTGAGTTATCACCGCAATCGCTAAAACCAACTGCTCTATCGGAAAACTACATTGCGCGGCAGTCGCTGGGCGACAAAGCGATATTTTGATTGTCGCTTTTCAGTGTGAAAGATTGTGTTGTTTGACCACGACTTTCTCCGCTAATTAGACTTTTGTGTGTATTTCGGTGAAGCTGAACGCAGTTTTTGCTTGATCGGTTAGTCCGCAATTTGGAGGTTGGAGCGCGGTCGAAATCAACGTCAATCGTCCCTGATTTAGATCGCACGCGGCGATTTAAATCAGGGACAGTCGGTAATGATTACATTATTTCAGCTTTTTTGCGCTGTCATCACTTTTTCGCAAACGGCGACGAGCGGCAACTCCCACTCCCAAAAGTCCTGTGCCGAAAAGAATCATCGTGACCGGTTCCGGATTTGGATGCAGTCCTTCCTGTAATTCAGGATGCTCCGTCTCATCTTGATTCAAAGTTGTTGATTGTGCTTTTGACGCGGAGCCTGCCGCTAAAATTAAAATTACCAGCAGACTGATGCCGGTCAGAAATTTAGCAATTGTCTTTTTGAACATTCATCTTACCTCTCTTAATTCTTTAATGGTTTTAGAACAAGAAATTTAGATGGCGCGCAACAAGCGCCATTTTTGCGCCCTTTACCGCCCTCTTAGTTTCTGAAAAATCGTTCCTTTTCCAACAGTTCACCAAAGGTTTGAAGAAATACACGAAGCCCGCAAAATATTTTCGTTGACCGTCGAGACGATTTAGCTCCGGCAAGAATAATGTAATGCCGCCGTCTGTTTTGATAAATATAATTCCCTGAAAGGATTCAAAAAGATGAGCGACGATCAGTACTTTACTTTTCAAGTTGAGGATGCCGGAGAAACGCCCGCGCAGAAATCCGATTATCCAACCGTCCGCGAGCGAGTCGAAGCTCCTTGTCCCGGTCAGTTTAGCAACACGGTTTCGCTGCTCTCAGGGCGGAAAGTCTTGGACGGGCTCAAACGACCGCGCAACGTCGGCAGTTGCGCGCTTCACATCGCCTGCTACGATGCGGGAGGAACTTTCATCGGCAAATACACTTTAGCGCCGGGCGCGAGTTTTGATTTTCTCGAATTCCCGAGCAACACCGAAAATGTCAGATTCGGTTGTGATCGAAACTGCAGCGGAACAGCAGTTATGGAATATCAAAGTCCATATATTTCCTGATTGTTTCGTTATAAAAATTCTGATTGGCAATAGCCGAACCTAGTTTGAATAGAGATTAGCCATGAGTGCTGTATTTTAGTGTGTTGGGAAGCAAGCGGATTACGCGGGGTTATACCAAAAATTAATCCATATAATAGCCCCAAACTCAGCGCAGTTTTATGTGAAATAATAGGCTTGGCACATTAGCTGTACATACAGCAAAACAGGCGCATTGTTTGCGCCTGTAAAGTGTTGAAATGATTAAGTGCACCCGGCATGATTCGAACATGCGACCCTTTGATTCGTAGTCAAATACTCTATCCAGCTGAGCTACGGGTGCGTAAAAGCGAAACTAAAAGATAAAATTCGCCGCTTCATTTGTCAAGTTTCACGTCTTATTCATTTGGCATAGTAACCTGGTCTGGTTTTGGCAATTAATTCGGGCGAGTTGACTTCGATGCGGATGGTACGCCATTTACCGCTGCGTTTTGGCTCGTTTGACGATTGATATTCGACGCTGTAGAGCGTCCCCAATTCAGCCGCCACCGAAGCGTACAGTTTACCCAAATCTTCGAGCCGGTTGATCGCGTTCATCGTTCCGCCCGTCCGGTTCGCCAAAATCTGCAGACGCTCGCGCGCCGCCGTATATTTGGCCACCTGGAAGGGAAGCGGATCGGCAATGCGCGCCGGATCGCCGGTCGGGAGCGCCAAGGGATAAACTGTGACGCCTTGTTTGTCGGCGTTGTCGAGAATTTGAATGAGTTTTGAGTTTTGTTCGGGCTGCACGGCGGCGACGGCAGTTTCGGCGGTGACGGCTTTGGCCGCGCTGACGGTGCGCCGGTCGTCGGCTTCCAATTCCGTGTCAATGCCGTCGGTTAAGACAACCACCGCTTTGCGCCGCTGGCCTTCTTTTTTTAGTTTATCGAGCGAAAAATCGAGGGCTTTGTAGAGCATCGTATCGCCGCCTTTTTTTTGAGATTCAACGAGAGTAATGGCGTAGAACACCTTTTTCCGGTCAGTCGTAAATTCAGTCAAAACGTCCGTTTTTTCATTAAAAGTGACGACGGCGATCCGCGTTTCGGGCGGCAGGGCGTCAATAAAACGCGCAGCGGATTGCGAAATCAGTTGGCGAATTGATTTGGTCGAGCCGGAGACGTCGAGCAGCAAAACCAGACTAAACGGCGCGGCGACGGTTTCAAAACGCGCGATTTTTTGTTTGACATCGTCTTCGTAAACAGTAAAATTTTGCTGATTGAGGCTGGTAATCGGATGCCCCTGAGCATTCACCACACCGACATTGAGACGGACAAACGAAGTGTCAACCGTTACAACCTCATCCGGCTGCTGCGCCTGAGCGAGCGAGCCGAACAGTAAAACCAGCGCTAGGACAAAAATAACTTTGTTAGAATTTCTCATGAAAAATACAGGGCAAATTTTTGTTGAACGAGTTTGTGCTATGGCTTTGATAGCCGAATCGGGCAAATTGGTTGACCGCACAAATTAACAAATTGTTCGATTCGGTTTATAATCGGCCAGTTTTGAAAAAAGTGGATTATGTCTTATAAACCAAATTTTTGTGCCGAGTGCGGCGAAAAGATTGAGCGCGTCGAGTGGAAACCCTGGACGAGCCGCCGTTTTTGCGACGAGTGCGCCGCGCCGCTCGAAAACTCGATTCGCTGGAAAACCGGCATCACTGCAATCGGCTTAATAGTTGTCGGAGTTTTTGCCGGCCAAATCGGACGCATCGCGCCAAAACCGATTGCGGTTGCAAACGCGCAGACATTGGTCTCAACCGCTTCGCCAAACGTCGCCCGTCCAAACCAAACTTCGACAACGGCCAACAATCAAAACGTCTCGACAAATTCCGCAACAAACTCGCCCGTTCAAACATCTGCGGCGCAAAATAAAACGGCTGTTAATCCGCCCCCCATTGTTGCCGTCCAAACCGAAGACAGTTATTACTGCGGAGCAAAAACGCAGAAAGGGACAATCTGCACGCGTCGCGTCAAAGGCGGCGGACGCTGCTGGCAGCACATCGGTAAACCCGCAATGCTGCCGCAAGAAAAACTGTTGATCCAAAGCAATTAGAAACTATCCACGAATCAAGCGCCAAAAATCACGAACGCAAACAAGATTTTTGTCGCCTGATTCGCGTTTTTGTCATTTGTCGTTAACTAAAGTGATTCGCTTCAAATTATTTTCCTTTAAAGTCCGGTTTACGTTTTTCTAAAAAGGCCGCGACGCCTTCGCGTTTATCTTCGGTGGCAAAGCACAGGGCGAATAAATCTATTTCGCGGCGCAAGCCTTCGTCGAGATTTGAGCGCGACGCCAGCTTGACCGCTTCTTTTGAATAGCGCAGCGCAATCGGCGCTTTTTCGGCTAATTTGTTGGCTAACTCT
Organism: Pyrinomonadales bacterium; assembly: GCA_038212235.1. Classification (GTDB taxonomy): domain Bacteria; phylum Acidobacteriota; class Blastocatellia; order Pyrinomonadales; family Pyrinomonadaceae; genus JBBQUS01. Next base: position 44,090 of record JBBQUS010000015.1, read on the forward strand.
ATCGTTTTAGCTTCGAGTTCTTCTGCCGGATGAACAGCGTTGACCAGTCCAAACTGCAGTGCTGTCGCCGCATCAATCATCTCGCCGGTTAAAATTAGCTGCATCGCCCGCGTTTCGCCGATTAATCTGGTTAAGCGCTGCGTGCCGCCGCCGCCGCACATAATTCCAAGATTGATTTCGGGCTGCGCGAAGCGGGATTTATCCGAGCAAATCCGCAAATCGCAAGCCATTGCGAGTTCGTTGCCGCCGCCCAGACAAAAACCGTTAATCATTGCAATCACCGGTTTTGGAAACGAATCGAGAACCGTGAACAGCGAGCGCGAAAGCATCACGTCGCGCTGTTCGGCGGGCGTCGCGTCGGCAAATTCGCTGATGTCAGCGCCGGCGACAAAAGCCTTTTCGCCCGCGCCGCGAATGATGACAACGCGCACCGCTTCATCCGTCGCTAATTCTGCTAACGCCGCAACGCCTTCGGTGTGCACGGCGGAACTTAGAGCGTTTAATTTATCGGCGCGGTTAATCGTCAAAAAGGCAACCGCTCCTTGTTTTTCAACCAGGATATTTTCGTAATTAGACATTGTTTCTCCAAAAAATAAACTGTCAAATAATTTACAATCGAAAATGCAAAATTAAAAACGTCCGTTTTCAGTTGCCGCCTATTTTCTCATCACTTCGTTGAGCGGCGACGGATTTTTCTCGCTGGTCGAATAAATCGCTTTGCCGTCGAGCGAATAACAGACGCCTTCGCCCTGAGCGCGTTCGCCTAAATCAATTTTGTCGGCAGGAGTTTTCCAGATTTCGTCAAAATTTTTTGCGCCCGATGGCAAAACATATTCGTAACCCGCGAAATAATCCGACAAAATCAAACGGCTGCCATCGGCGGAAATGTCGCCGCCGGTCAATAACCCTTTGGTCAAACTCGGCACGCTGATTTGCCCCAGATGTTCGAGGGACAGTTTTTTATCAAATTCGTAGGGCGCGCGCAATTTGTAGATGTCTGACCCGCCGGTAAAATTTTTGCTCAAAATATACAAATCGCCCGTTTTCGGATTGACCAGCAAAGTTTCGGCGTCGTGGCGCGCGTCCGGGTAGGAAACGATTATTTTTTGCGCTCCCGCAATCAGGCGCGGATTTTTCCGGCTCGAATTTGCATCAGCGGCGGAGATTTTAGGCTCGATGATTTTGTAGATGACCGCCTCGCTTCGACTAAGACTGTTGTTGCCGATGTCGCCGACCAGCAAATAGTTCTCGCCGGTTTGATTGTCGGTGTAGGCGGCGATATCTTCCCAATCTTCATTCTTGGCGTTTTCGATTTTCCAAACTCCAAGTTTTTTGCCCGCTTTATCAAAAGCATAAAGAAACGCTCCGTCGCCCGAATCGTTGTGCGTCCAGAAAACATCCGGATTGGCGCGTGACGCCACAATTCCGCTGCTTTCGGTAATAGCGTCATCCTGAAGATTGGAGAGCCGGCGCGGCTCTTGATAGTTTTTGGATTCCTGCTTGATGTTCGAGTTTGACTGCTGATTGGCGCTGCCGGTTTCGGATTTTGCCGTTTCAAAGCTGCAGCCCGCGAGCAATCCCGCCGCGCTCAAACAGATTATTCTTAATAATCGCTTCGTCATAAAATAATTCTTAAATTTGAACACAAAGAGACGAACGAAACAAAAGCGAAAAAGTTTTCGTTTAGTCTGCAATTGCAAAATCGAAGTATTTGGCTTATTCTCACTTCGATTTCTCGCACCGCTGGACACCCATTTTGTCAATATGATTGTCGGAACCGAATGGCTGGTAGAAGCAACAAATTGTGACCTCGAAAAACTGCGTGAACTCAATTTGCTGCAAAGTGTTTTTGCGCGGATTATCTCGGATTTAGAACTGAAAGTCGTCGGCGACCAGCTCTGGCATCAGTTTTCCGCCCCCGGCGCGGGCATCACCGGACTTGTCATGCTGACCGAATCGCATCTGGCCTGTCACACCTACCCGGAACACAAAACCGCTACCTTTAATCTTTACTGCTGCCGCGAGCGACCTGAATGGAATTGGTCGGCAAATTTGCAAAGCCTGCTCGGCGCGGAAATTGTTAATGTGCAAAAAATCGAACGCGGACAGAGTAACGCCGGCATCTTGCCGGTTGTCCTGAACGCATCACACGCTTCTTACAGCCGTCAGGATAACGGCGTTATATCGGAGGGCGCGAGCCGATGAGCGTTTTACAGGCAAACTGTCCTTCGTGCGGCTCACCGATTGAATTTAAAGCTGGTTCGACCATCGTTGTCGTTTGTCAGTTTTGCCGTTCGGTCGTGGCGAGAACCGACCGCGCGCTCGAAGATTTGGGCAAAGTGGCGGAAATCGCCGAAACCGAATCGCCGCTCAAAATCGGTTTAAAAGGCAAATATCTCGACCATGGTTTTGAACTGACCGGACGCGCCCAGCTTAAACACCAGGCGGGCGGCGTCTGGGACGAATGGTACGCGACATTCGCAAACGGCTGGGTCGGCTGGCTGGCCGAGGCGCAAGGGCGATTCTACCTGACGTTTTATCAGCCTTTGCCCGGCGGCGCGGTGGTTCCGGAGTATTCAGCTTTGCAGATTGGACAGCCTTTTCCGGCAAATATCGGCGCGGGTATTTTTGTCGTGGCCGAAAAGGGAATGGCAACCGCTGTGGCGGCGGCGGGCGAGATTCCGTATCAGCTAACGCCTAATGAAACGAGTTATTACGCTGATTTATCCGGCGCCAACCAGGCGTTTGCGACCGTTGATTACAGCATGAATCCGCCCTGGACGTTTGTCGGCCGGGAAGTCACTTTAGGCGAAATCGGTTTAGCCGATGCCAAATCAGCCGAGCGGACGGCGCGAACAACGAGCGCGGTGGGTCTGAACTGCCCGAACTGCGGCGGCCCAATCAATTTACTGGCGCCGGACGCGACGGAGCGCGTTACGTGTCCGAATTGCGATTCGCTGCTTGATGTCAGAGAGGGAAATCTCAAGTATCTGCACGCGTTGGGCGTCCAAAAACAAACTTATATTTTGCCGATTGGCGCTGTCGGGCAGCTTCCCGGCAGAGAACCGATGCAGATCATCGGAGCGACGACCCGTTCGGTGACAATTGAAGGAGTAAAATATTTCTGGCAGGAATATCTGCTTTATCAACCGAGCGTCGGTTTTCGCTGGCTAGTCGAAAGCGATAATCACTGGAATTTTGTCGAGCCGGTCTCGGCGGGCGATATTACCGACAATTCTTTTGTTGGTAAGGGGGCAAGCGTCAAATATAACGGCGGCGGCGCGGCGAAAGGCAAAGCTTTTAAGATTTTTCAACATGCGTGGGGCACGGTCGAACACGTTCAGGGCGAGTTTTACTGGCGCGTCGAAACGGGTGAGCGCGCCCTGATGACCGATTACGTCAACGCGCCGCTGATGCTCTCAAAAGAGGTCACAGAGGGCGAGAAGAGCGGCGAAGTCAATTGGTCGCTCGGCACTTATCTGCCGCGCCAAGCAGTGCAGAAAGCTTTTGACGTCCCGAATTTACCCGCTGCCGGAACGGTCGCGCCGAATCAGCCGTTTCCGCACAGAGGTTTGTTTCGCTATGCTTTCGCCATCCTCGTTTTGTACATTGTTGTCGGCGTTCTACTAATTCCGGTGACCGGACTCCCCGCCAAAGTTTTAAATTCAAGTTATACTCTGCCGCCGATGGCAAATCCGCAGGCTTCGCAAATCATTTTTAGCGAGCCGTTTGAATTAAAAGGCAATCGCAATATCCAGATCAAAGCGAGCGCTCCGGTCAGCAATTCATGGATGTCAATTGACGTTGATTTGGTCAACGATCAAAACAATGAAGTCGAGAGTGTGCCGCTCAATGTTGAGCAGTACAGCGGTGTCGAAGACGGCGAATCGTGGAGCGAAGGCAGCACGGACAATTCCGCCTTTTTATCGAGCGTTCCGGCCGGGCGATACACAATGCGAATCGAAGGAAGCTGGCAAAATTATCAACAGCCGATGCCCGTCACCGTCTCGGTTGAGCAAGCGGTTCCGCGCGGCGTTAATTGTTTGTGCGGTTTGCTTTTGCTCGCCATTTTGCCTTTTTTTACGCTCATCTGGCAATTTGCTTTTGAATCGCGTCGGTGGAGCGAATCGATGTTTGGCGGTTCAACTTCGTCCGGTGGGTCGGATTAAAAATTATGCTGAAGAGATTGTATTTGGGTTTCGGTTTGGCCGTAATTTTATTATATGCAGTTTCGGCCTGGAACGGGTGGGAGTTTTTTAATTCCGGCTCGCATTCTTACGTTAGTTCGCCATTTATCTGGCTCGGCGGCGGATTTCGCGGCGGCAAATAAATAAGTAACGCCGTTGTCCTACCGGCATTACAGTGGAGAAAACTTATGCTTAACATTTTGCACTACACAGCACCCCTGGCTTTGATCGTCAAATTAGACGAACTGCTGCCGGTTCTCTTGACGACGGCGATTTTTGTCGGGCTCGGTTTGATAATTTTTGCCGCAGCATTTTTTGTGATCGTCCGCGTCGTTCCGTTTTCGGTTAAAAAAGAAATCGAAGAAGACCAGAATACAGCACTGGCTATTCTAATCGGCTCAATGATTATCGGAATTTCAATCATCATCGCGGCAGCAATAAGTGGTTCGTAAATGAATCGTACTCCGTTACTTTTCCTCAATGTTCTCATTATTGCGACTTGCGGTTTAATCTACGAACTGCTGGCCGGAACGCTGGCGAGCTACGTTTTGGGCGATTCGGTGACGCAGTTTTCAATTATCATCGGCGTTTATCTGTTTGCGATGGGCGTCGGTTCCTGGCTCTCCAGCTTTCTTGAGCAAGATTTGGCCGGGAAATTTGTTGATGTCGAACTCGGCGTGGCTCTGCTTGGCGGTTTGAGCGCGCCCACCTTGTTTTTGACGTTTGCCTACGCCAAGTATTTTTATCTGATTCTTTACCTCGTAGTTTTTCTAATCGGAACGCTCGTCGGGCTGGAAATTCCGCTTTTGATGAGGATTTTAAAGGACGAACTGGATTTTAAAGCGCTCGTTTCGCGCGTGCTCGCTTTTGATTATATCGGCGCTCTGGTCGCTTCTTTATTATTTCCGCTTCTGCTGGTGCCGCGTCTTGGTTTGGTCAGAACATCGCTTCTCTTTGGAATGCTCAACGCCAGCGTCGCGCTTTGGGGAACCTGGCTGCTGCTGCCAATAATTAAACAAAACGTGACCGTTCTTCGGGTCAAAGCCGTTTTCATTTTGATTTTGCTCGTCGTCGCCTTTATCAAAGCTGACGCGCTGACCTCTTATGCCGAAGACGGGCTTTTTGTTGACACCATTATTTACGCCAAATCCTCGAATTATCAGCGCATTATCGTGACGCAGGGACGCGGCGGCTACTCGCTTTTTTTAAACGGCAATCTACAGTTTTCGACCGTTGACGAATACCGCTATCACGAAGCGCTCGTTCATCCGGCGTTTGCAGCGTTTGGCGCAAATCCCCGGCGGATTTTAGTTTTGGGCGGCGGTGACGGGCTCGCGCTGCGCGAAATTTTAAAATATCCGTCTGTCGAATCGGTGCAGCTCGTTGACCTTGATCCGGACATGACGAATTTGTCCAAACGACTAAAACTGCTTTCCGAACTCAATCAACATTCGTTTGAAAATCCCAAAGTCACGGTGACAAACGCCGACGCTTTTGTCTGGCTCGATGAAAATAAGGGCGGCGAGCCGTTTGACGTCGCGATTGTGGATTTTCCCGATCCTAACAATTTCGCGCTCGGCAAACTTTACACGACCAGATTTTACAATCTGCTCAAAACTCGTTTGCGCCCCGATTCCGCCGTTGTCGTTCAGACAACTTCGCCGCTTTTTGCCCGAACTTCTTTCTGGTGCATCATCAAAACAATTGAAACTGCCGGTTTTATCGTCAAACCGTATCAAACAACCGTTCCGTCATTTGGCATTTGGGGCTACGCGCTTTGCAAATTAGAACCGTTTGACGCGCCCGTCACCGCGCCGAAAAACATGGAATTAAAATTTATGGACGACAATGCGATGCAGTCTCTCTTTGTCTTTCCCGCCGACGTCGCCAAACCAGACATTGAGATCGAAGTCAATCGCCTCGATAATCAATCACTCGTGCGTTATTACGAAGCCGAATGGCGCAGGTTTGAGCAGTAAATTAACAGGGATATAAGAATAAAGGGGATTGAAGAAAAACATTCTATGCTTTATCAAGAATTGACCGGCAAAATTTTGGAAGCTTGTTTTGAAGTTAGCAACGAATTGGGTTCAGGATTTTTAGAATCAGTTTATGAAAAAGCTTTGCTCGTTGCGCTTCGACAAAAAGGCTTAAAAGCCGAATCTCAAATTCCTATCGAAGTAATATTTCGCGGCGTTTTAGTCGGAGAATTCTACGCTGATATTCTTGTTGAAAATAAGGTATTGCTGGAATTAAAAGCTGTCGGCGGACTGAGCAAAGAACATTTTGCGCAAATCATCAATTATCTGAAAGCTACGAAGATTGGAGTTGGCATGATAGTCAACTTTGGGACTGCAAAAATCGAGTATCGCCGTTTCGATAATAGATTTCTTCAATCTGAAAATAATGAACGTTCTTCTCTCATGAGCAATCTGTTGGAACGCAATTTAGATAATTCTTAACTCAAATGTTTTATCCCCGTCATCCTCTTGATCCCTGTTAAATTTCATGATTCAGCAAATCAAAACAATTTCAGAATACGATGCGTTGGTTAATCGAGTGGGCGTTACCGTCATTCATTTTGGATTTGAGTGGAACTCGTTTGACCGGACGATGCAGCGCACTCTATTTGAACTGCAGCCGGAATTTAACGACACCGTTTCGTTCGGTTTTGTAGATGTTGACACGAACGCAACCGTTGAACTGCTCAAAAAAATAAACCTGGTCAATGTTCCGACGCTTATTTATTTCTTAAACAGCGAGCAACAAGCTATCGAAGTCGGGATGAAACCGATGGACGATATTCGCGCAAAAATAAATATGCTTTTATCAATTGGATAAAAGGTCATGATCCAAGAGATAAAGACAGCGGAAGAGTACAAAAATATCATCACAGAAAATAAGTTTGTCGTGATTCATTTCTGGGCTGCATGGAATAAATATGACTTGATGATGCGTGAAAGATTAGAAGAATTAAACGCGAAATTTACGGGAATAGTGGTTTTCTTTGGAGTAAACGTTGATCATCTGGATTTAGTTGATTTAATACGAAATGCAAACGTTTGCAATATTCCAGCAGCAGGCTACTACTATAATGGTGATCTTCTTGAGACAATTGTTGGATTGGTAAGTGCAGACCAAATCAAAAGCAGAATCAATATAATTTTGAACGCCCGTTGATGAAATCATTTTCACGCAGAGAGATTTTAGCCGCTTTCTTAGGCGCGCCATTTGCGCTCGCGGCGTGTCGCACGGAAAACCAACTGGCGAATATTTCCGGCGAAATTCTCGGCGCGTCCGTGGATTTAGGACATCGCCTGCGTGACGGCAAGCTTGATTTTGAAATTCCGGCAGAGCGCTGGGAAAGCAAAAAAGTCGTCATTGTTGGCGGCGGCGCGGCAGGGCTTGCGGCCGCCTGGAAACTGCAAAAACTGGGTTTTAATGATTTTGTGCTGCTCGAACTTGAAAAAGCATCGGGCGGAACTGCCAGAAGTGGCGAGTCAAACATCGGCAAATTTCCGTGGGGCGCGCATTATCTGCCGGTTCCAACCAAAGAAAACGGGGAACTGGTGGCGCTGCTTGATGAAATGCGGCTGCTCGAAGGTGCTGATAATCGAGGCGAGCCGGTTGTCGCGGAACAATTTCTCTGCCGCGAACCGGAGGAAAGAGTTTTTTACAAAGGCCGTTGGTACGAAGGAACTTATTTAAGAGTCGGCGCGAGCGAAGATGATTTGCGGCAATTAAACGCTTTTCAGCAGGAAATAAATTATTGGGTTGCGTGGCGCGATTCACTCGGAAGACGAGCCTTTACCATTCCGGTCGCCGCCTGCTCGAATGATGCGTTCGCGACCGAACTCGACAAAATAACCTTTACCGATTGGCTGAAAAATAAAGGCTTTAATTCGCCGCGCCTGCTCTGGTGGTGCGATTACGCGTGTCGCGATGATTACGGGCTCAAGCTCGAACAAACAAGCGCGTGGGCCGGATTATTTTATTTTTGCTCGCGCGTCTCCAAAGCCGGAGCCGAATCCGCCGCCTTTATCACTTTTCCCGAAGGCAACGGGCGTTTCGTCAATTACCTGCATTCCGCCGCCAATGACAAAATTCGTTTAAGTCAGGCGGTTTACGAGATTGTCCCGAATAACGGAGGCGTTGACGTTCTGACGTTTGATGCCGCGACAAACACGACGCGCGGGATTCACGCAGAAAAAGTCGTCTTTGCCGCGCCAATTTTTTTAACGAAATATTTAATTCGGGATTTTAAGCAAAACGCGCCCGCTTTTGTTGCCGAGTTTGAGCATAATGCCTGGTTTATCGCGAATGTAACCGTTCGAGATCGCCCCAAAAGTAAGTTCAAACGAGATTTTCCGCTCTCATGGGACAATGTGATTTACGAAAGTCCGAGCTTGGGGTACGTCAACTCGACTCATCAACGGGGAAACGATTACGGCGCGGCGGTTTTTACTTATTATTTCCCGATGTGCGAATCGGGCGCGGACGCTAAAGCCGGGCGCGCAAAACTGTTTTCTTATGATTGGCAAGCCTGCGCCGACGTTGTGTTGTCGGATTTGCAACGAGCGCACACTGATATTAGAGATTTGACAACCAGAATTGACGTGATGCGCTGGGGACACGCGATGATTGCGCCAAGACCCAATTTTATCTGGAGCGGCGCGCGCCAAAAAGCCGCCAAACCTTTTAGAAACATCTACTTCGCGCATTCGGATTTAAGCGGCGTCGCGCTTTTTGAAGAAGCGTTTGATCAAGGGTTAAGAGCGGCCAACGCAATTATTGGGCAAAAGTCAACTTGAGAATAGTAAGGCCGGCGTTATGCCTGGCTTTTATGGCTTCTTTTGTGACTCGTCGGCAAATTTTCGTACAGCGTCGAAACGATTTAACTGCTCGCCTTTTTCAGTTTGCAAATACTGGTTAAAATCGTTTGATTTATTTCGCGGAACGCTTAAAGTTTGCCATTCAGACGAGCGAAAGTGTTTGGCGAGAAAAACGATCTGCCCGACGTGATAAGCGCAATGCGTGACGGAGCGGTTTAAGGCTTCGACGACTGTATGCGCCTGCCCGCGAATCGTCACGGTTTTTGCCAAATCTTCCGGCGCAAGAGATTCAATTGAGCTCAACAAAATTTGCCAGCCGCTTTCCCAAAGTTTGATTAAATCTTCTCTGGCTTCATTTTCCGGCGTCACAAATTCCGCATCTCGATGACGATCAGGCTTTTCGCCGTCAGTCGTCAAAAAGTCAGTCCACCGCGAACGGAAATTGCCCGCCAGATGTTTGGTGACGGTTGCGATGCTGTTTGATTCTTCGTCAAGCGAGCGGAAAAACTCCGCCTCCGAAATTTGCGCGAAAGACTTGTCAGCGAGATTTTTGTAATTGCGAAAAGCATTTAAAACTTCGTTTAAATAATTTTGAGCTAATTGTTCGTTCATTTGATTCTAAAATTCATAACTGGCCGCTGCAAAAATTGTCTTAAAATTTCCGAACTTTAATTGTTATCTTGACTAATGCATCTTCATCGTCAGTGGCTATTTCAACATCTTTATCAGCATCGAGCGGAGCAAAATTATTTGTCGCATTGATTGCTTCGATGCCTTTGACAAACTCATCTTTGTTAAAGATTTGATTATCTTTGATACTGATAAATCTTCGTAAACTTTGAGACGTTTGTTTGTCAACGCCAACAAATTGGATTTTTGAAACTTTGAAAGCACTACCTTCATTAAAGTTGATGGAAATATTGACAACGCCATCGCTTTGATCCGGAGTTGGTTCAACTAATTCGTGATAATAATCAACATCATATTGAATAAAGCCTTTATCATCGTAAGCTTTTTTCAAACCGTTTTCATACAAATTGTTACGTAAGGCTCTGCCGTCAGCAATCTCGCCGGATTTTATCCGAAGAGTTTTACTAATTTGTTCGTTTGAAAATGCGGTTGCGCCGGTAGTCTTAATTTGTCCGACACGATACCGAATTCCTTCCTCAATCGGAATTGTCACAAACAGAACAGCCTCAGAACGTTGAAGTTCAGGTTCGCCAAATCGCGCAGTAAGATAACCTTTGCTCTGAAGAAAAGGTAATAATCCTCTTCTCAAAAAATATTTGTACCTTGACTTATCATAGATATTAAGTCAATCATCACTGGAACCCTTTAAATTTTCAAGCAACTCCTCGTTGGTAAAAATCTTGTTTCCTGTAAAGCGAATATCTGAAACCTTTGTTACCTCACCGCGTTCAATCGAAAAGACTACAGCTTTCTTGTTTTCTACATCGCTTTGATTTATTATCGAAATTTTTGTGTCTAAAAAACCTTTTGACTCAAGCCATTCCCTAAGAATTCCGACAGCTTTTTCTATTTCTTGGGCATTGGCCTTATTTTTTGAAAAACCAGCCCGGTTTTCGCGAAGAAGATAAAGTGCGTCGCTTTCGGGAAGCCAAACTCTGTCGTCAAAATTATCTTCAGAAGATTTATCCAATCCAATAAATTCAACTGAAATAACATCTGCTAAACTTTTTTTGTCGGACAATTCGTTTTGCTCATTCACTTTTGATAAGTCGGCAGGCCATTGCGCCGCAATACCGATTGGTGCAAACAGCAAAAATGTTCCGACAACTGCTTTCAAAATAAACTCTCGATTGTTCATAACTGCTCCTCAAAAGCATTGATTGAGTTGAAATTAAATTATAAACGCTAGTTCCTCAGAAGTTCTATTTTTTCAGAGAAAAACATGAATTAAATAATCTGAGCGTTTTTATTTGCTGCAAGAAAATCTTTTTGGCGGCGTTCACCTTTTCGGAAGCAAGCGAATTAGAGTATGATTTGGCGGCGCAAAATCTTCTAACTTGCAGAGTCTTTCGGCACATCTTTCGACTCTCCCAAAAATTCGAAAACGAGGACGACCAATGCGATTAATTAAAAACTTCACTGCTCTGACTTTGCTCTTTTCAATTTATCTTGGCACTTTTGCTCCACTCGCTAATGCGCAAAAACAAGCGCGCGTTCCCAGGCCGCGACCAGTACAAAATATGATTCCCAATAACACTAACGGTTTGGATTTTCGTCTCTCGGAAGGGACGCCCGAAGCCGAACAGCGCGAAATTCAGCGCCAAGCCAAAGCCGCTCAGTTGACCGAGGGCGAAACCGAGAGTCTCTTGAAACGCCTTCCGCCGGTCAAAGCCGAGCAAAATGATCAACAGGATTTCGCCAAGCGCCTCGGCACTCTGCCGCCGCCTAAGACCGGCAACCTTATTCCGGTCAAATTTCCCTCCGACGCAGAGCGCGGCACACCAAAAATCAACAACAATCAAAACCTCGAAGTCCTCCGCTTTTCACCGACCGGCGACGTTCCGCTCGCCGCAGATTTGAGCATCACATTTTCACAGCCGATGGTGGCCGTTACCTCACAGGAACAGGCCGCTGTAATCACTCCGGTGCGCTTATCACCCGCCGTTAAAGGGCGCTGGCGCTGGCTCGGCACTAAAACTCTGATTTTTGATACCGATCAGCGGTTTCCGATGGCGACGAAATTTACTGCGACCGTGCCAGCCGGAACCAAATCTGCGACCGGCAATGTTTTGCAGAAAGACGCTTCGTGGACATTTTCAACTCCGCCGCCAAAAGTTTTGCAAACCTATCCAAGCGGCGTCACAAACCGCGATGTACTAATGTTTGCCTCGTTTGATCAGGAAATTAACCAGAGCGCGGTGTTGAGCAAAATCAATGCGATGGGCGGCGGAAAAAAACTTCAGCTGCGATTGGCGACGCCCGAAGAAATTGCTGCCGACGCTTCGATCAACTATTACGTCAAGCAGGCGATGCCGAATCGCTGGCTTGCGTTTCGCGCCGTCAATTCGGACAATTCAACTCAAAACGCTCTTCCCCCCGCTGCTCCGATTAACGTGACATTTCCGGCCGGAACCCCATCGGCAGAGGGACCTTTGACAACTGCCAAAGCGCAAAGTTTTTCGTTCAATACTTTTGGCGCAATGAAGTTTGTCAAAGGCTACTGCAACTACGATTCAAACAAAATCTGTGCTCCGTCTGACGCCTGGTATCTGCAGTTTACCAATCCGATTGATCCGTCCAAATTTGATAAAGAAATGGTCAAAATCGAGCCTGCCATTGAGGGCGTGCAGATTGTTCCGAGCGGCAATTTCCTTTATATTACCGGCTATAAACCCGGACGCCGGACTTACAAAGTCACGGTTTCCGACAGTTCGCTCAAAGATACTTTCGGACAAACCCTGACGGGCGGCGCGACGGCGACTTTTAACGTCGGTTCGGCTCCCGCTTCACTAACTTCGCAGGGCGGAAATTTTGTAGTGCTCGACCCGACGGCCAAACCCAATTACAGTGTTTACTCGATTAACCAACCAAGTTTGAAAGTGCAAATCCGCGCCGTTTCGCCCGCCGATTGGGAAGCGTTCCGGCTCTTTATGCGAAATCTGTATTACGACGAGCAAAAACGGCCGCCGCTGCCCGGTCGCGTCGTCGTTGACAAAGTTATTCAGGTTGAAAATAAACCGGACGAGATGGTTGAAACGAGACTGGATTTATCGCCCGCGCTCGACGGAGGTTTCGGACACGCTATCGTTTTCATCGAACCGACAATCAAGCAGGACAAATACGACCGCACCAAAATCGTCGCCTGGACGGAAAGCACACAAATCGGGCTGGATGCGTTTGTTGATAATCAGGAACTGGTCGGCTTTGCCACCGATCTGAAAACCGGCAAACCGCTCGACGGCGTTGAAATGCACATTGCGCCAAACGACGGCAAGACTCTCAGTCAACAGTTAACAGTTAACAGTCAACAATCGGGCGGCGAAAGAACCTGGACGGAATGGATTACCTCGTTCGTTCAACCATCCGGGCCGAGCCCTGAGACGAGCGAAAAGCCTCCTGCTGATATTGTTACCGCGCCCGAATCGGTCGAAAGCGCGCAGGCGGCGAATCACACTCAAACAAACGGTCTGTTGCGATTGGGCTTGCCGGATGCACAGCCAAATAAACAAAGCATTTTGATTGCGAAAAGAGGCAAAGATGTCGCCTTTTTACCGGAAAATACCGATTATTATTACTCGGATTACGGCAGTTGGTACAAAAAATCTGACAGCGAATCTTTGCGCTGGTTTGTTTTTAACGACCGCGGAATGTACCGCCCGAAAGAAGAGGTTGCGATCAAAGGTTATGTCCGCAAAGTCACGGCGGGCAAATTCGCAGATATCGCGGAACTCGGCGACACGCGCCGCGCGTGGAATTATTCGGTCAAGGATTCTCAAGGCAACGAAGTCGCCAAGGGAGCGGTTAACCTCAATAGTTACGGGGCTTTTGACTTTAAATTCAAGCTGCCTGATAACATGAATCTGGGCAACGCGAATATCGAATTTAAACCGGGTGAAAACAGCAGCTCAGATTTCAATCACAGTTTTCAGGTCCAGGAATTTCGGCGTCCGGAATTTGAAGTGACGGCGAAAAACGAAACTGCCGCGCCGTATTTTGTCGGCGAATCGGCCAACGTCTCGGTCGAAGCCAAATATTACGCGGGCGGCGCACTCGCCAATGCCGAAACTAACTGGACGGTGACGGCCACGCCGACCAATTACACACCGCCGAATCGCTCGGATTTTACTTTTGGCAAATGGTTCCCGTGGTGGCGCAGCTACGGCGAAGATTACGGCAACACGACGACGCAGGCTTTTAAAGGCGTCACGGGAGCGGACGGCAAACATCTTTTGAAAATTGACTTTGTCGCCGCCAATCCGACACGCCCGTATTCGGTCAAAGCCGAAGCCAATGTTCAGGACGTTAACCGCCAGACCTTTGCCGCGAGCACGAATTTGCTCGTTCATCCGGCTGAATTGTACGTCGGAATCCGCACCCCGCGCACTTTCGTCAACAAAGGCGAGCCGTTCAAAGTCGAATCAATCACGACCGATATTGACGGCAAAGCAGTTGCGAACCGCGACGTGACGGTTAAAGCCGTTTTAAAAGATTGGCAATACGACAAAAACAGTTGGCAATTGGTGACGGTTGACGAGCAGACCTGCAGCGTCAAATCTACCGCCGACGTTTCCGTCTGCAATTTTACGGCCAAAGCGGGCGGCGTTTACACCATCACGGCGAGCGTGTCGGACGACCGCGAGCGCAAAAACGAATCCGAACTGACGCTCTGGGTGTCGGGCGGCAAAACCGTTCCAAAACGCAACGTCGAACAGGAAGAAGCGCAGCTAATTCCAGATAAAAAAGAATATGCGCCGACCGACACGGCGGAAATCTTGGTGCAGACGCCGTTTGTTCCGGCTGAAGGAGTCTTGACTTTGCGCCGCAACGGACTGGTTGAAACCGAACGTTTTACGATGAACGAGCCGTCAAAAGTTTTGAAAGTCAAACTCGACGAGCGTTACCTGCCAAACATCAATGTCCAGGTTGATTTGACCGGCGCGGCAGCACGCGTTGACGACAAAGGCGAAACCGCCAAAGACGCGCCGAAACGCCCGGCGTTTGCGACGGGAGCGCTCAATCTGCCGCTTTCGCTGGCTTCGCGGAAACTAACCGTGACGGCTGAACCTGCCGCCAAAAACATCGAACCCGGCGGCGAAACAAATGTCGCCGTCACAGTCAAAGACAACAATGGCAATCCGGTCGCGAACAGCGAAATCGCCGTGGTCGTGGTTGACGAATCGGTGCTGGCCTTGAGCGGTTACGACATCAGCGACCCGCTCGGCATCTTTTATCAACAAATCGGCGCGGGCGTTACCGATTATCACCTGCGGAAAGACGTTTTGCTTGGGAATCAGAAAGACTTGCAAAATTTGCCGATCAACGGACGCAATATGCAACTTGCTGGTGCGTTAGGCAGCGGAATGATGGATATGGCTGCCGCACCTGCCAGTGTCGCTAACGCTAGGCCAATGCAAGCAATGCGACGCGCGAAATCTGAAGTTATGAAAGATGCAAAAGAAGATGATGAAGTGATGAAAGTTGCTCCTGATACACCGATTACTGTTCGGCAAAACTTTAACGCGTTGGCAGTGTTTGCGCCTTCGGTTAAAACCGATGCGAGCGGCAAAGTCAATGTCGCTGTCAAACTCCCTGACAATTTAACGCGTTACCGCATCACGGCGATTTCTGTGACGGAAGGCAAAAAATTCGGCAAAGGCGAATCAAATTTGACCGCCCGGCAGCCGTTGATGGTGCGCCCCTCGGCTCCGCGCTTTTTAAACTTTGGAGACAAATTTGAATTGCCGGTCGTCGTCCAGAATCAAACCGATAATCCGATGACGGTTGACGTTGCGGTTCGCGCAACCAACGCTGAACTCACCGCCGGCGGCGGGCGTCAAGTCGTCATTCCGGCCAACGACCGGGCGGAAATTCGCTTTCCGGTTTCGGCGGTCAAAGCCGGAATCGCACGTTTTCAAATTGCTACGACGAGCGGCAAATTCGCCGACGCAGCGGAAATTCAGCTTCCCGTCTGGACTCCGGCGACCACCGAAGCGTTTGCGACCTACGGCACGACCGACCAGAACGAAGCCGTCGTGCAGCCAGTCCAGGCGCCGACCGACGTTTTTCCGCAATTCGGCGGGCTGGAAATTACGACCAGCTCAACGCAATTGCAGGAATTAACCGACGCTTATATTTATCTGTCTCAATATCCTTATGAATGTTCCGAACAGATTTCGTCCAGAATGATTGCGACCGCCGCTTTGCGCGACGTTTTGCAGGCTTTCAAAGCCGAAGGCGTTCCCACCCCCGAAGCATTAAAAGCGCAGTTTGCCTCGGATATGGAAAAACTTCATGGACGCCAGCGCGACGACGGCAGCTTTGGTTTGTGGGGACAACAGCGCGAGCGTTACGAATATCCGTACGTTTCGGTTAACGTCGCTCACGCCCTCGCTCGCGCCAAGCAAAAAGGCTATGACGTGCCGAAGGAAATGTTTGAGCGTTCGCAGAGTTATCTCAAAAACATTGAGAAATATATTCCGAAAGAGTACAGCAAAGAATCGCGCTGGGCGATTCAGGCTTACGCGCTCTACGTTCGCAATTTGATGGGCGACAAAGACGCTCCAAAAGCGCGAGCGTTGATTCAAACGGCGGGCGGCGTCGAAAAACTTTCGCTCGAAAGCTTGGGCTGGCTGCTGAATGTTCTGAACGGCGATAAAAATTCCGACGTCCAGATTGACCAAATTCGCAAACTCTTTAACAACCGCGCGGTTGAAACGGCGGGCGCGGCAGCGTTTACCGAATCCTACACGGACGGCATGGAAGTGCTGCTGCACACTAACCGCCGAACCGACGGAATTATTCTCGAATCGCTGCTCGGCAATCAACCGGAAAACGATTTGATTCCGAAAATCGTGCGCGGCCTATTGGCCAACAAAACCAAAGGTCGCTGGGCGAACACGCAGGAAAACGTCTTTATTCTGCTGGCGCTGGACAAATATTTCAACGTCTTTGAAAAAGTGACGCCCGATTTTGTCGCGCAGGTCTGGCTCGGGCAGGCGTACGCCGGTGAACAATCGTTCAAGGGGCGCGAAATTGATTTCAAACAGGTTGACGTGCCGATGAAATATCTGCTCGAACAATCGGGCGCGTCGAATTTGATTTTGAACAAACAGGGCGCCGGACGGCTTTATTATCGGATCGGAATGAAATACGCTCCGAAAAACCTCAAATTAGCTCCGGCTGATTACGGTTTTGAAGTCACGCGAAAATACGAAGGAATTGATTCGCCCGACGACGCTCGACTAAATCCTGACGGCAGTTGGACGATCAAATCCGGCGCTCGCGTCCGGGTTCGGCTCTCGCTCGTCGCTCCGGCTCGCCGTTATCATGTCGCTCTGGTTGACCCGCTCCCGGCCGGTCTTGAAATTTTAAATCCCGAACTGGCCGTGACGGGAACAGTGCCGGAAGATAACGTTGACAACAGCGTTTTGGAATACGGCGCGCCGAGTTACGGACGTGGTTATTATTACTGGCGCTACCAGTGGTTTGACCACCAGAACTTCCGCGACGAACGCGCCGAAGCGTTTACCTCACTCCTCTGGGAAGGGGTTTACAATTACTCCTACGTTGCACGAGCAACCACGCCCGGACAATTCGTCGTTCCGCCCGCCAAAGCCGAAGAGATGTACATGCCCGAAACTTTCGGACGAAGCGGAACGGATTTTGTCCGAGTAGAATAAATAAACTGACAATATAAAAAAGGGCAGAGAACAAATTCTAGAACGCGGATTAATCGGCGGTAACGAAATAAGCGTAACCAAAACCGATGTGGACGAGTTGGGGATGTCGAACATGCGCTTTCGCCAAACTTTGAACAACGTTCCGGTCTGGGGCGGCGAAGCCATCGTGCATCTGAACAACGACGAATCGCTCGCCACCATCAGCGATGACATGAAAAACATCGTCCGTTAGAGCCGAAGAAATGCCTCTGCCTGAGACTTTCCGTAGAAGCTGAGCGGATTCTGTTAAAAAAACTGAATAAATAAAAGAGCAAACGCTGGAAGGCAGGGAACTCAATCCTTGCCTTTTTTGCTGAAAACTTTCCTTGACACTTATAATAAACAATGTTTATAGTTATGTTGTTATAAAGTAATCCCCTTATTACTGAATTCCCAACATAATTAGAAAACCAGTTTTCTTCTGAGATATCGGTGTGTTTATAGCGGCTTGATATTTTTATCGGCAAATCCTAAATTTCTGAGTTTCTTAAGGAGTAATCGAGCGTGAAAAAATTTCTCAGCGTCGCTGCATTGGCTTTAGCAGTGATCTTTGTGTGCAGTTCCTTCTGGCTCAAAACAGGCGCCAAGCGCGCCGCTCTCAGTCAGGATGATATCGAACGAATCAAACAAATCAGTCTCGAACATCTGCAAAACCGCGCCTCCTTGCGCGGGATGATAGGCGGAAGCGAGTTAAAGGTTGAAAAGGCTGAAGTGGACGAGTTAGGGATGTCGCACACGCGCATTCGCCAAACTTTGAACAACGTTCCGGTCTGGGGCGGTGAAGCCATCGTGCATCTGAACAACGACGAATCGCTCGCCACCATCAGCGACGACATGAAAGACATCGTCGCCGTCAGCACCACTCCCAACTTCCCTGAAAACGACGCGGCAACCATCGGGATGCGGTTGTACGGCAGCCGAGCGGCAAAGAAACTGACCGACACACCGAAAGTTGATCTCTGGGTGTTTCCGTCAGAAGACGGCACGACGCATCTGACCTATCGGGTGCAATTGCGCCGCGAGGACGGCACGAAGGAGACGGCGATGCCGGTATATTTTATTGACGCACATTCGGGCGAGCAGGTTTTCTACTACAACAATCTGCAAACCGGAACCGGCAGTTCGCTCTACAGCGGAACGGTGACAATCGGGACGAGTTCGGTTGGAAGCACGTATTACCTAGAGAATTTAACGCGCAAAGTCGGCACTTTTAATTACAACAACGGCACTTCTTCAGCCGCGCGTTTTACCGACACCGATGATGTCTGGAACTCGACCACGCAGCGCGCCGCCGTTGATGCCTCGTATGGAGCGGAAGCGACGCTCGATTATTATCAAGCAGTGCACAATCGCAACGGGATTGACGGGAGCGGCGGTCCTGGTTATACGACTGCCGCCGCAAACAGCTCAATCAGTCTGGTTACCTCGCGCGTTCACTATAGCTCTAGTTACAACAACGCTTTTTGGAACGGTTCGTACATGACTTACGGCGACGGCGATGGTACGACTTTTACGCCGCTGACGACGCTCGACATCTGCGGCCACGAGATGACGCACGGAGTCACCGAACGCACCGCGGGTTTGACTTATTCCAACGAGTCGGGAGCGTTGAACGAATCAATGTCGGATGTGATGGGCACAATGGTCGAACGCTACGTCCGTCCGAGCACCTGGAACTGGAAAATCGGCGAAGACGCTTACACGCCGGGAACACCGGGCGACGCGCTCCGCCTGATGGATAATCCGCACGCGGTCGGCGATCCGGATCATTACAGTCTGCGTTACACCGGCACGAGCGACAACGGCGGCGTGCACACCAATTCGAGCATCACCAATCATGCTTTTTATCTGATCGCGGCAGGCGGAACGAATCGAGTGAGCGGGGTTGCCGTGCCGGGAATCGGGCCGGACAATGCGGCCAAGATCTGGTATCGCGCTCTGACCGTTTATATGACTTCGAGCACGAACTTTGCGGGAGCGAGAACGGCGACGATCAATGCGGCGAATGACTTGTTCGGTTCAACCAGCGCGCAGGCGACGTCGGTGGCGACGGGATGGTGTGCGATAGGCGTCGGCTCGTGTCCGACCGGCGGCGGAACTCCGACTCCTACTCCGACAGTGACTCCAACGCCTGGCGGCGGCGGCGAATTAATCGTTAACGGCGGGTTTGAAGGCAGCGTCGCGCCGTGGGTTAATTCAGGTACGGGCGCTTTTTATACCAACGCCGGCAGCTATCCGCACGGCGGCACGAGCTATGATTACTTCGGCGTCAACAACAGTGTGACCGGCCAGGGTTATCAACAGGTAACGATTCCGGCAACGGCAACCGGCACTTTGTCCTTCTGGCTTAATGTCACGTCAAGCGAAACAACGACCTCAACGCAATACGACAAACTGTTTGTCGAAGTTCGCGATACAGCTGGCAATCTGCTTTCGACAGTTGCGACCTACAGCAATTTGAACAAAGGCACAGCTGGAGTTTACTCGCAAAAATCATTCAGCCTCGCAGCTTTCAGAGGTCAAACGGTTCGTCTTCAGTTCCGCGCGACCACTGACAGTTCGTTGGCTACCACCTTCAGAGTAGATGATGTTTCGCTCCAATAAATTTTGGCGAACATTAAATAATAAAAGGGAACGGCTAATTTGCCGTTCCCTTTTGTTTTGTGTGAACTTAACTTATTTCAATTTTGAGTTTGTCTACATTCCGCCGCAATTTTGTCCGCCGTAATTAGGTCTGGCATAATCACCGCCAAAAGAATCAGGAGTTGGCGGTAACCACGAAATTTAGCCCAAAAGCGAGACCGAGAGAGAGAGAGCCGAAAACGAGAACCATTGCAAAAAACAGCCAGTAATCGTTTTTAATTAGATCCCAGCCTTCTTGGATGCTGCCGATTGGCTTAACCGAACCAGTTTGATAATCCATTTTTATTTTCTCCAGCTTTTGATATTTGAGTTTAGAATTCTTCAGATTTATTGAGCGTCAATTGAATTGGTGAAGACGCGGCGAATTTCTCACAATTTGTCTGAAAAAGCAAAAGTTTAATTTCAAGTTTAACTTTTGAAGAACGCCTTTGAGCGAGCGTTTTGCTATCGAAGCAGCCACTAAAAGGCGACAGCGCAGCATTCTTGAGATTGTGATATTGAGCTTTAGCTCAAAATTGCGCTCGGTTGCTGTTTGAAAATTATAATTCGGATTAGAATGTCAGGCAGACCACGATTTTTCACAAACCACTTAAATAAATGCGAAAAACGTTAATTTTCAGTTGGCTGATTTTGCTTTGCGGTCAGATTGTTTGGGCGCAGAAAACCGATTCAGCTTTGAACGAAGTTGTCGCAACGGAAAAGGCTTTTGCGGCGGCGGCGGCCGATAAGGGCACACGAACGGCTTTTCTCGAGTTTGCCGCCAGTGATGGAATTGTTTTTAGCACAAAGCCTGAAAATGCCCGAGAATATTGGACGAAACATCCCGAATATCCCGGTCTCCTGGCTTGGTCGCCCGCGTGGGCTGACGTTTCTGCCGATGGAAATTTGGGCTACACCACTGGCAGTTGGGAATTTCGTCCCAAAGGCAAAACCGATGCGCCCGTCGCGTGGGGCGACTATTTTACGATCTGGAAAAAACAGCCGGATGGGAAATGGAAATTTGAACTAGACCTCGGCATCAGCCATCCTTCGTCCGAAATCTCTACTACTTGGAAACCGTCGGCAACGGCAAAGAAAAACAATCCTGCTCAAAGCGCGGCAGCATGGGAGACGGTCGAGTTGAAATTTAGTGAAATCTTGCGAACGGAGCGCGCTTCGGGCGTCTATCAAAAACTATCTAGTGATAACATTCATTTGTTGCGCGATGGTTACCTTCCTATTCTGGGTAAAAAGACCGCGCTCGAACAAATTCCGAAGGAGAATTTAACGCTCAAAACCAGAGCGCTGGGCGGTGGCGGCGGCACAGATTTTGTTTACAGTTACGGTGAATACTGGCAGGTGCAAGACGGCAAAAACGAAAGAGGCTATTTTGCCCGCGTCTGGAAGCGAGAGCCGAAGGGCTGGCGGATCGCGCTCGATGTTGCCCACGCGCTTCCGCCCGATACTAAATAGTTGTTTGCGATTCCGTCTGTAATTAGTTACAATCGCATGACTTTCTTCAGTCTTACCGACGCAGACAATCTAGGGAACATAATGAATAATAAACAGGGATTATTTCGGGCGTTTTTAATTTTGCTGGGCGTTTTCGCTTTTTTATCAACAACCGATTTTCCTGTCGGCGCGCAAAATATTCGTCTGCGCGCAAATTTAGACCCGTTTCCCAATAACACGATCAGCACCAAATATGCCGATATTACCGCAGACGGAAATTTAGCCGTAATGGGCAGCTATTCGACGCGCGGTGCATACATTTTCGATATTTCCAACCCGGACGCGCCCGTGCTTAAGGCCTGGTACAATCCGGGCAATAATTTGCAATTTTTAGAAGCAGTAATCGTCGGCAATCGCGCTTATTTTGGGAGCGGCAACGGCGACGGTGTTCATATCGTTGATCTAACGGATCCCGCAAATCCGGTTTTGCTTGGTAAAGTAAATCAGACGAGCGTCTCCAACAGCTTTAATTCAGTTCATGAAATCACGATTGACGGCAGCTATTTGTACGAAAATCTCAACAGCATCTCCGACAATCGAATCAAAGTGATTAACATTTCAAACCCCGCGCAGCCGGTTTTCGTCCGAGACATCACGCCCAACGAAGTTCGCTGGATTCACGCAGTTCATATTCGCAACGGCAGAATGTACACTTCCGGCTGGGGCAACAGTTCGACGCAGCCGGGCTTGACGGAGATTTACGATATCACCGGAATTGAGATTCAGGCGCCGCGCCTGCTCGGGCAGGTCGCTTCGGGAACCAATACGCACAGCGCCTGGTCAAGCGAAGACGGCAATTATTTGTATGTCTGCCGCGAGTTTTTCGACGGCGAGCTGCGCGTTTACGATATCCGCAACGTCTCGCAGCCCGTTTTAACCAAAGTTATTAAAGCCGCCGATTTAGGAATCAACGCCATTTGCCCGCACAACCCGATGGTCAAAGGCAACAAGCTTTATGTCTCGTGGTATCAGGCCGGTCTGCAGGTTTTCGATCTGACCAATCCGGCGGATCCGCAGCGCGTCGGGCAATACGACACCTACACGCCGCAATTTGTACAGGCGGAAGCGCAGAGAGAAATTTCAAATCTCAAGCTCGAACCGTGGGATCTAATCTGCGGCGCGGAAAGTCTCGCTAACGCCGTGCCGAGCAGTTATAACGGCAACTGGACGGCTTTTCCCCTCCTTGGCGCTGATAAAGTTCTGCTCTCAGATTTAGCCAGCGGACTTTATATTGTTGACACCAGCCGAGTTTCCGCTCCGCCGCGCAACAAAGTCGCGGATTTCGACGGCGACGGCAAAACCGATTTTTCGGTTTATTCGAGAGCAAGCGGAACCTGGAGAATCGAAAACAGCTCAAACGGAGCTAATTTGGCGACGCAGTTTGGAATCGCCACCGACGCGATTACGCCGGGTGATTTTGACGGCGACGGGAAAACCGATCTGGCCGTTTTTCGCGACGGCGTGTGGTACACGTTAGGCAGCGCCAACAACAGCTTTCGCGCGGTTCAGTTTGGGCAAGCGGGTGACATTCCCGTCGCCGCCGATTACGACGGGGACGGCAAAACCGATCCGGCAGTTTGGCGGCCGTCAAACGGCACCTGGTACGCTTTGCGCTCGACGCTCGGTTTTTACACGCAAGGCTGGGGCGCTAACGGCGATGAACCAATCGTGGGGGATTTTGACGGCGACGGCAAAAGCGATTTAGCGGTTGCGCGCGCCGCCAATGGCAGTAAAGTCTGGTACATTTTGGCCAGTTCTTCGAGCATTCCGCAAATCATGCAGTTTGGCTTTAGCACGGACAAAACCGTGGTTGCCGATTTCGACGGCGACCAGAAAACCGACATCGCGGTTTATCGCCCGTCAAACGGCGTCTGGTACATCTCTAACAGCAGCACCAACACGATCTCTTACGTCAGCTTTGGCATTGCGACGGATGTGCCGATTCCGGCTGATTACGACGGCGACGGCAAAGCGGATGTCGCGGTTTATCGCCAATCCGGTAACGTTTGGTACAGTTTGCCAAGCACGACCGGCGCGTTTTCCGCCCGACAGTTCGGTTCGGGCAACGATCTGCCCGCGCCCTGCGCGGCGCAATCGCAAGGGTGCGCAATTCCCTAGAATTCACAATATTATTTACGGCTTTCTCGTTTGCCGTTCAAATAAGCTATGAAATAGACCGCTGATGACGCAGATTGGGCAGATTGACGCGGATTTTATAGCAAATGTTTTTTTACGCTTTAATCTGCTTGATCGGTTTTATCAGTGATCTGTTTTAAAATTTTTTGAAACAATCGTAATAGTTTGAACTCAAAGGCGGCTTCGGTCGCCTTTTTCTTCGCCGACTTTTTGTTTGCCGGTATTTCAAATTATAATAGTTGGATGAATTTTGATTTGACCGAAGAACAGAGAATGGCGCGCGATGCTGTGCGCGAATTCGCGCTCGCGGAAATTGCTCCGCTCGCCCACGAATATGACGTTGAAGAAAAGTTTCCCAGTCAGCAACTACGCGGTTTAGCCGAACTTGGGCTGTTAGGGATGATTATTCCCGAAGAATACGGCGGTTCGGGATTTGACACGGTTTCCTACGCGCTTTGTCTCGAAGAAATCGCCAAAGCCGATCCGTCGGTCTGCGTCATCGTCAGCGTCACAAATTCTGTCTGCTGCTTTCCGATTTTGCAGTTTGGAACG
Organism: Pyrinomonadales bacterium; assembly: GCA_038212235.1. Taxonomy (GTDB): domain Bacteria; phylum Acidobacteriota; class Blastocatellia; order Pyrinomonadales; family Pyrinomonadaceae; genus JBBQUS01. The sequence continues at coordinate 68,339 of JBBQUS010000015.1, forward strand.
ACGGAGCAAAAACAAAAATATTTAATTCCGCTGGCGAAAGGCGAGAAACTAGGCGCGTTTTGCTTGTCAGAGCCGCAAGCCGGTTCGGATGCGACAAACCTTAAAACCCGCGCCGTCTTGGACGGTGATTTTTATGTTTTAAACGGAACTAAATCCTGGGTTTCAAACGGCGCGTTTGCCGACGTTTTTATTGTGATGGCGGTAACGGGTGAATCGGAGGCGGGCAAAAAAGAAATCACGTCGTTTCTGGTTGAAAAGGGAACGAACGGTTTTACGGTTTCTTCGGTCGAACACAAGATGGGACAACGCGCTTCGCAAACCAACGAGATGAGTCTGGTTGACGTGCGCGTTCCCAAAGAAAATGTTTTGGGCGGCATTGGCGACGGGATGAAAGTCGCTTTCGGCAGCCTCGATAACGGCAGAATCGGAGTCGCCGCGTTGTCGGTCGGCATCGCGCAAGCGGCTTTGGACGAAAGCCTCAAATATTCAAAAGACCGCGTAGCTTTTGGCAAACCAATCGCCGAACATCAGGCAATTCAAATAAAACTCGCCAACATGGCGACCGAAACCGATGCGGCGCGGCTTTTGACCCTGCAAGCGGCGGCGGCGAAAGACGCCAAGCTTAAAAACGCCGGCGCTCTGGCAGCAATGGCCAAACTCTTTGCTTCGGAAAACGCCAACAAAGTCGCGGCCGAGGCCGTCCAGATTCACGGCGGCAACGGTTATTCGCGGCACTACAAAGTTGAAAAACTTTATCGCGACGCCCGCATTACGACGATTTACGAAGGAACCAGCGAAATGCAGCGAATTGTTATCTCACGCGGCATTTTACGTGATTAAATCCGCTGCGAGAGAAAGAATAAAAAGAAAAGCGAAAACTAGGACGAACGTCAGCAGGGAAACTGAGATTGCCTGCGTTTTACGGCGCTGCGAGGTGTGACGGTAGATATAAACGCCGAGCATAGCGACGATCAAAATCAGCAGTAAAGCTTGCAGATAAAGCCAGCCGCCGGTCAGAAAGAGCGCCGCGTGAAAAACAAATTTAGTCAGTACGAGCCAGACGCTGGCCGAAACGAATGAAATGATGAGCGAGGATAGAATTATCAGCTTCCAACGCATCTATAAAATGATAAACTAGAATGCAAATTAATGAGTAAATAACTTTTGAAAGCATAGCACATCACGTTCTAGGGAAAATAAATGAGCGATTTCCGGTTGGATTTGAATGACACGGCGGTGGCTTTTGCCAGCAAATCAAACGTCGAACTGCAAAAAAAATACTGGCTTTTTTCCCTGATGGGATCGCCGCTTTTGACCAATCTGGGGACGAAATCCGCCGAGTTTGGATTGTCTCTCGGCCTGCCAATCAAATTTTTAATCAAGCAGACGATTTTTCAGCAATTCTGCGGCGGCGAGACAATCGCTGAATGCGAACGAACAATTCGAAATTTGGGGCGCTCAAACATCGGAACGATTCTCGATTATTCGGTCGAAGGCAAATCTGACGAAGCTGTTTTCGAGATGACCAAAGCCGAAACTCTCCGCACCATCGAACGAGCGCACGGCGACCAAAATATTCCGTTCTGCGTTTTCAAAGTAACCGGTTTGGCGCGGTTTGAACTGCTCGAAAAGGTGAGCGCCAATCAATCTTTGAGCGAGAGCGACCAGGCCGAATGGGAGCGGGTCAAGGCGCGCGTGACGGAAATCTGCGAAACCGCTTTTAAACTCGCCCAGCCCATTTTTATTGATGCGGAAGAATCATGGATTCAAGAGGCGGTTGACGCGCTGGCCGCGGAAATGATGGAACGGTTTAACCGCCGCGACGTCATTATTTACACGACGATCCAGCTCTACCGGCATGACCGTCTGGCATTTCTCAAAAAATCTTTTGAGCAAGCCAGGGCGAATAATTATCTGCTCGGCGTCAAACTTGTGCGCGGCGCGTACATGGAAAAGGAACGCGCCCGCGCCGAAGAATTAAATTATCCTTCGCCGATTCAGCCCGATAAAGAATCCGCCGACCGCGATTACAACGACGCGCTTCGGTTTTGCATTGACAATCTCGAGCGGATTTCGTTTGTCTGCGGCTCGCACAACGAGCAGAGCGTTCAACTCCTTGCTCAATTGATGCATGAACGCGGTTTGCCGAACAATCACCAAAACATTTATTTCTCGCAGCTTTACGGCATGAGCGACAATCTTTCCTACGTTCTATCGAAAGAAGGCTACAACGTTTCAAAATACGTTCCCTACGGCCCGGTCAAAGATACGCTCCCGTATCTGATTCGCCGCGCGCGCGAAAACACTTCGGTGATGGGACAGATGAGCAGGGAACTTGATCTAATCAATCAGGAAATAACGCGGCGAAAGCAATCAACAGTCAACGATCAACAGTCAACAGTTAAAAATCTGGGTTGAAACTTTTGGTGGAAATATCAGCAGAACAAGAGCAAGAATTTATTCGTAAGATTGACCAACAATAACTGATAACTGATAACTGACAACTGAAATCATGTTTTGTCCGAAATGCGGAAAAGGGGAGCAAATGCCAAATGGTTATTGCCGTGCGTGCGGCGAATTTCTCCCGGATTTTAACAAGCCGAAGCAGTTTAGTTTAATAACTCGGACGCCCGAAGAAAACGTCGCTCAATCAATCGGTTATATTATTCCGAGCATCATTTTCGCTTTCCTGACAACTGTTATCATGTACGGAACGCTTTTCGGTTGGTTTAATAATCAAGGCTTATTGTATTTTGCCGCAGCCTGTTCGCTCTGCATTTTAATCTGGCAGATTTTTAATATTTTCGTCGCTCTTAAATTGCGCCGCCGTTTTAAAAGCCGCAAAAATCAAATGCGGCCGGCAAGTGAGCTGAACGCGAGTGGCAATAATTCACTGCCTGCTGCTGATACTTCGCAATTTGTTCGCCCGGTAACGAGCGTGACCGAAAACACAACCTCATTGCTCGAACCGGTTCCAACCAAAAATACTCAAAAATTTGACTGATGAAACACGGCTTTTTTGTCACCGGAACCGATACCAATGTCGGCAAAACAGTTGTTTCGGCGGCCTTAATCGGCGCTTTGCGCAGGAGGCAGCCTCCGGTTCGCTACTGGAAACCGATTCAAACCGGGATAGAAGCTGACGATGACACCCGAACGGTCAGGGAATTGGCCGACTGTTCGGACGCGGAAATTTTTGATGCCGGTTATCGTCTGGAAAAACCGCTTTCGCCGCATTTGTCCGCCAAACTTGCCGGAATCAAAATCGAAATTGACGAAATTGCTTCGCTTTTCGACCAAGAAAGCAGCGATTGTGTTTGGGTCGTCGAAGGCGCGGGTGGCGTTTTTGTCCCGTTAAATGAACGGGATTTGATAATTGATTTAATGGCCGTTCTAAAGCTGCCGGTTGTAATTGCGGCGCGGTCTGGTTTGGGAACAATCAACCACACGCTTTTAACCGTCGAAGCGCTGCGAAATCGCCAACTGGAAATTGCGGGCGTCGTGATGAACGGCGAGCCAAACACGGAAAATCGCCGCGCGATTGAGCATTTCGGAAGAGTCAAAATTTTAGGCGAGCTGCCCTTTATTCACAATTTGAATGCCGAAAATCTAAACAATTGGTGCGTCAATCTAAAACTTTAGACCTTTCGGCGGATGAGCTGGTCGGTCGTCTGCTTTTCCTCGAACCGGCAGCTAAACTCTCTCTGCTCGACAGCTGCGGGCGGAGTCTCGGCGGTTCTAAACTTTTGATTGCCGGAATTTATCCCGCGAGCAGTTTTGAATTCTACTGCCAGACGCCCGCCGAAGCATTCGCCGCGCTTCGTTTTTTTGAGGAACAATTTGAGTTTTATAAAACCACACGAAATCTCGCAGAGCCGTTTGGCGGCGGCGTCTGCATTGCGACTTTGGCTTATGAATTCGGCTTGCTGCTCGAAGAAATCATACCGCGCGAAAAAGAACATGGCGCGCCCATCAAGCAGCCTTCAGCGACGTTTTCATTTTACGAAACGATTTTCATACATGATTACGACCGCAGAGAAACCACGGTTGCCGGCCCTGACGCGGAAAAGTTCGCTAAGGTTATCAAAGACGGCAAACCGATATTCGCTGAGAACAACGTTGCTGCTTCGCCAGCCTTGATCTCTTCAAACTTCACCAAAAGCGAGTACCTGAAAGCCGTTGGGCAGATCAGAAAACACATTGCGGTCGGCGATATTTACCAGGCTAATCTAACGCAGCAATTGCGCGTTGAGCTGCCGGAAAACTTTATCCCCGAACAGATTTTTCAAAATCTGCGCCGCTCTCACCCGGCGCCTTTTGCCGCTTTTGTCCGGCGCGACACCGAATGCGTTGTTTCAGCTTCGCCCGAAAGATTTTTTAGAGTCCAACGTCCAAAGTCCAATATCCGAAGTCGAATTGTGACTGCCTCGCCGATTAAAGGCACGCGGCGGCGCGGCGCAACCGTCCAGGAGGATTTGCGCTTGCGCGGCGAATTGGAGCAAAGTCATAAAGACAGAGCTGAAAACGTGATGATTGTTGATTTGCTGCGCAACGATTTGGGGCGCGTCTGCAAATTCGGCTCGGTCAGAACTGAGAAACTTTTTGAAATCGAAGAACACCCGACGCTCTTTCATCTGGTTTCGACCATTCACGGCGAACTGCGAGATGATGTTTCATTGAGCGAATTGCTGCGAGCGACTTTCCCCTGCGGTTCGATTACAGGCGCCCCGAAAATCCGGGCGATGCAGATTTTGGACGGCATAGAAAACATGCCGCGCGGGCTTTCGATGGGCGCTGTCGGTTATTTTGCGTTTGATGATTCGGCGGATTTGAGCGTCGCGATTCGGACGATGACGATTAGCAATCGAACGGCTGTTTTTAACGTCGGCGGCGGAATCGTTTTTGACAGTCAACCGGAAGCCGAATACGAAGAAAGCTGGCTTAAAGCGCAGGCTCTAATCAATGCCTTCGCGACGAACGAATAAACTCAAGCTCGAATTTGAAGAATAAAAAAGTGCAGCAGACGATATCAAGATAACCACACGACAAACCAACAGTTCGCTAACCTTCAAAGATTTGATTCGGCATTATTTATTGGCCGAAAGACGACAAATTGTTAACAACGGTTAGCAGCAGGTCGCCGCTCTCAGTTTCGGCTTTCCAAAAACTGTCGCGATTCACATCAGATTAACGCGGTCGTCTTCGACTCGCTGCCAGGTTTCAAACTCTCCGTAACTGATGCCTACAGTCTGCGCCGCGAGCGCTATGGCGTCCGGCGATCTCAAGCCGTACTTTGCTTCGGCCTTCTTCAAGACAATTGCCCACGTTTGCGGATGCTGCAAATATTTGGGCTCAATCCGAACCTCTTGCTTGGTCACCAAATAATACCTGATCCAGTGCAGCGCAATATCTCGCCGCAGCTCGTCTTGCTCGCCCGCCGTGAAAGCCAGTTGCTGCCCGTTGTTTTCCGTTGACGCAAAATTCAGACGGATTGCTTCAAACGACTCGCGGTAGGACTTGAGAAATTGTTCCGGGCCAATTCCCGCATAAAGCGTGCTCTGATCACCTACAATCACTCTGAGATGCTTTTCCTCCCAAGAAACGCGCACTCCGAGCGACTCATCAACCAACTCAGCTTTTTCCTTCCGACCAAATAACGACACTAGCAACTCCTTCATCGCAGCTGAAAAAAATGGATTAGCCTGATGCAAAGTTGCGGCTGCTTTGCATTCCGCCTCAAGCAACTGATTTAGTGGTTGAGTTGGTTTCCACCCGCCTTTGTTTTTTTATAATGCGCTGGATATTATGTCCGAACGCAGAACACATTTGCGTCCGCTGAAAACCATTGCTCATTCATGTCGCAAGCTGTGAATGAAGAGCAAAGCTGTTCCGGTTTTCGGAATGATGCTGACTTCACCGTGCGGATAATTCAGATCAAAACGGGTTGCGCCGCCTTCAAAATCTTCGTTTAGATAAACCATAAACGTCAATTGACTTTTTTCTGCGTTGCCGCTCGCAACCAAAATCTCTGACTGACGCGTTTTCTAGACATGTTGATCAATCAGAATCGTGTTCCCGTCCGGATCAATAATCATCAGGCTGGCCGGTCCGGTTGTGCTTTCGTCTGCTTCCGAGATCAGTTCTACGCCGCGTTTTTTTAGCTCGCGCTGCAGCTCTCGAACGTCCGTGTATGTTTCCAGTTTTTGAGCATCGTTGTTCCAACCGGGATTAAAGGTCAGAATATTTTTGTCAAACATACCTTGAAATAAACCGATAGCATGACTGCCGTTCTTCATAATCAGCCATTTCTGCGCTTGATTTCCGCCGAAGACTGTAAATCCCAGGTTTTCGTAAAAGTGCTTTGATGTCTCGATATCCTTGACAGATAAGCTCACCGAGAATGCTCCTAATTCCATGATTTTGCTCCTCATTAATAAATTATTTTACAAACTGAAATTGTAATGGAGGCAAAGCTACCATAGATTGTTCCCAAGCGCAACACTTTGTTGCATACATGATACACACTCAAGGTTATCAGGCGATTCCACTCACGAATCAAACGAAGCGGGGCAATGTAATCAGACAATATTTTAGCAGATTAGTCCGCGGCGATTGCGGCGATTGATACTTTCAGACCCGGAATCCGCGCCGGCAGCTTGGCGCCCTGACGCGCGGGCGGATTTGAGGGAAACCATCTCAGCCATTCTTCGTTCATTCCCGGAAAGTCATCTTCGTCTGCCAGCACAACCGTCACACTGACGATCTTATCGAGGGAACTTCCGGCCTCTTCCAGAATTGCTGCGATATTGGTCAGACATTGCCTGGTCTGCTCCTGGATCGTCTCGCCCTTAATAATACCCGTGATTGGATCGTGCGGGGCTGTGCCCGAAACAAAGACGAGCCCTGCGGCCTTCACAGCCTGGCTGTACGTGGCGGGCGGTTTGGCTGCCCTAGAAGTAAAGACGATTTGACGGGTCATTTAACTTTCCTTTCATGCCTTCAACGGCTGGTAGGCCGAGATGATTAACCTCTGAAGGTCGAACGTGTAAATTGACGCGGGCGGCAGCAGCGAAATTAGTAGCAAATATCGCATAATGAAAAAGCTTAAACTGCCTCCCCGTCTAATAAAACTTTCAAGACAGGTTAGATTATTCTTTTCAATTTTAATCTCGCGTTTATTACCCGGTTGTCGCGTTTGATGGTTAAGCGGTACTCCTTGCCGTCCTGCCTGAACATTTGCGCGAGTTTACTCAGGCCGTAGCGCGCTGCCGGGCGGTTCTCAACGGTAACAATTGTGTCGCCCTCACGCAAACCCGCGGCGGCTGCCGGAAATTTTGCTCTCACATGTTTGATCTTAATGAGGCTGAAATTGTTTGCTTCCGTCACTAATTCGAGTCCGCTCAAATCTGCCTCAAACGGTTCGTTGAAAGCCGCGTTCGGTTTGAGCAGGATTCGGTTCGATTGGTAATCGAGAATGACGGTAAATCGGCGCAGCAAATCCGTCCCGATAATGCCCGTATCGAACTTTGAGTCGCTTGCTTCCGCGCCCTGCGAAATGCTGATAATCGGTCGCTTGAGCAGGTAGTTACCCAGTTTCACGCTCTCAATGCGCGCGTCCAAGTATTGCGTTTCACCGCCGACACCCGCGCCCCCAACGCCTTCGGCGATGTTTGATTGAGCTATCGTTTGCCGCAGTTGATGTTTTTCAGCAAACGGGCTGTAAATTGAAAAGATGCCGTTTGAGCCGGTATCTATCTCAAAAAAATCGGTGATGATTTGTTTACCGTCAAGCGATATTTGCGCTTTGATAAAAGGATTGCCGTTGCGATTTTCCAATTCGATGGCCGCCGGTTCATTGGCGAGGCTGTAGTCTCGATGATCGTGAAAGACCAAAATTCGATTGGCGTAATCAATCTCAACGACGAAGTTTTGAATAAAATTGTTGCCGATGATGCCTTGCACATCACGACCGGAATACTCCGCCAAAGCATCGAGCGGCACGGTGGCAATTGTTTGATTGACTGTTTTGACGTTCGACAAATTGATCGTCGCGTTTTCAACCAGCGAGCCGGTCACCGTCCCGCCGTTTGCGTCCAGGACGCTGCTGCCTTTGCTGATTAATCCTAATTTCCGGGCAATGCGGTCGTTCAGCACATTAATGCTCGCACCGCTATCGAACACGCACCAAACAGGGGGCGAACGGTTGATGCGCGCCCTAACCAGAATATTGTTGCCGGATAAATCAAACGGCACACTTAACGCGCCTCTATTTCTGGAAGCTCCGGATTTTGGCGATTCCTGTCGAAGCGGAAAGGTTTGTCCGGTTTGTTGAGCCGGAATCGGCAGCCAGGCCGAAGAAAATAGAAATAGAAGAAAGACGAAAATCAATCGGAAAACCATCGGTTTTCCGGCAAATGCTGGTTTCTCTTTGACAAACATTTATTCACCTCAAACTAATTGGTGCTTGATTTTCCAGAAAGCCTCAAACTGAAATCGAGAAGCCTTGAAGGATTGAATTGAGCGAGGCGAGAGATTGCGCCGCTAGATACAACTTTTCGCGATGAAAGCAGCTAACCCGCCTTTGCTTCAATGATTTATTGTGCGTCGTCTTCGCCTCACGGATTTATAATCTTTGAGTCAGGCATTCTTAATGGATAATCTGAATGGTGAACTCTAATTCTCTGACCGTAAAAGTCCATTGTGACAGCGCGCCCAATAGAATTTAATCTGTCACCGTAAAACTTTACAACTTCAGGATGCTGTTTGTAGCGAAATATTACTACCCAGCTACCGCCGTAAAGTTGACTGCGTTCGTAGCTATATGCTTTGCGCTCCAAAGAATCATGGCGCATTTTGAGACCTTCCTCATCTGTCCCCGGATACAAATTTTCGGGAGTCAACTTCGACTTGTCGGCAATTGGCGGCAGGTTGGTGTAACCATTTTGAATAATAAAACACTCTGTTAAATAAACAGCTTCTTCCGGCTCAAGTTCTCTGTTTGGTGGTTGTGGATAATCGCAAGGATTTTCAACAACAAACTTTGTAGATAACACCATGTCCGACAAAGTTTCATCGCTGATTGATTCCGAGAGACTGAAATACCAAAGACCAACAATGGTGATACCAATAAAAAATGTAAGAACGGCGAGCGTTAATTTCAAAGGAAGATTTTTCATTCGGTCCCAAATCATAATACGTTTAGTTTCAGCGCAGACGCACAACGTGTGAATTGAGCGAGGCAGGACGAGACGCCGAATAAAGACAAGCCTTGCGAATGAAAACACGTCCATCCGCCTTCGCTCCAATGATTTATAGGTGTACCAGGTTCTTTTCTTATCTTTTCTAACTTGAACAGTTGCTCTCTCCTGCTTTAGTTTTGGAGAGCGGGAAATGAACCTGCTTGCGGGTGCGACGAATTTCCAATGAGAAACGCTTTCAACGCTTCCTAACAAACCTTCGCACACCCGCAGTCTCGCTGAGCTCAACCACGAATTCTCAGCTGATGTCTGACAAAACAGACTCTACTATAAATATTTCGATGAGCTCAAGCCAGCATGTTTTTTGACCCTTAATAATTCATCTGTGGAGGAACCCGATGACTGATTTTGCTGCTTACCTCGGGATTGACTGGGCTGACCAGAAACATGATTTCTGTCTGATTGACGCGGCGACGGGGAAGAAAGAGTTTTCCCTCATCAAGCATACCCCGCAAGCCATTCAGGAGTGGGCAACCTCGCTGGGCCAGCGCTTTGGCGGAGGCAAAATAGCCGTTTGTCTGGAGCAAAGCCGCGGTCCTTTGATCTTTGCTTTGCTCAAGTATGACTTCTTAGTTCTTTATCCGGTCAACCCGTCGACCCTGGCGAAGTACCGCGAAGCCTTCTCTCCTTCTCGTGCCAAGGATGATCCACAGGATGCCGAGTATGCGGCAGAATTAGTGACTCATCACCGTGATCGCTTGAAAGCCTGGAAACCTGACGATGAAAAGACCAGAACCCTGCAGTATCTAGTCGAGCATCGCCGCCGAGTCGTCTCCGACCGGACGCGCCTCAGCAACCGGATGACTGCGCTCCTGAAACTCTACTTTCCTCAAGTCTTAGAGTGGTTTGATGACATTCGCACTGATCTGGTCTGCGACTTTCTGCTCCAGTGGCCGACGCTTGATCAAGTCAAGCAAGTCAGGAGCATCACGCTTAAGAAATTCTTTCGCTCACATCACTCAACCAACAGACACAACAATGAGGAGCGCTTGTCCTCGATTAAAGCAGCGGTTGCTTTGACCAATGATCAAGCCGTCATTGATTCTTCGGTCGTGATGATCAAAGTGCTGGCTCAGCAGCTGAAGGTGACCATCTCAGCCATCCGGGAGTTTGACCACCGGATTGAGGAGCTCTGTGCCAGCCGTGATGATTTTCACCTGTTTGCTTCGCTGCCTGGTGCCGGGACGGTCTATAGCTCGAGATTACTGGCGGCTTTTGGCACTGATCGGGAGAAATATCAAAGCGCTGATCAGGTGGCTCGCTTCTCGGGGATCGCTCCGGTCATTGAAAGAAGTGGTCAGTCATGCCGGATCAGGTGGAGATATTTTTGCCCGAAGTTCCTGAGGCAATCTTTTGTCGAGTACGCTGGGGAATCAATCAAGCATTCG
>JBBQUS010000016.1:0-78512 GCA_038212235.1 Pyrinomonadales bacterium
GATCTGTCGGGTGATGCAAATTTCCACCAGTGGCTATTACGCCTGGCGCAAACGATTGACCATGCCGCCAAAGATGAAACGGATGACGGCGGCACAATTGGTGAAAAACTGTTTTTGGGAAAACCAAAGGCGCTATGGCTCTGTTAACTGAAGTGAGGGAGCATTATCATCTCGTGCGCGAGTTTCGCCGCGCCGGGTATTATGAAACGGATGAACAGAAACGGCTTTTCATCGAAATCAAAGCCGCGGTTTATTCGGGCAAATTGATTTCACTGACCGGCGTCATCGGCTGCGGCAAAACCGTCACTTTGAGGCGGCTGCAGGAATCACTGCAGCAGGAAGGTAAAATCACCGTCTCCAAATCGCTTTCGGTGGACAAGGAAAAAGTAAAGCTTCCGACCCTGATCGCGGCTTTATATTACGATTTGTCATCGGAAAAGGAAGTCAAAATACCGGGGCTGGGCGAAAAGCGCGAGCGCGATTTGCGCGATCTCTTCAAGAAAGGCAAGAAGCCGGTCGCACTTTTTGTGGATGAAGCGCACGACTTGCACAGCCGAACGCTGACGGGTCTCAAAAGATTGATTGAGATGGTTGAGGACGGGAACAGCGTGTTGTCGGTGATTTTGGCCGGCCATCCGAAACTCAGAAACGATTTGCGCCGCCCGACGATGGAAGAGATTGGGTATCGCATTACGGACTTTGCGCTTGATAATTTGATCGGCGACCAGCAGAAATATCTCGAATGGCTGCTCCCGGCTTGTTTGGCGAGCGGAACGGAAATTGATGAAGTGATGGACGCTGAAGCGCTCGAATTGCTGGCGTCGAGTTTGCGAACACCGCTCCAGATTGAGCAGCATTTGACAATGTCATTTGAAGCGGCCTATCAGCTCGGTGAAAAGCCGGTGACAAGGGCAATCGTCGAATCAATTTTGTCCAAACAAATTGACGATCTCGAACCTACTTTGACCCGTCACGGCTACAGCGTCAAAACTCTCTCCGAACAATTCGGCGCGAAACCAGCCGAGATTCGCTCGCTCTTTCGCAATCAGCTGGAGCCGGCGAGAGCGCTCGAGCTGCAGCAGCAAATGCTGGCGGCCGGGTTGCCGCTCTAAGTATATGCGATTGTTAACGGCAACGTTTAAGGAATCGGCAAGCGAAATTCTGTTATTAAATAAAGTGAGCCTTGAGTTTCTGTGTGCGAGCCGTGATTATTTAACTTGAGCCGGTTATTAAATAACTTGAGCCGAAGCCCCATCTTGTTATTAATTAATGTGCGCCGAAAATGGCGCTGTGTGCGAGCCCGAGCGTTTCTGTGTGCGAGCCGCAACAAATATGGTTGATAAAAAATCCCTCTCAGAAAGCGACATTTGTACAAAGTACATAACCCCGGCGATTGAAAAGGCGGGTTGGGATCGGCATACGCAATATTTACAGGAAATCTCTTTCACCGCCGGGAAAATCTTTGTTCGCGGCAAACTCCATTCCAGAGGCAAGGGCAAAAGAGCAGATTACATTCTTTATTACAAACCCAACATTCCAATAGCTATTATTGAGGCGAAGGATAACAAGCACACCATCAGAGCCGGCCTACAACAAGGCATAGATTATTCAAACGATCTCGATATTCCGTTTGTCTTCAGCAGCAACGGCGACGGCTTCATTTTTCACGATAAAACCGTAACTGACGTAAATATAGAAACCGAACTGGATTTAGACAGCTTTCCGTCACCGGCGCAGCTCTGGGAAAAATACAAGATTTACAAAGGGATTAAAACGCTCGATGCCGAGCGAATTATTGCCCAGGACTATTATGACGATGGCAGCGGACGACACCCACGCTACTACCAACAAATAGCAGTAAACCGAAGCATTGAAGCCATCGCCAACGGTCAAGACCGCGTGTTGCTCGTAATGGCAACCGGCACAGGAAAAACCTACACCGCTTTTCAAATAATTTGGCGACTTTGGAAAGCCGGAGCGAAGAAACGCATCTTGTTTTTAGCAGACCGCAACGCGCTTATTGACCAAACTCGACGCGGTGATTTCAAGCATTTCAAAGGCAATATGACGGTGGTTAAAAATCACCAAGTGGATAAAGCCTATGAAATTTACTTAGCTCTCTATCAAGGACTGACCGGCACAGAAGAAGAACGAAACATTTATAAGCAGTTTTCGCCTGATTTCTTCGATTTAATTGTTGTTGATGAGTGTCATCGAGGAAGCGCGCGAGATGATTCGGCTTGGCGGGAAATTCTTAGTTATTTTAAGACTGCTACGCAAATCGGTTTGACAGCTACGCCGAGGGAAACGGAGGAAATAAGCAACAGTGAATATTTTGGCGAGCCAACTTATACCTACACGCTTAAGCAAGGAATAGACGACGGGTTTTTAGCGCCCTACCGAGTTATCAGAATTACTCTTGATATTGATGCTGAGGGTTGGCGACCGTCTCGAAACTTCAAAGATAAAGACGGTAATATAGTTGAAGATAGAATTTACAACCGCATTGACTTCGATAAGAAAATTGTCGTCGAAAACCGCAGAAAATTAGTTGCACAAAAGATAACAGAATTTTTGAAAGGCGCGAGCAGTTACGATAAAACAATTGCGTTTTGTTGCGATATTGAACACGCCGAAGGTATGACCGGCGAGCTTACTAAGGAAAACGCGGATATTGTAGCCGAAAATTCTAAATACATTGTACAAATCACCGGCGATAATGACATCGGAAAACGCGAACTCGATAATTTTACCAACCCCGAAGAAACTTTTCCCGTCATAGCGACCACCTCCGAGCTAATGACAACGGGCGTAGATGCTCAAACTTGTAAGGTCATTGTTTTAGATACAAATATCAATTCAATGACCAAATTTAAGCAAATTATCGGGCGCGGCACGCGCATAAACGTCGAATACAACAAATACTATTTTACGATTCTGGATTTTCGGAACGCTACCGATCTTTTCGCAGACCCGGACTTTGACGGCGATCCAATTAGAATAAAGCCCGTCACCGGAGATACGGATTTAAGCACCATTCTTGATGAGGAAGAAGCCGAAACATCACCGATCATTGATGATGAAAGCGGCGAAGAAATTATTATTACACCGCCGACAATCAGAAACCCCTTTACAATCGCGCAACATATACCACGCGAGAAGATTTTTGTTAATGGCGTTGATGTTTCGGTATTAGTTTCGCGGGAGCTCTCGTTTGATAAAGATGGAAAACTGATTACCCGAAAACTTACCGATTACACGAGAGAAATAATTACCGAACAATTTGTGACCTTAAACGAGTTTCTAAACAAATGGAACGAAGCAGACAAAAAAGAAACAATTATTAAAGAATTAGAGGATAAAGGGGTTTTAGTTGACGAATTACAGAACGCCGTACATAAGCAATTAGATCTGTTTGATTTGATTTGCCACATTGCTTTTGACCAGCCACCTTTGACGCGCAACGAACGGGCTAATAATGTCAGAAAGCGCAATTACTTTACAAAATACGGCGAACAGGCGCGGCAAGTTTTAGAGGCGTTATTAGATAAATATGCCGATGAAGGCATCGAAAACATTGAAAGTTTAGATGTTTTGAATGTCATTCCATTTACTGAAATTGGTTCGAGAACTGAGATTGTTAAAGGCATTTTCGGCGGAAGAGATAAATATCTTGAAGCCGTTAAAGAATTAGAAAAGGAATTATATAAGGTGGCTTAAATATGAATCACTCACCTTACGCAGCAAGCTGAATCGGGTTCAATTGCTGCAAGGTTGAATAAGCCGAACGCAGCGCCTTGAGATACAATTTAGACTTCAATGCAAAATGATTGAGTTTCGTTTCCACTTTCAGCATCTCTAGCTTGGCGAAGCCACACAAAGCGGCGAACAAATGATTTTGTTGCGTTCGCTCAGTCTGAGTTGGCGACTTCGAGAGCGAGACATTTTGTTTCAATGATTTGTGGAAACACTCGACTTGCCATCGTCTTTGATAACTTGTCGTAATTTGGTCGTAGGTAATTGTTGTATCACTCGAAACCAGATAGAGAACGCCCGTGCTGCCGTCTTCGTTTGTGAAGATTTGCTTGATTAGAATCAGCGGAAATTCAACTCCTTCCAGATAAATTTCTGTGGTAGCGTCTTGTTCTGGCGGCAGAGTTTCAACTGCTTGAAAACGACCACGCAGTTTGTTTGACAACGAGAGAGCGACTTTGCGGTTTGACTTCAACGGACAGATAAAATCGCGCTGCTGCTCAGTTTTAAGAAATCTCATGTTTTCGGCTGAAGCAAACCAGGCATCGAAGAGGACAAAACGAAATGGAAGTTCGTTTTTAATGGCGTGGTTAATTAGCTCTCGACAAATTTCGTTTTTTGAGACCGACGAGCGGCGTTTTTCTTTGCCCGATATCTTGTCAAGGTAAGTTTCGGTTTTCTTGATGACCTCGAAACCGACGGGCAAACAGACTTGATTTGATTCATAAAGAGCCGAAACAAAGTTAATGCCTTTGAGTGAGCGGTCTTTGGAATGGTCGAAGTGCCAACAGACGATTTCGTTTTCGTCAGTGTACGGCTTTTCTTCAATTGTGTCGTCAATAATGAGCACGGCGTTCTTTGATTGCACTTTGCGGACAAGCGGTTTGACCACGCACCAAAGGTCTTTAGCAGTTCTCGTTTCGCTCGACAGAAAGCGTGTGATTTGGTCGTGGCTGACCAGATTGTCAACTAGTTGGCTCAGTCCGGTGGCAGTCGTAGCCCCGAAGGAAGCCAATAGATAGTCAGAATACAAATCCAGTAGAAGATGATCTTTCATGCTGAAAATTTACACCTTTTTCGCTTCTACTGCGTAAGGTGAGAATTAACAATTAACCATTCATCATTCACAATTAAATTTTATGCTCGAATCGCTTGACCCCAGCATTTTGCTTGGCTTCATTGAAGAAGCGCAATCATACACGCCGACCATCCGCGCCGGGATAGTCGCGTTTCAGAACGACGATTCGCGGCGCGAAGAAATCCAATTATCTTACCGTCAAATTCACACCGTTAAAGGCGCGGCGTTGATGATTGGGTTGTACGCGTTAGCAGAATTGGCGGGAGAAATCGAAAATGTGCTGGAACCTCTGGCGGACGACAACGGAATCTTGGAACAGCAAACTTCGCTCGTGCTGCTCAACCGTCTTGAACAAATTGAAGAAACGCTTAATTTAAAAGCCGTCGAACTGCGTGAACTGATCGGTTCAAGAGGAGAAACCGAAAATTGGGATGCTTCCTCTGCGGAAAATTTCGAAGCAATTGATTATTCCGGGTTTGATTACGAAAATCCGAAAAATCAGCAGGCGTCAAATGCGTTTCAGCCGGTTAGCGCTTCTTCCGTAAACATTGTCGAAGACGAAACGGAGGAAGAAATTGACCCGGAAATGCTTGAGGTTTTCACGCTCGAAGCCGAAGAGCATTTACAAAATATCAGTGAGAATCTGCAAATCATTGAGCAAAATCCGCAACATGCCGAAGCGCTGCAAAGCGTTCGCCGCAGCGCGCACACTTTAAAGGGCGCGGCGGGCGTGGTCGGTTTCAAAACTACTGCCAGACTCGCGCATCGAATGGAAGATTTGCTTGACCGTTTGGCCGAGCAACCTTTAAACAGTACGCCGCAAACGACCGCGCTCCTGCTTTCGGCCACCGATTCGCTCGAAGCGCTCGCGCGCGGAGCAACCAGAAAAAGTTTGAAAAATGAGCTGGACGCTCTTTATGCCCGTTTTGATGATTTGTTGCCGGGCGGGAGAGAAGTAGGGGCAAATGAAAATCCGGCTCAAGAACTTTCAGAATTTACAGTTTTGCAGACCGTCTCTGACGATGAGGCTGTTTCAGGTGAAAACGCTGTTTCCGACGTTTGGAGCGGCCCGGTTGAGCAAATCGAAAACAATGTGACGGCCGTCGCTGCGGCAGCTGCGCCGCGCACAATTGTCCGGGTTGAACTTGAGCGGCTGGACGAGATGGTCAAGTTAATGGGAGAGATGGTCATCAACCGCACCACTCTCGAACAACGGCTCAAGGACATTGAATCACAGCTTAGTGAAATGCGGCTGACGACCAATCGTCTGCGCCGAATCGCTGGAAAACTGGAGGTTGATTATGAAATCAGCTCGCTGGTTGGCGGTGGCGGCAGCGTTAGTTCAGGCGTTCTTCGCGCTCTCAGCAAAAACCAGATTTCTGCTTCTGATTCATTTGCTTTCGCAGGCAGTCAGACAACCGCCGCGCTTGAAAATAAATACGGATTTGATGATTTAGAGTTTGACCGCTACACGGAATTTCATGAGTTGACCCGGCAGCTGGTCGAAACCAGCAGCGACACGAGCGCGGTTAACGGCGATCTGGATGACTCGCTCGGCGACCTGGACGGTTTGCTGACGCGCCAGCGCCGTCTCTCGGACGAGCTGCAGGAAAAATTAATGCGTCTGCGGATGATTCCGCTCGGGACTCTCTCCGCGCGTCTGCACCGCACCGTTCGCGTGACCGCCGATGCCGAAGGCAAGAGAGTTGATCTTGTTATCGAAGGCGAAGAAATAGAAATTGACACACAGGTTTTGAACTCTCTGACTGAACCCCTTCTGCATTTGCTGCGTAACTCGGTGGTTCACGGAATCGAATCTCCTGACGAGCGGCTGGCTCTCGAAAAACCGGCGCGCGGGACGATCAGACTGCAGGCATCTTACGAAGGAACGCACATCATTATTTCCATTAACGATGATGGTCAGGGAATGAATCCAAAGATGCTGCGCGAAAAAGCGGTTGACGAAAATTTTGTGACAACCGCCGCCGCTGCGGCCATGAATGATGAGCAGGCTCTTTCGCTAGTCTTTTTGCAGGGTTTCTCAACGGCCAAGCAGCTTACCGAATCAGCCGGGCGCGGAGTCGGAATGGACATTGTGCGTGAATCCGTAACGCGCCAGCAGGGAACGATTTCACTCAAATCAAAAACCGGGCGCGGAACGACCATCGGGATTCGGCTGCCGATGTCAATGGCGGTCACGCGTTCATTAATTGTTCGCGCCTTGGGACGCCGTTATGCGATTCCGCTTAATACCATTCAACAACTCTCGCAGGTTTCAATCAAAGATTTCGATCAATTGACCGAGGAGAAAATTCTCTGGGTTGGCGGCAAATTTTATCCGGTTTACGCGCTCAACGAATTACTCGGATTGCCGGAACTGGCTGACCGCGACAACGAAAGAATTCCTTCTCTCTTAATTCAAGTCGGAGAAACAACCATTGCGCTGACGCTCGATGAAGTCGTCGAAGCGCGGGAGATTGTCATCAAACCCTTTGTCAATACTCTCTTTAAGCTGCACGGACTGCTCGGCGCGACAATCCTCGGCGACGGTTCGGTAGTCCCGATTCTGGATTTACTGCCGCTCCTCCAGCCCGAAGAACAAAAGGCTGCTTGGCGACGAGAGGAATTTATTCAGGATGAACCGCCGCCGCCGGTCGCCGCGCCTCCTGCCAAAGCTGTTTTGACGGTGATGGTGGTTGATGACAGCCCTTCGGTGCGGCGCGTGATGTCGAATTTTATTACCAAATCAGGTTTGACCGTAGTTGTTGCCAAGGACGGGCTCGAAGCCGTTGAAATTTTGCAGCAATCGCGCGAAATGCCGAATGTCATTCTGTCCGACGTGGAAATGCCGCGCATGGATGGTTACGAACTGCTCGCAACGCTTAAACGCCAGGAGGCTTACAGAAATATCCCGGTTGTCATGATTACTTCACGCGCCGGAGATAAACATCGCCAGCGCGCACTCGAACTCGGCGCCAGCGAATACGTCACGAAACCTTATCAGGATTCGGTTTTGCTGGAAACAATCAAACAGTTGGCCAAATAAACCGACTACTGAAATCAAATTAAAGAGGGAGCAACATTAAGCGCTGCTCCCTCTTTAATTTTTTTTAAGTTATTATTTTTGCGGCGGCTTGCTTGGGCGAAGCTCAACGCGCGAAGGCAGCGCGCGCGCGTCCATTTGCAGTAGGTTGATTACGACTTGAGCAATATCAATCGGCTGCAGCATCCAGGCTGTGTCCGTCGGCTTTCTTTCTCCGCCAAACTCCGTGTTGACCGAACCGGGCATGACATAACTGACTTTGATGTTGTCCTGTCGCACTTCCTGCATCAGAGCTTCGCTAAAGCCGTTAAGGCCGAATTTCGAAGCGTTGTAAGCCGACATTCCGGGATGCGCGTTGGTTCCGGCGAGTGAGGAAATGTTGATAATATAACCGCCGCCGCGCTTTTTCAGTTTGGAAATCGCGGCTTGACAACAGTAGAAAACGCCGAAAAGGTTTGTTTCGAGCACCGCGCGAAACTCCTCAGAATCGGTTTCCTCGACTGTCTTAAACATTCCGATTCCGGCGTTATTGATTAAAATATCAATGCCGCCGAACTTGCGCTCGGCTTCGTCGAGCATCATTCTGACTTGATCAAAGGAACGCACATCGCAGATTTCGCCTTCAATTTGTCCCAGTTGGGATAAATCTGCGACTGTCTGCTGCACCTCGCGCTCGTTTCGCGCCGTGACAAAAACTTTAGCGCCGGTTTTTAATAATTCTTCCGCAATGCTGCGTCCGATGCCTTTCGTGCCGCCCGTGACGACCGCAATTTTATTTTCTAAGATCATCTTTTGGGAATCTCCACTTTCGCCGGAAAATCCGGAAACATTTTTGATTTTTCGATTTTCCCGTTGGAATCGAAAAAACGGATTGTGCCGTATTCGTCGCACGTCCAAACTTCGTTTGCGCCGCGCTCAAAATAAAGCCCGCGCTTTTCGCGAATTTCAAAATCGGAATTGCTCATCGAAAGCACCTCAACGCAAACTTCCGGTGCAATATCGGCTTCCGTTTGGCTGAAAATTTCTAGAAAGATATCAAGCGAAGCCCACGCCACATCGGCGCATTTTGTTCCTTTGCTCGTTTTGATGGCGCATTCGACCATTGTCATTCCGTCTTGCCGCATATTTTGCATTAAATTCGAAATGCGACTCTGAAAGAAAGAGTGTTTAAGTTTGACCGGATTCATAACTACCTCGCCTTGCTCATTTAGTTCGATTTTAAACGGTAGGTTGCGTAAATTTTCATTTGCCACGACTTCTTGCCAGTTCATAACCTTTCTCCTTTTTTACGCGTTCAATTTCGCTTTCAGAATTTCGTTGACGATTTTCGGGTTCGCTTTGCCGTTTGACGCTTTCATTGTTTGACCGACGAAAAAGCCGAAGAGTTTTTCATTCCCGCCGCGATACGCCGCAACTTGCGCCGCGTTTCCGGCAATAATTTCATCAACGATTTTTTCAATCGTGCCCGCGTCGGAAACTTGTTCCAGGCCTTTTTCAGCAATGATTTCCGCTGCGGTTTGGCCGGTTTTGAACATTTCCGCAATCACTTCTTTGCCTTGATTATTATTGATTTTTCCGGCTTCGACAGCTTTGATAAAATCAGCTAATTGGGCGGGCGAAACGGGCGAATCCGCAATTGATCTTCCGGCCGTTTCCATTTCTCGCAAGGCTTCGCCGCGAATCCAGTTTGCCGCCAAGCGCGGATTACCGGCAGCCCGCGCGGTTTCTTCGTAAAAATCGGCCAGTTCTTTTTCCGCAACAAGCTGCGATGCGTCGGCAAACGATAATTCGTATTCATTAATAAAACGGTCGCGGCGGGCGTCGGGCAATTCGGGCATCGCCCCTCTTATTTCTGCGATAAATTCTTCGGACACTGTCAGCGGCGACAAATCAGGTTCGGGAAAATAACGATAATCGTGCGCGTCTTCTTTCGAGCGCATAACGCGCGTCCGATTGTTTTTCTCGTCCCAGAGACGGGTTTCCTGCGTGACCGGTTCGCCCCGTTCATGCGCAGCGATTTGGCGCTCGATTTCGTATTCGATGGCTTTTTGCATAAAGCGCACCGAGTTTAGGTTTTTGAGTTCGACCTTGTTGCGAAACTTTTCTTCCCCGATTCGCCTGACCGAGACGTTTGCCTCGCAGCGCAGATTTCCCTTTTCCATATCGGCGTCCGAAGCGCCAACCCACATCAGCGCCCGGCGGACATGATTAACATAATCATAAGCCTGCCACGAGGAACGAAAATCGGGCGCGGTGACGATTTCCCCGAGCGGCGTTCCGGCGCGATTTAAATCAATGTAAGAATATTTATCAACGTCCGGCAGTCCTTCGTGAACGTTTTTGCCCGCGTCTTCTTCGAGATGCATTCGCTCAATCCGAATCGTCATCGGTTTAAACTCCACCGCGCGTCCCTGTTCGTCGCGTTCGGCAGTCATAATCGTCAATTTGCCGTCGGACGAAAAAGGTTTGTCATACTGCGAAATTTGATAACCTTTGGGCAAATCCGGGTAAAAGTAATTCTTGCGCGCAAAAACAGAGGTTTCGTTGATGCGCAAACCCAGAGCCAGCGCCGCTTTAGCGCCAAGTTCAATGACTTTGCGATTTAAGACCGGCAGCGCGCCGGGCAATCCCAAACAAACCGGACAGGTGTTAGCATTTGGTTCGCTCCCAAACTCGGCCGCGCACGAACAGAAAATCTTGGTTTCCGTCGCCAGCTGCGCGTGAATTTCCATTCCGATAATTGCTTCCCAACCGTTTTTCATAATTTTATCGCTCTATTTAAAGTTAAACCAGGGCTGAGTGGAAACATTAAAAAAAGTCTCTGTTAAATTGTCTTTACTTCAAAACTGAACTCTATTCTAATTATCAACATCAAACACGTTTTAAGTTAAAACTTAACCGAATTAAAGGAGATTTTCAAAATGACCGGCAAAATTACTCGAAAGGGCCTTCAAGGGGTTTTCTTGTTGTTTCTCATAACGTTCAGTGCGAACGCTTTGCAGGCTCAGGAACAAACTGTCTTTGGGGCGGAAGAAGCAATTAAAAGTCCGGCAAAAATTCCTTCTCCGATTTTGCGACAGCTCAGACGCGACGGGCGCGTTAGGCAATGCGTCGCCGGAAAAGGAGCAGTTAAAAACAGTTGGTTTAGCGCGGCGGCGGTTGATCTAAACGGCGATCAGGAAACGGATTATGTCGTCAAAGCGGTAAATCCGTGTTTGTTTGGTGCGAACCTCGCTCCGTTCTGGGTTTTTCATAATCTGACGCATCGTTACTCGCTCGTTCTACGCGCCGATACGCTCGGTCTGGAAATTATGCCCGAAACAACTGAGGATTATCACAACATCAAATTGTCGCGCACCACTGCGGTTGAGACGGGCGAAAGCATCCTGAAATTCGACGGCGCAAAATATCAGTAAATTATTTTTGCCTGGAGAGGAAACTTTTGCGACTTTCTGCGGATAATTAAAATCAAGATGTAATCCAAATTTATAAACGGCCGTCGCAGGGAGTCGAACATGAGTCTAAAAGTATCCGAATTTAAAGCCCTTGAGTTTCTCGAAAAGCTTTTTGGAGAGCCGTCAACTGAAGGTAAAACGCTCGGCAGCGAAACGGTTGATACTCAAAACCCGGCCGCGCAAACGGATTTCGGTTTTCAGGAAAAATCGCTTCTCGGCGATAACGCGTTTCAGGCGCGTTTTACCGCCGCGCAAAATACGCAGCGCACGTCCAGTGTGACGGCGACTTCGCCGGCTTCGGTTTTAGCTCGCGACCCGCGCGTTCGCGCGATGCTCGATGTGCTCGGGTTTACCGAAGGCACCGGAAACAATTACGGCAAAGTAGTTAACGGAACCGTGTTAAGCGCACCCGGACACCCCGAACTCGTCGGACGAAGAAACATTTCCATCACTGATTTTGCAAATCATCCGAATATTCTGGTGCAGGTGCGCCCCGGTTTAAACAGCACTGCCGCCGGTCGTTATCAATTTTTAAGTTCGACCTGGAGCGGGCTGGGAATGAAAGACTTTAGTCCGCAATCGCAGGATATCGCCGCTGTTAAGTTGATGCAGCGGCGCGGGATGATTGAGCCGTTGTTGCGCGGCGACATCCGCGAGGCTGTCTTTCGCGGCGCTCCGGAATGGGCGAGTCTGCCGAAAAACGCGCAAAACCAAGGCTATTATTCGGGACAATCAGCACGTACTTTAAACGACATTTTGGGCGTTTACAATTCTTCGCTCCGCCAACATCAGGGAGAAGGGACGACGCCCACGCCGACGCAGCCGACACCGCCAACGATTCCAACTCCTCCAACCGCGCCAACCGGCGGCAGCACTTTGAGTTTTGGTGAACAAGGCGCAGCCGTCAAAGCTTTGCAGAGTGAGCTGGTCAAACTTGGACATTTAACTCAGGCGCAGATGAACACCGGGCCGGGAGTTTTTGGGCCGCGGACGGAAAACGCCGTCAAAGATTTTCAGCGCGATAATCATCTGCCGGTGACGGGGAAATGGGACGCCGCTTCGAAAAGCGCTCTCAACCAAATTCTTGGAATAGTCAAGCGCGGCGATCATGGCAGCGTCGTCAGGGGCGTCCAGGAGCAACTTGTCAAAGCCGGCTTTCTGACCAGAGCGCAGATGAACACCGGCCCGGGCGTTTTTGGCCCCCGGACCGAGGCCGCACTCAAAAAATTTCAAGCCGCTCACAGTCTGGTCGCGGACGGCAGACTCGGGCCTTTAACATATCGAGCTTTGCAAAAGGCTGCGGCCGCTCAACCGAAACCGCAGCAGCCGACACAACCGCCGACAACGACACCTACGCAGCCGACCACTCCCGTCAACGGCCAAACATATACTTATCAGCCCTGGACAACCTACAGCTCCGGCGCGGGCGGCGTTCGTCATGTAACGGATTACAACCAATTATTGCCGCATCATGATTACCAGAGCGTGACGCGCGGCGGTCAGCGTTTGGAAGTGCGCGATGTGGTTTTAACCAGACCCGGACAAAATAATAACGGCCAGACGCTGCCGTCGCCGCTCGAAGGCCGCGTTGTCAATATTCGGCACGATGGAAGCAGAAGTTACGGTAATTCAATTGAAGTCGTCAATGACCGCACCGGAGAACGCTTTCTGGTCGGGCATCTGAGCCGGGTAGATGTCAAGGTCGGACAACACGTTAGTTATGGACAGCCAATCGGCGCGCAGGGCAGTACCGGACATTCGACCGGCCCGCACGTTCACATCGAATCCGAATCACATGTTATTCGTCGCTGGGTTAACGATCTGATTGATGGCAAATTCGACGGTAAATAACTCGAAAGTTTTTCAAGTAAACGCGCAAATCCCAAAACAAATAAAAGCTCACCTCAATTTCTAAGGCGAGCTTTTATTTGTTTCAATTGCTAACGGTCAGATATCTAATTGATGTTAACGCCCTGTTGCTGTGCTTCATCCTGCAAAGCATTAAATCGTGCGTAGAGTCCGGCGCGTTGCTGCTCGAGTAATTGCAGGCGCGCAACCAATTCTTCGCGCGTCAGACCATCAGCAGTTTGGTAATTATATGGCGCGACCAAAATCCCGGTTTGATAAGGGTATCCGCCGAAAGCCAGATTTGCCGAGGGCGTAGCCACAACTCCCGCCGCTCCGCCAAAGCCTCCGTTTGCGGCAATCGGTCTGCGTCCATAATTCCCGCCGCCGCCTCGAATTGCTGTTCTTGGAAAAACCTCTCCGCGAACGCTTAATCTAGTGCCTGTTTGTCCATTGTCAACCGATTCATTCCTCCGTCCATTAACGGGAAATCGCTGATAGCCAAAGCTGCCGTAGCCGATACCGCCGTAAGCGTAGGGCAGGGAGCCAATCGAATAATAGACTTGCTGTTGCGGAATTTCTCCGACGCGAGTACGAATGTAGTTTGCTTCAGCCTCAACTGCGGCAATTTCAGTTCGCAATTGATAGGCCTGCGCTTGCCAGTAGTTTTCGGCTTCGCTGCGTGCCGCCGTCGCTTTCTGAGAAAATTCGCTGATAAACTTTTGCCGCTCCTGCTCGCGTTTTTCGAGTTCGGTTTTTGAAGGCACAGCGCCCGCTTCCGCTTTGCGGTCATAATCCGCATCTGCCTGAACCCGTTGCTGGCGGTACTTTTCCAGATCTAAATTGGTAATGACCTTTTTATTTTGTCCGAAATTAACTATTGAGAAGAGTGAGATGAGAGAAACACACAAGAAAATTTTACGCATAAAATTTAGCTCCTTTTACTTGAAAATACAGCACTTTCGATTTTTTATCAAAAGAAAATTCGGGTCGGCGATTTGACTTATCTCCAGGTTCGGCTTACTTTGCTCTCGAAGTTTGAATCCCCAAATTTATGAAAAGATTTAACAGCAGGTTTTTTTCAATTATCATTATTTTTCTGATGCCGATAGTTTTGCCGGCGCAGCGAAAAGCAACGTTAAAAACGCGCCCGGCCGTTTTTAAAAATAACCAAGACGAAATGGGTAAAACGCCTTTTGATTATGTCAATCCGTTTATCGGCACTGAAGGCGAAGGTCATACTTATCCGGGCGCGACGACTCCTTTCGGAATGGTTCAACTAAGCCCAGAAACCGACGCGCCAAATTTTCGCGGCGGATTTCGTTACTGCGCCGGTTATCAGTACGGTGATACTTCTATTTTGGGATTTGCTCACACGCATTTTAGCGGCACCGGACATTCCGATCTGGGCGACGTGCTGCTGATGCCCACCGTCGGCAAATTACAACTTGATCCGGGAACCAAAGAAAATCCGGACGCCGGTTATCGCTCCAGATTTTCGCATGATGAAGAATCGGCTCAGCCCGGATATTATTCGGTCGTGTTAAAAGACGACAATATCAAAGCCGAATTGACCGCGACAACGCGCGTCGGATTCCACAAATATACTTTTCCGCAGAGCGACAGCGCCCACGTTATTCTCGATCTCGTCAGCAGCATTTACAATTACGACGGCAAAGTTTTGTGGTCGCAGATTCGGGTTGAAAACAACACGACCGTCACCGGTTTCCGTCAGACCAAAGGCTGGGCGGCAAATCGTTTTGTTTATTTCGCCATCGAGTTTTCAAAGCCTTTTGATTCCTACGGCGTCGCAAATGAGCAGGACGAACAGTACAAGGGTTTCGGAAAAACCGCCAAACTGCTCGAAAACTATCCGGACGTTTCGGGGCGCAAATTAAAAGGTTACTTCAATTTTAAAACCAAAAAAGGCGAGGCGATTTATCTCAAAGTGGCTATTTCTGCGGTTGGGATTGACGGAGCGCTCAAGAATCTCAAGGCAGAAATTCCCGATTGGAATTTTGACGGCGTGCGCGCGGCGGCAAAACTGGCTTGGGAAAAAGAACTCGGCAAAATCGTTGTCGAAGGCAGCCGCAAAGACAAAGAAAATTTTTATACCGCCGAATATCATACGATGCTCGCGCCGGTCATCTATATGGATGTTGACGGGCGTTACCGCGGAGTTGACGACGATATTCACATGGCGACGGGTTTTACGAATTATCACATTTTCTCGCTCTGGGACACCTATCGCGCCACGCATCCGCTTTTTACCATCATGCAGCCGCAGCGCGACGGCGAAATGATTCAATCAATGCTCGCGCACCAGCAGCAGAGCGTTCATCACATTCTGCCGATTTGGTCTTTCGGTTCAAACGAAACATGGACAATGATCGGTTATCACGCGGTTCCGGTAATTGCCGATGCTTACTTAAAAGGAATTCGCAATTTCGACGTTCCGGCGGCTTACGCAGCGATGAAACAAAGCGCGACGCACGAGAATTACGGCGGGCTCGGCGCTTACATGAAATACGGGTTTGTGCCGATTGATCTCGAAACCGAAGCGGCTTCAAAAACGCTCGAATATGCTTATGACGATTGGACAATCGCGCAAACGGCCAAGGCTCTCGGCCAAACAAATGATTACCGCGAATTTTCCCGACGCGCTCAGAGTTTTCGGAAGATTTACGACGAACAAACGGGTTTTATGCGAGCGAAAAATTCGGACGGCAGTTTTCGCGAACCGTTTGACCCGATTTACGCGCAGTACGGCAGCGATTACACTGAAGGAAACGCCTGGCAATACACCTGGTACGTGCCGCAAGACGTGCAGGGTTTGATTGATTTGATGGGCGGGCGCGACAAATTTGTCGAAAAGCTCGACACGCTCTTTGTTTTAAAAGGCGACCCGGAAAAATATAAAAACGTCGAAGACATTGCCGGTCTGATCGGACAATACGCGCACGGCAACGAGCCTTCGCAGCACATCGCCTATCTTTACGATTACGCCGGAATGCCGTGGAAAACTCAGGAGCGGATTCATCAGATTATGAATAACCTCTTTAATAACACGCCCGACGGCATCAGCGGCAACGAGGATTGCGGGCAAATGTCGGCGTGGTACATTTTCAGCTCAATGGGTTTTTATCCGGTTGCGCCGGGTAGTTTGCAATATGCCATCGGAAAGCCGGGTTTGAAAAAAGCGACGATTAATTTACCGAGCGGCAAAACCTTTACCATTATCGCCGATAATCTGACCGATTCGAACATTTACATTCAATCCGCTACGCTCAACGGCAGAAAATACGACAACAGCTTTTTGCGTCACGAAGACATCGTGCGCGGCGGAACGATTGTTTTTAAAATGGGAGCCGCGCCAAACAAACAGTGGGCGAGCGCGCCGGAAAACGCGCCATATTCGATGAGCAACAAATAAATTTGTAGGGGCGCGGGCTTGTCCCCGCCCAATGAGCCGCAGGCGAACAATAGATATTTATTCACATGCATTCTAATTAACGACGGTTATCGCATTTGCAAAGCCAAACGCTCATTGGGTGGGGACTAGCCACCACCCCTACAAGTAAACTTTTCATTTCCAGGTTTTTCTGAGCGGGTGCGCTTCGGTGTTGAAAATGACTTTTTTGAAATCCAGAGTTTTTTCCGGCGCAAACAGCAAATAATAATATTTAAACGTTTCGGCGAATAAAAAGCTGTGCATCATGTCGGCTTTTTCTTTGGTCACGACGCTTTTGAGCGAGGTATAACCTTCGTCGGTGCGGCAGTATTTGACGAAATCGTCAAAGAAAGTCTTGCCCATCGCCAGATATTTCGGGTCTTTGGTGTAGTGGTAAAGATAATAAGTTGATTCGACGATTTCCGGTCGGAGCGCGTATCCGGCGTCGCCCGCCGCCATCTTTTGATAATCAAATTCTTCGGGTTCGATGCCGTATTTTGTCCACATTTGAAACGAAGACGCCTGCAGGCGTTTGGCGCGGTCGAGATCGCCCGACAATGCCAGCACTGCGGGAAAGAAAGCGTCGAGCGCGCCGTAAACGGTTGTCGTGCGTTTGCCCGAATTCATCTCGGCGTGACCGTACCACAACTCGCCCTGTCGAGGCTCATCCGCCAGGTATTTATTGATCGCCGCCGCGCTTTCCTGCCACATTTTTTTGCAATCCTGATCGTCAAAAAGCAGCCAGCATTTGAGCAGATATTCGTAGTAAGAATCAATTTCGGCGCTGATATGGCTGTCCGGATTTGTCCACTCTCCGGTTTCGACATTGATTTTTGTGCCGACGAGTCCGATTGGCGAACGGCGTTTGTAAATTTCGACGAGCGCGCGTTTGGCCTTGTCGTAAAAGATTTGTTTTTTAGTCAGTTTACCGAGCGTTCCGAATTCAATTAAAAGCGTTCCGGCTTCGGCCGGATTTGTTACTTCGCCGCGTGTCTTTCCGGTTTTGAGATTGACGAAGCGGTACGGAATTCCGGTCGGCGAATTGAAGACGGGCAAAAGTCTCGTTCCCAAATCTTCGGCTAAATTTAAAAGTCGTTTGTCGCCCGTCAATTGATAACTTGAAAGCAGGCCGCCAAGCAGCCGAATCGTAATTTCAAAGTTTTGAACGTCAATGTCTTTGTCAAAACTGAGATTTTCAATGATGTATTCCCTGACATTATCGGCTTCATTTTTGTTGCCGATCAGAATCATCGTGTCGAGCGCGTCAACCGGCGTCATCAGCAAAGTCTGTCCGTACCAATCGCGCCCCTTTTTGCTCAGCGGCAATAAATCATCGTGTCCCCAAGCGTATTTTTTGTAACCGTCCCAGGCGTGTGAAAACTCAGCGCGAACCTGCTCAGCGAGCTTTTGTTTGTCGAGTTTTGGCTGTGAACCGGACTCTTTCGACTGAGCGGAAGTTGCTGATGAAAAGATTGCTAAAGAGAGCGCCAGAAGAAATGCCAATTTTTTAATCATTGCCATAATTTTAAAACCGAAAAAGAAAAGCCGGGAAACGAACCCCCGGCTTTTTCTAAGAATAATTAAAATAAAATATTTAATGCGGACGAATGGACTTGAACCATCATGATGTCACCATCACGGGCTTCTGAGACCCGCGCGTCTGCCAATTTCGCCACGTCCGCGTAAAAGGCAAGTTTTAATCTTACGGATTTAGGCAAAATCCGTCAAATTACTGCGCCGCCGTCGCCGGCAGCAGGGAAGCACGGTAATCGCTGGCGGTCGCAAATCCATCGGCGATTTGTCCGATCATCCCGTGAAACAGAATTTCCTCGCCGTCCATAATGCAGAGCACATCTCCGGCGCTGTAGTACGGGTCGTCGAGGGAAAATTTGATGACGGCGGCTTTGCCGTTTTGCTCCTCAACCGTTTCAAAATCAAAACCGTCTTTTAAATAACACAGCGTTTTCGCCGTACTAATATTGCTTCTCGAATCAGGTGACATAATTCAATTTATCAGTAAACAGTCAACAGTTATCAGAATGTTTTATTGATAACTGTTGACTGTTTACTGATGACTGTAAAGTCTAGCACGATTGCGTCGTGGTCGGATAACGGCGTTCCGTTTTCGTCCGTTAAATCGCCGATGACTTTGGCGCTCGCGCCGTCTGAGAGGCGAATGTTTTTGCCGGTAAACCAATCGAGTTTGAGCGAAATTTTACCGCCGACTCGCCCCATCGCCCAGCGAATCCAGGGGAAACACCACGCCGGAACCCAATCGCCCAAATTCGTGTTTTTCTCAAAACTGTCAACGTCGTAATGGAGCGAGCCTGCGCCAATCTCGTTAAAAGATTTCCATTCGAACCCGCGATTTTCTAAAAACTCAAATAAACCTCGCTCAAAAAAGCGTTCGGGAAACGGGTAATGATTTTGGGCGACGTTTTTCGCGCCCATCATCACGCGCCGCCAGTAACCCATAATCGCCCGCCGCGCGCTTTGCGAGTTGTGCGTCGTCGTATTCCAATCGCCGCCGATGATTGTCGGCAAAGCGGGCAAAGCATCAAGATGATCGAGCAGAGTTTTCATTTGAAAAACTCGGTGCGCCCGGCTCGAATGCGCGTCCAAGTGAACCACCGCCGCGCGAAAAGCGCCCGCCGGATGTCCGATTTCGGCGACGAGCGCGCGCGTTCCGCCCAGACGTTTTTCCTTGCCGTGCATCTTATCTTTGCCCGACGGAATCGGCAGCGAATGAGCGTTTCTCATCGGAAAGCGCGAGAAAATTCCGAGTCCATGCAGCGCTTTGGTGTTTTCGCCCGCGACAAACGCTTCGACTCCGCTGCCTTTATTAAGCGCAATGTATTTTGGCGCAAAGGCGTAATTAAGATTGAGATTCGCAGCAATTTCGCGCGGAATATTGAGATTTCCCGAACGCGCCATCCCGTCGTCGAGTTCCGTCAGCAAATACAAATCTTTGTTTGCCAAATCAGGATGATTGCCGAGCGCCGCCAGAATTCCCGTGATTTGATTGCCGCGTTCGATATTCCACGCGACGGCTCCGACGCCATCCGGTTTTTCAATGACCGGAGCGGCATAGTTTTCCTGCACAACGGCATTGATAACTCGCTCAATCTCCGGTTTGAGACGCTGGTAAATCTCGCTTCGCTCCATTTCCGGCGTCGAGTCAAACTCTGCTAGAGCCGAAAAATGTTGTTCCAAATCGTGATCTAAAATGGTAAAAAATCTCTCTGACACTGGGATCTTCATTTCGAACAAAACTTAAAAATACACTGATACGAATTTTACGGCAAACTTCAAAAATACAGTCAAATGGACTATGGTATTTATTGCCTTTTTATTACATTCGTTTTCTTGTCACAAGAAAAAATAAGCGGGAGAACTCTCCCGCTTATTTTTCCCGTACATCTCAAAACGTTTACAAATCATGCCGTTCTCGTGCCGGAGCAGTAATCGTAAAATCCTGAATAAATCTGGTTGAGTATTCGGCCAGCAAATTCTGCACGCGGTCGTGGTCGCCGGATTTCACGACAAAACCAACATGATTTGGCCGGTTAATGCGGTAAACAATTTCTTCTTCCTTATAACCGGATGTGTCAGGTTCTCTCTGATTGGCGAGCGATAAAACGATTCCGGCATAATCCTGGCGGGTGTCAGGCAGCTGATATGCGTTTTCGGCGTCGGAGAGTTCGAGGTTGGCCCATTCCGCCCAGAGATTGATTCCGCTCGCGGCTTCGAGCGCGTCGGCAATATAAGCGCCGCCGACCCGGGCCGCAACTTCGAGCAGATAAAATTTGCCATCTTCGCTGGCCTGCAAAAACTCGGCGTGAGTCACGCCCTGACGAAGTCCAAAGGCCTTAATCAGCTTTTGATTAAGCTCGAGCAATTGACGTCGCTCATCGCAGTTGTAGTCAATAATTGAAGTTGTAAAAACACCGCCCTGATGCGTCACGTTTAAAGGCGGAGTGCCGTAATTGCTGACACCGGTAAACACGGGCGCGTTTTCCCAAACGAGCGAATCAATGTGAAAAACTTTGCCCGGGATAAATTTTTCGAGCAAAAACTGGGAAGAGTTGTCTCGCCATTTCTGACGCGCATCGAGTTCGGTAATATTTGCCCATAATTCATCGGCATTGTGAATTTTACGGATGCCAAAGGCGGACACTTCGGTGCGCGGTTTCATAATCCAGACGGGCGGGACTTTCTCAGCGAATTTGGCCACGTCCTGGCTGTTAAAAAGTGGGACGAAATCAGGTTCGAGAATCTGAACTCGCTCGGCGACAAAACGCATGGCCAGCTTGTCGCGGAAAATCATTGCTTCAGAAACTTTTAAGCCTCGATTGATTTGCAGGAATTCACGCGTTTGAGCCGCCGGCAAAACGTCAAATTCGTCAATCCCGACAACGTGGTCAACTCGGCGGTGCCGCGCCAGCCAAACCACCGTCCGCAGATAATCATCCGGCGTTGAATCATCGCCGACTGTGTGGAATTCATCAACCGCGTCACGCCGCCAGGCATCGTTAGCGTGTTTCGATTTGGTCACGAGCGTTACGTGACAACCGCGTTTTTTGGCAGCTTCGAGAAACGGATTGCCTTTGAAATCGCTGGCAATGCAAACAAGATTGAAGGGAGATTTTTGATTTTCCATGCCGCTTTTAGAAAAACTGTTTTAGATGTCTGAGAATCAATAATTTAACTTCTTACCTTGTTTGAACGCAACCAGCGCGCATCAAGCGGCGCATATTTTTGAGTGCTGAAAGAATTGCACAAACAGCAGTGAAAAACAATAATTACCCCTTTTTCGCTGTATCAAAAGCCTAACGTGACTTTGACGAAAAAATGATTAGAATAAAGGTACTCTTTATCTGATGGAGTTTTAAACAATGGACGGATTTAGCGCGGAACTGATCGGACGATTATTGATTTATATGGTGGTTTTGGTGCTGGCGATTTCAGCCCACGAAGCCGCTCATGCCTGGATGTCTTGGAAATTCGGTGACAATACGGCCTACATGTTGGGACGCGTTACGCTCAATCCGATTTCGCACACCTCTCCCGTTGGAACGCTTCTGATCCCGGCAGTTGGTTTTCTGATCGGCGCGCTAGGGGGCGAATTGGCCACAATTCCGCTGATTGGCTGGGGCAAACCGACGCCCGTTAATCCGCGCAACTGGACAAACTACAATACCGCCAACGTGATGGTTTCAATTGCGGGAATCCTGGCTAATTTAATTCTGGCGCTAATCGCTTTTACCGTTGCTAAAATCCTGATTCTCAACGGCACATTTGATCCTGCAGCGTTCTTTACCGAAACAAACAACCCGATTGCAATTATTATCGGTTATATGCTGACGCTCAATGTTTCACTCGCTATTTTCAATTTGCTGCCGTTTCCGCCGCTTGACGGCAGCAAGGTTTTGTCAACGTTTTTACCCGCAAGTTTCCAACCCGTCTGGGATTTATTTGAACAGTACGGTTTTCTAATTTTGTTATTCTTAATGTATAAGGGCATTTTGCAACTTATCATGACGCCGGTAATAATTGGCGTTTACTACTTACTGGCTTTATAAATTCAACCGGATTTTGATGGAACAACAGCAGCTGACATTTGATTTCGCCAGAGTCCAGCCACAAATTATCGGCGCGGGACAGGACGAAGAATTAAAACTGCGGCTCGGCGCGTTTGCCGGGCCGCTCGATTTGCTGCTTCATCTCATTCGGCAGGAACAGGCAAATATTTTTGACATTCCGATTGCCAGAATCGCCAATGAATATTTGAATTATCTGCGCTTGATGAAGAAAATGGATATTTCGGTCGCGGGTGATTTTCTGGTGATGGCGGCGACGCTCATTGAGATTAAATCAAAAATGCTGCTCCCGCGTGAACCGCTGCTGGACGGCGACGCGGAAACGGAAGTTGACCCGCGCCGAGAACTTGTTCACCGTCTGCTCGAACATCAAAAATTTAAAAACGCCGCCGCAATGCTCTGGGAACAAGCCACGGTCGAGCAATCGGTTTTCGGACGCGGAAAAATCGAAACCGACAACGCCCATGCTGAAATTAATGTCGGCCTTTTTGATTTGCTCGGAACATTTCAGAAGATTCTGGCGCGTCGCAAAGAGGAAATCATGCTCGAAATCGAGCGCGAAGAAATGTCTCTGACGGAAATGCTGGATGAATTAAAGGCGCGAATTTCCGTTCACAAAACTCTAAGCTTGAACAGTTTTTTCTCGCAGACCAAAACCAGACGCGAGCTGGTTCTGGCATTTCTTGCCGTTCTCGAACTCGTTAAGTCCGCGCACATTAGACTCATTCAAACGGAAATCTTCGGCGAAATCATTGCTCAGGCCAGTTAAAACGTCTTTGATAATTTTTGGCGCGGCGAATTGGGTTTATTATCCGGCGATTTCTTCGTCAAATTCGTTTTGAAACTCCACCCGGTCGAAAATTTCGGCCAGCCTCAAATTGCAGTTTATAGATTCGATAATAAAATTCGCGTCTAGTCCGCGATGCTCGCGCAATAGCCAACTTCCGTCTGTTTGGCGGGTGTAATGCTCAACCAGCGGTTTGTCCTGCGAGACAAGCAAATAATCGGTCAACGTCGGATTCCATAAACGATACCGCTCAAATTTCTCACCGCGGTCAAACTTTTCGGTTGATTCGGATAACACTTCGGCAATCACGGCCGGGTTCAGAATCATATCGGTTACCTCGTCGTGATATTGCGGCGAGCCACAGATGACCACTAGATCAGGATAAGAAAACATTCCTTTGGTCGTCACGCTCGGTCTGATGATTCCGGTGCTGCGAACTTTGGTATCTTTGGAGCGAGCGCGACACGGCGAATTTTTTAACTGAACGCGAAGCTCACTGACAAGATTCGTGCAAATATCGCCGTGCGCGCCGCTTTCGCCCGCCATCAAATAAATTTCGCCGTCGAGATATTCATAGCGTTCTTCGGACGCGCGATCAATTTCGAGATAATTTTCGATTGTGTAAGACGACTTTAATTTTGGTAATCCCATAAGATTCCCTTTATTTCTTAAGTGATCGCGCCGCCGTCCACGATGACGACTTCGCCGCTCATATAGCTGTTGCGGTCGCTCACCATAAACGCGGCAAATTCAGCCAGTTCCGAAGGTTTCCCAAGCCGTTGCCGCGCGACCCAAAAATTGTGCATTTCTAGTAATCTCTGCGGCAGAGAATGCCCTAAATCGGTGTCGAAAATACCGGCGGCGATAGCGTTAACCGTCACCCCGAAATTTGAGGCTTCGCGCGACAGGCACTTGGTAAAACCAATCATGGCGGCTTTTGAGGTGGCGTAATGAACCGAAGTCGGCAGTGTGCGAATCGCGCCGATTGAAGTAATATTCAAAATCGAACCGGCGCGCTGGCGAATCATTTGTTTGTAAATCGGTTTGGTGACGGCAAATAAACTATTGACGTTGGTGTCAATAATTGAATCCCACGATTTATCCGTAGTGGTGGCGAAATTATCCGGTTTGTTAATCGCCGCATTGTTGACTAAAACGTCAATTCCGCCCCATTTTTCAACTAACTCCCTCGTCATTCTTTTTAAATTAACGCGGTCCGTAACGGAAATCTTAAACGCTTCGGCGCGGCGGCCGAAAGCCGTAATTTTGGCCTTGACTTCTTCAGCCAAATCGTCGCGTGAATGATAATTAAAAGCTACGTCAGCGCCTTCGCGGGCGAAAACCTCGCACATCGCGGCACCGATGCCGCGCGTTCCGCCCGACACAAAAGCGCGCTTTCCTTCTAAAAGTAAACTCAAAACTGTTTGCTCCAAATAATAAAGATCATAACTAAAGGCCGTGAAAGTTTATCGCAAAAGGACGGATAACGGAAAATTGAAAATTAAGAAATTAGTTAACACAGAAAAACTCGGACAATTGCGCTTCTCGGTTTTCAGTTTTCCATCTTCAATTTTTAGTTTTGGCTTCGGAAAACAACTTCATTCCCAATTTATCAAGCAAATTTTTGTCATTATCGGTTTCCGGGTTTGGCGTCGTGAGCAGCTTGTCGCCCATAAAAATCGAATTCGCGCCGGCCAGAAAGCACAACGTTTGGGCTTCTTCCGACATTTGCAGGCGCCCCGCGCTGAGGCGCACAAACGACGACGGCATCAAGATGCGGGCGGTCGCAACGGTTCGGACAAACTCAAAAATATCGAGCTTTTCTTCCCGTTCGAGCGGCGTGCCTTCGACGCGGACGAGCATATTGACCGGCACGCTTTCGGGATGCGGTGTTTGATTGGCCAATTGCTGCAGCAATCCGAAACGGTCGTGGCGCTCTTCGCCCATTCCGACAATGCCGCCGCAGCAAACCGTAATGCCGGCGTTGCGAACGTTTTTTAACGTTTCCAAACGGTCGTTATAAGTTCTGGTTGAAATTATCGAACCGTAAAATTCGGGCGAGGTGTCGAGATTGTGATTGTAAGCGGTTAAACCCGCCGCCGCCAATTTACCGGCCTGTTCTTCGTTGAGCATTCCGAGCGTACAGCAGGCCTCTAACTCAAGGGCGCGAACGCCTTTGACCATTTCTAACACGCGGTCGAATTGCTCGCCTTCCGGAATGCTGCGCCAGGCCGCGCCCATGCAAAACCTGGTCGCGCCGGATTCTTTGGCGTTTTGCGCGGCGCGCAGAGTTTCGGCAACGCTGAGCAATGTTTCGCGCTCCAAACCCGTTTTGTAATGCGCCGACTGCGGACAATAACTGCAATCTTCGGGACAGCCGCCGGTTTTGATGCTCAATAGCTGGCAGCCCTGAATCGCGTCGTTGCGATGAAACTCGCGATGAACGGTTTGCGCCTGAAAAAACAATTCGGGTAGGGGCAAAGTGTATATTTCTTCAATTTCTCCAAGAGTCCAGTTGTGTCTCATCATTTTATTTAATTCATTAATGTCTCGTCTCAAAGACTACATTTTTTACGCGGTAACGCCAATTATCACCGCAAAATCACCGTCCAATTGCTCAATATTTTCTTCCGGTAAATATATTCTCGAAACAAATCCATCGAGATACAAAGCGTTTTGGCAATTTATGTTTTTGAAATATTGAGCGAACTCATAAAAGCTGACCTTTTGTCGCGCGACAGCAAAGGCAACTTTGTTATCAGGCAGAGTACAGACGCCGTTTCTAATATTCAAGTTAACAGAGTTTTCCGTGAACTGAGGGTTAATGGCGCCGTCAATCAGCAGCATTGGGCCTGACTGCGTGGCAAATCTGACCTCTCCGTCATTTTTAAAATTTGACGTTTGCGTAATAAATGCCGCGCCGTCGGTCGTTAGATAAAACACCCCGTTTGGCTTGAGATAGAAATTACCGTCTCCGTCTTGAGTATCTAATTCGCGCAACGTTTTTTGATTCTGAACGAATAAACCTTTGGGAAAATTATCGTTCTGGTACATCCCGCCGTTCATTGCAAATCTCAAGCGTTTTCCTTTTTTCTCCAAATAACTTTTGAGATTTTTAATACTTTTGAAAGCCTGTCCGTCATCGTCTTTCCAATAAAACTCTATGTTTGCAGCTTTCGGATTGATAATAAAGCTGGCAAATTTATCATTTTCCGCTTGAGAAGACGCTTGTCTGCATGACAAAAAGAAAAGCTGGGTCAGTAAAATAATCGCTGCAATGCTGATTTCTTTGAGCTTCATCCCATGATTTGAGATTTATTATCAACTGGCTTAACTTTTATCCGGCCATCACGCCCGCTCCGGTTTAAGGTTTAACGTAACCGGTCCAGAAAAATAAGTATGTCGCCCAAGCGTTGATCAGAAACGAAAAAACAAGGGTCGCCCATTCGCCGATTGTAATTTTTGCCGGACTGTTTTCGAGCAGAATTAAAAACACCCACGGCAGCAATTCCATTCCGTACCGGTAACTATACTGCCATCCGCCCGGGCTTCCATGACACCAGAGAAAAAAAGTCAGCAGCGCAATCGCCAGCCAAGCTGACCGCCAGATTACCTTGTCAACCGCTTTCCAGCGAAACAAATAAATCAGGAAAGGGCTGCTAAACCAGATTGCGCCGCCAAATCCGGTCGGTACAAGATATGGAAAATCGTTTAGGGTTTTCCACTGCGTGAGAAGCATTTCCTGAACATTGCGCGGAATGTACCAGATTGAATGAGTTCCGTAACGATACCAATAATTAAGCACGTCCGGGGCATAAGTATAGCCAAAATCAAACGGCGAGTGAAAACGTAAATAGTTATAAGCCAAAGTTGCCGCGCCTAAAATGAATGGAACGATGCAAAATAAAACGATTGGTTTTAAATTCAGGCGAAGATTATTTTGGAGCTGTCCCGGCTGGAAATTCGAACGTACAAGCAGAAACAGGACCAGCGGCGCGAGAAGCACGATTTCCGTTCGATTACCAAATGCCAAGGCAAAAAAACATCCGGCCAGAAACGGTTTTGGACGAAAGACGGTGAAATATATCGCGCCGAGTTCGCCCAGAACACCAAACCCGAGTGCCAGATGCCATGCTCCCTCCATTGCGACGTTCGTCCACATCCATGCTCCAAAAAGAAAAACAAGCGCCAGCAACACTTGTTTTTGCAGCGGAATATCGTAATGTCGCGCAATCAATAGGAGAAACAGGCAAATTCCGCCTGCTATCAGAGCCGCGATGGATGCTCCCGGCATTCCGTCAATTAAACCAACAATTTTAAGCAGAACAAACGGCAGCATCGTCAAAACACTGCCGAGAGGAAAGGCCGCGTAAAAGCGCCCTTCGTAAGGAAACATTTCGTTTAACCAGGACGGCGGCGACTCTAAAATTCCGATTCTGCCGCTTAAAAAATTTTCCGCGATGCGAAACGTGTAATCGTAATAATTGTAAGGTTTGGGGTTGCTAAAATAATAAACTCCGGCAGTTGCCAGAACAAGAAAGAGAGCCAGAAGCTTCCAGTTTCGGCTCGGCGCTCGGTAATCAACAACAGTAATCTCGGCGGGATGATCGTCATGAATTTTGACTTCTTGATGCATGAGTTTCTGGCTCGTAATTGATTTCGGTTTTTCTCAAAAAGAATTCGGGCTTTTCAAAAGTGTCTGTCTGAATTTAAGCGCGAGTGTCGTTTTAGCTCAACAAATTTCGGGCTTCCGTTATCGCTTGCCCGAGGTTGACGACGCGCCCGTCGAGCTGTAATTCGTAAATTGCGTCAAGAATTCGCTTGAACTGCGGCGAAGGCGTCAAACCTATTTCGATTAAATGCCGTCCGAGCAGAATCGGCTGCGGGGCCGATTTTTCGACATTCAGCACTCGCACCTTTTCAATAAACCATTCCATCGCGTCGGCAGTAAACCATTTTTCGCGCGGCAGCCAGTCACCGTTGCGGCTTAAACTGTCGGCTTTGGCCACGCGATAAAGCAAATCCGGTTCGACTTTGCGCGCCAGACGTCGAAACGCTCCGTCGCCCAGATTTTCGCGGGCGTTGTAAAATTCTCCGGGACGCAAATGCGTTCTGACCAATTCGATAATTTGCCCACGCGCATCGTAACCGTCGAGCGTGTAAATTCCCAACCGGTCGAGAAACGATTCGGTCGGCGCAACTCCGGCTTCGTCGTGACCGAGTGAACGCCA
Organism: Pyrinomonadales bacterium; assembly: GCA_038212235.1. Taxonomy (GTDB): domain Bacteria; phylum Acidobacteriota; class Blastocatellia; order Pyrinomonadales; family Pyrinomonadaceae; genus JBBQUS01. The sequence continues at coordinate 28,244 of JBBQUS010000016.1, forward strand.
TTTGCCGTCAAGAAGCTCAGTCGTCAGAGGTTTTCCAAAATCATGGCAGAGCGCGCCGAGCATCACGGCTACTTTTTTAGGATACGGCAAATCGTCAATTAACAAACGCGCTGCATCAACAGCTAAAAGGGTGTGAACATCAACATCGCCCTCCGGATGCCATTCGATTTGCTGCGGAACGCCAACCAAGGCTTTTAGTTCAGGAAAAAGCTGTTCGACCGCGCCCAGCCTGTAAAGCCATTTGAGACCGATTGACGGTTTGTTTGATCTAAGCAGCAGTTTTTCAAACTCGCCCCAAATACGTTCTTTCGGTAAATCGGTTAAATCAATCCGGCGGCAGATTTCGATAGTTTCTTCGTCAATCTCAAACTCAAATCTGGCGGCAAACTGCGCCGCGCGTAAAACTCGCAGCGAGTCTTCGGGGAAAGTCTCGGTCGAGACAATTCGAAGGCGCCTTTTTTCAATATCGCGGCGTCCGTCAAACGGATCAATAATTTCTTGATCGAGCGGATCGAGCAAAATCGCGTTGATGGTAAAATCGCGCCGCCGACAGGCTTCCTCAAAACTCATTTGTGGATCGCCTTCGACGACGAAACCGCGATGTCCGCGCCCGGTTTTTCGCTCTCTGCGCGGCAGAGAAACGTCCAAATCCTGCCCGATTTTATAAACCGTAAAAGCTTCGCCGACCGCATCAACTTTGCCGAAACCATCGAGAATTTGCCGCAACCGCAGCGGTTCAATACCATAAACCTCAACGTCCCAATCTTTTGGCGCAACGTTCATGATTTCGTCGCGAACACAGCCGCCGACCAGCAGCGCTCGTCCACCGGCTTCTTTGACAATGTTAGCTAAGCGAATGATTTTTTGAGGCAGTTCGAGCATTGAGTAAATTTTGATAATAAATTGCTGATAAAAAAACGTAAACGATGGCGAGCGGCGCTTCTGCAGCTGCTTTGCGGATTTGACTGTTTGATGTTCAGACACTACTCGCCGTTAAAGTCTCGGTTCAGAATAATTTTAACGTTTCGCATTGAGGGCAGGCAATTTAAAATTTGCAGGCGATCAATGACGCTCATTTCGGAATCGGGTTGATGCCAAATTTTAACCCAAAAAGTTTTGGTGCGGCCGTGAATCGCAAAGGTTGAGCCGTCTTTGATAACCGGCACGGTTTCGGCAATCGTCCCTTTTCGCAGTTCTTCAAGTATCTCCGGTACAAAAGGCTTGAACGTTTCAAAGTGAAGTGTGATGCCGTTGATATCAACTTCAGCAGGCGGCAGTTCGACGGCCTCGCTCGATTCGAGCAAAAGACTGTTGGCAATATCATCGTGACGTTTTTTTTGAATCGCCATAACTACAAAATATTTAGCTTTCTAATGGTTATCATAGCATTTGAGTCTAGTGGCGCAACTTTTGCCTAAGCAGTTGACGGTTTGGCCTTTATTGTATGTTTTCCCGCGCTTTGCGCTAATATATTTTAGTTTAATTTTCTTTGCCTGTATCTTATCGAAACGATTTATGAATGATTTTTCTCAGAAAGCAGATGATGGCAAAGTTTTTCGTCCCGAAAAGTTGAGCACCGGAATCGAAGGTTTAGACAATGTTTTGGAGGGAGGGCTGCCGGCCAATCACATCTATCTGGTCGAAGGCGAGCCGGGAACAGGAAAAACGACGCTGGCACTTCAGTTTTTGCGCGAAGGCGTCGCTCAGGGCGAAGCCGGACTTTACGTGACGCTCTCCGAGACGAAAGAAGAATTAAAAGAGGTCGCGCGCGCGCACGGATGGTCGCTGGACGGTTTTGAAATCTACGAACTGATTCCTTCGAGCGAGAGCCTCAAACCCGAATCTCAATACACAATTTTCCACCCATCCGAAATCGAGCTGAATGAAACAACCAGCGCGGTTTTAGACGAAGTCGAGCGAATCCAGCCAAAACGCATTGTTTTTGATTCTCTGTCCGAAATGCGGCTTCTGGCGCGTGATCCGCTTCGCTACCGGCGGCAGATTCTTGCTCTCAAACAATATTTCGCGCCTCGCAAATGCACGGTTTTACTGCTCGACGACAAAACTTCAAACGCCCTCGATCTTCAAGTTCATTCAATTGTGCACGGCGTCGTCTCGCTCGAACACCTGGCGGTCGAATACGGTTCGGAGCGGCGCCGGCTGCGCGTTACAAAACTGCGCGGCTCGCATTTTCGCGGCGGTTACCACGATTTTAATATCGAAACAGGCGGCGTCAAAATTTTCCCGAGACTCGTCGCCGCGCTGCACGGCAAAGATTATGTTCATGAAATTATCGGAAGCGGAATTGACCAACTCGACAATTTGCTTGGCGGCGGTTTGGACAGAGGCACGAGCAGTCTGCTGATCGGGCCGGCCGGGTCTGGAAAATCTTCGCTTGCCGCGCATTTCGCCATTCGAGCCGCTGAAATGGGTGAAAAATCCGCAGTTTTTATTTTCGATGAAATTCATGAAAATTACATTAAACGTTCAACCGGACTCGGAACCGAGCTCAAGCAATATCTTGAAAAAGGTTTAATTACGCTTCAGCAGGTTGATCCGGCAGAACTTGCGCCCGGCGAATTTGCTCACGCCGTAATTGATTCGGTTAAAACATCTCACGCGCGTGTCGTCATTATTGATAGTCTCAATGGCTATTTAAACGCGATGCCGGAGGAGCGGTTTTTGACGATCCAGATGCACGAGTTATTAACTTACCTCAACAAACAAGGCGTCGTCACAATTCTCGTGATGGCGCAGCACGGTTTTTTGGGCAGCGCGATGCAGACGCCGGTTGATGTCAGTTATCTGGCGGACACGGTTATTATGCTTCGTTATTTTGAAGCGGCGGGCGCGGTGCGAAGAGCTTTATCGGTCGTTAAAAAACGAACCGGAGCGCATGAAAACACTATTCGCGAATTGCGGTTGACCTCCGATGGAATTATTGTCGGCGATCCTTTGAAAGAGTTTCAAGGCGTCCTTTCGGGAATTCCAACCTTTAGCGGAAATAGCGAATCTTTATCCATTAACATTGATGAAGAATAAACAGTTACCGGACAACCAGACAATTGAGCAGACGGAGCGCATTTTGATTTTAGCTCCAACTGGTCGAGATGGTGCAATGACCGCTAATTTTCCTAGAGACGCCGGATTGTCTTCGGAGATTTGCGGCAATGTGCTGGAACTTTGCCGGGAAATGTCCGAACACGTCGGACTCGTTTTTATTACCGGCGAAGCGCTGACAACGGAAACAATGCCCGATTTGATTTCAGCTCTTTCGGCGCAGCCCGCCTGGTCGGATATTCCATTAATCGTGTTGACCAGCGGCGGCGGCGAAACACCCGCTAACATCGAAACGCTTAACGCGCTCAATGAAGCGGGCAACGTGACCTTGATTGAACGCCCTGTGCGATTGATGACTTTAATGAGCAGCATCAGAGCGGCTCTGCGGGCGAGGCGTCGTCAATACGATATCCGCGATTATATTATTGAGGAGAAACGAACGGCGGCGGAACTTGCAAATTTGTTTGAGAGCGAACGCGCTGCCCGCGCGCAGGCCGAAGCTGCCAGCCGTCTCAAAGATGAGTTTTTAGCCACTGTTTCCCACGAGCTCAGAACTCCGCTGAACGCCATGCTCGGCTGGACTAATCTTTTGCGTTCGGGCAAAGTTGACGCCGAAAATGTTCCCCGCGCGCTCGAAGTGGTTGAGCGCAATGCTCGTTCGCAGGCGAAAATCATCGAAGATTTGCTCGACGTGTCGCGAATTATTACCGGCAAACTCAAACTTGAGATTCATCCAGTGAATGTTGCCGCCTTAATCAAATCTGTGGTCGAATCGGTGATGCCCGCTGCTGAAGCTAACGAGATAACTGTGCGGCAGACAATCCTCGTCGAAAATTCTTCGATGGCTGCAGATGCCGCGCGACTCCAGCAGATTTTGTGGAATTTGCTGACAAATTCAATCAAATTTACTCCGCGCGGCGGACGAGTTGAAGTTAGGCTGGAACGCGAGAATTTAAATTTGGTGATTTCGGTCAGCGATACCGGCAAAGGAATCGAGACGGAATTTTTGCCGCACGTTTTTGACCGTTTTAGACAAGCTGACGGAACGACCACCAGGCATTTTGGAGGGCTCGGACTCGGGCTGGCTATTGTTCGGCATCTGGTTGAATTGCACGGCGGAACGGTTCAGGCAAGTAGCGCGGGAGTCGGTGCGGGAGCATCGTTTATTATTAAACTTCCCCAGATACCGCTTTCCGGGCCGCTCAAACACCAGGTTGTCAGCAAAGTGCGAAACGCGCCGGTTGAAACTAAATCGGAGAGCAATTTGAGGGGAGTAAAAATCCTCGTTGTGGATGATGAAATCGGGACTCTGGAAATGCTCAAGGTTTTTCTGGAAACTTCGGGCGCCTGCGTGATCGCTGCAAACTCAGTTTCAGAAGCTCTTAAAAATCTCAAAACAAATGTTCCTGACGTTATTATCAGTGATATCGGAATGCCCGGCACTGACGGTTATCAATTTATCGAAAGCGTCAGACAAATGCCGCCCGAAGATGGCGGCAATGTCCCGGCAGTAGCTTTGACAGCATATGCTCTCAAAGAAGACAAACAGAAAGCCCTTCGTTCCGGCTTCCAGAAGCACATCGCCAAACCGGTCGAGATTGACAGTCTGGTTTCGACAATCACAAATCTCGTGCAGCGAACTTGAAACGCGAAACCAGCGACTTATCGTTTCTAATCAATCGTCTTTTTCAACTTGCCAACCGCCTCTGCAAATAGTATTTCAAGTCGCTGACGCTGACGCGCTCCTGCGCCCAGGTATCGCGGTCGCGAACGGTAACGGCGCTGTCTTCGAGCGATTCGTGATCAACCGTGACGCAGAAAGGCGTGCCGATTTCATCCTGGCGGGCGTAGAGCTTGCCGATGCCGCCCGTATCGTCATAAACCGAGCGCATCGCGGGCAGTAAATCCTTGCGGATACTTTTCGCCATTGAAACAATTTCCGGTTTGTTTTTAGCGAGCGGCAAAACCGCGACCTTAATCGGCGCAAGCTCAGGTTTAAGCTGTAAAATAACGCGCGTTTCGCCCTTATCCGTCGTTTTTTCAGTATAAGAGTCCATTAAAACCGCGAGCATTGTGCGGTTGACGCCCACCGCCGGTTCAATGACATACGGGTAAAAACGCTCCTTGGTAGCTTCGTCAAAATACGACAAATCTTCGGTTGAATCAGCGTTGAGCCGTTTGCCCTCGGCATTTTCAGGTTTTTTGGAATGCGTTTTTAAATCAAAATCCTGCCGGTTGGCGATTCCCATCAGCTCATCCCACTGTTTTTCTTCCGTCTCGCGTTCGGGGAAAAACCGATAGAGAATGTCAACCGTCCGGGCTGCGTAGTGCGCCAATTCATCCTTGCTTTGCTCATAAAATTTGAGGTTTTCAGATGAGATTCCCAGATTCACAAACCATTCGTGACAGGCGTCAATCCAGTATTGATGAAGTTCCGCCGCTTCTTCCGGTCGGCAAAAATATTCCATTTCCATTTGTTCAAACTCACGGGTTCGGAAAATAAAATTGCCGGGCGTCACTTCGTTGCGAAAAGATTTGCCGATTTGCGCGATGCCAAACGGTAATCTGCGCCGCGAAGTATTCAAAACGTTGATAAAATTAATAAAAATGCCCTGCGCCGTTTCGGGTCTGAGATAGGCCAGAGCGGTTTCATCATCTTCGACCGCCGCCGCGCCGAGCGTTGTTTTAAACATCAAATTAAACTGTTTCGGCTCGGTAAAATCGCATTCTTTGCTTTCTCCGGGATGAACATTGGGATGTTTCGGGCATTGCGTGTCCTGCAGTTTATCCTGCCGAAACCGTGATTTACAGGCGCGGCAATCAATCAGCGGATCCGAAAAAGTATCTTCATGACCGGAATATTTCCAGACCAAACGGTTTTGGATAATTGCCGAATCCAGACCTTCCATGTCCTCTCGCTCGTGAACCATCCACCGCCACCAATTTTGTTTGATATTGTTGGCGAGTTCGACGCCGAGCTGCCCGTAATCCCAACTGCTTCCCAGTCCGCCATAGATGTCCGAAGCCGGAAACACCAGCCCGCGCCGTTTGGCTAAATTAACAATCGTTTCGATATTTGCCGCTGCCATAAAATTTGATTTGATAAAAAATTGAAGATTTTCAAATTTGCGATAATTTTGTCAATGGATTTTAAATTATTTTGAAAGATTCGGCGAATATTCCGTCAATTGCAAAAACTTTATGGAGATGCTTGACTTTAAATTGAGAATTTCGTAATTTTTATAACTTGCGAACCAAACCGATTCGCAAGTTTGATGTTCCGCAGTAGCTCAATGGCAGAGCATTCGGCTGTTAACCGAAGGGTTGTAAGTTCGAATCTTACCTGCGGAGCCAATTAATTCAGAAGAAGGCTGGCAATTTTTGCCAGCCTTCTTCTTTTTGTCCAATGAATGAGCTGTAATCTCGCAAACAATTTACCTGCCTCGTCAATATTTAAACTTGCAACTGCCCTTTCTGATTTGTGAATTAAATCTTTTCCTCAAATTCAGAAAAATCTTGCCAAAAAATAACAGTGTTTTGCAGCTAAAAACATTGACTATCAACTCCAGGGAAATCATAATATCTTCAGGATAAATCTGTTTTGAGCGGAATTGATTGGTATCCGGCATCGGTCTTTCGTTGGTTTCCGCTTCATTAAAAATAGGCTCAAAAATCTAACTCTCTCATTCTTCCGCGATGACTCGACCTGGACAAAAGACCGGTTGAGCGAAGAAAAAGGAAAAATTATGTTCTCAAATATTGCACGTCGGAGAACCGTAAAAACAGCGGTAACATTGGTTACACTGTTGTCAATTTCGTTAACGTCAACTTTCTCAAACAGCAGGGCTTTAGCGTTTGACATTAACAAAAATAACCCTTCACCGCTTGCTAAAGCGCAGACAACCGCCATTGTTTCGATTGATTCAAACACGGTTTATCAAGCCATTGACGGTTTCGGCACATGCATCGGGAGTGACGAATCGCAGCAAACATGGTGGCAGGATTTATATTTTAACGATCTCAAAGCCTCGATTTTGCGGGTTGATTTGACGCCGCAGTTTGTTTCTCCTTACTCAGATTTCACCTACAACTCGCCTTGGTTTCATGACAATCCGTCGCTTCCCGGCCCGGACAACAACAACGTTCGCACCTATACCAGCCCGAGCGATTATTCTCGTTCCTACTACGGGCGCAGCGCTCCCATTGCCGTCATGAAAGCCGATGCGACACAAAACTTGAGCTTTTTTGATTATGTCAATGGAGCCCGCATTGGCGGCACTTTGGCGCAGCTCGGCAACAGCCGTCGCGCTCAACTGGGCGATTTTAAACTAATCGGTTCGCTCTGGTCGCCGGTTCCGTGGGTCAAGGTTTCTTCGGGAAACACCTACGGCGGTTCTCCTTGGCCGTTGCCGGTGGCAGGAGCGCCATATCCGTTCATTTGGGCGGGGAATTTTGCCGGAGGAAAACTGGACGTTTCCAACAATCCGCTCTCAGTCTTTAACGACGGAACGCAAAACACTTCCTCGCTCACGCAGTTTGCCCGTTCGACGGCTTCGTATATTTTAGGTTATCAGCGCGCCTACAACGTGCATTTTTATGCCGTCAGCATTCAGAACGAGCTGAACTTCGAAGAGTTTTACAGCAGCATGACTTATCCGCAGTCGGCGGAATATGTGACGGCTCTCAAGGCGGTCAGAGCCGAGTTTAACCGCTACGATGAATTGCGCGACATCCGCATTATGGGGCCGGAAGACCTCTTGGGCGGCGATCCTTACGGAATGTGGGAATACGGCGGCGGAACCACTCACAAGAATCTGCAATATATCAGAAACGTGCAAAACGACCCGCTAGCTGCGACCGCTATGGATTTCTATAATGTTCACGGTTATGCCAACAACGGCGTCAGCTCATCGGGCGCTGTTCCGACGCAGTGGAGTTGGTGGGCGAACGGCTGGACGACAAGTCCGGCGCCGGGCATTCCCGATAACGTGCAGGGATTCAGATATTTTGGGAAGAAATCGTGGATGACTGAAACGTCTGGCGAAGACACCACCTGGCTTTCTCCGTCCACCGGTTTCCCCGGCAACGGCGGCTGGTCAATCGCGCTTAAGATTAATCAGGCGCTGACTTTCGGCCAGGAAAGCGGCTGGCTCTACTGGCAAATGACAGATGGCGGAAATATTCGAAACGAAACATTGACGGACGCGACACTCAGAGACAGTTCGCCAAAATATGTAGCTTTTAAACATTTCACTCGCTTTATTCGTCCGCACGCGGTTCGCGTGGCCGCCAATGTCAGCGGAGCAGACACGCTCAGCGCCAGCGCTTTTGTCCAGAGCGTTGATAAAACTTTAACCACAGTTCTGGTCAACGCCTCGCCGTCAAGCCAAACCGTCAATGTTCAACTGCCAAGTTTCCCCGCCAATATTTCGCAGCTGAGCAGTTATACGTCAAGCGACAACAGTCTCTGGCAGGCGGCCAGCGTTGCTGTCAGCAACAATGTTGCGACGGTGACAGTGCCGGCTTACGGCGTGATGACGCTTTTTGGCACCAGCAATGCCGGAGCGACGCCTAACAGCGGAACCGGATTGCGCGGCGAATATTTTGACAACGCTGATTTAACCAACCCGAAAGTCACGAGGATTGATTCGACCGTGGATTTTAACTGGGGAACCGGCAGCCCGGATCCAACTGTGGGCAGCGATACATTTTCGGCGCGCTGGACGGGACAACTGGAAGCGCCGAAATCGGGTATTTATACGTTTGCAACGACCAGCGATGACGGGATTAGATTGTGGATTAACAACCAACTGCTGATTGATAACTGGACAGCGCCGTCGAGTGTAAACAACAGCCGACGAATCAAGCTGAGCAAGGGTCAGCTTTATGATCTTCGGCTGGAGTATTATGACCAGACGGGCGATGCCGGGGTTCATTTATTGTGGCGATTGCCGATTAGCTTAAAACCGCTGCAAGCCATTCCGCAGGCAAACTTATATCCTTAATCGCTTGTCAAAACGGGGAGCGGCAGCCGGCCTGGTTTGCTTCTGAATTGCTACCGCTTCCCGTTTTAATGCCGGCCTCGCAAAAAGGCTGTCTTGCAAATAATTTGCAAGACAGCCTTTTGTTCAAAAAAATCAAACTTAAACCGGATACCGATTTTCTATCTCATGAAAAACCCTAGCAGCCAGTATAAGATTATAAATATGATGATGGTGCTGATGATGCCGCCGCCCAATTTCCACGCTCCAAGACCTGCCAATCCGCCTCTTAATAAGCTCATAATCAAAATCTCCTTTCGTCCGTAGTGTTTTCGTTCATTGTTTGAGATACATTAAGGGAAAATGCAAAACTCATTCCAGAGAAAGTTGAGAGCGGCAGATGCATCGTAAAATCAATCCGGTCAAACTGATAACCGGTTTATTGTTGTGTTTTGTCTCGTTTCCGAGATTTGGAGACGTCGCGAATTTCCAGAGCAATCCAGATCAGTTCGCAATAGTTGTTTTATCAGCACTGTTTTTTTTCGGTATTTATTTAATTTATTCGGCCTTTGACGGTCATCAGCATTGATTGGGTGAAAAAAACAGCTATCGCTTAAAATCGTATTTATGGATTGCGGCAAAAGCGGCGCAGGCTTGACGACAAAAGGGAAAGTAAGCTAAGTTTTATAAGGTTTTGCCGAAAAGACTAAAGTCATTGGCAAAACCGCACGGGGCCGTAGCTCAGCTGGGAGAGCGCATGACTGGCAGTCATGAGGTCAGGGGTTCGATCCCCCTCGGCTCCATTAATAAAATAAATGTTATAGGGTAACTCAAGCAAGAGTTGCCTTTTTTATTGAGTGCCAACTTTTTCAAAACGCGCCAATTCGCTGTAAAGCATCGTTTCGAGTTCGTCGGCTGTCGCGATTTTGCGTAACGGGCAAAACATCACTGTAAGTGTCCAGCCTCACCTTAACGGTGTTATGTCCGGGCCGTTCAGCAGCAATTTTCGGATTTTTGCCACCCGATAAAAGCAACGTCGCGCAACTGTGAGATAGATTACAGTGCCTCTTGGAACAAGTCATTCTAACCGGTCGGATATTTCTGCTCCAATAAAATTGCGACGGCGGCTTCGATTATTTTGTTTTTGATATGGCTTTGCAATTCTTCAGGGGTTGAAGCGGCGACAATATCTTTGGGGATAGTTGGAGTTATTTCCGTCGTATCGTTTTGGGCAACAAATGTCCATTTGGCAATTAAGTTATGTTCTTTCAGAAAATTGCGATCCAGCGCGCCCAAATCCGTTAAAACGTATTTATATTCCTCTTCTGCATCGTCTTCGAAGGTAATGGTGCAATTTTCCGGGTCAAATTCGCGTTCGATTTTTTCCAGACTTTCATGATAAAAAGCTTCTTTTCCAGATTGTCCGTTATTTTGGCTCATTCTTAGATTTATCTCCTTTTTTTTTGACAAACAATAATGCTTCAAGGTTATAGAACAGTTTCGCGCAAATTGCACGCTCTCTCACAACTCGCTTTTCAATTTTAAATTTTAGCTGCCTTCAATTATTATTGGGGCGGTCTCATAATTTAGATTTGGGAAAAGAATCAAATAAATTGTCACAAAACAAGAGCATCGGCATTTTTGACAGCGGCGTCGGCGGACTGACGGTTTATCGGGCTTTGCACGAGCGTCTGCCGCAGGAACGGTTTATTTATTTGGGCGATACCGCGCGTGTTCCCTACGGAACAAAATCGCTCGCGACGGTTGAGCGGTACGCGGTTGAAAACGCGGAATTTTTGGCCTCGCGCGACATCAAATTGCTGGTTGTCGCCTGCAACACGGCTTCGGCTCTGGCGCTGCCGGCGGTGAGGCGCGCCGTTAAAATTCCGGTCGTCGGCGTCATTGAACCCGGAGCGCGAAGAGCCGCCGATGTCGCCAAAAAACGAATCGGCGTGATTGCGACCGAAGCGACGGTCGGCAGTCACGCTTATTCCAACGCCATCCATGCTTTTGCGCCCGGTTGCGAAGTCTTCGAAACCGCTTGTCCGTTGTTTGTTTCCCTCGCCGAAGAAGGTTGGGCCGAAACGCCCGAAGCCGGTTCGATTGCCCGGCAGTATTTACAGAAAATCGTCGAAGCTGAGGTTGAGGCGCTCGTTTTGGGCTGTACGCATTACCCGATTTTGCGCCGCGTGATTGCAGAAATCGTCGGCGAAAAGGTGACTTTGATTGATTCGGGAGAAGCGACGGCCGAAGTCGTCGCGCAGGTTTTGAGCCAAGAAAATCTCTTGGTTGATTCATCCGCGCAAAATTCGCGGCGTGATTTTCCACAACTTTCGGAAAATCGCAGTTTGTGCGATGATTTAGACCATTTTTACGTCACGGATGCGGCGGAGAGGTTTGCTCGCGTGGCCGAGAGATTTTTAGGAACGCACCCGGCGAGACTCGAAGCAATAGAATTATGGGGAAAAGATGAACTTCACACGAATTGACGGACGCGCGGAAAACGTGCTTCGTCCGACGAAAATCACGCCGAATTTTATGCCGAACGCCGAAGGTTCGGCTCTCATCGAAGTCGGCAACACCAAAGTTATCTGCACCGCTTCAATCGAAGACCGCGTGCCGCATTTTCTGCGTAACCAGGGCAAAGGCGGCTGGCTGACAGCGGAATATTCGATGCTGCCGCGCGCGACCAACACGCGCACCCAACGCGAATCGGGCAATCGCGGAGTATCCGGCCGAACGCAGGAAATTCAGCGTTTAATCGGGCGCAGTTTGCGAGCTGTAATGGACTTGACCGCGCTCGGCGAGAGAACAATTACGCTGGACTGCGACGTCATGCAGGCCGACGGCGGAACCCGAACGGCTTCGATTACGGGCGCGTACGTCGCTCTCCTGCTGGCGTGCCAGAGTCTGCAGAAAAATAATGTCATCAAGCGCTCGCCGATTGTTCACGAAGTCGCGGCGGTCAGCGTCGGAATTGTCGAAGGAACGGCTCTGCTGGATTTATGTTACGTCGAAGATTCGGCGGCGGACGTTGACATGAACATCGTCTGCACGGGCAGCGGCAAATTTATTGAAATTCAAGGCACGGCGGAAAAACAGGCCTTTACCAGCGAACAAATGATCGAAATGCTGGCTCTGGCCGAAAAAGGCATTCAACAACTGATGATGTTCCAACGCTATGCCGTAAAATGAGTGTTCTAACAAACCTAATCCGAGAAAATACGAGGGGCGGACTTATCACTAACCCAATGGAGCGCAGCATTGAACGCGAAAAAGCTTTGGATCTGTACCAATTTTTCGCCTTCGGCTCATTGGGTGGGGACAAGCCCGCACCCCTACAAATTTATTTGCATTTCGTAATTTGCAATATCACTTTTAATGACCGACGTTTGAATTAGTTGTCGTCACGGTTGTATTGCTGTTAATCACCGTTGACGAGCCGCTCGCCGAAGTCAGAGTATATTCGATACGGCGGTTTTGAAACTTTCCGGCATCGGTTGTATTGTCCGCTTTCGGTTTTGTATCGCCGTAACCCTTGGCTGATAAAGCGGCAGTGTTCACACCAAGTTTAACAAGTTCGTTTTTGACCGAATTGGCGCGGTCTTCCGACAGTTTTTGATTGCTCGCCGCATTGCCGACGTTATCGGTGTGTCCGCCGACTTCGATTAGAGTTCCAGCCGGAGCATTTTTCAAAATGACGGCCGCTTGCTGTAAAATATTTTCGGCATCCGGCGGAACGTCGGATTTTCCGGTGGCGAAATTGATAATCGAGAGATTGAGTGCATCTACCACTTGTTCGGGCGTATTGGCCGTTTCGAGCGCTTTGACTGCTTGTTCGTTAGCCGCTTTTTGAGCATCCGCGCCCGTCCCCAGGAAAAATGCCGGAAGCGTCCAGCCGGTAAACAAACTCTTTATTTTATCAATAATAGTTTGCGGAATATTGCCGGCGGCAGCCAGCCTGTTTTCGCCTTCAAAGGTCAAAGTTCCGCCCGTCCAGCCTTTTAACGAAGGAACGAGTTCGACAAATTTTGCCAGCCAAGTTGGCGTTTTTGCTTTCGGATCAACTTTTAAGCCGGTATAATCAACCGCTCCCGCGCCAAACTCTTTGTTCATGGCGTCCATAATTTGATTTTTTTCGGTCTCGCTCGAAACCACGCCGGTGACAAAATACTTGCCGTTTTCGGCGCGAACCGAGAGGCGCGGGTCAATCCTGGCCGCTGTTGTCGCAGTATTGGTGTTGGCGCGCACGTTTGTGTTGACGTTCGCCATCACCAAATTTTGATTAGGTTTGCTGCAAAACTGATAGCCGACAAAACTCAATAAAATGACCAAAACCAGCGGCAAAACCCAGCGCAGAGGCGAGTTATCGCCGGTATCCACGACCGCCGGTGTTCGCGCGGCGTTATTGCCCGTCATTTCTCCGGCTGCATCGGAACGGTCGGGCATTCCGGTTCCGCCCAGGGTTGCGGATCTCAAAGTTTCGCCTTCGCCGGCGGGGACGACCTCATTTGGGTCGAGCGCCAGATGATTGCTCAGCGTTTCTCTTAAATTATTGTTGTCGGGAACATATCCGTTTGGCGTCAGTTTATCAACGATGGTCGGAATCAGAAACGAGAGCGCCGAAGTCGCAGTCGCCAGCGGCAATCCTGCTTTGGTTGCGAGAGCATTCAAATTATCCACTCCGAGAGCGTCTTCGGTTTGTTGGTTGGAGAGCGCGGAATTGGCTCCCTGCGACGCCCAGGAGTCGGCGACCTGACCCAAACCGACGCGGCGAAACAATTCCAAGAAACCGTTCAGACCGCCGCCGTTATTAATTATTAAGTCAAACAGCGCTGAAACGAGCGCGCCGCCTTTGTCGCCTAAGTGAAACCGTTCATTCACTTCGCTTAAAAGCGAGTCAAATAAAGCCATACTTTATCTCCTGTATAAAAAATTGTTGAGGGATTTCAAAATATGCGAAGTTTAACTGCAAAGCAGAAGAAAAACAAGACTTTAATCAGAAACTTTCGGGCGCCCGAACTGATACTCATTTTGGCCGCGCTTGGTTAAATCGTCCAAAATATTTTGCAATTCCCGGCGTTTGGCTGCGATTTCAGTTTCATCAGCTTGGGGTGAAACGCTAATCGGCGCCGCGATTTCAATCAAAACACTGGTGAAGGGGCGGGGAATTTGCATCCTGTCCCAACTCTTAACCGTCCAACATTTCTTTGGTGTGAGGGCAAAAGGCACAATTGGATTGCCGGTTTTTTTCGCCAGTAAAAGAGCGCCTTCTTTGACGACATGACGCGGGCCTTTCGGTCCGTCAATCGCAAACCCGGCGGGACAGCCGAGCTTCATCAAGCGAATTTGCTCGACAAGAGCGCCGATGCCGCCGCGCGTTGATGAACCGCGCACCGCGCCGTAACCGAAGCGCTGAATAAAACGGGCGATGTATTCTCCGTCAAAACTTTGCGAAGTCATCACGATCAGTGCCCGCCCGCGAAAATAATAAGTTGCGAGAAAAATCGAGCCGTGCCAGAAACATTGAATTTCCAGCTGTCCGTCCTGTCTGATTTTGTCGAGATGCGTCATGCCGCGCACTTCAAAACGAATTGTCCGCCCGATCAAAGAAATCATGAGAAAGAAAACCAAATCGGCGGCGCGAATCAGCCAACGCTGCTGCCACCGATAACCCGACAAATCGGCAAACGAATAAGCCCTCTTTATTGCCTGTTGGTCTTTTTCGGAAAACTCGATGTTGGCAGTCATTACTTTAACGGGTGTTTAAGGTGGCGAAACTAGAGCACGGTTAATTCGAAAACTTTGTCCATCGAACCGTGCCAATTTTCCAGCAGCAAATCGGCCGGGCTTTTTTCAGCGGTTAAAATTCTCCGGCTTAACGCATCCAAAAACCTGGTTTCGTCGGGCGCAATTCGCCTCAGTCCGGCAGTTGCCAGCGCAATGATTTCCTTGGCCAGTTCCAAAATTCGCGTCTGGCCGGAAACTGCCCGCAATCCGTTTTTGGCCACGGCTGTTTGCAGATTGACAAATTGTTCCGCCGTCAACTGCGGAGCAATTGCCAGAGCTTCTTCTAGACTTTGCCGGTCGTAAAGCAGACCCTTCCAGAGCGCGGCAACGGCAAGAGCGTGTTCCAGATTGCCGCCGTCGGCGGCGCGAAATTCAAGATAATTTTTAAGTCGAACTTCGGTAAAAATTGTGGTCAAATGAGTTTGCCAATCCTGAACGGTCGGCGCGTATCGCTCGTTCGCCAAAAACTCTCGAAACGGTTTGCCAGTAAAATCCTGAAGATAGGCTCCGCCGCGCTCGGCGAACAGCATCGGGACGTCCAGCGCGTATTCGATAAAATCCGAGAGCGAAAATTCTTTTTGCAACGCCAGCGGTGAGACGCCGCACCGATTTGCGTCAGTTTCCAGCCAGGTTTTGACGCGCGCCGATTGACAGCCCGAATCCGCGCCGTCAACAAACGGCGAATTGGCGAAAATCGCCGCAACAGTGGGAGCCAGACGATTGCCGATGATGAATTTTTTGATTAAATCACTTTCGTTTTCGTAATCGAGATTAACTTGCACCGAACACGTCCGCGTCATCATGTCCCAGGCCCGCCGCCCGCGCGTCGCGAGATACGGTTTCATCAGTTTGTAACGCGGTTTGAGAAACCAGTTTTGCTCGTCAATTGTTCGCAGCGGATCGAAGCTGATCGCAAGAAACGTTAAATTCAATTCTGCACTCGTCTGCCGCAAGCGAGCGAAAGCATTTTGTAAATCCGCTTCGATTGCGTTTAGCGACGAGTGCGGCGCGCTGGAGAACTCGATCTGTCCGCCCGGCTCAATCGTCCATTTCCCGCCGCTCTTGTCGCGCGTTTCCACGAGGGCTTCGCTCTCAAAAATAAGCGCGCCATCCGGCGTCGCCAACCCGCGCAAAACTGCCTGCACTTGCTCGTTATCAAGTCTTTGTCTGGTTTCCGAGTCAAACCCAAAGAGTTCTACTTCAACTCCGCAACGCCAATCTTGGCGCGGTTTCGCGCCCTTTTGGAGAAAGTCGACAAACTCCGCTTTGAGATTTTTAATTTTCGAATTCAATATCAAACCGCCTGAAATAGATTACTGCCGAATCTTTGCTCAAAATCAAACCAGCTCTTCTTTAATTCAAAGCCGGAAACCTGCGCCAAATGTGTTAAATCCTGCAAATCAAATTTATAGGAATTTTCCGTATGAATCGTTTCGCCCTCGTCAAAATCAACGGCCAAATTAATTTTGTTGAGCGTGACGGTTTGACTCGCCAGGCTTTCGAGATGCATTTCGACGCGTCCTTCAATATCGTTGTAAAGCGCCAGATGACGAAATTTTCGTAAGTCAAAATCCGCGTCAAGTTCGCGGTTGAGCCGCGCCAGCAGATTTAGATTAAAAGCCGCCGTAACGAGCGTCGGATCGTCATATGCGTCTATCAGAATCCGAGCATCTTTTTTGAGATCCGTGCCGAGCAAAACAGCGTCGCCGGGTTTGAGCGATTTCCGCCACGCCGTCATTAATCCGAGCGCTTCTTCGTAGGTGAAATTACCGATGTTTGAACCTAAAAACAAAGCCAAAACGCGCTTTGTTTCGCTCCAGGTTTTGAGCTTTTCGAAATTGTCGAGCGCGGTAAAGTAATCTGCCGCATACGCTTCGATTCGTAATTGCGGATACATTTGCAGTAAAACGCGCGAACTGTCTTCCAAAACGGTTGGAGAAATGTCGTTTGGAAGAAACAGCAATTCGTCTTGCGTTTTTAGAATGGCTTCGATCAGGACACGCGTTTTTGTCGCGCTTCCGCTCCCAAGCTCTACCAAAATCTTTTCTCCCGTGACCGCCGCCACGATTTCATCGGCAAACTTTGCCAGAATTTCGGCTTCGGCGCGCGTCGGGTAATATTCCGGAATGAGCGTGATAACGTCGAAAAGCGCCGAACCGACAGCATCGTAGAAATATTTCGGCGGCAGATTTTTCGGGCGCGCGGTCAAGCCCATTTGAACGTCTTCCGCCAGTGTGCGCTGTGCCTGGCGACTGGCCAAATTGTGAATCTTCAGACGGTTGTCGGTCATTCGATTTTCGGCTCTTGTGAAATTTCTCAGATGCTAGTTATCATAACGCATCAAAATAAAAAAGATTAGCTGCAAAAAATAAAAATGTCGCAAGATTTACGCGAAACGATTGAGAAACGGTTTACGGCTGCCCGCGCCAAAACTCTGGAGATTTTTGAGCTGGCTGACGAAGCAGCCCTGCGCCAAAGTCCGGGTTTTGGTTTTCGTCCGATTTTGTGGCATCTGGCGCATCTCGGAACTTATGAAGAATACTGGCTGCTGCAAAAATACGGCGGCCGGAGCGCCGTCAACGTGAGTTTCCAGCGCATTTTCGATCCCATTAAGACGCCGCGCGAAAATTCAACCAATTTGCCGACCAAAAGCGAAATGCTCGGGTATTTAAATCAGGTTCGCGAAAACGTTCGGAATGTTTTGGGTAATTTCGATTTTGCTGCGGAAGACGCGCTCTTGCGCGGCGGTTACATTTTCGATCTGGTTCATCAACATGAATTGCAGCATCAGGAAACGCTCGCTTATTTGTTTCACCTGCTGCCGACTGATCAGAAAGTCCGAAGTCCGAAGTTTGAAGTCCAAAGTCCAAAATCGCCTGATTCATCTGTTCTTCGTCACCCGTCGTCCATTGAGATTGCCGGCGGCGGTTTTACCATCGGCGCGTCTTTGAATGATTTTGCATATGACAACGAAATGCCAGCTCACGAACTTTTTATTCCGGCTTTCAAACTTGAGCGCTATTTGACGACCAACGGCGAATTCGCCGAATTTATTGCCGAACGGGGTTATCAGCGAAAAGAATTTTGGAGCGCGGAAGGCTGGCAATTCCGCGAGCAGGAAAATTTAAATTCTCCGCTTTACTGGCAAAAAGTTGAAAACGATTGGAAAATCCGCACTATGTTTGCGGAGAAATCTCTGAACGCGATGGCCGAGTTTCCGGTTTACGGCATCAGCTTTTATGAAGCCGAGGCTTACGCCCGTTATCGCGGGAAACGTCTGCCAACCGAGTTTGAATGGGAAAAGGCGGCTTCGCATAAAGCTGACGAACTTGAAAACTGCAATTTCGGCTGGCGATTTGGCGAAACGACGCCGGTCAATTATTTTGAGAATGAAGCGTTTGCGGATTTGAGCGGTAATTTGTGGGAATGGACGGCGAGCGATTTTGCCGCATATCCCAATTTTAAATCGTTTCCTTACGAAGATTATTCGGAAATTTGGTTTGACGGCGATCATAAGGTATTGAAGGGCGGCTCGTTTGTCACTTCACAGGAAATACTGCGAGCGACGTTTCGCAACTTCTTTCGCCGTCCGTTCCGCATCTCTTTTGCCGGAATCAGATTAGCCGCTGATGCCTAAAACGTTGAAGCCGCAGCAATTTGCGAAGATTAGATGAAAGGAAGTGGTTTTAATGCGATAATAGCGCCTGAGATGAGAGAAGATTTCCAAAATATACTTTTAAGCGAATTTGATGCTCCGCGATGGGCGGTTATCAATTTCGAAAAGTGTGTGGCGAGCGGATTAGATTACGAGCAGGCGGCGAAACTCGTCCAAGAAATGTCCGGTTCTGCTTCAGGACTTTGTATTGTCACCGACGAGGCCGCTCACAGAATCTTGGCGTCAAACGGCAAACGGCACAGCCCGGATGAGCATTCTGAAGACGGGACAAAGCATTTTACCGAAACGCTTTAGACTGTTTTAAGCGGGGTTTGCATCTAAACTTTCAGTATCAGAGACAATTAAAGTTTTTACCTGTTTTTCCGATAAATTAGTGATATACTGAGCGGGTTATTTCCAGCGTCAGAGCCCCGGGAATTAACTTGCCGTTACAAACTCGTTAGATACTCGTATGAATATGATGAGGCCGGATTCGCCAGCAATTGAGGAAGCGCTTTATGAACTTCGGCGATTTTTGTCGGACGAAATTGCGCCTCTGACTGTGGCCGATTCGGTGTCTTTATTGCTCGAGAATGACCCGGATATCATGGCGACAGGAATTCGTCTGTGGGTTGAATCACAGTTGCTCCGGCAGCAAAGCGTTTCTACGGCTAATTATTTTTATCATGCTCTCAAGAAGATTCGCGTTGTCGGCGATCTCAACTTGGTTTCCAAAGAGCAACTGGCAAAATACCTGCATTATCTCTCACAATACGCCATCAGCTGTGCTCCGCCGGAAGAGCGACAAGTTTTAGCATCAAATTTAAACCAGCTCGAAGGAGCTAATCCCAGCTTTGACGCTCCGGTTAACTTTTTTTATCTGCAGTCGCAAAATCCAAATCCTCAGCCTCAATCCTTAGCCGTGCCGCCCCCTCGTGAGCATCATTCGCAGGAGGCCGTTAGAGGAGCGGGGGGCCGCCGATTTGATATGCTGCTTGAGCGTTTGGAGGATAGATCCCTTGTCAATAACCCCGGTTACCCACTTCCTCCGGCTTTCGGCGGCGGTTTGAATGCCGGCTTTAACGGCACCGGCACTACCCAGGGCTTTCATCCGGGAGTACCCGTCATTAACGGTTCCCTAGCCGCCCGCGCGATTGCTATGGCAGCCGCCAATTCGCAAAGTGAAGCTGAATTGGAGCAATATTTGCAGCGCCTTGGACAGAACAGCCTGCAGACCGGCTCGCAAAACATTTTTATGACGCTCGGTCAAAATTTACCGGACTGGGCTCTTCTCGCAAATCCTGCCCCCGCAGGCGTTGGCGCTCCGCCTCCAACGCGCTCTGACAGCATTCTGGAAGCAATGGAGCGGATGGTCAGCCTGGCGCCCGACCCGAGGGAAAGAGCCAAGCGCTTTGACGAAATTGTCCAGACTGCGATTATGCAGTTTAACGAAGGATGGCTCGGCCGCGCCGCTTCGATGCTCGATACTGCTCAAGGATTGATTACCACCAAAGAGGTTGAGGCTTCAACCGGCAATCTGGTTCGGCAGAAGGGGCATGATAAAATTAACTACGAACGGCTCCGCGGTTACGTCGAATCGCCTCATCAGCGGCCGCTTTTACGTAAAGTTTTAGGTTTTTTCCCTGATTTAACTCCGGAAGGGCTGCTTGTCAAACTCCGCTTCGAAGAAGTCCGCAATCGCCGCCGCCTGATCATGATGCTTTTGGAAATCCATGGCACTGACGCGCGCCCGGCTGTTTTTAAAGCGCTCCAGGAAACAATCAATGAGCGGGATGAAAAAATCTGGTACTTTCAAAGAAATCTGCTGCATCTGCTGCATCTGATTCCGCGCGAAAATGATGTCTGCTCGGACGAAGAGCTGAGTTCTATCATTCCATTTACTAAATTAAACCACCGGCCGCAGGTTGCTCGCGAAGCTCTCTCAAATTTAGGCATTAAAAACGACAGAAGAGCCGAAAAGGCTTTGCTTGCCTGTCTTAGCGAATATGAAAAAACACTTCTCAATATTGACAAAACACCGTTTCAGCCATCGGAAATAAGGTTGCTTTTAGACCGTATTATACTGGTGCTGGTTCGCGTTGGGACGCCGATTGCGCGGCGCGCCGTCGTCGAACATGGCCTCAAAGAAGAACCTCAGCTTGGCGATACGCTGGCGCGTCTGGCTGAAATGGGCAACCTTGACATTTCCAGCGATGAAGATTTAATCAAGCGCATTTTGCACACACTTCATCAGGAATTGCCAAACAAATTAGTCAGTATGTTTGTCAAGAAAGAGGAAAAAGATGCGGTTAATCTGGTCAAATCGCTTTCAGGAACCCCTTCTCCAACCGTACACCGTTACTTTTCAGCGCTCGTCAAAAAATATCCAAACCACGATTTTGGCAAAGCCGCGGCGGAAGCTTTAGCCGGTTTCGGGTATGTTGAAACGCAGCCGACAGCAAAAACGAAAGCCGCTGCGCCGAGAGAAGCAAAAGCGCTCTCCGCGACCGTTGCCTCTTCTTCAATTCATGATTCGGATGAGACGGAATCGCTGATTGCTCCTGCCGCTCTCTCCGGCGATCTGGCAATTTTCGGATTGCCCGCTCTGCTGCAAAATTTAGCGGATTCAAGATTAACCGGTCTTTTAACGTTGAAGAGTCAAACCGGCGAAACAATCGGAACCATTACGCTCGATTTAGGCAAAATTCGTTCGAGCAGCGCCCAACGTCTGCGCAACGTTGATGCCGTTTATCAACTTTTGCAGAAACCGCTGGCCGGAACGTTTCAATTTGTTCAGCAGGAAAATCTGCCAACTGACGGCGGCGAACCGCTCGAATTAATCCCGGTTTTGCTTGAAGGAATGCGCCGCTACGATGAATTACAGGCCAGCTGCGCCGTCGTTCCTGACAACGCGACTTTCACGCCGATTGAAGCCCAGCCGACGCCGCACGAAGAAGAGCAGGATGAAAATTTAATAAGAGCCGTCTGGGACAGCGCCAAAGCCGGCGCGACGGCAGCCGAGTGCGAAAATCAGCTAATTATAGATTCTTACCGCGTCCGCCGCTTGCTCTCCCACTGGGTTGAGCGAAGCGCTTTGAAGTTAATAATCCCTGAGCAAAGCGCCGCGTAATTCAAAAAGACCAAGCAACAAAATTCACGCTTTCAGCTTTTTATCCAATTTCCAAAACGACTTTGCCAAAACTTTGATTTGATTCGAGATATTCGTGCGCCTCTCGGATTTCTTCGATTTTAAAAACCCGGTCAATCGTGGGTTTAACCGCCGCTTTTGCCAGTAGGGGCACAACCTGCTCGGCAAACAATCTGGTGGCGGTCGCTTTTTCTTCGGCTGAGCGTGCCCGCAGCATGGTTCCAAAAATTCTCAGGCGTTTTGACATGACGATTGAAAAATCAAGTTCGGATTTGTTTCCAGCGGTTGTGCCGACAAAAACAATTCGTCCGAGTCTGGCCAGACTGTGCAGGTTTGCCGCTAGATATTTTGCGCCGACGAGATCCAAAATGACATTGACGCCGGCGGTCGTTTGATTAATAATTTCCGCCAAATCGCCTTCGCCGCCCGTCAAAATTGCTTCGTCAAGCCCGAACTCTTTGGCTTTTTCGAGTTTATCCGCCGTCCGCGATGTCCCGATCACAATCGCGCCCGCCGCTTTCGCGAGCTGCAAACCGGCGAGCCCGACGCCCGAACCAACGGCGTGAATCAAAACCGTTTCGCCCATTTTTAAATTTGCCTGTGTAAAAAGCGCGTCATGCGCGGTAATAAATGCTTCGGGAATCGCCGCCGCCTGAACAAAATCAAGGTTTTCGGGAATCGTAACGAGCGTGTTTTCCGGCACGCTGACAAATTCGGCTTGAGCCGCGCCGCCGGTAATTCCCATCACGCGCTGACCGGTTTTCAAATTGGTTACTTCGTCGCCGATTTCCGCCACCTCGCCCGCGAATTCGAGCCCGGGAATCTCGGTCGGAAAACCTTTTGGAGCCGGATAATGACCACGCCGTTGCAGCAAATCCGCGCGATTAAGCGCGGCCGCTTTGACCTTGACTAAAACGCGGTCAGCGGTTGGCTGGGGCAAATTCGCAATCTCACGCGCTTCCAAATTTTCCGCACCGCCGAATTCTCCAATCCAAACCGCTTTCATAAATTATTCCGCTTTCATCCGATTTGCCCGCGAACTCGGGCAAATTGACACTAATCGAACTATTTCTTAATTCAAGAAACGCCGTGTTTCGCGTCCCAGCTTCCTTGCAGTTTTCTCAAGAGCACAATTTGCCCGCCGTGATGCGCGTTGTGAACATTAACGTGCGCCAGCAGCAAACTCCAGAGCGATTTGTTACTCGCCGAAACCGCTTCGCTAAATTTATCCTCGTTCGCCGCTTCGAGCAGCTTTCGCCACTCGCTCATGATCGAATTGAACCGCTCAATCTCCGTCTGCCAAGCCATTTCCGTCGCCTCATCCGCACTCCGAAAAGTCTCGCTGTTAATGTCCGTCGGATAAACGTAATCAATTCCCTCGAATCGCCGCAAATACGCTTCGTTATAAAAATTCAGATGATGAATAATTTCCCAAATCGAATTGTCGAGATTTTCTGTCCTCCAATTCGCCTGCTCCGCCGTCAAATCTTTCGCAGCATTTTTGAGCGCGACAAACCAACCGTTTTCGTCGTAACAAGCGGTAAATTGTTCAAGCAAAATTTCTTTAGTCGTCATAAATTTAGTTCAGTTGCTGTTTCTACTTCGATAGATTTTTGATGCCGCTGACCTGTCGGATTGATAAGCGCAATTGGATGTAATGTCTCAACAAAGAGGGTGCTGTTCATTTTTTTCGGCGCGCCATAAAGTTGATAATCGAAATTGACCGAGGCGGCAACCGGAAGCACATCGAATTATCTAATAAAAATTGCTTTTATTGATTTTCCAATTCTAGCAGTTTTCCAAACTGCCAATTCATCATCTCTAAAATAAATTCTGAAAAAGGCTTGTCCTCAGAATAAAATTCCGGCGTCTCTTCGTTAATGATCTGCCAAATTTCAGGATCGGAATTTGGAACTTCGCTTGTTTTTATAGCCCAATAAACAACATTTTGATTTTCTTCCATGAAAACCAGAAAATCATCCTCGACATCAATCTCAGGTAAATTTAACAAACGGTTATGAAATTTGTTTATTTCCGGTAAGTTTCCTGTAATTTGGTAATAAACGCGAAGAGACTCAGGAATTTTAAACCCGAGTCTCTTTTCAGTTTGTCTAATTTCTTCATCAGGCAAACCTTCATTAAGTTTTGGTTCTCTACCAAGATGTTTAAGAACCATTTGCTTGTAAATTTCTTCGTAAATCATTTAAGCAAGTTTTTTGCTTTTGCTACGACGTTTTCAACTGTAAAACCAAATTCTTTGAAAACGTCGGGGGCGGGCGCTGATAGCCCGAAGCGGTCTTGTGTTACTGTATCGCCTTTCGAGCCGATCCAGCGATCCCAGCCTTGGCGAACGCCGGCTTCCACTGCGAGACGCGCTGTGATGGCGGGCGGTAAAACTTCGTCGCGGTAGCTTTGTTCCTGTTCTTCAAAAAATTCCCAGCAGGGAAGCGAAACGACGCGGGTTGGAATATTTTCAGCTTGCAACTGCTCGCGCGCTTTCATTGCTAAACCGACTTCGGAACCGGTCGCAATCAGAATCAGTTTGGCTTCGCCGCCTTCTTCTTTGGCCAAAACGTACCCGCCTTTGTGCAAACCGTCAGCAGATGCAAATTTGTTTCGGTCAATAACATCAACTTTCTGCCGCGAAAGCGCAAACGCCGTCGGGCGATGCTGATGTTTAAGCGCGGCGCGCCAGGCTTCGCGCGTTTCGTGCGCGTCACACGGGCGAATCAGAGCGAGATTGGGAATTGCGCGCAGTGCGGCCAGATGTTCGACCGATTGATGCGTCGGGCCGTCTTCGCCCAAGCCGATTGAATCGTGCGTGAAAACATAAATCACCTGAATTTCCGACAGACAGGCGAGCCGGATTGAGCCTTTCATGTAATCCGAAAATGTCAGAAACGTGCCGCCAAACGGAATCACGCTGCCGTACAAAGCCATCCCATTGAGCGCCGCGCCCATGGCGTGTTCGCGAACGCCGAAATGCAAAATGCGCCCGTCGTAATTGCCAAATTCAAAATCATGCGATTCTTTGATTGAAGTGTTGTTTGATGGCGCTAAATCCGCCGAGCCGCCGATTAATTGCGGCAAAACGGGCGCGAGCGCGTTGATAACTTCGCCGGAAAATGCGCGCGTTGCCGCTTCCTTGCCGTCGTCGAATTTAGGCAGCGCGTCTTCCCAACCGGCAGGCAGTTCGTTTTTGCGAATATCGGCAAAATCCTTGCCCAAATCGCCGTTTGTCTGCTCGTATTTTTGAGTTAACGCGAGCCATTCCTGTTCCTCGCGTTCACCGTTCGCAACGGCTTCGCGGTAATGATTGAGGGCTTCGTCGGGAATGTAGAAATGGGCGTTTTCGTCCCAGCCGAGATTGCGTTTGGTTTCCTTGACGGCTTCTTCGCCGGGCGCGTCCGAATGCGCTTTTGAAGTGCCTTGTTTGGGCATTCCAAAACCGATAATCGTTTTAACGGCGATGATCGAAGGCTTGTCCGCAACTTTTTGCGCTTCGACAATCGCATTTTCGATTGCTGCCACATCGTTGCCGTCCGCGACGTGCTGCGTGTGCCAGCCGTAAGCCTCAAAGCGTTTCATCCGGTCTTCGGTAAACGCTAAATCCGTGCGCCCGTCAATCGTGATGTTGTTGTCGTCATAAAGATAAATCAGCTTGCCGAGCCGTAAATGTCCGGCGAGACTCGCGGCTTCCTGCGAGACGCCTTCCATCAAATCGCCGTCAGAACAGATGCAGTAAATAAAATGATCGCAAACGTTGAATTCAGGTTGGTTGAATTTAGCGGCTAGATGAGCCTGCGCGATACCCATTCCGACGCCGTTGGCAAAACCTTGTCCTAAAGGCCCGGTCGTGATTTCAACGCCCGGCGTCAGCACGTTTTCGGGGTGTCCCGGCGTTTTAGAATGAAGCTGGCGAAAACGCTTTAATTCATCGAGCGGCAAATCGTAGCCGGTCAGATGCAACAGACTGTAAATCAGCATCGAACCGTGTCCGGCGGAGAGTAGAAAACGGTCGCGGTTAAACCACTTTGGATTTTTCGGATTGTGCTTTAAAAAGCGCGTCCACAAGACATAAGCCGTCGGAGCCATTCCGAGCGGCAAACCGGGATGCCCGGATTCCGCTTTCTGTACAGCGTCCAAAGTCAGCGTGCGAATCGTGTTAATGCAAAGCTGGTCGAGATCGGTAGTAGTGGTTTCCATTTTTTCAGTTGCAACGTTCATTTTATTAAAACTCCAGGGAAAACTATTTTCTGTCAATATTCATCGTCGAGATATTTTTCGTCTTCTTCGTAAAAATCCGATTGAAAATCACGCAGAAAGATATTTCTAAATTGTCTGTTTCTGCTCAGCAAATTGCGAATATAATCGCGCAATTGCTGATTGGACAAATTCGTCAAAAGTGAATTTAGCTCTAGGCTTAATCCGCTCTCGGCACTTTTTACGCCTTTATTCTTAAAGTGGTACAAAACCGCCGCGATGTGTTTACAGATATCGCCCCAATCATATGGGCAATCGCATTCATAATTAACGACTTGACTGTCGTTTAGTTTGACCAAGACATTATAATCGCGGCTGCCCATTACCCAAGCGCTGAATTCGTCATCGGCGACTTTTTGAATTTTAATAACGCTTCCAGTTCTAAAATAATCTGCGCCGCGCTGCAAAATTTTCGGCTCAATCAGCGTTTCAAAGTTGTCTAAAGTTAGCGAGAGCATTTTATATTTTTGCAGATAAAATTAAATCGTAAAAATTTTCTTGTCGTTGTCGCGCTTGCTGATAAATTTCATGTTTTGCCGCGTCGGGCGTAAATGTTTGCCCGGTTTCCATTTCAACATTCGCGATGTCGGCGATTTTTCCGGCTTTTTCGAGCGCAAAGAGAGCTGCGCCGCGACTTGACGCTTCGTGTTCGTCCGGCAAGGTTAATTTTTGCTGCAGGCAATCGCAAATAATCTGCGTCCAGACGGGCGATTCGCGCAGCGCGCCGCCCGAAGCGATGACGGTTTCAATTGGGCAAATCTGATTTAACTCTTCAAAAATCGCGGCGAAACGATAGGCGATTGATTCGAGCGCGGCTTGCGTAATTTCAACTGCGCTCGTCGCCGAATGCAAGCCCAAAACCGCGCCCCGCGCGTCGGCGTTCCAGTTGGTGCTGCGCTCGCCCGCCAAGAATGGCAAAAACGTCAAACCGTGCGAATCCGGCCGGTTGGCGGCAATCTCGTTTTCGATTTCATCGTCCGTTCCGTCGAGCTTTAGATTGTTTTTAAGCCAATTATACAAACCGCCGCCGTCCGAGAGCGCGCCGCCGATAATAATCCGGGTGCTGTCCAAACGGTAACACCACAATCCCGCCGGAATTTCCGCCGGTGGATCGCCAGCATAAACAACGCGCATTGCGCCGCTCGTGCCAATCATCAGCGCCGCTCGCCTTTGCGTCACACAGCTGGCGCCGACGTTATTTGCTGAGCCGTCGCCGATTGCTAAAAACCATCTGGCGGGCGAGAAAATTTTCCACTTTTCCTGAAATTTGGATTTGAGTTGAAAAGTTTCGTTGTCGGGGACGATGCGCGGCAGCTGCACGCTTTTGATTTCCAAAAAACCGAGCAGTTCAGCGTCCCAGGCGCATTTGCGTAAATCAAAAATCCCGGTTCCGGAAGCAGTAGAAATGCTGGTGACGGCTTCGCCAAAAAAATGAAGCGCGAGAAAATCGGCGAACGAAAGCCATTTATCAACTTTGCCGAACATCTCCGGTTTGTCGGTTTTGAGCCAGAGCAGTTTGGCCGTCCAGTAACTTGGATGAAAACGCGCGCCCGTTCGATTGTGCGTTGCGGTTTCATTAAGATTTTCTCGTAAAACTTTGACGAATTTTGCGCTCCGCGTGTCCGCCCAGCCGTAAACCGGCGTCAGGGCGTTTCCGTCTGCGTCAACTCCAACCAGACTGTGCCAAAAGCAGGAAGCCGCGACAAATTCGATTTTCGCCGCCTTATCGCCCGCTTTTTGTAAAACTGCGTCAATTGCCGCCGCGACCTGTTTCAATGCTTCGTCGGCGTTAATTTCCGCGCCGCCGTCTTCGGTCATCGTCAACTGGCGCTCGTTTTTGACAAAAGTCGCGTCCAGACGTTTGGCCTGTTCATCGTAGAGCGCGGCGCGCACGCTCGACGTGCCGACATCTAAAACTAAAATTAAACTTGAATCTGTTTCGCTCAATTGAATTAGTTACTTTTTATTGCTGTTTTCGTTCGTTGGCGCGTCGGGCGGCAGCACAACATCAACGCCGTCATCGGATTGACTTAAATCTCTGACATCGAAACGACTTTGCATCGCGACCAGATTGGCTCTGGTAAATTTGAAGTTAGTCCCGGCGATAAAGCACTTTTCATCGTCGCACTGTGCCCAGCGATTGATCTCGCGACCTTGTTCGCTCTTAGAGTTATTTCGCAAAAATTGTTTGTCTTCGCTCGTAAACACGCCGCCGTCTCTCCGCCGAAAAACCAAAACCTGATCAAAATCTGCGACGCGCACCGAAAAGAGAGCTTTCTCAAACGGAGTTTGCGCGTTGCGCGCGGGTTCCGGTTTGAGATTGACGTTCGTTTTAGCGACGGCTGAATTATCATTTGCGGAAGCTCCCGAATTATTCCCGCCGCAACCGAAAGAAAGCATAGTTACGCTGAGAAGGCAGCCGTAAAAGAGGTGTTTTGTCAATCTATTTAACATTTGTCTCCGGTTGATCGGTATTGTCTTCGGTTTCATCGTTTGAGTTATCTGTCGCATCGGTGCTCTCGCCGGCGTTATTTGTCTCCGTGCCGCTCGTTTCCTTCGGCGGTTCGCCTTTTTGGTCGCGGATTTTCAAAATCATCGAATCGTCGTCTTCGTAAACTTTGTCAACCCAGCCGCTTTCCATGATTTTGGCATAAAAATCGTCGTGATGAAGGTCTGAGAAAATGTAACGAGCGCCGAATTTATCGCGAATCAGAGGAGCCGAATCTTCGGTTTTTCCAGTCGTAATCTGCTCGTAAAGCTTCCACGACTCCTGGTCGCGCGAAAACAAATAATTCGGGTCAAGCCCGGCGATATAAGCGTGTTTGGTATCGTGGTAAAACAGTTTTGGAAACTGGTCCCAATCAACATTGAAAATCCGGGTTCGCCCGCCGTTCAGACTGGGATCAAACTCCGGAATATTCGCAGCCGCCCACTCCATGCTCTTTTGATAACGTTCGGGCGGCTCGTTTTGCTCCAGCTCCTGCCGCAAGCCTTTATGAATGACGCATCTGCCCTGGTCAATGAATGATGTTTCCTTGCCTCCTTCGGCAAACAGTTTTTCTTGCAGACACGATTTGCCGGCCTGCGTTTCCGAAAGCAAAGATTTCGGAATTTCCAAACCGCCCAGAGACAAAAACATATAAATCAACAGGATCAGGCAAATCAGCGCGACAAAGGCGGAACGCCATAAATCATCTTTGGCGGGTAATTCGGTTGCCGGTTTATCGAGATACGGCGAGATATCGCGACGAAAATCTTCAGGCAAAACGAGAAGCTCGGGCTGCAAACGGTTGATAAAAGCTTGAAACGCAAAAGCGGCAAACAAAATCGCCATCGGCGGGAAATATTCGGCGTAGCGTTTTGACTGAAACAGCCAGAGCATCAAACCCGTAGCAAAAAGCAGAAAGAAAGTTGATTTTTCTTCGAGCCGTTTCTCTTCCGGGCGATATAAAATGTAGCCGACAAACATTGCGAGCATCGCAATCGCGCAGATTCCCAAAAGCGCTTTGCTGTCATACGGATACCATTCGCCGCCAACCGGAACTTCAAAGTCGCCGATGCGGAATTTCTCGCTGAAATGCTCGATAAACAGCCAGATGTTGCGCGGAAAATACGGGTTAATGATGTTTCCTAAAACAGCGCCGCCGGCCGTATAGGCGATGGGCTGCCACTCGATTTTGCTGTCGTTCCAAAAAATAATGAGAGCCCAGATAAAAGCCGCGACAATCAGCATCGGATAGAGGCTATAAGCCCAGACAAAAGCAAAGGTCAGCGGAAAAAGCCAAACATAACGCTTCTCAAAGAGCAGCCAGATGCCTAAGATTGTAAAAATAATTGAAATCGGCGGCGCTTTCGCCATGTTCATCCGGTAAAAAAACGGGTTGGCGCAGGTCATTAGCCCGAGCAGCCAAACCAGCGGATAGTCAATTTTGTAACGCAGAATCAGCCAGTAACAGGAAAAAATGGCGAGCGTCGAATAAACAAAAGCGCTCACTTTGGCCGCCGTAACGGGAACAAAAAACCACAAAAACGGAATTTGCAGAAGGTGAAAAAGGAAATGGTGATCGGCGTAGCTGTCCGGCCCCAAAACCGTCAGCGGCAGCCAGGTAAAGGTCGGCAGCCATTTGCCCTGACTGAGATTTTCCCACAGCAGCTGGCTCCAGCGAATGTGATAATAACCGTCAAAATCGCCGCAGCAAACCGCTCTGGTCGAAAATTGCAGCCAGTGCATAACGAGCGCGATAACCGCAAATCCAACCGCGCCGTAAATCCAGCGGGCGGCAGCTTCCGATTGCCACCAGCTTTTTGTCGCAGGGCTGCCGCTGGCTGCCGCAACCTTTTCTTCGCCGCCCTCAAATGCCTCCGGGCGTTCGACTTCCTGCATAAATAAAAATACCTTCGTAAAAAAGCGTGAATTGTAGCTTCAAAAATAAAGAAGCGCTTGACTAGCAAACCGTTCTGCCAAAATAACATGAACGCGTGCAAAAAAAGAAGTAACTGCCAGAGGTTGCTCAAACCAGTCAACAGTTACTTCTTTTACTTCCCAAAAATTGTTTGGATTTTCTAACGCACCTCGCAAACTTCGACCAGTTCATCCGGATAAACGTGACTAATCGTAAAGGTTTCCTCACCGGCTTCTTTTCCTTCGCCCGTGTAAACGTCAATATGTTTGTTTTTTACCGAAACTTCGCCAAATTCGGTGAGACCGATATCCGTCACCGTGTAAACTCGTTTGCCCCAATCATCGGGCAGAGAGGCGATTTTAACCTTGCTGTTTGGCTGTAAAACGCTTTCGTCGGCGGCGATCATCCCAATTTCTAAGGCCTTACCGTTATCGTCGAGAGGCGCGGAGCTTCTCTGCCATTTCTGCGTTTCGTGATCGTAGCCCAAATACCAACCGGCATCGGTTTTCCCCCATCCTTCGGTGATAACGGCGCGGAGGAATTGCTCGCTAAAATTTAATTTGCTGCCTCTGACGGTGATTTCCTTCGTCTCATCTTTCGGATAATCCGCTTCGACGGGCGTAAAATAACCGGTTATTTTCCAGCCTTTGCTGCATTGCTGCGAGCCGGAGTTTGCCGTGGTAGCAGCGATCATTTGATTGCCATAACAAATTATGGCAACGGCCGCCGGTAAAAAAAGAAACAATACAACTCTTTTCATTTTATTCCCTATGTTCGTTTGATTCTTTGTTTGAATTACAAAATCTGTTTTGTGTTGCACCAATAATGATATTTAGAAAAAAAGGTTGAAATAAAGGAAAGCGGGCGTTTTGAGGCTCGCTTTTTTTCACGTTTAAATTGCAGGACGCGTTTTAACTTTTTAGCCGTTCAACAAACTTCTTTCTAAATTTTGCGACTTTCGGCGCGACGACCGCCGCGCAGTAGGGTTGATCCGGATTGTTAGCGAAATATTCCTGATGATAATTTTCCGCCGAATAAAACTCGGTTGCCGCCGTTACTTCGGTGACAAGCGGGTTATCGTAAATTCCTTCGGCGGTGATTTCCTTGATGACTTCTTCCGCCGTTTGTTTTTGTTCGGGCGAGTGATAAAAAATTGCCGAACGATACGACGTTCCAATGTCGTTGCCCTGCCGGTTTAAGGTCGTCGGGTCGTGAACCGTAAAAAAGACGCGCAAAATGTCGGCAAAAGAAATTTCGTTTGGGTCAAAAGTAACGTTGACAACTTCGGCGTGTCCGGTCGTTTCCGAACAAACTTCGCGGTACGTCGGGTTTTTTGTGCGTCCGCCCGAGTAACCCGAAACCACGTCTTTGACGCCCTTTAAATCGTCGAAAACCGCTTCGACGCACCAAAAACAACCAGCGCCCAAGGTCGCCGTTTCCAATCCCGTGTTCGTTTCCATAAATTATAAACTCCAAATAATGTTTCTTAGATTCTAAACTTGCTACTTGCGTTTGGTAAAATTCGGGCGCGAGTGTTTATCATAAGCCACCAAACTTTTATGAATTACGGATTGATAGCCGGAAACGGAAAATTCCCATTTCTTGTGGTTGAAGGAGCCCGCCGCGCGGGTCAAAAACTTGTCGTCGTCGCCATCAAAGAGGAAACCGATAAAGAAATCGAACAAGTCGCCGACAAGGTTTTATGGGTCGGCATCGGCCAGCTTGGGCGCATGATTTCGTTTTTTAAAGGGGAAAACGTCGCACAGGCGATAATGGCCGGACAGGTTAAGCACGTCCAGATTTTTTCCGGCGCGCTGCCGGATTTGCGGATGCTCAAAATGCTTTTGTCGCTCAAACAAAGAAATACTGATTCATTAATCGGCGGAATCGCCGCTGAGCTTGCCAGAGACGATATTGAATTAATTGATTCGACATATTTTATTAAGGACAAACTCGCCGCTCAGGGCATTTTGACGCGCCGCAAACCAGATGAACGCGAACGCGGCAATATTGAATACGGCTTAAAAATCGCGGGCGAAATCGCGCGTCTCGATTTGGGGCAGACAATCGTCGTTCGCGCCAAAGCCTGTGTCGCAATCGAAGCGATGGAAGGGACGGACGCCGTTATTCGCCGCGCTGGAACGCTTGCGAGAGGCAAACTAACGGTTGTCAAAGTTGCGAAACCCAATCAGGATATGCGTTTTGATGTGCCCGTCGTCGGTTTGCCGACCGTTGAAACGATGATTGAGGCGGGAGCGTCCTGTTTATGTCTGACGGCAGGGAAAACTTTAATTTTTGATTTGCCGGAAATGATTCGGCTGGCTGATTCCAAAAAGATTTCAATCGTCGCGCATTGAAACCGAAAGCGAAAATTTCCCGTAAAACCGAGACAATAATTTTGTAGGAAATGAACCGAACAGGAAAAATTATTAACAGAGATGAAAACGATAAAGGAGATTTAACACAGGCGTTTGCTGATTTAATTTTATCGCATTTATCCTTATTTATCACTGTTAATTACTCTTTCCAATTACGATAACTTCGTTATATTTGAATCAAACAAACATGAAAAAAACAATTCTCGCTTTTATTTTAGCGTTCTCGTTTGTCGCGCAAACATCGGCGCAAACCGCGACCAAAGCCAATTCTCCGGCGCGCCGCGCGGCCGACAACATCACCGCCGCGCAGATGAAAGATTATCTGAGTTTTATTGCCTCGGACGAAATGGAAGGACGCGATACGCCTTCGCGCGGGCTCAACACGACGGCGAAATTTATCGCCACGATGCTTTCCCGCTGGAACGTCAAACCGGCGGGCGACGACGGTTATTTCCAACGAATCGCTTTGCGCGGAACGATTCCCGATGCCGCGCAGTCGAGCCTCGAAATTAACGGGCAAAAATTTACTTTGGGTGATGATTTTCTGCGGTTGGCCGGCACGGGCGAAACCGCTCTGACCGCTCCGCTGGTTTACGGCGGCGATGGCTGGCTGATCAAATCGAAAAACCTGGACGCGCTCGCAGGAGTTGACGTCAAAGGCAAAATTGTTGTTTTGTACGGCAACGGGCTGCCTTCGAATTTTGCTCCGACGCCGCTTCCGAACGGCGTCACCTTTGAGGAATTGAGAAGTTTGAAACGCGGAGTGGATTGGGCTGATCCGGTGACAAACGCCCGGACTAAGGGGGCGCTTGGAATCATCATCATCGCTTCGGACGCGGCGCAGGCGAAATGGTCTGCGCTCAGAGAATTTTATTCGCGCGGTCGGTTTGTCGTTGATAAATTAACCCCGACGACCGCGCCGGCAGCGACCGCTGCATTTCCGGTGGTCTTTGCTTCGCAGCACGTCTCAAACGCCCTTTTTGCGGGCGAAGCCAGCAACCCGTTGCCGACCGGAATGGGCGCGGGCAACAGCGACAAAGCTTTTGAACTAAACCAGAATAAAAAGGTATCTCTGCTGGTCGCCACTAAAATCGAAAGCGTGATGACCCAGAATGTCGTCGGAATGATCGAAGGCCGTGACCCGAAACTTAAAACCGAAGTCGTCGCGGTGGGCGCGCACTACGACCATATCGGCATCAACCCGCTTTTGAACGGCGATCAAATCAATAACGGAGCGGACGATGACGGTTCTGGAACAACCGCGATTCTTTCGATGGCCGAAGCGCTCGCTAAAGCTCCGATTAAACCGAAACGTTCCGTCCTCTTTGTCTGGCACTGCGGCGAGGAAAAAGGTTTGTGGGGAAGCGATTATTTCACCAATTTTCCGACCGTGCCGCTCGATAAAGTTGTGACGCAGCTCAATATTGATATGATCGGGCGCAGCAAAAAAGCAGATGACACAAATCCTCTCGACAAAGAGCTTTCCGCGCCAAACGAAATTTATGTGATTGGTTCGAAAATGATGAGCGCGCAGCTTGGAATTTTGAGCGAAGCCGTTAACAATTCGTACT
Organism: Pyrinomonadales bacterium; assembly: GCA_038212235.1. Taxonomy (GTDB): domain Bacteria; phylum Acidobacteriota; class Blastocatellia; order Pyrinomonadales; family Pyrinomonadaceae; genus JBBQUS01. The sequence goes on from JBBQUS010000016.1 coordinate 62,493, forward strand.
TAAAACTAACCTTTGATTACCGCTATGACGATCCGGCAGACCCAAACCGCTTCTTTTTCCGCTCGGATCATTTTAACTACGCGCGCAAAGGCGTTCCGATTATTTTTTATTTTGACGGCGTTCACGAAGATTATCATCGCCCGGGCGACGAAGTAAGCAAAATTGATTTCGACAAAATGCAGCGGGTGGCGCGGACGGTTTTCCTGACAATGTGGGAAATCGGCGACGCTCCGGCGCGCCCCGTTATTGATAAACAACTTCCGGCTGAACGAATGCAAAGATAAAGATCTAGGAGCGAACTCTCAAAAAAATGAAGGAAGTTTCGCGCAAAGACGCAAAGTTCGCTAAGCAAGAACAAAAACTTGGCGTCTTTGCGCGAAACTTTTGGTGAAGTGTTTATTTGAGAATCAGCCCGCTTTTTTATTTGCCCTGCTCCATGATAAGCCGGCGATAAGCTTCCGAACGCGGCAAACCGAATTCGCGGGCGGCTTGTTTTAACGCGGCGCGATTATCCAAACCTTCGTTTTCGAGTTCGCTGATGCGCTCCAGTAAAGATTTTGGATTTTGGATTTTGGATTTTGGATTTAATAATTCTTCTCGGTCAATAATCAGGACGATTTCGCCGCGAATATTTTCAACGCTTTGATATTTTTTGACCAAATCCTGCAGCTCGCCGCGAATGGTTTCTTCGTGCAGCTTGGTTAATTCCCGGGCGACGGCGGCCGGGCGATTACCTAAAATTTCAAGGCAATCACTGAGACTCGCTTTCAGGCGGTGCGGCGTTTCGTAAAAAATCAGAGTCGCCGGAAAACCCGCAACTTCCTGCAGGCGTTTGCGGCGTTCGCCGGTTTTTGAGGGCAGAAAACCACCGAAAAAATGCGCGTCGGTCGGCAGGCCGGAAACAACGAGCGCGTTAACGAAAGCGACTGCGCCGGGAATCGAGACAACTTGGGCACCGATTTCGATTGCGCTGCGGACGGCGCGAAACGCCGGATCGGCAATGCCGGGCGTTCCGGCGTCGGTCACAATCGCAATGTTTTTTCCTTCGAGCAGAAGTTTTTGAAACTCCTCGGCGCGCGTTTGTTCATTATGTTCGTGATAGCTGATCAGTTTGTTGGAAATGTTGTAGGCTCTGAGCAGTTTTCCGGTCTGGCGCGTGTCTTCGCAGGCAATCAAATCAACCGTGCGCAGCGTTTCCACCGCGCGAAAAGTAATATCCTGCAAATTGCCGATTGGCGTTGCCACCAGAAAAAGAATTCCCGTCATTGGGGAAATAATAAGTTAAAACACAGAAAAGGGAAAAAGCTGGATAGCTTTTCCCCTTTCGTTATTAAGTTTGTTCTTCAAGTTTAATTGGGAAATGGAAAGCGTCCCCAGCGTCCGTTGTTCGGGCGACGGTCATCATCGTCGCGGTCACGGCGATTATAACCGCCGTTGTAATTCAAGTTATAGGCGTCGGCAATACGGCGTAAATCCGAAGAAATCTGCGACCATTGATTTTGCACTGTGTAGTCAAGTTGGCGGCCGCGCGAATAAACAAAATTATCGAGCTGTCGGCCAATTTGCAGCAGCTCTCGCGCCTCATCCGCGCTCCGATTCGAATTGCGGCCGTCGCGATAATTATCCTCCAGATTGTCGGTAGCTCTTTCAAAATTCCGGGCGACATCGAGAACGCGGTCTTCAATTCGTCGGTCGTCGTAGCGGCTGTTGTCAAGAGCGCGGTCGAGCGTGCGGCGAAACGCTTTGCTGCTGTCTTTGACGCGGATAATCGTGTTTTCCAAACCGCGTTGATTGTAATTGTCATTGCGGCGATTATTTCTGTAATAATCGTCATTGTCGCGATACTGTGCTGAGGTTACTGCCGGTAAGCCAAAAAGTAGGAGGAGAGAAAAAGCGGAAATGGTTCCAAAAAATTTTAAACGGTTCATAGATGGTTCTGCTCCTTGAAATTTAACTGTCGTGACAAGTTTTTCTGCTCGTCACAATCTGCGACGAGCAAAAAAGCAAAGTTTATGCCGCTTGATAAAAATAAAAGCCTCAAAAAGAAATCAATAAATTTGCAGCCACGTTTGGCCGTCGTTGAGTTTGCGGCAAACCAAATGGTTGACCGAGCGCGGCAAATCGTTGAAAAGCTATATTTGTCCCAGGAAAACGGCGAAATGATTTTTGAGATGAGCGGTTGAAAACTGTTGGCGCAGATTCTTGTCGTCAACGGTGAGCCAGACGGGAGCGTCTTTGGAATTTGAATTAGCGCGGACGAGCAGCAAATCCGCATTGGCTTTGGCCATTCCGAAATGCGTGATGCGCGCCGCCGCCAGGCCGCCGCCGCGCACAAAACCGTCAGCCGGAGTGCGCGGAAAACCGGCTTCGACCGTCAGCGCGCGGACGCCGAAACTGATGCGAATTTTTTCGCCCTGCATGGTTGCCGCGCCGACGGCGAAACTGTGCGGCGCAGCTTTTTCGGTTGCCAAACTGAGACCGCGCCGATTGGCTTCAGCCGCCACTTCGAGAAAAGTCGCCAATAACCATTCAATTCCGAGGTTCCGCGCGGCATCGTTCACTTCGCGCAGCTGTAGATATTCGACAACATCGCCGCGTTCCGTATTCGCGGCGCGCTCCCGTGCTTCGCGCAGCAGTTCAGTCCACATTTCATCAAGTTCCGGCATCCGAAAATCAGCATACTAGCAACGCTCCGGCTTTTCCAAATCTCAGAAAGAGCATTTAGCTTTTCCGGCAACGGCAGTGTTATCATGACTTTTGCTTTTTTACCGAGCCGCTTTGGATTCCGAGCACTATCTTTATGCTAAATTTTAAAAGTTTTTTTATTTTACTATTGGCTTTTATCTTTATTTCAGAAAGAGTCGCCGCGCAGAAGTCTCTGCCTGTTAAAAACTCCGGCAAAGCCGGTCAAACGAGCGGTAAAAACGCCGCTTCGAAAGACGCTTTAGAAAATTCCGAAACAGCGGCTAAACCCGCCGCCAAAGCCCTTGACAAAGCGCAGGCGGCGAGAGCGCAAGCAGCTTTTGACGAACTAAAAAACGCTGCCGACGCGGCGGAGCGAATCGGAAAAATAAACAAATTTATTGCCGATTTTCCCAAATCGGAACTAAGAATCAAAGCCGTCGAAATGTTGATTGTTTCTGAAATCGAAGCCGGCGAAACTGATTTTCGGAATGGCGACCGAGTGAGCGGAGCAGAACATTTTCGACTGGCCGCACGCGCTTTTGAACCCGCGGTCAGCGACTCAGTTTTCAAGGACTTTATTATCAAACTGCCGTTTAATTTGTTTTATCGCGGCGAACAGGTTGCCGCTTTAGAAATCGCAAAAGAAATTGAGCCGAAAATTAACGACAACGGGGCGCGTCTGCCGGCATTGGTAGATTTTTATCTTTCAACCGAAAACGCCGACGAAGCCAAGCGTTTGGCAGCGCACGCCGCCAAAATCGCGCCCGATTCTGCCGAAGCGCAGATATCGCTCGGGATGGCACAGCGCATCGCGTTTCATCTCGAAGCTGCGGCGCAGGCATACGCGCGCGCGCTCGAACTTAATTCAGCTTCGGTTGCGGCCAAAAGAAATCTGGCCGATGCCTGGCGGGGCCTGGGTCAAACGGAAGACGCGCTTAAACTCTATCGAGAACTTTTGGCGGCGGATTCTGCCGACGAAGCCTCGCGCAACGGGCTGGTTCTGGCCTTGTTTGGCGCGGGCAATAAGGATGAAGCCGAAAAAGAACTGGCAGCCGCTCTCGCACAAAATCCGAAGAATATAGTTTTGCAAACCAGCGCGGCGTATTGGTACGCGGCCAACGGCGACGGCGCGAAAGCCGTCGAACTGGCCGGTCAGGCGGTCGCCGTGGAGCCGCGCTACGCCTGGGGACAAATTGCTCTGGCGCGCGGGCTGATCCTCGAAAAACGCCCGTTTGATGCCGAACATGCACTGATTACAGCTTATCTACACGGCAAATTTCCGACTCTCGATTACGAATTGGCCAACGCGCATTTTGCCGCCGGACTCTATGAGGAAGCCGTTGACGATTTGCGCAGCAGTTTTACGCTTGAAAACGGCAAGCTTCGCACAAAACTGGCCGGACGCGAACAGGCCGAAGCCGAAAATTTTAACGAACTGCTTTCGCGCGAACGGCGCGCCAGCATTTTCGAACCGATCAGCGCCAGCAGCGAGCTTGAAAACAGAAAACTTAAAGAACTGCTGGCTCTGGCCGACAGTTTGCCTGCAAGCACCGACAAAAGTTCAGATGAAAGCATCGTGCTCAAAGCAACGCAGGATTTTGTCGCCGACGCGGATGAGATGCAGGCTCACCGTGAGCTTTACGCGGCGGATAAATTACTAGGTCGCAAAATCGCACTGGAACAGGTTTTGGCATTGACGCAAAGCGCGACTGACGTGTTGGAGAAATCTCTCGATGTGCCGGCGGCAACAGCGGCAGTTTTGGCCGATGAACTGTATGAGCCGCGTCGCGTCGCCGCCCTCAACGGAAGCATTCTCAATGTTCCGGTTGTTCCGCGCGAAACCTTGCGGCAAATCATGCGCGGACGCGTCGAAGAAATCGCCGGTTGGGCGCTCTATCAGGAAAATAAACCGGAGGAAGCCGTCGTTCATTTGCGCCGCGCGGTCGGCGTGCTGCCGGAAAACAGCGCCTGGTGGCGGTTGAGTTATTGGCGGTTGGGTTCGGCTCTCGAAGCCAGCAGCAAAACAAAGGAAGCTCTTGACGCCTACGTTAAAAGTTATCAGGCCGATACTCCGAATGAAGCCCGGCTGGTTATCATCAAATCTCTTTACCAACGTCTCAACGGTTCTCTTGATGGTTTTGAGGAAAGACTGAATCAACGCGAAACGGGTAACTCGGCAACCTCGCAAAGAAGAATAGCTTCTTTGCGCCCTCAGCCTGTTCCGACTGCAACACCGGCTTTTAGAAATCCGCTGCCAAACGTCATTGGCGAAATCGTCCCGTCAACGCCGAGTAGTGTTTCCAAAGTTGCTGAAACCAAACCGACTCCAACACCGGAAGCGACACCTGCGCCGGAGACAAAACCTGAAAACCCTTCTGAAATGAAGATTGCTGAAACAGCCGAAACGAAACCCAAAGATATGCCCGAAGCAGTTGTCTTGCCGACTCCTGAATCGGTTAAAAATGAAACCGCATCGGTCGCCGAGCCTACGCCGACAGCAGAAAGTAAGCCACCGTCCGATGCTGCTATCGCAGTTGCGACGCCGCTTGAAACAAAACCGGAAACCGTGATGTCTCTGTCAACGGCAGCGGAAATAAAAACCGAAGAAACAGTTGCGCTGAAAACCGAGGCTGAAACAAAAACGGAAGATAAAGCGGAAAACAAACCTGAGAACAAAAACGAACCAGTCGTCGAACCGATAATCAAAACTTCACCTGTACCTGAAACCGCAGAAACTAAAACCGCAGAAGCTTTAGCCAAACCGACACCGGCGCCGGAATCGCCCGTCCAGCCCCAGACGGAAAACCAAAATGTTTTGCCTGAAAAGAAAACGGAAGAAGTAGATTCAAACAAAAATACCGTTTCGGCTGCGACAGAAAAGTCGGTTGACGAAACGGAAAACCGTCCGCGCGTGATAATCGTGCCTCTCAATAAATTGCCAGCCTCCAATAGTCAAAGCGAGAGTGACGTTAAATCGCCAAGCGTCTGTTCGATGCGGGTTAATCAGTCGGAACTCTCGATTTTGCGAAACGGCGGAACGGTCGCGTTGATAATTACGTTTGGCCGCGCCGAAGATGCCGCCAAGCTAAATATCGCGGTCAGCAGCCCGAACGACATTACCGTCGCTCTGCTGCCCAACGACGAGGCAAACAGCAATCACCGCTTAATTCAAATTTCTTCGATCAGCGAAATCACCAAAACTTACACCGTCACGCTTGAATCACCATGCGGTAAGGAAGATGTTAGAGTAAAAGTCAGATGAGGGAAAAAGTCCAAAGTTCAAAATCCAAAGTCCAAAGTCCAGCGAACGAAACTCAAAGCCCGGCTTTCAGAAGCGGATATGTTGCGCTGATCGGTCGTCCGAATGCCGGGAAATCAACGCTTTTAAATCGAGTTGTAGGCGAAAAAATCGCGGCCGTTTCGAACAAGCCGCAGACGACGCGTCACCGCATTCAGGGCATCATCACGCGTCCCGAAGGACAAATCGTGCTGGTTGACACGCCCGGCGTTCACAAACCCGGCTATTTGCTCAATCGCCGGATGATGGTCGCGGTTCATGACGCGCTCGCCTCGGTTGATCTGGTTTTGCTGATGCGTGATGCTTCGGTTTCGACCGGCAACGGAGATAAATTCGTGCTTGATCTGGTTCGACAATCGGAAAAACCGGCGCTTTTGATTCTCAATAAAATTGATAAAATTCGCGAAAAAAGCGATTTGCTGCCGCTGATTAACGATTATAAAGACGAATATGACTGGCAGGCGGTCGTTCCGGTGTCGGCTTTGAAAGGCCAGGCTGTTGATAATCTGCTGGTTGAAATCATCAAACATCTGCCGGTCGGTGAACCTATTTTTGACGAAGATGAGATGACCGACCAGCCGCTTCGTTTGATTGCTTCGGAAATGGTCAGGGAAAAGATTTTAGAAACGACGGGCGAAGAAATTCCGTATGTGACAGCAGTCGTGACCGAAAAATTTGATGATTCCGATCCGAACCTGACCAAAATCTTCTGCGCGATTTTTGTCGAGCGCAAATCGCAGAAAGCAATCGTCATCGGCAAAGGCGGAGCCAGAATCAAGGAAATCGGAACCCGTGCCAGACACGACATTGCCAAGCTGCTCGGCAAAAAAGTTTATCTGGAACTGTTCGTCAAAGTCGAAGAAGACTGGCGCAACCGGGAAACGACGCTTAACGATTTGGGCATTCGTGAAAATTAAATGACTCAAAATTATTTCGCCGTCACGCTCAAAACCGGCAAAAATGCGATTGAGGCCGCTGAATTTGCATTGTCTGAAGCCGGTGCGGAAGGAACCGAGCTGGATTTGCTCGGCAAAAAACAAACCGAAGAAAACGTTTCCGTCGTCGGCTATTTTACCGCTCAGCCAGACGAAGAAAGCGTGCGCGGCTGGGTCAAGAGCGCGCTCGAAATTTACGAACTGCCTGCCGATTCGATAACTATTGCCGAAACTCGCCCGGTTGAAAATCTTGATTGGCTCGCCGAATGGAAAAAACATTGGCGACCAACCGAAACCAATAAATTTATCGTCGCGCCAAGCTGGTTTGAATTGCCTGATCGGGGCGACAAAATCGTTTTGCGAATTGAACCCGGCATGGCTTTTGGAACGGGAACGCATGAAACCACTAGACTTTGTTTGCAGGCTATCGAAGAAAATTATCGCGGCGGCTCTTTTCTCGATGTCGGAACCGGAACCGGGGTTTTGGCAATCGCGGCGGCCAATGTTCAATCAACAGTCAATGGTCAACAGTCAGCAGTCAACAAAATACTTGCTTGCGATACGGATCCGGATTCGGTCAAAATCGCGAGTGAAAACGCGGAAATCAACCAGGTTGCCGCCCGAATCGAATTTTACTATGGTTCGATTGATGAAAACACCGGGCAGTTTGATTTTGTCGCGGCAAATTTAACGGCTGATGTGATCATTCCGCTTTTGCCTATACTCACTCGAAAATTTAGGCAAACGCTGGTGCTGTCCGGCATTTTGAGCGAACAACAAAGTTGGATTGAAGGCGAACTGCGAAAATTACAGAATGCCGACTCGGAATTTGATACCTGGAACTTGAAATTTGCCGCGCAGGGCGAGTGGATTTCGATTGTAATCAACAATAATGCGTAGATTTTTTGCTCCCCTAGAAAATTTCAGCGATACCGAAATTAAATTAAACCTTGAAGAATCAAGACATTTGCGCGATGTCCTGCGCCTCCACATCGGTTCGATTGTGGCCGTTTTTGATGGCGACGGCAGCGAATTTATCTGCCGAATTGAAACAATCGGGCGTCGCGACGAAAGCGCTAGATTGCGGGTAACCGAGAAAACAGAGGCGCCCGCGCCCGAATCAAAGCTTTATTTGACGATGGCTGTTGCCTTGCTCAAAGGCGAAAAGTTTGAGCTGGTGGTTCAAAAAGCCGTCGAACTCGGCGTTGCGCGGATCGTTCCGCTGATGACCAGCCGCGCTGACGTCAAAATAAAAGACGCGCGCGACGCCGAGAAAAAACTCGAACGCTGGCGCCGGATTGCGCTCGAAGCTGCCAAACAATCGGGTCGCGCGGTCGTTCCTGAAATTGAAAACCCGTCTGAGTTTGCTGAGTTTTTAAAACAATCAACCGGCAAAAGGATCTTTTTTGCCGAACGCGGAGGCGGCAAACTGAATCAAAGTTTGGCCGGAAACGAAACGCGTTTGACGGCCGTTACCGGAGCCGAAGGCGGTTGGGAAGATGACGAAATCGGCGCGGCGCGAGAGAGCGGTTTTGACATTGTTACTCTCGGCGGACGAATACTGCGGGCTGAAACAGCGGCCATGACAGTCGCCGCATTATTGCAGTATTCACTGGGGGATTTGAATTAAAACTGCTGTGCGGCAGAACTGCCGAAGTTGAAAAACGATGAGACGGTGTTACAGAATGTCATTTTAAATTTGACGAGTTTGCCGCAAGAGGAGCAAAATAAAAATTGTCTTTTGGGTTAGTGATAGTAAGGAATGACACAAAGCAAAGAACAAGCAATTCGCCGCGCTAAAGCCGATTTAAGCAAACGGCTTGGAATAGCGGAAAATCAAATCTCCGAAGCCTCAATCGAAAACACAGATTTTCCAGACATGTCGTTGGGGGCACCCGCAGAAGACGAGATGAGTGCGCAGATGATCAGCGCCGGTTGGAAAATTCGATTGAACGCCGAAGGTAAAAGTTACGAATATCGCGCTGACGCAGACCAACTGCGTCTTTTTCAGTTTGAAGGCGCAAACCATCTAATTTAGCCGGTCATTTAGTCCGGTGAGTCAAATCTGATTCACCAGATTTTATTGACTTGCCCATTTAATCAATAAATTATGAATCGAAACAATTTTTGGATTCATTTAGCATTAGCAATCAGTTTAATAGCAGTAGCTGCCATCGTCGGACAACTCAGCCGTTTCGACTTCGAAAATAAACCGGAAAATTCCAAAAACAAAGCTTGCGCCATGACGCGCTCAAGACAGGAGCGCGAGCCGGAAGTCTTGGTGAAATTTCGGAGTAATGTTCCGCTGGCCGAGATTTTAAAGATTACCGCCAAGCAAAACGACCGAATTGAAGACGAAATCGAATCAGTTCCGGGTTTAACTTCAGTTGATGATTTGGATGGACGTCCTCCCGAACAGGTCGCCGAAGAATACCGAAAATTGGGCGAAATGGTCGAATATGCCGAGCCGAATTTTCAAATTGCGCTTGACCCGGAAACAAGCGATCAAAATCCGCCGATTTTAGCCGGTGAAGATAAAAAAGATAATTTGCCCGACGATCCGCTTTTTGGCGTGCAGTGGGCTCTGCGCAATATCGGACAAAATAACGGCAAGGAAAAAGCTGATTTGGACGCGCTCAAAGCCTGGGAAAAAACCAAAGGAAGCAGCGACGTCGTGGTGGCCGTGCTTGATACCGGAGTTGACTACGCGCACCAGGATTTAGCGACAAACATTTGGACGCGCCCGGATTCGCTGGCCGCCTACAAAGACAACGAACTTGGCACTATCGCCGATGAACACGGCTTTAACGCGGTTGATAACGCCCGCGATCCGATGGATGAAAACGGACACGGAACGCATTGCGCCGGAATCATCGGTGCGGAGGGCGACAATAAAGAAGGCATCGCCGGCATCAACTGGAAAGTTCAGATTATGCCGCTCAAATTTTTAGGACGCGGCGGTTACGGCACGACCAAAGATGCGATTGAGGCCATCAATTATGCCATTGAGCGCAAAAAAGCTGGTGTCAATATTCGAGTAATCAGCGCCAGCTGGGGTTCCACCGCTTACTCCCGCGCGCTCGAAGACGTGATTCGCAAAGCCGGCGAAGAAGGCATTTTATTTGTCGCTGCAGCCGGAAACGCTTCGACCGATAATGACAAAACACCGCACTATCCTTCGAGCTACAAATTGCCGAACGTGATTAGTGTTGCGGCTCTCGATAGATTCGACAACCTGGCTTCATTTTCAAACTACGGCGTCAAATCCGTTCACGTCGCCGCGCCGGGCAAAGAAATTATGAGCACTTGGCTCAAGGGCGATTACCGGGAGGCTTCCGGAACCTCGATGGCGACTCCGTACGTGTCAGGAGTTGCTGCGCTGGCGCTCTCGGTCGAACCAAATTTGTCGGTTGAAAAACTTCGCGAGAAAATTTTGAAATCGGTTGATAAACTTGACGGACTGAACGGCAAGCTTGAAACCGGAGGGCGGATCAACGCCGCTAAAGCCGTCAGCAAGTAAAATTAAAATTTAAAACATAGATAAATCCGCCGCCAGAACCAAAACTGCGGCGGATTTGTCTTGCACCAAAGAAGACATCTTCTTGCCAGCAACCGTGAAATTGTGTGATTATTGTAAGAGCAGTTTTTAACAGGTATTTATAATTTTAGGAGAATAATAACGTGAAAGCAGAGCTAGATAAATTAGTTGCTCTTCAGAAATCAGACACAGAGATAAAAAAACTCAAAAATGCAATTGAGACAGTTGACAAGAGGCGCGTCGCCATTGAACAGGAGTTCGAGGCACGCGCCTTTGAAATTAGAGCCTTAGAAAAAAAACGTGATACTGCAAATTCAGAAAAAAACCGCATTGACAACGAAATTGCCGAAGCCAACACTAAGCTTGAACGCTCAGAAAGTAACCTCAAACAGTCACAAAATCAGAAACAATACGAAGCGGCAATGCGCGAAAAAGGGGTTTTGCAAAAGCAAATCAGCGATTTGGAAACCGCAAGTCTGGAGAAATCCGAGTTAGTTGAAGAAGCCGAAAAAGTTTTAGCCGAACGTGCCGACGAGATTACAAATCTTGAGGTTGAACGTGAAGCCAGCCTCAAAAGACTCGAAAAGCAAACTGAGGAGGAAAAAACGGAACTTGAAAGGCAACGTCAAAAACGCGAAAAAGCCTTTGAAACTTTGCCAAAAAATCTGGCGGCCACCTATGACCGATTGGTTCAAAGAATCCGTGATGGAATTGCGGTAGCCGAAGTTAAAAACGGCGCGTGCAGCTCCTGCTCAATGAAGCTGCGCCCGCAAATGGTTGTAGATATCAAAGTCGGCAAACAGATTTTGACCTGCGAAAACTGCAACCGCATTTTATACATCGTTCCCACCGAAAGCGTTCAAACAGCATGAGAAACTGAAAATGGAAAACGGAAAACTGAAAATAGAAAACAGTAAAGCAAAACTCTAAAAAACGATTTTATTGTTTTAGGTCTCAAGATAAAATTCTTTATTTTCCGTTTTCAGTTTTCCGTTTACTTCAGCCATTCGTCCGCGATTACTGATTCGACTTTAATCGGCACTTTCTTGACGTATTCTTCACCGGCGTCGCACATTCCTTTTTCAACTTTTTGAGCGATGGCTTCGGCTTGATGCGCGTCCGCTTCGACGACGATTTCATCGTGAATCACGTTGACAATGCAAGCCGACGTGTCACGCAATTCGTCGTGCAGAATTCGCAGAGCGCGTTTCAAAATATCCGCGCTCGAACCCTGAATCGGCGTGTTTTTGCCGTTGCGCTCGGCTAACGAAATCGCTTGTCGGTCTTCTGCGTCAAAGCGGAACCGCGCCAGCCGCCCCGAAACTGTTCGCGCCTGTCGCTCCTTGACAGCTTTGCCGGCCGCTTCGCGCAGCCACGCGTCGAGCTTGCGATAGGTGGCAAAATATTTGCGCAAAAGGTCTTGCGCTTCGTTGAGGCTGATTCCGGTCAGATTGGAAACGCGCTGCGCTCCGATGCCGTAAACCACGCCAAAATTTATTCGCTTGGCAAAAGAACGCTGGTCGGAAGTGACGGTTTCGGGCGCGACGTTAAAAATCTGGGCGGCGGTGGCACGGTGCAAATCCGCGCCTGAATTAAAAGCGTCAACAAACCCGGGATCGCCGGTAAAATCTGCCAGAATTCTGAGCTCGATTTGTGAATAATCGCTGATAATAAATTTTCGGCCTTCAGGCGCCCTGAAACAGCGCCGATATTCTTCGCCATGCGGAACCTGCTGGATATTAGGATTGTTGCACGACATTCTTCCGGTTGGCGCTCCGATTTGCCTGAAATCCGCGTGGATTCGGCCTGTTTTCGGATTGATGTATCCGAGAATGTTTTCGCCGTAACTCGTGATTGCCTTTTGAATGCTCCGATATTCGAGCAATTTTTTGACCACCGGGTAATCATTGGCCAGTGGTTCAAGCTGCCAGTTGCGCGTTGTCGCCGGAAGCGGAACGCCGAGACGGGTCAAGGCTTCGGTTAATTGAGTGTGCGAATCAAGATTGATTTCGGTGCGTCCGAAGAGAGAGCCTTGCAGCGCGCCGACCGAGAGCAGCTCCTGCAGCTCATCGGCGACAACCGTCTGCACTTTTTTGACTTTTTTGAGCTGTTCGCTCCAGCGCTCTTTGTCCAGGAAAATTCCGGCAAGTTCGAGGTAGGCAATCGGTTCGACACAATCAAATTCGAGTTTAGCCACTTCGATTAAGTTTTCGGCTTTGAGGCGCTCAATCATTTTTTCGCGAATTCGCAGCACCACGCCGGCGTCTTTGGCCGCATATTCGAGCTGCGACAATGACAGTTCGTCCGCGCTCCAATCGCTGATTTGTTCGCTTTTGTCGAGTTCTTCGCCGATAAACTCATAAGTTACATCCGCCAGATTATGCCGGCGGTCGGTTTCACCCGCGGCCAGGATTTGACTGCCGAGAAGCGTGTCGAAAATCCCGCCGAGTTCGGCCCCGACATGCAGCTTTAACCATTTCGCGTCGAACTTGGCGTTGTGCAAAACTTTGGTCGGGCGGGCGGCGAACAGTAATTCGCGGAGACAATCCAAATCGGGATTGGTTTTCGGTTCGGGAAACTTTCTGAGATCAATAATTTTGACCGCCGTCGGCGAAATTGCGATTTGAATCAGCCGCAATTGTCCTTTGTACGGGTCGAGATCGGTTGTTTCGGTGTCCACTCCGATGGCTTGCAGGGCGGCCGCTTCAGCGCATACAGCCTGCAAATCTGCGGCCGAAGCGACAATTTGAAAATAAACTTCCATGAGATTTTCGAGAAACGAATGCAAAATTGAAACTCATAAATGGTAGTTGTTTGGCGCGGCGTCTGTCGAGCGGGAATGATAATTATTTGCCAAAACACGAATAATCATTTCAGTATTTGCAGTTAAATCGTTTATACTGCAGACGTCTCTGGCGACAAAGCGATTTTTTAGTAAAACGTAATTTGCCCCGGGACAAAAAGTTTTGAAAGATTTGCGATACAGGCGCATGACGCATTTTAGGTGAAATGCTGGCGGCGCACGAATGATAAGCAATTAAGACGGGTCTTGAGCGCATTGTAAGTCCAATGTTTGTCCTCCCCGTTTTAGCGCGTAGCAAAAGGAATTTCTTGTTTGAAGCAAACAATCCCCTTGCCGGACTGGCAAAAAGTCTCACGATTTTTTACCACAATCCAAACACTACCAAACCGTTTTTCTGCGGCAGAAAAATTTTCATTCAAATCTCGCGTTGGTCGGTCGCCATTCTCGTCTTTTCTTTCAAGACAAATACATTAAACAACTTAAGGAAAAGCCCTATTTATGGCTAAAGAAATGATTGTCAGCGTCAACGGACGCGAAAAGAAAATTGCTATTCTCGAAGACGGCAAAGTCACCGAGTTTTACATTGAGCGCGGCGAAGAAAACACAGGTGTCGTCGGCAATATTTACAAGGGGCGCGTGATGCGGGTGCTGCCCGGAATGCAGTCGGCGTTTGTCGAAATCGGTTTGGAGCGCGATGCCTTTCTCTACGTTTCCGACTTCTTTGATGAAGAAGAAGAATTCGAACGCATCGTCACCGAGAAAAATCAAAAGGTAGATGTCGCCGCCGCCCAAAAAGCCGCATCTGAACGCCTGCAGCAAGCGCGGCTCGAACGCGAGCAAGCGATGGAGGCGGCACAGGAGCGCGCTGAACCGCTGGTTGAAACCAAAAGGCCTCTCCCGCAGCGACAGCAGCAGCAGCAGCAACCCACTGAACCGGCAGCGACGCCTTTTATAATTGAAGATATTGAAAATGAGCGGGACACCTCTTTTGCGTTTTCCGCAGTCGAATCTCAAGCAGAATCAACCAGAAATCAGAAACCTTTAGAAACGCGCTCGGAAACTGTTCTGCCGATTGCCCGCACGTTTGAACCGGAAGAACCGGAAATTTTGACACCGTTTATCGAAGACGATTCAAACTTTGAACGAATAGTTGACGACGAAACCGAAGGCGATCTGTTTAAAGACGCGCGTCTTCAGGAACGCCTGACTGATCAGGTTCGCGCCATCGAATTTGGCATCGAACCGACGCCGAGCATCGAAGTCGGGACTCTTTTGTTTGAAACTCCCGCCACTTCAAACTTCGAGCGCATCGCCGATGAAGATGAGACCGACGCCGCTCAAGCGCAAAATCCGAACACGGAAAAATCGAATATAAAAACCGGCGAAAAATCCGGTCAGCGAACCGGCGGAAATCGTCGCGGCGGCAAACCAAAAGCTTTGTCCGCGCAGGATAATGAAGCGGACGCGGAAGATAAAGAACCGGAAACCGGGCAGCCTACGACCGACGATTCTCAAAGCCGCAAAAAACAACGCGGCGGGCGAAGAAATGCGCCCAAATCAGAAACGCCTGAAACAACCGACGAGAAACCTGCGCGGAGTCCGCGGGGTGGTGGTGGCGGAAAACAAAATCAATCCGAGAAAATCGCCGAACAGGAAGCGGGCGAATCGGTTCAAAGCACGGAAGGCACTGAAAACTCGAACGATTCAGTCGAAAGCGCGGAGAGCGCGAACGATTCGGTCGAAAGCGCGACAAAAAGCAAACGCGGCGGCAGATCGGTTGAAGCGGCGCAAACCGAAACCGATACTGAAACGGCCTTTCAGAACGAGTTGAATGATTCGGGCGAAACTTCAGTTTCAGAAGCGATGACACAGGATTATGCCGATGCTGATGCCAGCGTGGATGATTTGGGCGCGTTTCGCGAACCGATGGCCGTTCGGCGCGGGGGCCGACGACGACGCGGCGGCGGCGGCAATCGCCGTCCTGATGAAAATCAAAGTGCCGGTGAAGAAAATTTAACCGCGGCGGATAGCGAAGAAACAAACGAAGTCGAAAGCGTCGAAGCAAGCGAAGAGCCAAAGCTCGAAGCTGCGCCCGACACTCGCCGCACAGGAAACAGCAGCGGCGGGCGCAGCGGAAATCCGCCCAATCGTGAACGCGGCGACCAGCCGCAACAGCGAACCGAGCAGCCGCGAGGCGATAGAAATGAGCGAACTGAGCGAACTGAGCGAACCGAGCGAACCGAACGCGTTGAGCGAGTCGAACGAGCCGAACGACCTGAGCGCGCGGAACGCAGCGACCGGAACGAGCGCTCCGAACGCAATGAACGAAGCGGCGATAGAAACGGTCGCGACCGGCGTCCGCCGACGATTACCGATTTGCTCCGCGAAGGACAGGAAATCCTGGTTCAAATTGCCAAAGAGCCGATTGCCAAAAAGGGCGCGCGGATTACTTCGCACATTGCGCTGCCCGGACGTTTTCTGGTTTACATGCCGACAATTGAACACGCCGGAGTTTCCCGTAAAATAGAATCCTCAACCGAACGGACTCGTTTAAGAACGCTGATTCAACGAATTCGCGCGGAAGAAAACGTTCCATCCGGCGGATTTATCGTACGGACGGCGGGCATCGGCATTTCCGAACAGGATTTGCGCGACGACGCCCGTTATTTGGTGAGAACCTGGCTCGACATTCGCAAACAATCGGAAAAATCGAAATCCCCCGCGCTCGTCCATCAGGATTTGGATCTTGTCGAACGAATTT
>JBBQUS010000017.1:0-77381 GCA_038212235.1 Pyrinomonadales bacterium
ATCAGTATTGTTGAATCAGTGGTTGTAGCTGGTGCGTTCTGTGACAGGAGCGTTTGAAAGGCTTGAGCCGTGTGCCGTGAAAGTGGCACGCACGGTTCTGAGGAGGGGGAGCAACGGTAACGTTGCTTTCCTATCCGACTCGGCGCATCTCACATCGAAGGAAGCCGACTCACGTTTCCTGTTTCTATCGAAACCATAATTTCAACGTAATTTCCTAATGCGCCATTTTCATTCGCCCACCAGAAAAACCAAGCAGGTTGTTGGTTCTCTTTGCTTCCATACACAATATATTTAGCTTGATACAGATAGAAAGACGAAATATCAATTCTTTCTTTTTCAATGTAGCTTTCAGCAAGCTTCAAAGCGTATTGCAAGCTAAGTTTAGGTCTAAATTTTCGCTTCGCATTAGGAAGAACAACAATTTGATTTTGAGTTTCTGACTGTTGATTTTGCTCAAGCGACGGCTCTTGTTTTGCTGGTTTGGGATTAGAAGGCTGGTTTGTTTGGGCAAGCAAGATGCCATTCAAGAAATTTATGAGCAAAATTGTAAGAAAGATTTTCATAAAAACCCTCAACTCGCACGCAAACTTTAAATTAACACGACGCGCCGAACTTTGATTTAAACCGAATTAATTCGGTTTAAATCAGTCTCAGTTTTACGCCAACTGCTTTCTTGAGTCAAACTAAACCACCCATTCACAAAGGCTTATTCTATTTCCCTCGAACACATTCACAATTCGGGTTAAATCCTTAACCCGAATTAATGCTTCAATCCGTTTAAATCCTTAACCCGAATTGCCATGCTGGTTGCTTTTTGAAGGGCAAGGATGGAATTCCGCCCAAACCCGACAAACAACATGATAACGGCGCTTCACAAAGTATAGTTCGTGAGACCCTCTGAAAACATAGTCTCAAATTATGTCTTATGATAGAATTCTCACAACGTCTTAATTAAATTGAAACCTTTTCTTCGGATTAAAATTTTATGGCGCTCATCGGTTATGCCCGCGTTTCTTCGGTCGGTCAAAGTTAGGACGTACAGCTTGATAAACTTAAAAGCTGCCGGAAAGTTTTTCAGGAAAAGAAAAGCGCCGCCGGTGCGAAACGTCCCGCATTACAGACGTGCTTAGAATATGTCAGAGAGGGCGATACTTTGGTTATCACCAGACTTGACCGCCTCGCGCGTTCTACTCTGCATCTGTGTCAAATCGCTGATGAGTTAAAGCGCAAGCAAGTCGAGCTGCAAGTCATTGACCAGAACATCAACACGGCGGACGCGACCGGGCGTTTATTGTTTAACATGCTGGGAGCCATCAATCAGTTTGAGACGGAAATCAGAGCCGAACGGCAAACGGACGGAATCAACAAAGCCAAAGAAAAAGGCGTCAAGTTTGGAGCGCAGAAGAAATTGACTGACAAACAAATCGAGGAATTGCGGGAAAAGAGAGAAAGCGGCGTCTTAATCAAGAATCTGATGAGCGAATACAAGCTCTCAAAAGCGAGTATTTATCGTTATCTTGGAACAGAAGCGAAAGAAGTCGAGAAGTAATCAAAAGGTTTATTGATTATTGATACTTTTCATTTATCGTTATTTCTTGCGTTCAGCGCATCTTTAATGGCGTAAGAAATTGCACAAAACACAACTCCGATGATGATAAAAACAGTTATTTTAAGCCCTGGAGGGACGAAAATATTCACAAGCGTGATTGCTGTAATCCCGATTGTGGCGGTGACAAAGTACACTAGAAAGCCAGCACTACTAGCAAAAAAGATTTTCAAGCTATCACTGCTGCTGTCCCATTTATTGTTATTTCGCACACTGCGAGCGGCGTTAGGATTGCAGTTAAAACAAGTTCCTCCATCAAGATTTGTATCAAGTTGGTCGCCGCATTGCGGGCATTGTATTTGCTGACTATTATCCATAGTTTTCTATTTCGAGAACGTTGATTTTCAGAAAGACAAAAGGAACTCTTTATTCGTATCGGACAGCTGCCATCAAAACTTTAAGCTTGCAACTTAACAAACATCGGTACTAGAAGCAAAACATAAGCAAATACTTATCAGATTTATTCACAAGTATTCAGTTATTGAGGCTGTATGCGCCCGATTTGCATAAATCTTAAAATTTATTAATGCCTGCTATCGGTTTGCAGCGTGGGGTCGTAAGGCCGATAATCCCCCGGCGAGGGCATGTGTGTCGGCAACACTGGAAATCTTCTTGAAATGGAAACAAGTTCGTTGTAACCGTATTGCGAAAAATATGAAATTTCCACCAACTGATTATCATGTGGCGTCGAATCAAGGCTCATGACGTAGCCAAACGGCGGAAAGGTAATTTCAGACATGATGGAAGTTTTACCTTTTTCAATGTCAATTAATCCGACTATATTTGAGAAACGCAAGCGCCCTTCTAAATTGTAGTATGTGTAGAAACGATATTTAGGGGAAAGACCTGTAACACGTCGATTAAGTACAAATCGCACGAGTTCTTCATTGAGGCTGGCGAATTTTTCTCCGCAAGCCGTAAAAAACATTGTAGCTATCTGCTTTATTACTCTGAGCGGATAAGAGTAACTGGTGTGGTAAAGGGCAGGCTTACCTCCACTCCGCTGCAAAATACTCATCCCCTCATAACACCAGTCAGCAAAACTGCTTCCATACCACAAACCTGTATTGTTATTGCACTCGGCACAAAGTGTGTATTTACCCATACCGCGTTGTTGGATTGGGCCAGCAGGCCTTTCTTCCGGGCGCAACTTGAATGCGACATCAAAATCCAAAGGGATAACAGGCTTGTTATTAAAAGCCGCTTTGGGTGGTACATGCTCAAATGTCAATTCCCTGTTCAATCCACAAAGATGACAAATACCTATGATTTTTCTCTTAGCCATATTTACAAGATAAGTAATCGGAAGGGTGAGGATATGAGTAAATTCCCGGACCCGCATTAAGTCTGTTAGATAGCTTAAATCATAGAGTCGGCGTTCCATCCGCTCCGTTATTACTTACTAAACCGTGTCCCCAAGCGAGATGAATCGAGGCTTCGATTAGGTTTGTGCGAGTTTTGAGTTTCATTCTATCTACTTCGGGCATTGAAGAAAAGAACCAGCTAATAAACGATTCACGTTTTTCCTGACCGTTGATTCTGGCAATTCTCATAATTGCCTCGCTTGCTCCTTGCATGAGCTCGTTGATTCCCATGGTTAATAACACACCGTCTAGAATTGAATCTATTCTCTCCTCTGCAATGACAAACAAGATGTCTTGGGCGTTAATTAACCGACGCTGATTTTTCCGTGCACGCCTCATAGCCCGCCAGAATAAATCAGTGACCTCTGGTGATATCCGATAACCTTCGCCCGAATATGGTCGTAGATATTTGATTCGTTCAGATAACGCTCCTTCAACCCGGAGCGAATCAATGGCAAAGTGTTGGAAAAAGAGCTTCAGCGGTTCGGGCTCAACTTGGAGAAGAGCGAGCAGAAGATGCTCAACCGAAACGTAACATCTATCAAAGCGTCGAGATTCTTCTAAAGCAGAGGAAACAACCCGCTCCCCATCGGGTGCGAACTGGGTTCTAAATTGCTCCAAAGTCTTCATCTGCTAAATTAACGCCTGTTGGAGTTTTACCGCTTATTTTTGCCGTTAACAATGCTCCTATAATGGTGAAACTTCACTTTTAATAATCAATAAACTTTGCTTTCAATAATTAAGAAACTTCACTAACGTGAGTAGACAATAAAAGAAGAAGCCTATTTCCGTAGATTCCAGCGCCCTTTATCAATCCACAACAGTTTTCTCAGTTTGTAATCTCCAACAAATTGACCGTCTTTGAATAAACCGCTTCCGGCTACTTTAGTATTCTTTCCCTTGTAATCCATGCGCCATGCCCCATCCCCAACCGGAGTGACGAAAGCTGCTAAAGTGTCTCCCTTGACGTATTCACTTCCGGTCAGAGCGACCGTCGCTTCGACCTTTCCATCAACAACAGTTACTTTCATCAGTAATCCGCCTGAAACGCTGTATGAGTCACTTTGCCATGAACCCGAATAAGTTCCCGCGATGTCATCAATTGTCTTCTCTTTCGAGGCTGTACGAATATTTTGCGGAGATTCCGGTGAAGGCGTCTTTGCAATTTGCGATTCATCGAATCGCTTTAAAGCGCGGCCTTCCGTTTTAGCTTCAGAGGCCAGCGGCGCAACATAATTCACCGGAATAGCGAGATTAAGATTCTGGCTTTCGGTTCGAGACGCGAACGTGAGTCCGATTAATCTTCCGTAATCATCAAGCAGCGCTCCGCCGCTGCTGCCCGGCGAAATCGGCGCGGTAAATTGAATAATGCGGAAACCGCTCATTGAAGAATCAACTTCGCTAATTGGCCGCAGACTGCTAACAATACCGGAAGACAAAGTACCTGTTAAGCCGCGCGGCGCGCCAATAGCGTAAACATTCGAGCCGATTTTTAAAGTGTCTGAATCAGCTAATGCGATGGCTGGTAGATTCATCGCTTTGATTTTTAATATGGCAATGTCTTTCTTTTCGTCTGAATCGACAACTGCAATATCATCATAAGAATCTCCATTCCTGAGAAGAATTCTAGCGCTTATTGCGCCGTCAATCACATGATAATTTGTCGCGATAATTCCATCGGGTCGCATAATCACACCGCTTCCAGTAAAGAGTCCGCCCTTTCCATCAATTACGGTGATAAAAACAACAGATGAAATTGCCTTTTCGTAAATGACTGATGCTTCGACCTTAGTTTGCGACGGGAGCGTTTGGTTTTGTCCGTATATTGCAGTTGACGGGGCGGATAAAACTAATGCGACAAAGAATTTCAGAAAAATGTTTCTCATTTGCTACTTATCTTTAATATTATTCGCTTCTTTGTATAACTTGATAAAATTTTGGGCAAATCTTTGCGCAGGTTTCTTGTCAAACCAGGTTGTTTTCTCATCATCAAGGCTTAGAATTACACGCATTATATTAGGTTGTTTAGGCAGAAATGCAATGCCCTTGCCCGTTGATAATCCGTAACTGCCTGCCGAACCATTGCCGTTATAAATTCTTGCAACTGAACGGCGCTCTTTACCAGCGGAAAACATCAAGATTACTTCGGCATTATCGCTGCCATCAAGCATAATAACGTCTGACAGTCGGGCGGTTTCAAATTCCTTGATAATGCGATTGCGATTATCAATATCGCCGCTTGTGTCAACAAAGATTTTAGTAAGACCTTTGAGTTCAGCAGGCTTCCCGTATTCCATTTTCGGTGTATTCTGTGCGGAAGCAAAGGTTGCTAACGCCAAAGCTAAGAACAATGTGGCAAAAGCTTTCATGAAGGAGTTCTCCAGAGTTTTGGTTTGATAATCCAGCTATCTGTTTAGATAACGCAACCGAAAGTTTAAATTAGAAGTTGTACTACATCACGCTCTAAAGAATTTGTAAAACTTCGTTGAGCCTAAAAGTGATAAGCAAGCCAAACCCATTAACTCTTTCAGAGGGGTAATGGGTTTGTTTTCGAGTTTTTCGAGTTTTTCGAGTTTTAAAAAACATTTATTTTTCCTTGAAGACATTTTCTTGTGATTGAATAGTGGGCTAACCCAAAAATTATATTTTAATTTGAAAAGGTGAGTGAAAGGGTGAGTAAAGAAAAAAGGCAAGTCTTTGGGACTTGCCTTACTTCGATGTTTATTGATGCACCCTGCAGGATTCGAACCTGCGACCCTTTGATTCGAAGTCAAATACTCTATCCAGCTGAGCTAAGGGTGCGTAGATGTATATGATGGAAAAACCAGCTTTAAAATTAACGCGCGGTACGGCTGTGTGTCAAGATGTCGGGGTTTTGCGCTTTTTTAAGATTGCCGAAACTTTTATTTTTTCCCCGTTTCGTACTCCGGTCGCGAAAGTTCAAAATATAAAACTTCTGTTTGGTAAAAGTTCCGGTTGCCGCCAAATTTGAAACCCAGTTTTTGCAGGACTTTTTGCGAAGCCGTGTTTTGGTGAAAAGTGAGAGCGGTCAGACGCGGCAGATCGAGTTTTTCAAAGCTGTAGCGCACGGCCGAGCGCGTCGCTTCGGTGGCCAAGCCCTGTCCCCAAAAACTACGTGTTAGCCCATAGTAAAGCTCGACATCATCGGTTTTATCGAGCATCTGCAAACCGCAGTAGCCAATCAGCCGGTTTTCGCTTTTGTTAAAGATTCCCCATTGCGAATAACCGCGTGTTTGCCAAAGATTAGCTAATTTTGCGATCTGAGCCTGGATCCCCGAGTAATCGAGTTCCTTTAAACTCGCCGGAAAATACTGCGATAAATCAGGGTCTTTCCACATCAACAGCAAATCATCCGCATCTTCAGGCAAATAAGCCCGTAGAATTAATTTGTCGGTTGATAATTCAGGTAACTCTACATTTTTTGCCATAGCCAAAGGAGGAATTCCTTAAAATCAACTTCCGGTTTGACTGCTGACCGCAACGCAGCCTGGATACTGCCGCTCAGTAAACCAAATTTTCAACCGACAGAATATGGACAGGGGAGTTATATTTGCAATGTTTAAGATGCTCTTTTACGCCAGCTTTAAGATAAAATACTACTTACCCTGAAACTCATGACGGATATAACCGACCACAGACTTTATTTCATCATCCGTCAACTTGTTTTTAAAAGCTGGCATTTTACCGGAAGCGCCGTGTTCGACCCGGTCAATATAATCTGCGTCATCATCATCCTGGTTGCGCGGATCTCTAAAATTTGGAACTTTCAGGCTAGCGGTATCAATTTGAATTTTTCCGCCTTCGCCAGTCGCCTGATGGCATTTGACACATTTCTGATCGTAAATGGTTTTAGCGGCGGCAAACTGCGTATCAACCGGCGAAGCCGCAACGGTCGGGCTGACGGCTGCGGTGTTAGCGGCCGAATTGGTCGAGCTCACGTTCGGAGCCTCTGTTTTCGCGCAAGCTGTGATGAACAAAGTAGATGCCGCGCAAACGATGGCGAGTTTGAATAATTTCATCGGTCTCTCCTAATTTTACGTAAAGACTAGAGTTTAACGTAAAATAGCCAGAGCGACAAAACCATTGGCAAGCCGGCTCGAAATATGTTAAAGCCAAAATATGAGTGAAAAACACGAGACAAAATTTTTGCTGCTCGGCGGCGCGCGGCGCGAAACTTCGAAGACGTTTGAAGTGCGCTCGCCCTATTCAGGAGATTTAATCGCCCGCGTTTCCAACGCCGGACAAAGTGAAATTGAGAAATCTATTGCCGCAGCGCAAACAGCGGCGGCGGAAATGCGCGAGCTGCCACGTTTTGAGGTTGCCGCCGGATTAAACCGGATCGCCGCCGGAATTAAAAATCGGCAAACTGAATTCGCCCAAACAATCGCGTTGGAATCCGCCAAACCGCTGACTGCTGCACGCGGCGAAGTTGAGCGCGCCGTTTCGACGTTTGAAATTGCCGCCGCCGAAGCTCGTTCGTTTGCGGGCGAAGTCGTTCCGGTTGACGCGCAGGAGCTCGGGCGCGGTCGTTTCGCCTGGACTGAACGTGTGCCGCGCGGAATCGTTTTCGGCATCACGCCGTTTAATTTTCCGATCAACCTCGTCGCGCACAAAGTCGCGCCGGCTTTGGCGGCCAAAAACGCGATTATAATCAAACCAAGTCCGAGAACGCCGCTCACTTCCCTGCTGCTCGGTGAAGTTTTTCTTGAAAGCGGTTTGCCAAAAAGCGCCCTGCAAATTATCAACATGGATGTCGAACTGATTGAAGGAGTTTTGCGCGATGAAAGAATCGGCATGATTTCGTTTACGGGCAGCGCCGATGTCGGCTGGAAAATACGTGAAAAAGCGGCGCGCAAGGCCGTCGCTCTGGAACTCGGCGGTAACGCGCCAGTGATAATTGACGAAACTCTCCGAAACAACGAATCGGCTTTTGAGCGTTCCCTAGAGCGTTCGGTGATGGGAGCTTTTTCCTACGCCGGACAAATCTGCATTTCCGCACAGCGCTTTTATGTGCAGGAGCAAATTTTTGAGCGCTGGACAAAAGAATTTGCGCGGCGCGCGGAAAACTTAAAAACCGGCGATCCATTGGACGAAACGACCGAGCTTTCCGTGATGATTGACGAAACGGCAGCCAGGCGCGCCGAATCATGGATTAATGAAGCGATTGATAACGGCGCGAAACTGCTCTGCGGCGGGCGGCGGGCGGGAGCTTTGCTTGAGGCCACGGTTTTGACAAACACCGAACCGGAAATGCGTGTAGTGTCCGAAGAAGTTTTTGCGCCGGTTGCCGTCGTCGAAAAATTCGCTTCATTTGACGAAGCGATTGAAATGGCTAATCAATCAAAATACGGTTTGCAAGCCGGAGTTTTTACCACCGATTTGGCGCGGGCGCGACGGGCAGGAAATAAGCTCGAGTTTGGCGGCGTACTGATTAATGACGTGCCGACGTTTCGCGTTGATAATATGCCTTACGGCGGCGTCAAGGCGTCGGGTTTCGGGCGCGAAGGCGTGCGCTACGCCATGGAAGAAATGTGCGAAACGCGGGTTATTGTCATCAATTCGTAAATCGCAAAAGCGGATTTACGCGACTGCGTCGGTGTCAATCTTTTTAGTTCGTTCGATCTGTATTTCGCGCATTAAAAAGTAGTTTAAACCGGTGCGAATAACGGCGATAGCGCCGAGCTTGCCGATTTGCTCCCAACTTGGCGCAATGGCGGTCGAAAGAATGTCCGCCCCCAGTTGAAATTCCAGCGCGAGCGCCAGATATTTGGCCAGAATCAACCGAATTTGGTTGTAATCCTGCGTTTGCCCCTGAATGACGGCCCTTAGAAATTGATAAACCGCAACGCCGACGCCCGACGTGACAATTATCGCGCCGACGACTTCGACGGTCAGCCGAATCCACTGGACGGCCGCGGCCACCGTGCTTTCGACGCCGAATTGCTGAGTTGCGGACACCACCTGATTCAAATTTTCCTGTAACAAATAAAACATTTGGAGATTCACTTTGTCGGGTTAAAACGGTTATTCTCTATAAACAATAATTTGGGAGAATCAATTACAACTCATGAAATCTTACATCGAAAAAGGAATTAACTACGAACAATATCGCCAACTGATCGAAGAAGTTGTCGCCGCCGGCAAAACAACCGGGCCGACTCAATCCGCAGAACTGGCGCACTACACGAATTTGAATCAGCACCGAATGGAACGCCTTGACAAAACTACCAAACTCAACGACTCGCTCGTTGAAACGGTGCGAGGCTTAAAGGTCAACTGGATCTGGCTGACTTTGACCGAAGCCTGGTGCGGCGACGCGGCGCAAAATATTCCGCCGATTGAAAAAATCGCGAGAGAAAACGACCGTATCAAAACGCTCTATCTGCTGCGCGATGAAAACCTTGAGCTAATGGATAAATATTTGACGGGCGGCGGTCGGGCGATTCCCAAACTTATTTGTCTGGACGGAGAAACCTTGACGGAAATCGGCAACTGGGGTTCGCGCCCGGCGGCAGCCGACGCGCTTTTTAAAAAATTGAAAGCCGAAGGACTGGAAAAACCCGAAATCATCGAAAAAGTGATTCGCTGGTACAATGAAGACCACACGCAATCGCTGCAAAACGAGTTTAAAAAAATCTTAATCGAGTGGGCGGGAAAAAATTAAAGATAAAACGGAAAGGAAATTACTGATGGAGACTTTGACGCTCGCGGAAGAATTGCTATACACGGTTGAT
The DNA here is from genome assembly GCA_038212235.1 of Pyrinomonadales bacterium. Classification (GTDB taxonomy): domain Bacteria; phylum Acidobacteriota; class Blastocatellia; order Pyrinomonadales; family Pyrinomonadaceae; genus JBBQUS01. The sequence continues at coordinate 9,726 of JBBQUS010000017.1, forward strand.
GATTGGGAAAATTTTCCGGACAACGGTAATCGGTATGAAATTATTGAAGGAGAATTAATTGTGTCAACTGCCCCGCGCTTCATTCACCAATTACTAATTGCTCGGCTGGTTAAACTCTTATCATTGTATGTAGATGAAAATAATTTAGGTGAAGTTTTACCGACTCCGGGCGTTATTTTCAGCAAAACAGACGGCGCGATTCCCGATGTGATTTTTATTTCCCGCGAAAGACTCAAACAATTTCTGCTTGACGATAAAATTCAAGGAGCGCCCGAGTTGGTTGTCGAAATAATGTCGCCGGGCAAGCAAAATATGGAGCGCGACCGCGTGACGAAACTCAAGCTCTACAGTCGCTTTGCGGTCAAAGAATACTGGATTGTCAATCCGATGAATAAACAAGTTGAGGTTTTCCGCACGACTTCGCACGGGCTGCGCCTCGTCGAAAAGTTAGACGAAACGGAAATTCTGGTTACGCCGTTGTTCCCGAATTTTTCACTACAAATTACCGAACTTTTCCTTGATTAATAATGAAAAAACAATTTCTCTTGATCTGGCTGTTGCTGCTCGCGTTTGCGCCGCTTAGTTGTTTTTCGCAGGAGCCGGCTCCGCCGACGCAGGAAATAAAAGCTGCCGGACTAAAATCAAAGGTGACAATCAGGCGCGACGAGCGCGGAATTCCGTACATCGAAGCGGCCAATGACAGCGATTTGTATTTTGCACAGGGCTACGCAACGGCGCAAGACCGGCTCTGGCAAATGGATTTGCTGAGACGCGTGGCGCGCGGGCAACTGTCGGAGATTTTCGGGCGGCAGCCGACCGCCGCCGGCACAATCGTTGACGAAGACAAACGCTGGCGCAAATACGGTTTTGCTTCGATTGCCGAGCAAACTTTGCCCCTGCTCGCTCCGGAACTGCGTGCGGCTCTCGCGGATTACGCGCGCGGCGTCAATGCGTATATCGCCGCGCTGGATGAAAAATCTCTGCCGCCGGAATTTAAGATTTTGCAATACCGTCCGCGCGAATGGCAGCCGACCGATTCTCTGGTGATTGGCAAAATTCTCTCCGACGGACTTTCGACGACCTGGCGCTTTGATCTCGTCAAAGCGAATCTGCAAAATCTGCCCGCCGAAAAACTCAATCAGCTTTATAACACCGTGACGTCTGACGACGTTTTGCTCGTCGGCAAAGATTCGCCGACGGACAACGGAAAACTGAAAACCGAAAGCGGGAAATCAAGCGTTTTTAATTTGAGCGAGACAGGTTTTGCCGAACTGACGAAGGCCGAAAATGTTAGAAGAAATTCGCTCGAACGAGTCGGTCTCTACGCCGAAGATTTGGCGGCGAGCAACAACTGGGTGATTTCCGGCAAACGCACCGCCGACGGCAAACCGATTTTGGCAAACGATCCGCATCTGCCCGCGTCAGTGCCTTCGATCTGGTATCTCGTTAATTTGAATTCGCCGAATGTTGACACGGCGGGCGTTTCCCTGCCGGGCGCACCGGGTGTAATTTTAGGTCATAACGCCCAAATCGCCTGGGGCGCGACCAACGTCGGGCCGGATGTTCAGGATTTGTATCTGGAGCAATTTAATCCGGCCAATCCGCATCAGTATAAAACTCCGCAGGGCTGGCAGGACGCCGAAATTCGCCGCGAAGAAATCAAGGTCAGGAAGAGCCCCGTTTCGCCCGAAACCGAAACTGAAACGCTCGAAGTGACGACAACGCGCCACGGCCCCGTTTACTTTGAGGACGGCGCGCAGCGTTACGCGCTTCGATGGACAGCGTTTGACCCAAATAATAACGAGTTCGAAGCCTTTTTCTTTTTAAACCGCGCGCGCAATTGGGACGATTTTCGCCACGCTCTCAAACGCTACGGCGGTTCAATGCAAAATTTCGTTTATGCCGATACTGCCGGAAACATCGGCTGGTACGCGGCCGGGCGCGTTCCTCTGCGCAAAACCGGCAACGGCAGCCTTCCGTACGACGGCGGAACGGACGCGGGCGATTGGGTTGGAACGATTCCGTTTGAAGAGCTGCCGAATTTGTACGATCCGCCGGAAAATTTTATTGTCACCGCCAATCAGCGAATTGTCGGTAAATCCTACAAATATCAGGAACTCGTCCGCGATTTTGCCGCGCCATATCGCGCCCGCCGGATTTACAACCTGCTCAGCGCCAACCAGAAAATAACGGTTGAAAACATTAACGAGATTCAACACGACATTTTTAATATTCCGCTTTCCCGCTTTGCTCATGAAGTCGTCACGAATAAAGCTGCTTCGGACTCTACTCTAAAACTTTTCGGCGAATGGGACGGCAAGATGAGCGGGGATTCCAAAGCGGCATTGCTCTCGAACGAGATGCAGTCGGCTTTTAGCAAACGAATTTTGGACGCGAATTTGAGCCAGGCGGTCAGAGCGCAGTTTAGAATTTCAAACTTGCCCAGCTTTTTCGACCGTTTGATTGTTGATAAACCCGCCGCCTGGCTGCCGAAAGAATTTGCCAACTATGCTGATTTACTAAAAGCCTGCGAAACGGACGCCCGCGCAAATTTGGCGAAGAGGCTCGGCGCTGACGAGGCGAAATGGATTTGGGGCGAAGCCAACAAAATTCGTTTTTCGCATCCGCTTGCCGCCATTCCATTTATCGGCGGCCAATTTATGATTGACCCGCTGCCGCTCAGCGGCAGCTCTAATTCGCCAAATGTCGGACAAAATGTTTCAATGCGGCTGATTGCGACACCGGCCAATTGGGACACCACGCGACACGGCATCGCTCTCGGCGAAAGCGGGCTGCCAAGCAGTCTGCATTATAAAGATCAGCTTGATTCGTGGTACAAAGGCATCTCGCCGATTTTTCCGTTTAGCCAGTTGGCAGTTAAAAAGGCGGCCACAGAAGTTGTGATTCTAACTCCTTGAGAAAGCCGAACCATGATTAGGCCACTTTAACGATTTGCTTTTCGACTTCGATTGGAGCGGCGGGAAGCAGGGCGGCTATTTCCCGGATGATATTTTGCGTTGAATTGGGCATTGATAAACACTTGGTCGCCTCGCGCATCGCTTCGTATCTGATTTTGTCGGCGAGCAAATACTGAATAATCGGAACAATGTCGGTGGATTTTTCGAGCAAGACGCCGGCTCCGCGTTTTTTGAGCAAATTTACTGTTCCGGCTTCCTGCGGCATCGGCGGCGTGGTGGTGTCGGCGATGATCGGGAGACGACAAGCCAGAGCTTCAAATGTCGTCAAACCGCCGAGCTTTGAAATCATGACATTTGCCGACTGCATCAGCTTTTCGACTTCCTCCGAGTAACCGATCACGCGCACCGGAAATTTCGCGTTTTTGGCAATCGCTTCGGCTTCCTTTTTTAACTCTTCGTTGCGCCCGGCGAGAAAAATTGCCTGTACGTCGAGTTCGCCGCGCACTAATTCGCGAAAAATTTCGGGAATATTACCGCCGCCGATAAAACCCGAGTTGACAAAAATCGTAAATTTTTCCGGGTCTAAGCCAAACGCTTGACGGGCAACGCGAGCGTCTTTTTCGTCGGCAAAATGGAATTTGGGATGAACCGGCATTCCCGAAATTTTAATTTTTTCGGGCGCGATGCCGTAATCAATTAACTGTCGCTCGGCGTCTTCGTTAGCTACGAGGTAAAGCGTTACGTCCTGACACGCCCAGGCTTTCCAAAAACCGTAGCAAGGGTCTGTCACGACCGTCACGAGCGGAACGGTTCCGAGCAGCCCGACTTCTTTTAAAACCCTGGCGAAAATATGCTGAGTCATCGGATGAACGCTGACAATAATGTGCGGACACCAGCGCTCAAAAGTTTCTTTGCAAAAACTAAAACAGCGTTTGTGGATAAAACCGCTTTTTTCCGGCCGAAAGCTGTTAAAAAACCAGTAAAAATACTTCATCCACGGCTGCTTATTGCGCAAAATCCAGTTGTAGAGCTGAACGCCGCGCGCTGTGACGTGGTGAGATTCTTCGACCGCTTTAACGACGCGGACAATCGCCGATTGTCCCTGCCAAAAACGACTGACGCCTTCGACAATCGCCGCCGCCGCCGAACGATGGCCGCCGCCGGTATCGGAAGAAATAATGAGAATTTTTGGAGCGCTTTGTTTCATCAGCGTTGAATTTTAATCTTAGCCGGAAAATCAGGAAACATAACAGACTTTTTCAGTTTGCGTTTCTCGCTGTAAAAAATGATGTCGCCGTACTCGTCACAAATCCAAACTTCTTTCGCGCCTTGCTCAAAATAGAGTTTGCGCTTGCCGGTCATTTCGTAAACCGAATTGCTCATCGAGAGAACTTCAACGCAAATTTCCGGCGCAATCATCGCTTCGGTTTTGCCTTCGAGTTCTTTCCATAATTCCAGGGAAACCCAGGCGACATCGGCAACCTTGGTTCCTTTGCGCGTCCAGATTGCCACTTCCGGCAGAGCCATTCCGTCGCTCCGCTGATACTCCATTAATCTTTGGATACTTCGCTGAAACCCTGAATGGTTTAATTTGACCGGATTCATAACAATCGCTCCGTATTCGTTTAGTTCGATTTTGAATGGTAAATCGCGCAAACTCGGATGCTCGGTGACTTCCTGCCAATTCATAACATTATTTTCCCAGTAATTCGGTCAAAATCTGTAAATTTAGTTCTTCCTCAAAAACAGCGCGAGTCGGAATTTTGAAACCGGCTAAAACAGTGCTTTCAATGTTTCCGTCTCTGGCTTTGAGCAGCAGTTGGTATTTTTCGTCTCTTAGTTCGTATTGCTCAATCGTTTCCTTGTCCGGATCAATAATCCAATACTCTCGAACGCCGTGCGCCGCATAATCCTGAAATTTCGTTTCGCGGTCAATTTTGGCAGTTGAATCGGACAAAACTTCGACGATGAAATCCGGCGCGGGAAATTGCACTTGTTTTCGCTTAAAGTTTTTGGCTTTGTCATTGCCGAAAAAGCAAAGATCCGGCTCGTAATCATTCCGAGTGAGCGAGATCATAATTTTTTCAATTCCGACAAAACCGAGTTTGTTTTTTGCAACGAATGTATCAATTAATTTACAAAGCAATTTCGTCGCGCTGTTATGCTGCAGTTTAACCGGAGAATGAAAAATTATCTCGCCATTGATAAATTCCATTTTCTTATTTTCTTCGACAATTTCGTAAAAATGCCGACGCTTTGCGCTTTCAGCTTCAAGCGCAGACTGAACCTTTTGCACGAAAAGCGCTGCGTCAGGCATTTCCAAAGTTTGTTCGACGGTTATTTGCATTGGCAAAATTTATGCTTTAACGGCAACGCTTTCACCTTGAGCTGCATTTACGGCCATTTGTTGAGAGGCTTTCTTTAATTGTCCCTCGAGTCGTTTAATTTTCACCAAATGCCCGACATTAAGCGGCAAAGACGGGTAAAAACAATTTGATTCGTGCGTGCAGTAACAACCATCCGCGACTTCCTTGCGACGCTCTTTCATTTCATCCGTCCGCCAGGCGGCCTGGAAATTCCAGTCGTAATCGCGCAAGTTTAAAACGTTGGCTTTATTTTCGCACGACGACAGAGTGCCTTCATCATAAATTACCGCACCGGCGCTGCCGGCATAGCATTTAAGCTGCGCTTTTTGCTCTTCCTTGGTTTTGGCGATAATGTCGTGCATGTAAATATCAACCGCCGCTTTGAAAAAGCCCGATTTGCCGCCGTAATTATTTTTGAGCACGGCATTTTTGGTATCTTCCAAAATCTGGTGCGACAGTTCGGCGTAGCGGTTATGGTCAAAATTCAATTCGTTCGGGTCGGCCGACGGCGGACGAATATAATTGATGTTTACTTTGTCCGGTTTTAAATCGTATTTCAGAAAATCGTACCACTCGAAGATTGAATCTTCGTTTGAACGCATCACGCAGGTGCAAGTTTGAATATCGAGTTTGGGAAACTGCTCGCGCTTCATTTGCTGAAGGGTGCGCGCAGTATGAATCGCTTTGTCCCAGGAGCCTTCTTTGCGGCGAATTTTTTCGTGCGCGTGTTTCACCCCGTCAATGCCGAGTGCGACCGTCACATTTAAATTCGGACATTCTTCCATGATGCGGGTGACATCTGGAAAAATACGCGGGTGAATTTGACCGTTTGACATCAGATAAACCGAATCAAGCTTGTTATTTTCGTAAAATGCGCGAACGATTTCCGGCAAATCTTTGCGGGTAAAAGGCTCGCCGCCCGCCAGCACCAGCACGCCCAGGTTACCGCCCAGAGTTTCCGAGATGCGGGCAATCTCATCGGTTTTCATTTGCAGTTTCTTGCGCGGGCGATCATCTAATTCTTCGGTAAAAAAGCAGTGCGTACAGCGCATATCGCAAACGCTGGTCACTAAAATATTGAGAAAAACAGGAGAGATCGGTCGCCCGACAAGAATGCTGGCGTAACGCTTAAAAATCTCTTTAGTTGCAAAATCCATTTGTATTTCCTTTTAACAAAGACGCTCGAAAATTGTTTGAGCAGTTAATAAAAAAGCTGTAAAATATTGAAACAAAACCGCCTTTACTTTAACCCGTCTGATGCTGCGAGAGCAAGCAATCTTCGGGCGAAAGCAACGGCAAATAAGATGAAAAGGTAACTTAAAAGGATTGTAATAATTTTGTCACAGAGAGCAGGAGTTTCAAAAAGTATTTTTGGCGCGCTTGACAAATTTGCTTTGAATTGTAGAATTACAATTTGCGCGGGCGGGAATAGCTCAGTTGGTAGAGCGCAACCTTGCCAAGGTTGAGGTCGCGAGTTCGAGTCTCGTTTCCCGCTCCAAAAATTTCAGAAAGCGGCGTTTGGCTGATTAAATACAAGCCGCGCCGCTTTAATTGCTTTAAAAAGAATTTGTTCTTTTGCATTCACATTCAAGCGCGTTTTTTGATTTCACAATCCGCACTCCGAAATCCGAAATCCGTAATCTCAGTGGCGGCGTAGCCAAGTGGTAAGGCAGAGGTCTGCAAAACCTTTATTCATCGGTTCAATTCCGATCGCCGCCTCCAATAAACATCGGCTTTCCAGCCACTTTTCAGAAACAAGCAAAAAGGGCGATGTAGTAGGAAATGTAGTAGGCTTTATCATATCATCCACTTTTGCGCTTTGCCGCATTGAAGTTTTCCAGTTTCTGCATCGCTTCTATCTTGTGTTCCTCAATCGGATGCGCGTAACGCATCACCATCTGCACCCGGCTGTGACCTAACAGGGCTGCCAGCGTTACTATATCCACACCAGCCATAGCCATTCGACTGGCAAATGTGTGGCGCAAATCATAAATGCGAAACTTTTTCAGACCTGTACGCTTTAATGCACCGCTATGTGCGTTATTTAGCTTCACAATCGGATTTTTTACATCATCACCCATGCGACCACCCGCAAATAAATAATCACCTTTCACGTGTGCAAGGCGATTTTGCAAAACGGATGTTGCCCGTGCAGTTAATGGGATACGTCTGCGTGCTGCTTTTGTCTTACCATCCGGTATCGCCAGCCACCCTTGATCTAAGTTCACGTCAGAGACGCGCAAGCGGCAAACTTCATCCGGTCTGCATCCACAGTCAAGCATGAGGCTGGCTACATCTTGCAATGGCTGTGAACAAGCCAGCAGGTAAATCTTTTCATCTGCTGGTGGCAATACTACATAGTGTTCGTTATTTTCCTGCAAAAACTTGACACGCGAAACCGGATTTTTAACTAACCTATCCTGTTTGATGTAATGGTTAAAGACAATTTTTAAGCAAGCTAGTTCGCGGTTCACTGTGGCTGGCATAATTACCTTGCCAGTAGCTGTTTTTTTGCTTTTCTTTTTAGCAGGCGGCTGCTTTCTCTGTTTAGTGCGCCACTGTTTGAATTTTTCGACATCATCCGGCGTGATCTGGTCAAGCGGTTTCTCACCAAAGAAGTTTAGCAAAGCCTTGCTTGAGGTTTCATAACGGCGTGTGGTGGCTGGCTTGGCTGCATGTTCCGTTTTGCACCATAGCAGAAACTCTTTCATAGCCGCGCTAAAGAATGGTGCGGGCTTTTTCGTCTCAATACCTACTTCACCTTTCGCAATCTGTGTTCTGTAGGCACGTTCAACGGCTTCTGCATCGCGCTTGTTCTTACACTTGGTTGTTTTTTGGACGTGAAAATCATCTATCCAGAAATTCATCCACCAAAATTTGCTGTTTGGGCGTTTATAAAGTGGCATAGTTTTTAATCCTTTTTCGCTCGGTTGTATTTATAACGCTGTTTTTGTTCAGCAGTCATATTTTCGCGCCACTTCCGATTTCGCAATACTTTGGCGCAATCTGTAGAACAGTTTGTTTGGTCTTTACGTCCTTTCCAATAGATGCGCTGGCAGTTATGGCAAAGCGCAACGCGGCTTGCTTCTATTCCTACTGTCTCGCCGTTTTTTTCTCTTAAAACTTCAGTGAATAAGTTTTCTTTCAAGGTGATAAAACCTTGTTCATCACACGAAATTGACAAGGGAATTTGTCCGAATGAATACGGTTTTCCCTGATGTTCATCTATTTGTTTGGGTAAGTTTAAGAAACTAAAGCTAAACAGAGCATCCCGCCAAATACAAACTTCTCTTAATCGTTCAATGGCTTCTTGCGCCTCACGCTCTGTGGTTAATTCATTTGGCAAAACATAACTGCGTAATTCATCCGGCGCGTCTTTGAGAGCAATTTCTATAGTGTTTTTATCCTGAATAAACCGAAGTCCAAGATTTTCTGGAACTGCGTTTACAAGATCAATTAACACTTTCAGCTTTTCTGGCGTTTCTGTTAGGAAGCGTCCTTTTCGTGACGCTGATGATGCTTTCTGCTCGTTTTTGGTCTGCATGTGTCTTGTAAGCAAAGTATTTACCAATCAATACGGGCTTTAGTATAATCCCTGATGTCAGGAAATACCAATAAGCATTATACAGCGAAAGGAAAAACATGCAAACAATATCAGAAGCAAGCATCATCGAAAAGGCGCATGAAAGGTTGGCATGGTCATTTAAAGATGCGTCCAAAGCGACGGGTTTAAGTGTGGGTCTCCTAAGAGACAAAGCCAATAAAGACCTTTTGAAAACTAGATATATTGGCAGGCGGCGGCTGATTTTAGACTTAGATTTAAGGGCATTTTTGGAAAATCTTCAAACTGAGAAATAAAACGGCGTGTTTTACCAGCGCATGACCGGATGACCAAATAAAAATCAGCACCGTTTAGGCTGCTAGGCTACGGTGCTGATTGTCTTAGAAAGGAAATTTTATGCCAAAGACTACAAAGAGTTTACCGCACGAGCGCGCTGGAAACAAGCTAAATATTAGTAACGCTCAAGGATCAGTTCCGCTAACCCCTCAAGGCTTTATCGCCGCCGCAAACAATCTCCGTACTGCTGGAATTTCAAGTCTTCCAATTAATAATAAAAAAAATCCGATTGCAACCGATTCCAATGGAAAACTCGCGTGGAAATTCCTTCAAGAACGGTATCCAACAACTCAGGAAATAAATAGCTGGAGTCAACAGCAAGACTTATTTGGAATTGCAGAAGTCACCGGAAAAATTTCCGGCAACCTCGAAGTTGTTGATATTGATTGCAAGTACGATTTAACCGGAACTCTCTGGAATGATTACTGCAATTTAATCAAAGAGCATAGCCTCGAACTCTTTGAAAAATTGGTGATTGCTAAAACTATCAACGGCGGTTATCACATTCTTTTTCGTTCAAGTGGTGAAACGGTTGAAGGTAATCAAAAGCTAGCTCAACGACCTGCCAATGATGAAGAAAGGCAAGCTGGAAAAAAGGTTAAGGTTCTCATTGAAACGCGCGGAGAAGGCGGCTATGCTGCCACAAACCCAACGCCGGGTTATGAGTTCATTCAGGGCGATCTTTCAAAGATTCCTTTGCTTACCAAAGAAGAGCGGGCTTTATTGCTGACAATCGCCCGCTCGTTTGACGAAATGCCGGTTAAGGAAGAGCCAGAACGAGCTAAAGCCGAAACGAAAAAACAACCCGGTAAACTTTCGCCCTTTGACGATTACAACGACCGCGCTGACATTGCGACGTTGCTTGAAGAACACGGATGGAAATTTGCCTATCAGCAAGGCGAACGACGGCATTACCAGAGACCAGGAGAAACGAATGCCAAAACATCTGCCAATTGGCATGAAGGACTGCGAACCTTATATGTTTTCAGCACCTCAACTGAATTTGAAGCTGGCAGAGGTTATAACTCAACAGGAGTCTATACGCAGCTTGTCCACAACGGAGATTATAGCGCGGCAAGCAATGCATTATATGAAGCTGGCTATGGATCACGGCGTGCCAAAAAGCGAACGGTAAATAATCAAGCCGTTGATGATGAAGATATTCGTCTCACTGATGTTGGAAACGCGCGCTGTCTCAAAGAACAACACGGAGAAAATCTCAAATTTGTTCCGAAAACAAAAGAATACTTTTGCTACACAAAAACACATTGGGATTCAGACGAAACAGAACTGTCGCAAACTTTCGCTCAAGAAACTGCCGCCTCTCTTTTCAAAAAGGTACACGAAGAAAAAAATGATCCAGATAAAAAGAAAAAACTGAAAGCCCATGCAATCAGAAGCAACAGTGATAAGGGCATTAAAGCAATGCTCTCGCAAGTTCGCAATTTGATCGCAGTAAGACCTAACCTATTTGACCAAAACCCACTTTTAACAAATTGTCTTAACGGTACATTCGACTGTCAGAGCGACATTTTGCGCGAACATCGGCGCGAAGATTACATCACCAAAATAATTCGCGTTAATTATAACAAAAACGCTCAAGCGCCCGTTTTTCTTCAGTTTCTTAATCGTATCTTTAACGGCGATCAAGAACTGATTAAATTCATTCAGCGTGCCATTGGCTATACTTTAACTGGTCTTACGGGTGAGCAATGCGTTTTTATTCTCTATGGGTCTGGTGCTAACGGCAAAACGCGCTTTCTTGAAATTCTTCGGGCGCTAATGGGAGACTACGCCGCACATATTCCAACCGAAAGTTTAATGCTCAAAACATCCGGTTCAAACAATATTCCATCAGAGATTGCCGATTTGCGAGGAGCGCGTCTAGTGACGGCGACTGAAACAAATGAAGGACAGCGTTTGAACGAATCCCTGATAAAACAACTAACGGGCGAAGATACGGTTAAAGCCCGGCAGCTTTACGCCAAATGGTTTGAGTTTATACCCGAATTTAAGTTGTGGCTGGCAGCCAACCATAAGCCTTCAATTCAAGGCACTGACAGAGCAATTTGGCGTCGTGTTTATCTGATTCCTTTCGAGGTCACAATTCCTGACCACGAACGCGATAAGCAGCTTGGCGCAAAACTCAAAGCAGAACTTGAAGGCATTTTCGCATGGGCAGTTGAGGGTTGCCGCGAATATTTGCAGCGCGGGTTAGATGTTCCGGCGAAAATCCGCCGCGCAACCGACGAATACAAGGCGGAAATGGATGTCATCGGTGAATTTCTTGAAGAGAGATGCCAAAAATCTGATGACAATACCATTGAAAGCGGTCAGTTATACACGAATTATAAACAGTGGTGCGAAGAGTCCGGCGAACAATATTTGACTAAAAAATCGTTTGGGATGCGCTTGAACGAACGGGGTTTTCAAGCTGTGCGAGCTGCGAAAGGGGTTCGCAAATGGAAGGGTTTAACTTTTAATTCAAAACTAAGCGAATTAACTCAGATGCCTGAAGATCAGGAAAATCAAGGTTTTTCAAAAGATATTTCACATTAGGGGACGGGTGACGTGTGACGTGTTTATCGCGTTTTACAGGAGTTTTCTCTAGGGAGTTCCTAGAGAAAACTCCTGTAAAACGCAGACCATGCGTCACACGTCACCCAAAAAAGAGCTAACCAAAAAAAAGGAATAAAAACCAAATGGACAAATTATGTAAGCGATCTGATGGATGCTGGTACATTTCTGGCAAGCCAGATTCTCTTTTCACGCCAAAATATTTCAAAGAACGCCCTTTGCACCCATTGGCAGCACAAGCCCGTGCCATCGAAAACGCAGAGCAACGCGGCGAATATATCGGACTAAGACCGATTTCTTTTAACAATCTCAAAACGGAAAAGAAAAAAATAATATGACTAAAAAAACTATATCGCTTGACTCGCTAATCCATCTCCGTAAAGCACGTGCGCTTATTTTGCTTACTGAAGCAAAGCGAACAGACGGATTTACTTTGAGCGATCAAGCTCGTGAACATTTCAAAACTCATTTGGGTTTCAACAGAAAAGATGTTGACGATGCAATTAACGATCTTTGCGCGGCTGGCTTTTGCACAGCAAATCCAACGGATTCCGGCATTTCAGTTGATTTAATAACATTAACAGATGAACCAGAGAAAGAGGAAAAATAAAAGATGAATCAAGAATACTTAGAGCGAATCGTAAATTCTTGCGTTGCCATGAGCATGGCGGGCGCGCAACGTGACCGTTTAGCACTGGAAAACGCTGATCCACAACGGATCTTGGAAGCCGAACGGCTTTTCCAAAACTGCCAACTGGCTTTCCTTCAAATCGAAGCAAATGAGGCGAAAGACAGTAATAACGCCACAAAATCATGGCAAATCGCCACATTGATTTCACAGGCGCAGACGGAACTTAAATTTTTAGAAGCTAGATAGAAGCTAGATAGAAGCTAGATAAAGGGAATAACCAATGTTTGAACATTTTTTTGAACCAAAAGAGACAAATCCAGATGTGGCAGTAGCCACAGAAGAATTAAAACGACTTCAAGATGAATCGGCATCGCTGCCAAACGCTTTGCGCGTCGCATCGAACAATGCCGATTCAAAAACGATGATCCGTTTATCCACTCGAAAAAACGAATTGCCTTTTCATATTTATTCTGCACAGGTACGCCTTAGCAAAGTCAGAATAACCGCGCTCCAAGCTGAAAAGCGCGAAGCACAGAAGAAGCACACGGAAGCATCACGCGAAATGGGTCTTCAGGTGCAGCTTATCCAGCAACAAATCAATGACGCCGAACAGCTTGCGCGTGATCTTCATATTAAGAAGTCAAATTATCAAATGAGTGAGCAAGCAAGCTACGGTGTAGTGGCAGACGTACAGATAAGAATCGAACGCGCTGAAAAAGAACTACGCCTTTTGATTAACAAACAGGCAAACGATGAACCTGTAATAGATCAAGTTTATGAGAGTGGCGATGTCGCAATGATGCTTCGCTCTGGTTTCGGGCAAACGAACAGACCGGATCAGCCAAATAGTTCTGCTGTAGTAGCAGCCACAGGGCATGTGGAAATGCCTGCTGGTTTGCGTCCGCTCACGCCCGGCGAGAGCATCAGAATCGAGTACCAAGATTGAGTATTGACAATACAGGTGCGCTGATAAACGCAGCTATCGTTACTGCACTTAAAGGCTTGCTCATTAGCGGTTCGGCTGCTGATGGTATTTTGCAATTTTAGTGTTATGCCACAAGTTTGCACGGTCTGCCGTCACAATGATCTGAATAAGATTAATAGCGAGCTAATTCAAGGTTTAACGCCTTACGAGTTAGCTCGCTATTACTCGCTTAATCGAAATTCCATGCAAAGACACTTTGAAAATCACTTGCCGCAACAGCTAGTTAAGGCAAATGAAGCACGTGCAGTTACTAATGCGGATAGATTGCTGTCAGAGATGCAGCTTTTACATGAGCGTACTGAAAATATCTTGACCAAAGCAGAAGAAACCAATAATCCTTTGGTGGCGTTGCGTGCAATTAGAGAGATGCGCGGTAATTTCGAGTTACTAGCCAAGATACTAGGCATCCTCAACAGTGCGCCGACAATTAATATAGACGTAACGGCGTTATCTGATGATGAACTTGACCGCTTGATCGGTAGTGATCCGCGCCGTCGCTAAAAAGAACCGCTTTTACTTGAGGTATTTGAAAGAAAACTAAAATGCAAACTGAATTACAACAGAAGTTGATTGAATCTGGTGAAATTGTGAGACAGACGGAAAAAGAATACAAACGCGCGCGCGCCACAGGTGACCAGCAAGCAATCGAAAAGGCTCAGTGGTGGCTTGAGTTTATGCGGCTGTTCTATTTGTATTTTGAAGCGATGGTGGCGCGTGAAAGCCTTAACTTAGAGATGGAATATGATGAACAGCCGGATTTTTTATCGTTTCGTGAGCCTCAAAAACTGAAAGGACACTGATTTGATAATCAAACAATTTACCCATCATTGAAAAGCGCATTTCTGAAACGAGATGCGCTTTTGTTCTTAAAAGCATCAGCTTTACGCCGGAAACCGGGCTAGAATCGTTTTTTACAGCTAAATCACAAAGAGCTAAACCTTAAAGTAGGCAAGATGATCTTTGTCAAGTTTACTTGACAAGATACTGTTAGTTTAGATAAATTGATGACGCTAAAACATGCTTTTTGTGAGGTGTCACCATGTCCCTGTTCGATAAGATCACGCAAAGCTTTCCACAAGTTAAGGATTTATTCTCAAAAATAGATGCGAGCGCAAACAATGGTTTGAGCGAAACAAACAAAGCTGCACCGACAAATTTTTGGACAAATCTTTTCGGCGGCAAAAATACCACGCCGGGTTTTAACCAGAATGCTGGACTAAACAACGCCGCTCGTCAAATCAATCTCTCGAACGACGATATTAAAGCCAATTTAGCCAGAGAAGCCGCGCGCCTTAATCCTTCATCACAAGTTCCAGAATATAAAGAAGGCGTTCAAGCCAATGGAACTTATATTGCTAACATTTTGCCAAGCGACGTTGGCAAGACGCGCTGGTCAAAAGAGATTGACCCGGCAGACATCTCACGCGCCGCGCTCAAGAAAGCCGCCATTGGAACTGGCATTGCCAACAATGAGACCGAAGCCAAGCAGATTGTTGACAATATGAAGATCAATGGGCTAACAACTCACACTAATAAGGGTACACGTTTTGTTGATAAATCAGACGTTGGTTTTGGCGCTTGGATGAAACAACACACAATCCGGCAGGGAATCTGGCAGGTACAAGCCGGAACTGACGATATTGCTAACTTGCGAGATTCAGCCAGACAATTAAAGATCGGCAATCCTGACGTTGCTATTGCAAACGGGAATAAGCCAACGCAACAGGCAAACGCCGGAGTTTTGTTGGGCAGCGCGATGGCATTACCAAAGTTAGCGCAACAGTTGCCAAAAGCGGCAGTTCTAGCCGGAGAAGCCGCACCGCCGATTTTAGCGGTTGGCACGGGCTTGTATTTGGGCGAAAAGCTATTTGAACAACATTGGGAAGTGTCAAAAAGCAATTGGGAAGACGCGGAAAAGGCAAAGGTAATGCCGTTGCCGATGACGATGGATGACGGCGAACTGCAAATGCAGCCAGTGCCAGAGGCAAAACCAAAAGACGTTCCATTTGCCGAGCCGCAAGCCAAGCCGAAAGTTACCGATTTGCCCGACGCGCCGACCGAGACGACCATTGCACCAGTTCCGAAAGCCAAGCCGCAAACAAAGGTTGACGATTTACCGCAGCCCTACACGCCGGATGTTCCAAAGGGAACGCCGCCACAATCCGAACCGCCAAAGTTTGATCCGACAAAACTTGTTCCGCCGCTTGTTGGAACGGCAACGGCAATCGCTGGCAAAAAAGCTGTGGACGCAATCAATGGAAACGGGCAATCGAACCCTGCAAACTTAGTGTTTACAGGAACATTACGCAAACAACCAGTAGAGCTTCGTAATGTTGAGATAAAAGAAATTCAGTACACCAAGCGTAGTCACGAAGCGAGAGAACAACTTCGCGCTGATTTTGGTCGTAAAAACGGAGCGCGTGAAAGTTTTTTAAAAGAACTTTCGACTGATCCTGCCAAACTATCTCAGTTGAAAGAAGCCGGACTTTCCGACGCACAAATTGAGGGAATGAAAAATGGCAGAGTTCCGAGCGGGTGGCAAGTTCATCACAAATTACCGCTTGATGACGGCGGAACGAATGCCGCAACCAATTTAGTTCTTATCAAAAATGATCCATTTCATTTGACTGTCACAAATGAACAAAGCGCACAGACCCGGATTTTAAAGCCCGGAGAAACTAAAACTTTAAACTGGGTAATCATACCCGGATTCGTTTATCCGCAAAAACCAGAGGTGAATAGATAGATGAAATATCAACAATTACTAGAGCAAGCAAAAGAAGAAGCCGGGCGTTTTGATGGCACTTGGCAGCCGCCATGCACCGCCCGTGATATTAAGAAACTCCAAGAAAGAGTTCACGCTGAATTACACGCGGAGCTTCCCAAAGGCTTCATTGAATTTTTAAAGATCACTGACGGTTACAATTGGAACAGCGTTTTCGTTTACGCTTCTAAGAAGACCGACGATTTTGAGTACGATTTTGTGGAAATGAATCTTTTGCGAAGAGATTTAGACTGGATGAGCGATTTTCTTATTTTCGGCAGTAACGATATGGATGAATTTGTTTATCAAATTTCCACCCGTGAGTTTCAAACTAGAGACCGCGTGCCTTTTGATGTGGTTAAAACATTTACATCTTTTGATGAAATGATAACTCACGTCTTGGATGAAAATTTACAACCAGCCGAAGCTATTGCTGCTTAACAGAAACGCCGAATAACCGAATAAAAAGAAGCAACTGCAATCAAATTTGCGTTGCTTCTTTTTCGTTTGTGCTATCGCTTAAGCGAACGGCGGCTAAAAAACGATTTTAGCCCGGTTTCCGCCTCAATCCTGCTTCTTCTGTAGTTCACTCTTTTCTTTTTTCGGTCTGCCAATCGGACGCGGTGCAATCTTCGCTAAGTCCTTTTCCAGAATCACGTTTATATGTCCTAGCTTTTCGCTTTTAAGCCTACCCTCTGCGATTAATTGACGAATCCTGCTTTCGGTCACACCTAACTTTTCCGCCGCTTGTTTGGTTGTCAAATATTCCATAAAAATACTTTACAAAAAGGCTAACGAACTTGCAAGTATTTAGTTGACAAAGGGCTAACGACTACGTTAGTCTTAATTATCAGCTAAACGCTGAAATCTTCAGAAGGAAATACCTACCCATGATTACCCGAAACGAACTAGATCAAGATTTGCTTGCCAGCGTGGTAGCAGAATCTTTAACCAAAGTAGCCACAGCGAAAGATGCTGCCAGATGGACAAATGCCATTGCAAAGGCAACCGTGCAGCTTGAAACAAACCCGTTTATGACTTATGACCAAACCAGTCACAGCTTGCTAGTGCTGTCGGAAACATCTGGTGAAATCTACACCGCAAATGGCACATGCCAGTGCAAGGCGTTTGCAGCCGGGCAACCGTGCTGGCATCGCGCGGCTGCACGAATCGTGACGCGCTATATCGAACGCGCCAAATAAAAGCGAAAGGCTTAGGTCTGCTGATACAGCCCTAAGCCCGGTTTAACTTCCCAAACATTTCACTGAAAGGAAAATCTTAATGAATTTACCAGTAATAACAATTGCATCGCAAACCCAAACGAAAAGCCGGAAACTTGTGGAAATGGCAGCAATCCATGTTAAGGCAGCCGCTACTATTGCACATGATGATCTAAGGTATATCGGCGCGCGTGATTTGCAGGAAATCAGAATCAATTTGTACCTTGCGCTTGAACTTCTAGCAGTTAGTACCACAGAAGGGATGGGCGGAACGGATGAATAAACAAACCGATGAAGCCCGTTTGCGTGCTGAATTGCAGGAAAAACTTAATGGGCTAATGTTACGGTATGGCATCTTACTACAACGCGCTGCCATGTTAGCCGATTATTTGCGCGAAAACATTACTGGTACGCGTCTAGTACCAGTCGAACAAGCTGCTGTGGAAACGCTGATCGAAATTACAGACAAAAATTTAGCATACGTCCGCGAACGCAGAGCGAAAATCATTGCCACACTGGAATAATTGAACCAGTCAAAGGTAAATTTAGAAGCACCAGCCAAAGATGTTCTTGCTGGTGCTTTCATTTTGCGCTGTAGATCAATAAATATCGGTGCTGGCAGAAGACAATAGTGTAGTAGGAAATGTAGTAGCTACCTGCATACATGGAGTATCATGGAGTGCTGAAGCGATTTGAAAAGTGCAGTGTTTACAAGCCCTTGACACTCCATGATATTCAGTGACATTTGGCTAAAAAGAACTGCAAAACCTTTATTCATCAGTTCGATTCTGATCGCCGCCTCCAATAATTTTCAAACAACGGATTACACACTCTACACAGATTGAAACAAAGCAAAATTCTGTGTAATTTGTGTAATCCGTTGTTTTTTGCTTAGACGCCGATGAATCACCAAATTGAATTACTAAAGAAAACTTTTCACGAAATTTTCAAACCGACCAAGCCGATTTGGATTTTGGAATTTACCGCATCATGCGCGAAAAGCGCAACGAGCTTGACCAATATCTCGAAGGCCAGCTTATAAATGACTTGCAGCAATCTTTCCGAAAATGGAGTGAGAAGACCAGCGATGATTTACAGCGGCAATTAAACGAAGCTAAAAATGCGGCTTTGACATTGGGCTTTAATCCAGACGACGCGCCGCGAGTCAAAGAATTGAATCAATTATTAGAAGCTGTCAAACATCGTGAAAGCTTAGAAGAAAGCGTTTTATCCGACCTTGTTGAATTTTTGCGTCGTTATTACAAGGAAGGCGATTTCTTGAGTTTGCCGCGTTACCGCAAAAACTCTTATGCGATTGAGTATAACGGCGAAGAAGTTAAGCTTCATTGGGCGAATGCCGATCAATACTACGTTAAAACCGCCGAACGTTTTCGTGATTATCGTTTTCGGTTAGCCGATGGCAGCGCAGTTCATTTTAAAATCAAAGCGGCGAATACCGAAGCCGGAAACAACAAAGCTGAGACGGGCAAAGAGCGGCGGTTTCAGCTTGTCGAAGGTGAGTTTATCCGCGGAGAAAACAATGAACTATTGATTTTCTTCCGTTACGAGCAGGACGAGCAAAAGCGCAAACAAGCCGATATTAATAAAGAAATCGCCGCGCAGATTTTACAGGCGGACGGTTTGCTC
Organism: Pyrinomonadales bacterium; assembly: GCA_038212235.1. Lineage (GTDB taxonomy): Bacteria > Acidobacteriota > Blastocatellia > Pyrinomonadales > Pyrinomonadaceae > JBBQUS01. The sequence continues at coordinate 28,732 of JBBQUS010000017.1, forward strand.
GAATGGCGTAACGAATTGGGCAAACTTGTACCAACTGAAGCGAACAAAGACCGTACTCTGCTTGACAAGCATCTCGCCGAATACACGGCGCGGAATACTTTCGATTATTTTATTCACAAAGACCTCGACGGCTTTTTGCGGCGCGAGCTTGATTTCTACATCAAAAACGAGATTGTCCGGCTTGATGATATTGAGAACGAAGATGCGCCGCGCGTTGAATTGTATCTGGCAAAAGTCAAAGCCCTGCGTCGCGTCGGGCATAAGCTTATTGCGTTTCTGGCGCAAGTAGAGAATTTTCAAAAGAAACTATTTCTCAAAAAGAAGTTTATTGTTCGTGCTGATTACTGCCTAACGCTTGACCGTGTGCCACGCGAATTGTGGGTTGACGTGCTGACGAACGACGAGCAAATAATTGAATGGCGACGACTTTACGCGATTGACGAAATCGAAGCTGATTTATTTAACGGCGGGCATCATCTCACCGAACGATTTCTCGAAGCAAATCAAAACTTAGTCGTTGACACGCGACATTTTCCGAACGAATGGAAAATCAAACTGCTGGCGAGCTTTGATGATTTGGACACGGCGACGGACGGCGTTTTGATAAAGTCGGACAATTTTCACGCTTTGAATCTGTTGCAGGAAAAGTACCGCGAAGCCGTGAAATGTATTTACATTGACCCGCCTTATAACACTTCGGATTTTGGCTTCTTGTATAAAAATGGATACAAACATTCATCGTGGCTCTCGATGATTGAAAACCGTGTGAGTTTAGGACGTAATTTGATTTCAAACGAAGGGGTTTTAGGTATCGCTATTGATGATACGGAAACAAATCGTTTGCGCGTCCTTCTCGATGAAATTTTCGGTCAAGAAAATCGGCTTGCGACAATTGCAATCGAAGTCAATCCCGCCGGACAAAATATCAGACCTAATGTTCCGGCACTTAGCCACGATTACTGTCATTTTTACGCCAGAGACATAAATCAAGCCGAAATGTCAGTGCGCGAATTAACCGAAGAAGAAAAAGCGCAGTATTCACAAAAAGACAAAAAAGGCTTTTTTCTTTGGGACAATTTACGCAGACGCGGCGGAAACTCTCGACCAACCGACAGACCAAAACAATGGTTTCCGCTTTACGCCAATGTTGAAAAAGGCGTTGTCAGCGTTGAGCCTTTTGACGGCGCAGAAGAACTTTATCCGATTGATCCGAAAGGCGAGAGAAGAATTTGGCGTGTAAATATTGATGGTGCAAAACGCGAGATTGCAAACGGTGAGATTTCAGTATTGAAGAAAGCTGGAAGAAGCGAACTTGTCAAAAAGTCTCGAATGCCGGAAGGTAAAAAGCCGAAGACACTTTGGAAAGAAGGCGCACATTCAGCAACAACACACGGAACGAAACTTCTTAAGGACATCTTGCCAGAAGGAAATTTCAGTTATCCAAAATCGCTTCATCTTGTCCAAGACAGCATTAAATATTGGATTGATGAAGAAAGTACGATTATTGATTTCTTCGCCGGTTCGGGAACAACGGCGCACGCTGTTATCAATCTTAACCGCGAAGACGGCGGCAACCGGAAATATATTTTGGTTGAAACAAACGAGTATTTTGATTCGGTGACTTTGCCGCGCATTAAGAAGGTCGTTTACTCCAAAGAATGGAAAGACGGCAAGCCGACAAAGCGTGAAGGCTCGTCGCACGTTTTGAAATATTTCGCGCTTGAATCTTACGAAGACGCGATGAACAATCTCGAACTGCGGCGGACAAAGGAACAGGAACAAGGCTTGCTAGAATTTACCAACGAATTTCGGGAAGATTATTTGCTCAATTATATGCTCGACTTTGAAGCAAACGGCTCGCAAAGTTTGCTCAACCTTGATAACTTCGCCGCGCCGTTTGATTACCGAATGAAAATTGCCGTCAACGGCGTTGGTGAAACGCAGGAAACCGCCGTTGATTTGGTCGAGACGTTTAATTATCTGATCGGCTTGCACGTCCAAAAGATGCAGCAAATTGACGGTTTCCGCATCGTTCACGGGACAACGCGCAAGGGCGAAAGATGCTTGATTCTCTGGCGCACCACGAAAGAACTAAATCAAGAATTAGCCGATAAACGCTTGAACGATTTTCTGGAAAAGGCAAACTTTGATTTTAGCGAAATTGATACGCTTTACATCAACGGCGATGCAGCTATCCCAATTGGCAACGTACGACAGGAAACCGATACCTGGCAAATCAAGCTGATCGAAGCCGAGTTTTTGCAACAGATGTTTAAGTAAAACAACGGATTACACAGATTAAGAGAAAGCATGATAGTCAAGAAAAACGTTTAAAGAAAACCCAAAACCGGCTATTTTATTTTTTGTCTCTAATCTGTGTAATCTGTGTAATCCGTTGTAAAAATCTCATGGAGTTTTATCACAAGGAGTTGTCGTATAAAATCGTTGGGCTGACAATGGAAGTTCATCGAAAATTGGGCGGCGGCTTTTTGGAGAAAATCTATGAAAACTCGTTGATGATTTTGCTCCGCCGAGAAAATATTAGTGCCGAGCAGCAAGTGCCAATCAAAGTTTACTTTGAAGATCAAATCGTCGGCGAATACATCGCCGACATATTGGTTGAAAACCGCATTATTCTTGAATTAGAAGCCGTCGAAATTCTGTCTCCGGCTCATCGCGCTCAAACGGTAAATTATTTAAAAGCTACAAAGTTAAAAGTCGCTTACCTGATTAACTTCGGTAAACACAGCCTCGAATACGAGCGATTTGTGAATTAAACAACAGATTACACGGATTACGCAGATTAAGAAAAAACATCAATTTTAAGAAAAAAATATAAAAACAAACCGAACCAAATTCTTTTTATTTGTTGTCTGTCATCTGTGTAATCCGTGTAATCTGTTGTTTGTTATATGCCAAAGAAGAAAAGCAAATTGCGTTTTAACGAGCGGCTGATTTTAAATCAGTTTTTCTTGCAAAAAATTTTCGGCGTTGAATCGCTCGGAAAATTAGCCGAAGATTTAAAAGCAGATAGTTTAGAGTTGTTTGATGCTGACAACATCAGCAATTTTCATCATGCCCTCAAAGCGCGGTTTGCCGATGGTTCGCGGCTTCGCGGTGAAGACCTTTTGCGCTATGACGAAAACATTGTCCGTTATACGAACGCCTTAAATCATCATCGGCTGCAACCAATCCGCTGGAAATATTTCCAGTATCTTTCGCTGCTTTTCACCGAGCTTTTTCTTGATTATTGGGCAAGCGATGAAACGGAGTTTTTGCGCCGTCTAAATTGGTTTGTGCGTGATTTTAACACTGCAAATGAAGGCGATAAGGTAAGTGACTTTACGCCTTCTGATTTACGCAAGCTGGCTTTCTGGAACGCGACCGGAAGCGGCAAAACTCTGTTGCTGCACGTCAATCTTCAACAAATCAAACATTATTGGAAAAAGCGTTTCCCGCACCAGAAATTCGACCAGATTATCTTGCTCACTCCAAACGAAGGACTTTCGCGCCAGCATCTTGAAGAATTGCAGGAATCCGGGATTGAAGCTGAAGCTTTCGACAAAAACGCCAGACGTTTCTATTCAGCCGAGACGGTTCAAGTTATTGAGATTACAAAACTCCGCAAAGAAGCCGGAAAAGAAACAGTGTCAATTGACGCTTTTGAAGGCACAAATCTTGTATTTGTTGATGAAGGGCATCGCGGCTCAAGCGGCGAAGAGTGGAAACAATTGCGCGAACAACTGGCGGTTAAAGGTTTCGCTTTTGAATACTCAGCAACGTTTGGTCAAGCCGTCAAAGCTTCAAAGAAAGACGATTTAGCCGAAGAGTACGCCAAAGCGATTATTTTTGATTACTCTTACAAGTATTTTCACAGTGATGGCTATGGCAAAGACTACCGCATCCTGAATTTGCCCGATGCGAAAAATGATGATTTGCGTCATGAATATTTAACGGCTTGTTTGTTATCGTTTTATCAACAGCTACGCTTTTTTGACGAACGCAAAGACACGCTCAAACTGTTTGAAGTAGCGCGACCACTTTGGGTTTTTGTCGGCGGAAGCGTGACCAAAACAACGAGCGAAAGAGATTTGAGTGACGTTGTAGATATTCTGCTTGTTATCGCTCGATTTGTCCGCGAACGGACGGAAAGCGTCTCAATCATTGACCGCTTATTATCGGGGCGCGCTAATTTGCTTGATGAAAGCGGGCGTAACATCTTCAGTAATTCGTTCGCCTATTTGATTGAAGCTGGAATGAACGCTAACGAGGTTTTTGATGATGTTCTGGCGCGCTTATTTAATGCGCGGGCTTCAGCAATGCTGCGCGTTGAAAATTTAGCGAAGATTAACGGTGAGATTGCTTTGAGCATCGGGGAAAATGAGCCTTTCGGTGTTATCAATGTTGGGGATGACGCAAAATTAGTCAAACTATGCGAGCGCCACAAAGATGCGTTCAACGTCAAGCAACGCGATTTTGCCAGGTCTTTATTTGATTACGTCAACGAACCTAATTCAACGATTAATCTTGTGATCGGATCGCGAAAATTTAGCGAAGGCTGGAATAGTTGGCGTGTTTCAACAATGGGCTTGATGAACATCGGTAAAACCGAAGGTTCACAAATCATTCAGCTTTTTGGGCGCGGCGTTCGCCTTAAAGGTTATAAATTTGGGTTGAAACGAAGTCGCAATCTTGAGGACAAATCGGCCATTCTCCCAAAAAACATTGAACTCGTTGAAACGCTTAATGTTTTCGGATTAAAAGCCGATTATATGGCGCAATTTAAGGAGTATCTCGAAGAAGAAGGCTTGCCAACTTCCGCAACGATTGAATACGTCCTGCCCGTTGTCACCCTTGAACATTGGCAAAAGAAACGGCTGAAAATGATTCGCGTTCGCTCTGGCGGTGAGTTTGACCGTCAAATATCTTCACTAAGTTCTGATGTCCCGGCAAAACTTCAAGGCAAAGTCAAAGTTGATACTTATCCGAAACTTGAAGCAATGACGAGCTCAACCCTGAAAGTTGATGATGGCAACAAGCAAAGCGCTTTATTCGAGCCGCATCATTTGGCGTTTCTCAATCTTGATGAGATTTACCTTAATTTACACGCCTTTAAAACGACGCGTGGCTGGCTTAACTTCAGCTTGAGTAAAAACCAAATTCGAGAACTTTTGATTCGCAAAGATTGGTATCAACTTTTCATGCCAAGCTCTGAACTGATGCCATTGAGTTTTCAAAATCCTCGCCGATGGCAGGAGACGGTAACCTCTTTACTCAAAAAATACGTTGAAAGTTTTTATAAGCTGAAACGGGAAGAACACGAGAAAAAAGAATATGAATATTACGACCTAGACCCGCAAGACAAAAACTTTATTAATGCTTATCAGGTAACTGTTGAGACCGCGCAAACGGCAATTGTTGAAAAGCTGGAAGAACTCAAGAAACTGATTGAAAGCCGTGAGCTGTTAAAAAGCGGCTCGTGGCAATACTCAAACTTGACGGCTATCGGCTTCAACAAACATCTTTATCTACCGTTATTATCCATGAACGGGATGGACGGCGTTAAAATTTCGCCTGTGTCATTGAACGAAGGCGAACGTGAATTTGTTGAAGATTTGAAACGCTATTGCGAACAAAAGACCGATTACTTCAATCAAAACGAGCGCGAATTGTATTTGCTGCGCAATCAGAGTAGAGGAAAAGCGTCGGTTTTTTTGAAGCCGGGAATTTTTACCCGGACTTTATTTTGTGGATACTTCGACCCGATAAACAATTTGTTTCATTCATTGATCCGAAAGGAATCCGCAATCTAAACGGGATTGACGACCCGAAAATCAAATTCCGCGAAAAAATCAAAGACCTTGAAAAAGACCTTAAAATCAACGCGCCAGATGTGGTTCTTAATTCATTTATTGTTTCAAATACATTTCTGCACGAGGTTTCTTGGCGCGGCGCGCTTGTTGTAAATGATTTTGAAGAGCATCATGTTTTCTTCCAAAAAGAAGATAAGCTTAACTATATTAATAAGATTCTAAAGGTTATTGAAAGTTAGTTACAGTTAAAGAATGGCGCGAATTGAATACGGGCAAACGTGGTGGGGCAAAGAGTGGCTGAACGCTTTGACGGCGGTTGATTGGGATAACCGTCTGCCGCGCGGTAAAACCTACGCGAATAACGGTTCGGTTAGATCTTGCGAAATCTTGTCGAATCAGATTACAGCCAAAGTTCAAGGCTCGTCCATGTACCGGGTTTCAATCAAAATTCCGCCTTTCACTAACGAACAAAAACAGAAACTGCTTGATAAAATCGCTGACGATTCAGCGGTTGTCTCAAAACTTTTGAACCGCAGTTTGGATCCCCGCATTCTGAAAATCGCCGATTCGCTGAGCGTTCAGGTTTTCCCGAGAAGCTGGAAAGATTTCGAGATGCGATGTTCGTGTCCCGATTTCGCCGTCCCATGTAAGCATCTGGCGGCGGTTGTGTTTGTTGTTTCGCGCGAGATTGATAAAAACCCGTTTGTCGTTTTTGCGCTGCACGAACTTGATTTGTTCGCCGAACTATGCAAACGCGGCGTTTCTATCGAAAAACAAGCCAAAATCCAAATCCCGAAAGTCGCGGATTTACTCGCAGCAGAAAAAGATACGACGGAAAAACCGTTCCGATTTGACGCTGCAAAATACGCTGCAAAATATGCCGCGCTCGATTTTACGATTATCGAAGATTTACAAAACCGTTTGCCGCAGCTTCTGCCCGCCAAACCTTTGTTTTACGAACGCGGCGATTTTAAAGAAATTTACGTTAAAGCCTTGAAAAACACGGCAAAAGAAGTTTCCAAGCATTTTGCCCGCTTCGAAGAACGCGCCGAGCAGCGCAGCAGTTCAGCGAGCGAGGCAGAAATGTCGCGGAAAACCGGATCTCGCCGCATCTCCGCCATTATTCTGCCGTCCCTTAAATTGCAGGATGCGATAAAAATTACGCTCGATAAAAACTTAAATATCGCTTCGCTGCGCGCCGGAAACTGTCAAAATCTTGATGAATTGATTCAAGCGCTCGGTGAAATCGAAGAGAAAAATTTGTTTGATTATCACCAATCAACCATTGCTTTGCGCGCAGTTTACTGGTTCGCGCTCAATCTGCTGGGGCAAAGCGCGATTTTGCCCCAGCTGGTTGAAACGGAGGAGAAAACGTTTTTGATTCGCTGGCTTCCGGCGACAATCAATGAATTTGTCAAGCGCGTTTTTCATGAGATAGACGTTCTTGTGCCGCCGGAAATAATTTTTCTGCAAATGCCGATTGAGAGCAAGAAAGCAACCGAAACCGTTTTTAACCATAAACGTCAAACTGAGATGCTTTGCTCGCTTTTTCTCACGCATTTTATCCGCCGCTGGAACGGAATTTTGTCGGATTGGAAATATGTCACACGAATCGAAAAGGCGGGCGCAATGTTTTTCGACGCCAAACCGCATCGTTTTACGAAAGCGGAAGAAATGCAGTCGCCGGAAACAATTCAGCTCTGGCTCAACCGCTTTAATGTTTGGCACAAAAATTTTGTTCCGGTTTTGCGCGTCAAGGATTTTGAGGAAACCGAAAGCCCGTATTTCGGCGTTGACGTGCTGGTTGAAAACAAACAGAAACCCCTTGCCGCGCCGCTTGAGTTGGGCAATTTTTTAACGGCGAAACAATTCCAGTCGGTGAAATTCGACGTGTTGAAAGATTTGCTCCTGCTGGCAGAATATTTTACGGAACTCAACGAAGTTGTCCGTGACGGCGGTAAGCAAACTTTATTTTTTGATTCTGATCGCTTCGCCGCTTTATTTTTCGAGATTCTGCCCATCATGAAGTTATTTGGAATCAATCTTATTTTGCCGAAATCATTGAAACATCTCGTGCGCCCGCAAGTTTCAATGAAGATGAAAAAGAAGGCGGGCGAAACCGGAACCGCCTTTTTGCGGCTTGACGATTTGCTGTCGTTTGATTGGCGCGTCGCGCTCGGTGATGAAACTTTGAGTCCGGCTGAATTTGAAAAACTGGTCAAAGGTTTATCAGGTATCGTCAAACTCAAAAACAAATACGTTTTTTTGAGCCCGGAAGAGCTCGACAAATTGCGCGAAAATTTGCAGAAAGTTGAGAAAGTTGGCTCAAACGAGCTTTTACAGGCCGTTTTGACCGAAGAATATCGCGGCGCGCATGTTTCGCTGACCGACGAACTGCGGCAAACAATCAAAAATTTGACCGAAACGCCCGAAATTCGTTTGCCCGAAAATTTGCACGCCCAGCTGCGCCCTTATCAAAAACGCGGTTTTGAATGGCTTTATAAAAATACCGCGCTTGGTTTCGGCAGTCTGATCGCTGACGACATGGGTTTAGGAAAAACGCTGCAAGTCATTGCCGCGCTGCTGAAATTCAAAGAAGAAAAACGTCTTGAAACGGAAAAGGCGCTGGTCATCGTTCCAACCAGCCTGCTTTCAAACTGGCGCAGGGAAATCGAGAAATTCGCTCCTTCCCTATCTGCCTGCGTCTATCACGGCGCTTCGCGCGATTTTCAACCGGAAAAATACGATGTCACACTGACAAGCTACGGCATCGTTCGCAGCGAAACCGAGAAATTCAAGAAAACAAAATGGTTTGCCGTTATCGTTGACGAAGCGCAGAACATCAAAAACACCGTGACCGCTCAAACCAAAGCGGTTAAAGCTTTAAAGGCCAGCACGTTTATCGCCATGACCGGAACTCCGGTCGAAAACCGTTTGTCGGAATACTGGAGCATCATGGATTTCGCTAATCGCGGCTATTTAGGTTCGCTTAAGAAGTTTCAGGAAAACTTTGCCAAACCGATTCAAATGACGCGCGATCACCAGGCGCTCGACAAATTCAAGAAAGTGACCGGGCCGTTTTTGCTCCGGCGTTTAAAATCGGACAAAACAATTATTTCGGATTTACCCGACAAAATTGAAAATGATCAGCTTTGCGCTCTGACCAAAGAGCAGGCCGCCGTTTACGAAAATACCGTCGCAGCCGCGCTCAAAACAATCGAAGACACGGGTGAAAATTTTGCGCGACAGGGATTAGTTTTGCAGATGATTCTGGCTTTAAAGCAAATCTGCAATCATCCGGCGCAATACCTTAAAAAGGGCTCGGATTCGCCGGAATTGTCGGGGAAAGCCGTTTTAATGCTTTCTCTCCTTGAAAATATTCTCGAAGGAGGCGAAAAGACTTTGATTTTCACGCAGTACCGCGAAATGGGCGATTTGCTGGTGAAATTTATCCGGCAGAAATTCGGCGCGGAAACTTTATTTCTGCACGGCGGAACATCGCGAAAAGGGCGTGATGAAATGGTCGAAAGCTTTCAAACCGGGCGCGCCAGCAAAGTCTTTATTCTCTCACTGAAAGCTGGCGGCACAGGTCTCAACTTAACCGCGGCAAGCAATGTCATTCACTACGATTTATGGTGGAATCCGGCGGTCGAAGCTCAAGCGACCGACCGCGCGTTTCGGATTGGACAGCAGAAGAACGTGATGGTCTATCGCCTGATCACGGGCAATACTTTTGAGGAGCGCATCAACGATATGATTCGCAGCAAACGAGAACTGGCCAACTTAGCGGTTGGAACTGGCGAAAACTGGATCGGCAATCTGTCAAATAAAGATTTACGCCATATTTTCGAGTTGCAAAACAATTAACAGTTCGATGATTTATCCAAATGCAAAACGGCTGTTTGCGCGAGATACAAATATTATTCGGGACCGCAGCTTTTTTCTCTAACATCAGCGACGATTTATTTCCGACAAACTATCCAAGCTATTGTAATTGGGGTGGGCGCGACAATTAAATGTCATCGCGCCCACCCTAATTACATTTCGAGAAAGTTGAGATTAACCAACAACGATTTTCTCACCGTTGAATTTGGTCAGATGAAATCCGCCAAACGGTTCGCCGTAGGTGGCCGCCATGTCTTCGAGCATATTGATCGCAATTTGTTCGCCGAGTTTATTGGCTTCGGTAGCGTCGGTTCGCCAGTGAACGCCTGCAATATTACGTCCCTGCGAAATGTTTGAAACCAGTTTGTTAAGTTCCCCGCCAACCGTTAAATCACCGCTTCCGGTGTACGGAATTAATTGCGAAGGATTGATCGGATCAACCTGAACCGGCTGCTGAATAATCGTGTCTTCGTTAAAAAACGCTTTGAGCATTGTCGTGCACGCTCCGGCGACGGTGGCATGACCTGAACCGTAAGCTGGGTGCAGGGGCGAGCCTTCCGGAAATGCCTGCGGCAGCAGGTAACTGCCGAACCTGTTCAAAATCTGCGGCAGCACGGTTGAGCGGTTGGTCAAATCAGTGTGAATCGGGTAATTTCGCCGCCCTAATCTTTCAACCTCGACGCGTCCGCCGAAGGCTTCCGGGCGGAGACGGCGATGCACCCGCCATTTTTGAAACCAAACTGATTTAAGAGCGCGGGTCGAAGGTTCCGTCACCATCGTCATCAGATGCGGGTTACCAAACTGACCGAAACCGGCCTGGACAAGCGTTGAGCCGCTTTGTCCATATGGATTATTTGTGTCAAACGGAAAGCGGAAGATAAACGGCGTGGTCGTTTCATTGAGCGTCACACCGTTAATCAGGCTGAGCGCGGCAACAAAATAAGCTTGATAGAGGACGTCCAATCGGACATACGCTCCCATTCCGCGTCCGTCTCGGAGATAGGTCAGTCCGTTATTATCAAGGGGAATTGCCAGATTCGGCACGCATCCGTTTTGGATATTGAGCCAATCGTTGAAATTGGTCATGTAATCAGTGTTTGCTGCGTAATTGCGGATGCGTAAATCTATCCGCTGAGACCCGAAATTGATGCCCGCAGGAACATCCGGGACGCCCGGAATACTATTTGAAGTTCCGCGAATCAGAAACTGCGAGATATACGGTCCCTTGGTGCAGCCGCGATAGGCGTCTCGGAAAAGAGTTTGAGGAGTCACTCGTCCGTTGATTTTCGGTCCGCGAAAATCAGTCATGTTTGATAAATCATTGGCCGCCGCGATGGCCATCGGGTTTGCCGCATACTGATCAAAAGGAACATCGCGCAGGAGCGACATCCAGTAAAGTTCGACCATTTCGCCGGCTTCTTCAGCGCTGGCAAACGCCGGAGCGGGACGAAACGGACGACGCACACCGTTTTCGATGATTGAAAGCTGCGCCGGATCAGTTCCTTCGAGATCAAAGCCGTTGCACGACAAAGGATTAACCAGCGGGCGCTGCAACGCTGGATCGGAGCAGCCCAAAAATGGAGCGAGATTTTCAAAAGCCGAGAATTGCCCGCTTTCATTGGCGGCTAGAAATGCGCGGTAGGCTTGCGAATCAACTTCGCCAGTATTTGAGTTGTGACGCAGACCTTTTGAAAAATTACCAAAATAATTGCGATTACGATATTCGTCTTCATCGCCGTTGTCAGGATGATCTGGGATGGGCACGGCTCGTTCGCGCAGAGCGGCTTCCACCCGAATTTGCAAAGCCCGATTAGCCCGTTCAGTACCGGTCAAACCTTCCCCGCCCCCGTGTTGTCGAGCAGTTAAGCCGGGTGCAGGCTCGGTCGGAACTTTGCTGCTTTTGAGATAACCATTATCCTGAGCTTGAACGGATTTTAAAGCGGTTGCTCCGACAATTGTCGCGGCTACCGCCCCGCCGGCCTTTTTAAAAAACTGTCGTCTTTCAATTGTTTTTGGCGAAATAGTCTGTTTGTCGAGTGAGGGCTGATTATTGTTAGTGTTCGAGGCGCCGTTTGCAGTTTCGTCGGCCTCGTTAAGTGATGCCGACAAATCTAGTTTAAATTCGTTATCTTGCATGAGCTCTCCTTATTTGGCTTAGGATGTGAAGGGGTTTGGTGTTTGTAAAACTACTTAAAGACAGGCGGAAAGACGCGTTGAGCACCGCGAACGCCTGCAATCGTATTTTATAAAAGTCGGATAAACGACTCTTGCTGCCGGAAAACAATTAAAAACGAATTGAGTATTTAGGGGAGAATTACTGTCTAAATCTCAAATCTGCAGCAACCGGTAACCACCTTGAATTTTCAGAAAAATTAAGATAAACGCCGGAGAAAGTCAAGTCGCCCGGCGTTAAATCACCGCAATAAAGAACTTATATTTCGATGACGACCTTTCGTGCAATCAACTTAAGAGGCGAACTTTAAATGATAATCAGTTGAGCGACGTTTTTATCCGCCGCTCAACTGATTATTTTGCGCTTACGCTTAATTGTTAGCTTTTTAAGCCAACTTTGATTTAGCGGCTGATCGCCGGTTTATCTCCGTTTGCTCCAAACTGGGTGGCGACGAAGGCATCGTCAACCGAACGTTTGACGTACCAGGTGCCGCTTGACGGACGGAACACAGCGACATCGGTTTGCGAGTCCGCATCATACTCGCCAGCCGCCGGAACGTCTCCGCTCTGGCCAAACTGAAGGGCGCGGAATCCATTGTCTATGCTCTGGTGGATATACCAGATGCCGGTTGACGGTCGGAACACCGCGATATCGGACACGCCGTCGCCGTCAAAATCCCCGATCTGCGGAATGTCTTCCGAAACGCCCCATTGAAGAATGGAAACAGTTCCGTTTGAGCTGTGGAGCGAATACCAGATGCCGGTCGCAGGGCGGAAGACAGTCAGGTCAGTCCGGCCGTCACCGTCAAAATCACCAACTACCGGAACGTCTCCGTTCTGGCCAAATGGCGCGGCGAAAAAGCTGTTGTCCGAACTGCGGCGAATGTACCAGACGCCGTTTGATGGGCGGAAAACTGCCAAATCGGCGCGGCCATCGCCATCATAATCGCCTGATACCGGCACATCCGAAGCAAATCCCCATTGTTCGTTCGATACTCCGTCGTCCGAACTGCGGCGAACTGACCAAACTCCCGAACCGCCGGAGTTTCGGAAAACGGCGGCATCCGAGATGCCGTCGCCATCGAAATCTCCGGTGACGACTTTATCGGTTGCGCCGCCGAGTAATTGAGTGCGGAACGCCGCGTCTGAGCTATTTAAGAAGTAAAAAGTTCCATTCGAAGGGCGGAAGACCGAGAGGTCTGTACGTCCGTCGCCTTCAAAATCACCGACACGGTCTTCGGCGCGCGCCTGCCCGCGAATCTCTCCGTCAGGGTGATTGACGCTGCCGATCACGACGTACCACAAACCGGCTCGCAATTGCGCGACCTGTTCCGGCGTGACAGCAAAGGTGCGCGTCGGGAAGAATCCGTTCGTGCCGCCGATTGTGCCGAGATCAAAAATCACCGGCGCATTGGTTCCCGGCAAAGCGGGTCCGTTAATCGTCGCCGACGTTTGATTGCTGGAGAGCCGGAAGAAACTGGAAACAACGTTAATTTCGGTTTCAGCTTGATTTAGAAGAATTTTGGTTTCGCTGCGAGCTTCGGTGACAACCGGCGGAACGACTTGCGAACCGCGCAGTTCGGCCTCGAAAAATCTGGCGTTGCGCGGAGTCGGACTTGGACTCGGGGTGGGCGAACCGATCGGACTTGGGCTCGGAGTCGGCGAACCGGTTGGAGTCGGGGTCGGTGTGGTGCCGGTAAAAGTGCCGCTCAAAGTAATCGTGCTGCCGTTTCTAACCGTCAAAACGGTTCCTGCGGTGATCATCGGCAGCGGGTTGCGCTCGGATTCAAGTTCGAGTTCGCTTTCGCCTACGCGATTCAAAGTCAGTGTGCCGACGTTCACATCGCCGACAAAAACGCTGAGCTGCGTGCCCACCGGCAAATTGACAAAGCGCGTATAAACTTTGAGTTTGCGATTGCCGTCAGCACGAACAAAATATTGACCGAATCCGCTCGGCACCGCGCCGTTAATTGGAGCGCCGGTTAATTGAGCGAAAAGCGTGGAAAGCGGAACGGGCGAAACGGTTGGGGTTGGCGAAGCCGTCGGCGAGGGCGAGCCGGTCGGGCTTGGCGTCGGGGTTCCGGCACCGCCGAACGCCCCGCTTAAAATCGTATTCGCGTTTTGCTTGACGGTGACCGTATCACCGCTTTGAACGGTGGGGACGTTTTGCCCATTTTCGGTTTTCAGCTCAAGCTGTCCGCTCTGGCCGGCCGAAATGACCAACTGACCGACTGATGTATTATTGACCTGAACGATCAGGGCAGTTCCCGTCGGAAGGTTAACCAAATAGGCGTCAACCTCAAATTTTCGATTGCCGTTCGTAAAAGTTTTGTATTCGGCGCGCCCAAACGGAATTACGCCGTTAATCGCCGTCCCGCTCAAAGAAGTTTGCAGATCGAGAACGACATTATCAGAGAGTCGCGAATTGCCCGCCGCGCTTGACGAGATAATCGGACTGATTGCCCAGACGAGTGCGCCAATAATGGCCGGTAAAAGCAGCCATAGTTGTAAATTTTGGTTATTGTTCTTTTTCATTTTTTTTCCTTTATTTTAAATTTAAAGCCGTTTCTTGTTTTCCCGTCGGCTCCCCAAAACACACGGGTAGTTTGAGAATGGAAGTGAGCCATTCTCCGCGCCCCTCGTCTAACGAAAATTGTTTTTGAAACTTTTTAGAAAATCAATTGGGTAGAGCCGTACACGGTCTGATTAGGTGCACGGAGTTCTCAGCATCAATCCGTGCCCAATCCCCTTGCTCTGCCGGCCGTTGTAAATATTGCTGCCCGCAGTCAACAATGCGAGATTTGATATTGGCAGCAGGATCTTTTGACTTGATTAAGGCTGTTAGACCGGAAACATACGGCGCTGCCATTGAGGTTCCGCTCCACGTTCCGTAACGACCATCCGGGATTGCGCTGACAATTCGCTCGCCCGGCGCATAAACCGTGACTTTTGCCAATCCGTTGCCGCCGCGCCGTAGTTCACCGCGTGTTGAGAAAGTGGTGATCATATCTTCGAGCGCGTTGTTGTTCGGATTAACAATTAATTCACGCGAGATTGCGCCGACGGAAATTAAACCGTTAAAGGTGTCGTCGGCATCGGAAGCCGGAAAAATTGGAACGGTGTTGCCGCCGTTGCCGGCTGCTGCAACAGTGATGATACCGCTGTTAAGATATGCATCTTCAATTCGATCTTTGAGAAGTTTGGTTTGGTTGGGCGTTCCGAGACTCAAATTAATAATTTGCGCTCCGTGAGCAACCGCATAATCAAACGCTTCGGCTAAAACACGAGTAGTAGTTTCGCCGTTTGGATTGAGAGCGCGAATTGGCAGAATTTTCGCATCCGGCGCGGCCTGCGCGATGATTCCGGCGACGTGTGTACCATGTCCGTAGGAACCGACATGCTGCTGTCCTTCTTCCTGCGGATTATCGTCGTTATCAACAAAATCGTGGCCGCCCGGGGCGATTCTGCCCGCAAAAGCCGGGTGCGTCAAATCAATCCCGGTATCAATCACTGCTATTGTCACACCAGCGCCGCGCGAGCCGCCGGCTCCGGTCTGCGCTTCAAACAAGTGAATGCGATTGTTTGCCCACTGTCGGTTGGTACCTTTAGCACTAGCGCCGATTGTCCATGAAACTCCGATTGTCCATGAAACTCCGAGCGCTTCCGGGCTTCTCAAACGGCTATTAGGCTCAGCGTAAACAAAGCGCGAATCCCTTCCAATTTGCGCGACAACCTGACAGACGGTGCGCGTATCACTAAAACTTAAGATATAAATCGGGCGGGTTCCAAGCTGCCAGATCGGCGTCGGATTTAAATTATATTGCGCGGCGATTGCAGGAAGGTTTGAGGCATTAACTAACTCAATCGAAATTTGTCCCGGAACGGTTTCGCTCAAATCGCAGTTCGGGTTTTGTGCCTGACTCGTTAGCCCAAGCCCGCTCAATAAAATAATCAGTAACCAGATTTGCCAGATAGTGCTTTTCATACAACTTTAAATCGAATTGCGAGAACTGTTAGAAACAAACGCGCCGACTCTAATTATTTCCCTGCTCTTTAAGCGAGGAGGGCGCGATTCCCTTCAAGCAGTGGTTGTTCAAAAATCGCCGACGCGAATGCTTCCGTTTGACAGTCAGCAAACAATCCGCAAAAAGACAGGCTCAGAAAAAAAATGTTTTATTATTTTGATTAGCCCGGTAAATTCAGCTCGCCCATTTGCCGGTCAGAATAAACGGCGCCCAGAAATATGGATGCGTGTCCTGGGAAATAAATTGTCTCTGCGCCGCCCGCAAAGAATTCGCTAGCGAATTTCCGTTTTTCAATTTGGCGTAAAAATCACTCATCAGATTAGCGGTCGCTTCATCTTCCACCGTCCAGAGTGAGATCACAAGGGCGTTCGCTCCGGCTGCCAAAAACCCGCGGACAAGTCCGAGTAATTCCTCGCCGGCCGCAACTTCGCTCAAACCGGTTTCGCAGGCCGATAAAACGACGAGCGCGTTTTTGAGCCGCAATCCGGCGGCTTCGCGCACCGTCGCCCAGCCGTCGCTTAAGTGAAGCGACGAGAAAAGCGGATTTTCCGGTCGAAACTGACCGTGACAGGCCAGATGCAGAATATCAAAATTTTCGCGCTCCAGGTTTTCTTTGAGAGCGGCGAAAGTAGCAGCCGCGCCCGACAAAATAACGCTCTGCGGCCAGATATCGGCCAAACTGTTGACTTCGCGTTCGACTTGCGGAACGCGCTCGTCGGCAAAACCGACGGCCAAAATTTTTTCAGGCTGACCGGAATCGTTGGCAAGCAGGTTTTGCAGGACAGCCGCGCTCGGCGCAAAACTCACCTCGCGGCTTTCGAGCAAATATTTTTCGCCGTCGAAAAGCGCGTGAAACGGAACGTAGTGCAGATTTTTTGCCGGAACGATAATCAAATGTTTTTCTTTGATCCACTCTTCGAGCGGGCGCAGCAAAATTTCGTAAAGATTTTGCAAAAGCCGTCGGGCGCGCGCTGTCAAAAGTCCGAGATGTTTTTGCAGCTGCGCCGCGCCGTAACGCAAAGTCCCGAATTGAAAATGAATTTGTTCCAAAAGATCCTGAACTTCGGTGGCGGTGCCCAAATTTTCGATCAACTCGACTTGATTTCCTTCAACTACAAAAGCGGCAAACTCTCCGTCAAAAACAGCAAACTCGATTAAAACTCGCTTCTCTCCGAGCGCCTTTTGTAAATTTGGCAAATCAAAAGTACTCTCGCGCTGAACCGTCTTTTCGCGGCCGGTTTCGATTTGCAGAACCAGCTGGCTGATTTCGCTTTCACGTTTTTTGATTTCGTGCCCGATGTTTTCAGCCTCCGTTTGAGTTGCGCCGATTTCGCTCTGAGGGCGCTGAATGCGGCTGTAAAACCAATTTAACTCTTCGCGCAAATTGTTTAATCGTCCCTGAAGAACCGGGTTATCGGTCAATTTTTCTGAATGAGCGGAATTTGCCAGCAAATCAAGGAGGGATTGCGAACGAGCGCGTTCAATCCAGCCAAGCGATTCGGCCACCCGGCGCGGCGAATCCATCCGGCAAATATCCGCCAGAGTTTGATACGGAGCAAGTTTGTCGGTAAAAAAAGCGGTGCGGAATTCGTCGGCGGCGAGCGGCGAGCGGAGCGATTCGATAATTTCGACGGCTTTCTCCAAATACTGTGTCGCCGCCGGAAAATTCTTTTCCTCTTTTGCCAGCAATCCAAGCGCGTTTGCCGCCGCCCAGGCGATTTGCGGTTGTTCGGCAGATTCGGATTTTTCCCAAACATCGGCGAAAACTTTTTGCGCCCCGTCGAAATTTCCTGAGCATCGTTCACTTTCGCCCCGCACCAATTGCGACAACAGGACGTTGCGCGGGCTGTTTGCTTCTCGAAAGCTTTCTTCGGCTTGGGCGGCGAGGATGATTGCCGCCTTATATTTTTTTTCGCGCAGATTGAGGTTGGCCAGAATCAATTTTACCGAAGCCGCGCCGACGTGATTTCCTTCCAGATGATAAAGCGTTTCGGCTTTTTCAAGCTCGCCCAAAGCCTCAGCGCTTTCGCCCAATCGCTCGAGTGTTCGGCCGTAATTGGCGTGCGTCCGCGCTTCCTCAGCCCGCATTTCGAAAGCGGTAAATTGAGGTGCAATCCGCCGGTAAATCTCACGGGCTTCCGGCAGCAAATTCAGTTCAAGATAAACATCGGCGATTTCCAAATCGGCAATTGCTGTCTGATGCGGCATCTGCAGCGCAGCGTAACCGCTTCTGGATTTTTCCAGAAACTTCAAAGCTTCGTCGTACCGACCGCGAAAGAGCGCGAGATTGCCCAAACTCTCCTCGGTTTCTGCCTCTGTAACCCGCATCTCCTGTGCTTTGGCTCGTCTCAAAGCATTTTCGTATAACTTTTCAGCTTCTCGAAAATCATTTTGCAGCGCCTTAATCACGGCCAAACTGTTTTCCAACATGGCCAGATGCCTTTGATCATCAAGAATTAAATAATCTTTCCGCGCTAAGGTGTAAAATGCCTCGGCTTCTTGATATCGGTCGCGTCGGTAACAAACATTACCTAAATTGTGTTCTGTTTTTGCAGCTGCCAGAACGTCGTGATGAGACTTAAAAATGACCAAAGCAGCTTCCCCGCTTTTGATAGCTTCATCGTAATGCCCAATCATTGCCAGGGCGTAAAGCTTTGCCACCTGTGTGTTTGCAGCTTGAGAGAATTCTTTTTGTTCATTAAAGATTGACACGGCTTGGTTAAAACTAGCGATAGCTTCGACGGGCTGGCTCTGAATGATGGCTTTGACCCCTCTTACCCAAAACGAGAGAGCCGCAATTTCAGGTACCGGTCGGAAATTAGACAAGCTTTGTAAAATGTCGGAAATCAAAAGCACCTTTTGAGGCTCATCAGTCCAAGCGGAATAGCAGGCATCTTTGAGTAGAAGCGCTAAATCCAAATTTGCGCATTCGGCGTTTTCTCGAAGCCAATTTTCTCGGTCAAGTTTCGTTTCAGCTGAGATCAATTTCTCGACAAGTTCATTTGCTGACAACATCACATCATAGTTTAACCGTTCCGATAGGCAAAACAAAAAGGCGGCGCAAGCACACACCGCCTTTCTAAGAGTTTGACCATTGCCGCGGATTTTATTCGGCGAAAATAAGCGAAACCTGCAAGTCATCAACTGACGACAAAGGAGAAAAGGAAAAGAAACCGGTTTCGTCAACCGGAGCTTCGGCGGCAAAGTTCACCGCTTCCAAATAAACCGAGCAATTCTTCGGCAGCTCGCCTAAAACCTGACCGCGCACCGAAAATCCGTTTTCTGTTTTCTTGAGACGCAAATCTACATCATATTCGCCGGCTGCAAACAGCATTTGTCTTTCGTTTGAAACGACGGCTGCCGAACGCTCGCCAAAAGCGGGAGTCAAACCTGACAAATCAACTTTGAGGGTGGCCGCGATTCTATTTGCCAGGCTTTTGGTCTGCAGCTGGAGCTGCGTTTGACGGGCGCGGAAGATGTTGCGCGCAAACTGAACGGCTTCTGCGGGTGCCGGTGCGGAATCATCGCGCCGCATCAAGCCAACTGCCGTTTCGAGCCGCGCCAGTTCTTCTGTACAGTGAGCGCAAGCATTGAGATGCTGCCTGGTTTCGGTTGACTGCTGTTGCCTGCCGTCCGCCATGTCGGCAAGTTCTTCGTTTGAAATGTGACTGTTAAAGAATTTCATTTGCTCAATTTAGCGGCGCTCTTCGATGCGCTCTGCTTGTTACTAGAACAGTTTGCCCGGCGCTCAAAAAAAGACAGTTGCGCAAAAAATATTTTTGCGGCTCAAAATTACTGCGTCAGAGTTTTCAGCATTTTTTTGAGACAGCGCGCGCGGAGCGGGCTGATGCTGGTTTCGTTAACCTCGACCTTTTCGGCTACGGCAGCATAGCTTGCCGCCGGTTCCGTCAGATAGAGCATGGTCAAAATGATTTGACATCTTTGGTCAAGCGCCGAAAGCGCCGAGCGGATCTTGTGCTGTTCTTCGAGTTCAATCAGAGCGGCATCGGCTAACGGCGCGGCGTCCGGAATTTCAAAGAAATGCTCGTCGTCTTCGTTGATATTATTCGCCGCGTTGATTCCGACTTTTTCGCGCGAAACAATGCGCCAGGTTTTAAATTTGGCGGTCGTCACGAGCCACGCGCGCAGACGCTCCGGTTGTTCGATATTGTTCATTTTTTCAAAGAGAGTCAAAAAAACTTCCTGAAAAACTTCGGCAACTAATTCTTCACCCAATCCGGCGCGACGCGGAATCACTGAAATCAAACGCTCAAAACGCTCAACCAAACTTTGCCAGGCCGCTTCGTCGCCGCTGCGACAGGCCATTAAAAGTTCCGCGTCGGATTTTTGCAGAACCGTTGCCGCAAATTTGGGAATTAAGTTTTGTCGTTCGGCGGCGCCTTTTACCATGATGATTTCATCGCTATTAATTTGCTGCCGCCTGTGCCAAGCAGCCTTTTTGAGTCTCTCGTCCCGCTAAATACACTTTGGCTTATCGTCTGTCGTATAATATTCTCATAAAACGATGAAATTTTTGCACGTCTCCGACATTCATTTGGGATTTAATCAGTATCAGCTTGCCGAGCGGACGAAAGATTTCGGGCGCGCCTGGGCTGAAGTCTTGATTAAGTACGCGATCAACAATGAAGTTGATTTTGTTTTGATTTGCGGCGATTTCTTTGACAAACGCACTCCGACTCCGCAAGCCTTTGACCAGGCGTTTTTGGGTTTGGCCGAACTTCAAAAAAATAATATTCCGGCCGTCGCGATTGAAGGCAATCACGACGAATCGCAGGATCGCGAATCGGATTACAGCTGGCTTCGTTCGCTGAGGAACAGCGGTTTGCTAAAGCTGCTCGAACCAAAAGTTGAAACCGACCAGAGCGGCAAACTAAAAATGGTTTACGAGGCGTGGGACGAAGAAGAAAAAAGCGGTTCGTTTATTGATGTTAAGGGCGCGCGGATTTTCGGCTCGCGCTGGTACAGGCATTCTCTAAACGCGATGATCGCGCCGATTATCGAAGGCATCAAACAAAATTCGCGTCCCGATTTATTTAATATTCTGATGCTTCATACCGATGTCGAAGGCCACGAAATCGGGCGCCACGGCCATATTGCCGCGCTTTCGCAGGCTAATCTTAACAGTCTCAAATCCGTCACAAACTACGTCGGGCTGGGTCATACGCACAAACGCATCGAGATTGATAATTGGGCTTTTAATCCAGGTTCGCTCGAAACCTGCAAAGTTGACGAGTTTAAAGAAGAGCGCGGAGTTTATCTGGTCGAAGTTGACGCAGACAAAAATGTTCGCGCCGAATTTTTGCGAGATTATCATCAGCGACCGTTTGCGCGCGTAATTTTCAACGTTGACGGATTGAGCGAAGGTCGCGAAGTGACCGAAGGCGTTCTCAAAACAGTAGAGGGCGAGGTAACGGCGCATGACGCCGAGTCAAATTCACCTCAGCCGATTGTCGAAGTCACGCTCAAAGGACATTTGGGGTTTCCCAATTCACTGCTGGAATTTGATGAAATGCGCAAACTGGTTCAGGAAACTACGGGCGCGCTCCATGTGCGTTTGAAAAATAACACTGTGCCGGTTGAATACGGCGTGGTGATTGACGATAACGCCAGTCGGGAAACGCGCGAGCGCCGCGCCATCGAAGATCTAGTGGCGCGCGATAACCGCTACCAGACGCGTGCTCCGCAAATGGCCGAACTGATTATCGGCGCGAAACAGATGGCCTTAAACGATGACGCGCCTGATAAGATACTAGATTACATTGCTACCAAAACAGTTTAATTTTGAATTTTAGATTTCAATCCGAAATCCGAAATCCGAAATCCGATATCGAAATGACTGATTCTTTAGATAAAATGCAGGGCGTTCGGCAGTTGCCGCTTTTCCCGCTCCCTGTTGTGCTGTTCCCGGGAACGCCGCTCCCGCTCCACATTTTTGAGCCGCGCTACCGGCAAATGCTTAAAGATATTAAAATCACCAACAATTTGTTTGGAATTCCGTTTTTCGACGCCGGCGAATCGGCGGAAAATCGCCCGCCAATCGGAACCATCGGATGCGTTGCCGAATTGCGCGACAATCAGCAAACCGAAGATGGCCGCTCTAATATCTTAACTGTCGGCGTCGTTCGTTTTAAGATTGAAGATTACATTGAAACTGCCGACCCGTATTTCGTCAGCGAAGTTTCATATTTTGAAGACGAAGAAGAAGACGCCGAACTGCTCGAACCACGCGCCCGCGCCGTCAGGGATTTGTTTTTGCGCGTCGCCAAAGCAGTGCGCGAACTGGCCGGAGAAACGGCTGAACTGCCTGATTTGCCGGATATTACTCCCGCTGAACTCTCGTTTTTTGTGGCGGCAGCTGTTGATTTTGATATCAAGCTCAAATACGATCTGCTCGAAACGCGCTCGACCGCAGAGCGTCTCAAACGCCTCTACGAACTGCTCTCGCAAGCCGTCAACCAGGTCGAAGACCGCGCCAATACTCATAAAGTCGCTCAAACCAACGGCCACAGCAAAAAGAAAATTGATCTGCCATGACCATTGCCCAAACAATTAACGTCAAAGTTTTGTTTTTCGGCGCCGCCAAGGATTTAGCCGGAACCAATGAAAAAATTATTGCTCTGCCGGAAAACGTTTCCGCCGCTGACGCCTTCGGACAGGTTTTAGAGGATATTCCGACGCTCCGCGAAAAATTTGGGAAATCGCTGCTTTTTGCCGTTAACCAAAACTATGTGACGGGCGAAGAAATTATCCGCGACAGCGACGAACTGGCGATTTTCCCCCCAGTATCGGGAGGTTCAGGTGAAATCCAAAATCCAAAATCCAAAATCCAAAATGGGAATGACTTTTTTGAAATAACTACAAATGCGCTGGAAGTGGGCGACGTGTCTCGACGAATTCTGCCGCCCGAATGCGGCGCGACCGTGACGCTTGACGGTTATGTCCGGCAATGGACGAAGGGGCGCGAAACGTTGTATCTCGTTTATGAGGCTTATGAACCGATGGCTTTGTCGGAAATGCAGAAGCTGGGCGCATCGGTTCGCGAGCAGTTTGAAATCGCTTCGGTTGGAATTGTGCATCGTCTGGGACGACTCGAAATCGGTGAAACGAGCGTCGTCATCTCGGTCGCCGCGCCGCATCGCCGCGCGGCTTTTGCCGCCTGCGAGTGGCTGATCACGGAACTCAAACGAACCGTTCCAATCTGGAAAAAAGAGTTTTATGCCGACGAAACCGGAGAAAATTCACTCTGGGCGGCAGGTGAAAATCAATAAAACAGAATTTATCTAACAATTCTGTAACAAAGAATTAGCCTGCGCTTTCTTGCCACGTTCTCCCGTTTGACGTACCATCTCAGTTTTGACAAACACAATTATTTCTAAATCAGAACCATACTTCTCAGGTTATTCAAACAATAAATATAAGGATTAAAATGAATAAATTTTTTATCAGGATTATTCTATCATTGATTTTATCGGTTCTAGCGCTCAGCGGCAACAGTGCATTGGCGCAATCGCAGGCGACCACCGGCAACATCGAAGGCCGCGTGGTTGATCCAAACGGCGCGGCAGTGCCCAACGTGACCGTGACGGCAACCAGTCAGGATAACGGATTTGAAAAATCCGCCAACACCAGCAGCGACGGCAATTTTATTTTGCCGCTTTTGCAGCCGGGAAATTACCGAGTCGTCACCGCCGCCGCGCAAGGTTTTGGCGCGGCAACTTATGAAAATGTTATTGTCACGGTCGGCGCGAAAAATACGCTCGAAATAGTTTTGAGCGCCGGCGCGAGCACAGCCGTTGTTGATGTCCAAGACTCAGGGCAAGGCGTTGAAACCACCCGCACTTCGATTTCTTCGACCGTCGAAGAACGCCGCATCATCAACCTTCCGACCAATGGGCGCAACTTTTTAGATTTCGTCACCTTAACGCCCGGCATCGTTCGCGATCCGACGCGCGCCGGTGATCTGGCGGTCGGCGGTCAAAAAGGAACTTTGAACAGTTTGCAGATTGACGGCACGAGCAGCGATAACACGTTTTTCGGACAGTCATCGGGACGCGTCGGTTCGGGACGCGCGCCGTCGCAGTTTTCGGTTGATACCGTCAAAGAATTTCAGGTTAATCAAAACGGATTTTCGGCTGAATTCGGACGCGCCGCCGGCGCCGTCATCAACGTTGTCACCAAATCGGGAACAAACAGATTTACGGGCAGCGCTTTTGAATATTTTAGGGACGAATCGCTTAACGCGCGCAATCCGAATTTGGTTGCCGCTAGGCGCGCACGCCCCGCCGGGCAAATCAATCAATTCGGCGGCACTTTTGGCGGCCCCCTCAAAAAAGATCGCATCTTTTTCTTTGGCGCATATGAAGGTCAACGCTCAAACTTGCCCAATCCGGTTGTCTTGCCATCGCTAGGACTGGCCAGCACACCGGCCAGCGTTCAAGCTTTGCTCACGCCGAAGGTCGCGTCTTACAACATTAACCGCCAACAAGATACTTATCTGGGCAAGGTGGATTTTAATATCAACAACCGCAATCAGGCTTTTGTTCGTTTTAACCAGCAGAACTTTACCGGAACCAATTTGGAAAATTCCGGCACATTGAGCTCGGCCGAACACACCGGCAACAGCAACGTCAAAACATCAACGCTGACGGCGAGTTTGACCTCGACTTTGACGTCAAATTATATCAACGAGTTTCGTTTTCAATATTCAAAAGACAGAGAGCCAGGGCTGTCCAACTCAACCGCTCCCGAAGCTGCCGTGACGACTCCCGACGGTACTTTCAATTTTGGGCGCAACAATTTCAGCCCGCGCGAAACAACCGTCAAGCGTTATCAATTCGTCAATAATCAAACTTATATCACCGGCAACCACACGATTAAATACGGGGCGGATTTATTGTTCGACCGAGTTTTCAATTTCTTTCCCGGACTCTTTAGCGGCGCTTACACTTTCCCAAGCTATACGGCTCTGGCTAATAATCAGCCGTCTCTTTATCGGCAAAGCTTTGCCGGAGCGGGAACGAACGGCGCGACTTCGCATCCGAACGATTCCGAGTATGGATTTTTCGCGCTTGACGATTACCGCGCATCATCCAAGCTGACGTTTAATGTCGGTCTCCGTTACGATTATCAAAACATTGCTAAACCGCCGCTTACCAATCCGAATCCAGCGTTGCTCGCCGCCGGTTTTGATACGGGTTTTCAGCCGAAGGATAAAGACAATTTTGCGACGCGTCTTGGCGCGAGCTACGCTTTTAACGAAAAAACGGTTCTGCGCGGCGGTTACGGAATCTTTTTCGGGCGCACTCCGGCGATTTTAACCGGAACGGCACATACGCAAAACGGCGTTCAGGTTCTGGCATTTAACTTGACCTGTATTAATAATCCGGTTCCGCCGCAGGTCAATCCTTGCCCGACTTATCCAAATGTCCTGACGAGTGCGCCGACAATCGGCCTAGCGCCAATCAATCTTTATTTATTCGACCACAATTACAGGCAGCCGTTTACGCATCAGGCCCGCGTTCAATTCGAGCGCGAAATTTTTGCGAACACGACGTTTTCGGTACAGTATGAAATCTTTCGCGGTGCGAATTTGACCAGAACGCGGAACGCGAATTTGAACGCGCCGGTGCAAACGGTAATTCCTATATATAACGGAACTGTTAACACCGGACAAACAATTACGGTTGAAAGGTTTTCTAATCCAAGACCGCTACCGCAGTTTGCGCGAATCAGCTTATTTGAAAGCTCGGCGAATTCGTTTTATCAGGGATTGGCGTTTGAAGTAAATCGCCGCTTCGCCAATCACCTTCAGTTTAATACAAGCTACACGCTGTCAAAGGCGAAAGATGATAAACCCGACCAAACTTCGGTAGTTCCGGGATCTGACGATGCGAAAATCGCTCAAAATCAATTCAATTTAACCGGTGAATACGGTCGCTCTGATTTGGATGTTCGGCATCGCTTTATCTTTAGCCCGGTTTACGAAACCGGAACGTTCAAATACAGCGAAAACAAAGTTGTTCGCGCGCTTTTGAGCGATTATCTTGTCACCGGAATTTTCACGGCTCAATCAGGTTATGCGTATTCGGCAATTATTTCCGGCGATCCAAATGCTGACGGCAATACGGCTAATGACCGCGTTCCGGGAACGAAACGCAATCAGTATTCAACTCCGTCAACCTATCAACTTGATTTGCGAGTCGGGCGCGCACTCCGCTTTGGCGAACAGTTTCGCGTCACTTTCTTTGGCGAAGGCTTTAACATTTTTAACCGCCCGAACATCCAAAACGTCACTAACACGCTTTACAGTTTCAGCAACGCCGGAATTGTGCAAGGTGTACCGCTTCCCAATCGTTTGTCGCCCCCGTCGGCAAGTTTTAACGCGCCGCGACAGTTTGTTTCCGCCTCGCCGTCTTTTACATTAAACTCAAGCTACAACCGCGAATTTCCGCTCGGCATCCGGCTCGATTTTTAAAACTAAACTGCTTTATGAAATAAAAGATAAGGGGCGCGAACCGGTTCGCGCCCCTTATCTTTTACTAAGGAAGTTTCGCTTTGGCGCGAACCCTGCCGAATTCGGTTAGCAGAGGTTTCAAGCGGCGAATCGCGGCGGCGTGCGACACTCCGTTGGTCGCCACGACGCCGTTATAATTCTGCACATCGGTTGTGTTGTAAATTATCGGCGCGCCAAACAAATCGGTCATTTTACCGCCCGCTTCTTCCAAAATAATTTGCGGAGCGCAGGTATCCCATTGTTTGGTGCGGGACGACAGATGAATGTAAACGTCGCCTATCTGCTGCGTTAGCAAACCGACCTTAACGCCGACCGAGCCGCTCTTGATTTCTTTGCTAAAACCGAAAGCCGCAATCAGCTGATCCATTCGCGGAGAACGATGCGAACGGCTCGCGGCGAGTGTCATCTGACTGAAATCCGTTTTGTCGGAAACACGCAATTTCTGCAGTTCTTTGCCCGGCGTTTCAAGCCACGTCCCGGCGTCTTTAATCGCCCAGAATAATCGCTCAAAGGCGGGCTCGTAAACGACTCCAAGCACCGTTTCGCCCGCAATCGCCAAACCGATTTGCACTGCAAACTCGCCTTCGCGGTTGACAAAACCATTGGTTCCGTCAATCGGGTCAATAATCCAGACGCGATTTTTCGTCAACCTGTTTTTGTCATCCGCTTCTTCTTCAGACAAAATCCCGTCATCGGGAAACTCGCTCTCTAAACCGCCGACGATAATGCGGCTCGCTTGCCGGTCGGCTTCGGTGACGGGCTCGGTAAAGTTATCCAATCCCATTTTTTCTTCGATTAGAAAAGGGGTGTCGTAAAAATCCATAATGCCCCGTCCGGCCTGGCGGGCGAGAGCGATAGCAGTTTCAAGTTCGCGCCGGAGATTGTTTTGAGAAGCTGATTTCACAGTTTTGATGATAGCAAATTTAGCCGATGGCAACCGCCGCGACGCTCTCCAGCTTAACGATGATTCGGGTGTACATCTGGCTTTGCAAGACGACAACTTTGTGATCTTCGAGAATTTCAACGACAATTCCGCTGATGGTTTGACCTTGCAGAAAGAAAGTTAAGCCGCGCTTTTCCATCCGACTCATTTCAAGCAGTTCTTTGTAGATTTCCATTGTTTTCACCTTTTCAAAAATTATTTTTAAATTGTCTATTCGTCTTTTTTAACAAACCGGTTTTGAAAATCAGCCGATCTTTTTCGCAAGGCGAGCCATCCGGCAAATATTTCGGGCGTTTCCAGCCAAACGCGAAACCATTCGGCAATCTCGCCCTTTTCCTCGCGTTTTTCCTCTTTGACACTTTGATTTTTGCCAATCATCTCGGCTCGTTCGCGTCCCTGCTGCGCTTTAGCGCGCAGGCGGCGCAAGCCTTCGCGGTCATTGTTGCCGAGATATTTCCGGCGCAGATTTTCGAGATTTTTAAAAGTCGTTTCGGCTTGTTTGAAATCGACAAATTTGATCAGATTGCGAAATTCTGCCGCTCGCGTGTCAGACATTCGGCGCTCAACA
This sequence comes from Pyrinomonadales bacterium, assembly GCA_038212235.1. GTDB lineage: Bacteria > Acidobacteriota > Blastocatellia > Pyrinomonadales > Pyrinomonadaceae > JBBQUS01. Next base: position 56,672 of record JBBQUS010000017.1, read on the forward strand.
TCCAGTTCCATAATTTCAGGATGTCGCAGTTCAGCGCCTTCGTCGGCCAGCAGGCGGGCAGTTTTCATCGGACTTTCGACTGCGCCCGGGCCAAATCGGTCGGCAATGGCCGTTTCAATTGCTTCGATTTCCGCCCGTCCAACCGATTCACAGTCAAGCGCTTCCCAAACTTCGATCATCAAATCTTGTTTCGTGCGCGACTTCCAAACATTTTCCGGCATAAAAAAATAAAAAAATCAATTTGCGTAAAAACTGCCGATAATCGAAAATGTATTTCGGCAAACTTGAAAAATTTGCCAAATCGGCATATATCTTCTTTTTCGCTCAACGCAGGATTTAACCATATCTTAATTATAATTTGAAGGCTAAGCTTTGGACGGCAATAATCACGCGCAAACAAATTCTGGAGCGGTCAATCGCCGCGAACTGCATCCGGTGCTGGTTTTCTTGAACGGCGAACTGATGGCCGTTCCGATTCCGCTCGAACGCGAAGTTGTCACTTTGGGGCGCGCGCTCGAAGCCGATGTTCGCATCAACGATCTCAAAACATCGCGCCTGCATGCGCAAATTGTGACCAGGCGTGACGAGCAAACAAAGGAAACAAGTTATCATCTGCACGATCTGGAATCGAAAAACGGGACTCTGCTCAACGGTCAGACGGTCAAAGAGGCTGTGCTCCATTCGGGCGACAAAATAGGTATCGGCGATCAATTATTACGCTTTGAAATGCTCGACAAGATTGACCGCGAGTTTCAAATGCAGGTTTACCGTTTGATCGCGCATGATGAACTAACCGGGCTGCTTTCGAGCCGCTCTTTCTTCTTCGAACTGCGCCGCGAAGCCGGAAAAGCCACGCTGGAAGGTCGTCCGTTTTGCGTTTTGATGATGGATTTGGATCATTTTAAACAGGTTAACGACAGGTACGGACACGTCACGGGCAGTAAAACGCTCGAAGAATTAAGTAACTGTTTGATTCATACTCTGCGGGCGGGCGATGTGGCTTCGCGCTTTGGCGGCGAAGAGTTTGCCGTCTTTTTGCTTGATGCCGATTTAGAGCAAGGTCTGGTTGCCGCCGAAAGAATCAGGCAAACCGTCGAACAACAGGAATTTACCGTCACGCGCCACCTTGGAGAAAATTTGCCAAATACGCATCACATTACAATTAGCATCGGTCTGGCCAGTTTTCCAAATGATTCGCGTGACCCGATTGAGCTAGTCGAAATGGCCGACGCCGCTCTCTATCGCGCCAAACAAATGGGCAGAAACTGCGTTTGCGGATATCGCCAAATCAGTAGCGACAAACAAATTACCGAGTATTGACAAATTGACAGGGATTAACCGGATAAAGGAGATTTAAAACAAAATTTGTTGATTTAATCTTTTCCCTTAATCTTCTTCATCTCTGTTCATACTACATTTTGGCTTTTAACCAGTATTGGTGTTATCTCGATTATTCACTTTCCGAAATCCTGCGGATAATAAATCAGTTCGACGATGTTACCGCCGACGCCTCTTGTATAAAACGAAACGGTGCGGTCACGGTGTTCTTTGAGCGGGCGATTTTCCCGCGCGGCCGCCGCCGTCAGTTCCTCCATTGTCTCGACGCGCATTCCGATATGAGGCGGATGTTTTGAAGCTGGCGGCAGGAGCGCAATGCCAAATCCTCTTGCATCCCGCATCATTGCCCAGTCTTCGTACATGGTTTCAACCGTAAAGCCTAATTGTTGATAGGCTTCGACATCGGCCGTCAAATCCTCGCATTTGATCGCCAGATGATCCACGCTTGCGGCAACGTTAAATCGCGCTTCAGTTTTTTCCGCCATTTGCTAATTTCTCCGCTCGATAAATTTTCTTTAATTTTAGCAGTTGTTGGGCTAAAAGATGAATAAATTCACCATGACAATTAGCGAAAAGCAGTTTTATCTGCGGCTGGCGAGCATTCAAATCAGTATTTGACATTAACTTTGAATTTCAAATAGTCTTTCATCAGTGCCTCAAAACAAAATAACCAGCGTTGATTCACCCGAATTTACGTCGTTTGTCGAAAATTTGCTGCGAGAAGCCGATTCGGTCGAAGGATATCTCGCGCCCAATGAAATGCGGTTTCTCGCGCTTTTAGCGGCGTCTCCGACGACGCAGGGCGAAGTTCTCGAAATCGGCAGTTTTAAAGGCAAATCAACCGTCATCTTGGCCAAAGCTGCCAGGTTAACTGCAAATCCCGGGATTTGCGCGGTTGATCCGCTGACGGCTCCGTCAGCGACGGATCCCGATTTGCGCGGCGCGGAATCTTCTCTGCCGGATTTTCAAAAAAACCTGGCGGATCACAATGTCGCCGAACAAGTCCGATTTCATCAAACATTTTCATTTGAGCTGGCAAAAACTTGGGCGAGCCCTCTACGTCTCCTGTGGATTGACGGCGACCACACTTATCAGGGAACAAAGCTCGATTTCGACGGCTTCGCGCCGTTTTTGGAGGACGGCGCAATCGTGGCGATTCACGACGTTCTGCACGATTTTGACGGCGGCGTGCGGGTTTTTATGGAAGACATTCTGCTCTCGCCGCATTTTGGCGCGTGCGGATTCGTCGGCTCAATCGGCTGGGCGCAATTTCACGCTGACGAAAACGCCGGACTAAAGTTCAGTGAGGAAAAACTACGGCTGTACGAACGTCTCAGCCGCCTGATTCCGTTTGTCGTTTTTCGCACCGGCGAACTCAAAGGCTGGCGCAAGAAAATGTACAAACTCAACCGGTCGCGCGTACCGCGCAGCGCAATGCTGCCGCGTCGCTGGCTCGAAACCGTGACTTTCAAAAATTAGTGGCAGACAAACGAATATTGGAAAACGAGAAAGGCGCTTTGTCGGTCTGGCTTGACCGAATTATTTTTGGCTGCATTTTGCTGACCGCGCTGGCTGCGCCGATTTCGATTGCTGTGACCAACATCGGCTGGATTACAGGCCTGCTGTTCTGGCTGATTCGCGCTTTAGTTCCACCGCGCCCCGCCTTTTTTAGAACGCCGCTTGATTTCGCTTTGCTCGCTTTTTGGGGTTGGTGTTTACTTTCCTGTTTTTTTAGCTATGCGCCGGATTTGTCGTTTGACCGCTGGCGAGTTTTGACGCTTTTTCCGATTGCCTATCTGATCGTCAACAACGTCCGCACGGTCAAAACCGTTCAATGGCTGGCCGGAGCTTTGATTTTTGCCGCAATGGTGACGGTCGGCTGGACTTTCCTGGAACGCGGAATCGGGCGCGGAGTCGAAGTTTTCGGAGTCAAACCGAACGGCGCGCTTGCCGTTGCCGGAGTTCAGGACGGAGACACTTTGCTAAAAATCAACGGAAAAAGATTTTGGCAGCCCGAAGAGCTGGTCTCGGCTTTGGAGCAAAATGAATCGGTCAAACTCAATTTTTATAGACCGGATTACGAAGTCAACATCGAAATGCCCGGCGTCAATTTCCCCCCCGGCGCAACCCTTTCGACCAACGAATCTCTAGGTTTTGAACGCTGGCAGCGCGGGCGTAATTGGCGTTCGCAAGGATTTTACGATCATTATGCGACCTATGCCGAAGTTCTCCAGCTGATAATTTCGCTTGTTTTCGGGCTATTTATCGCTCTGCCGAACAGGAAATCGCGATTGGGCGCGCTCCTGTTTTTTTGTTTGGCGGCAATGGCGCTGGCGCTGCTGCTGACGGCGACCCGCGCTTCGCAGGTCGGATTTGTGTTATCGGCACTTGCGATTGTTTCGCTTGGCGCAAATCGCCGAGTTTTTCTAACGATTCTCGCCTGTTTTTTGCCGCTCGCCGTTATCGCGGCGATTTACGTTCAGCAATCGAGGAACACCGGTTTTGTTGACGCATCGGATAATTCAACAACCTGGCGGCTGACGGTTTGGCGCGAAGGCGTCGAGCTGCTTTTTAAATCGCCCCGCCATCTCGCAGTCGGCGTCGGAATTGATTCGGTCAAACGCTACAAATGCGAATGGGGTTTGTTTGCCAATTGCACTCTGCCGCCCGGACATTTTCATTCGACGCCGCTTCAAATAGCGGTCGAATGCGGTTTGCCCGCGCTTTTTCTGTGGCTGCTGGTAGTTTTCCGTTACGCTAAAACTTTACTGACGGCTCTCCGCCAAAATAAAGGTGATTGGTTTACGAGAGGCCTATTGCTCGGCGCGTTCGGCGGGCTGGTCGGCTTTTTTACGAGCGGCATGGTGCATTACAATCTCGGCACTTCGCTCGTCGCCATGGTCTTCTTTTTTATGATGGGTTTGAGTTTGGTAATGGTCAGGATTTTAAAAAGCGATTCAGCCCAAAAGTAGGGGCGAGCGGCTCGTCACCACTCAATGAGCGTTTGGCTTTGCAAACGCGAAAATGTCTTAATCCGCATACATGTTTGCTGAACTGAACAAACTTTGTAGAAATGCACACGTTGTTCGCGCTTTCGCGCTCATTGGGTGGGGACAAGCCGCTCGCCCCTACTTTTTAAACTGCTAGAGAAACTTGCTTGGGCAACCTTAAATTCTGGATTTGAATCAATCCATCAGGCGCATTTGCCAGCCAGGTAGTCGGGCAAACGCCGCAGGTCGTACATTTCTCCACCGCCGGACACGGCTTGCTCGACTTTGCCGCTTGCGCTTTTTCATGCTCTTCCCGCAGAAACTCAAATGACAAACCTGAATCAACAATTGACCATGGCAAATATTCTTCGTAACTGCGGTTGCGCGAAGTGTGAAAAGCTGCATCAACGCCGGTCTCGCGCAGAGCGGCGTTTAAATCGCCCCGAAGGCGCGCGGCCGCTTCAATCACGCGCGAAATCCTCCGATCTCCTGACGAAAACAGAGCTTGTTCATGCGCAATGCGCGCCGACATTGCTCTAACTTCAACGTTAGGAATTCTGGAGAGATTTTTCGAAACGTATTTGAGCCTGGTTTTTAATTCTTTTTCGTCGCAGATTGCGTCCCACTGGAGCGGTGTGTTTGGCTTTGGCACAAACCCGTTGAGACTTGGAATAATCTTGCCGGCGCGCCCGATTTTTCTACCTGCCAAGAGCATTCGGTCTTTAATCCGCGTCACCAATTCAGTCATCGCATCCAAATCTTCCTGCGTTTCGGTCGGCAGTCCAACCATCATGTAAAGCTTGATCGTCAACATTCCGCGATCAAAAACCGCTCCGCAAATATCTACGATTTCGTCATTTGTCAGATTTTTGTTGATTACGCGGCGCATTCTGTCTGAACCGGTTTCGGGCGCGACCGCGATTTGCTGGTCTTTGGATTCGACCAGGGCGTCGAGCAACTCTTCCGAAATTTGGTCGAGTCTCAAACTCGAAACCGAGATGCGGTAATCCATCGCCCGTAGTTCGCGTAAAATCTCGGAAATTTCCGGATGATCGCAGACGGCAGTGGAAACCAGCCCAATTTTATTGGTTTTCGGTCGCCACTCGCGCGCCTTAGCCAAAATATCTTTGGCCGGAACAACGCGCGGCGGATAATAATTATACCCCGCCCAGCAAAAACGACAGCCTTGCGAACAGCCGCGCGAAATCTCGATTAAGAGTCGTTCGCCCATTTCAGCTTCCGGCGACCAAACAGCGGTTGACGGAGCAAAAACATCCTGCTTCATCAAAAAGTCAATAACCTCTGTTTCGCCCCGTTTCATTGCCCGCCGCAAAGTTCCCTCTTTCGGATTGCTGGCGGCCAGAGCGCGTCCGACGCGTTTCGGAATCTCTTCCGCTTTTGGGAGATAATCGAAAACCGTGCCGTCTTCGTTGTAAACCACTTCGTACAGCGACGGGATGTAAAATCCGCGTCCTATTTGAGCCAACCCGAGCAGAATTTCGTCTTTGTCGCCGCCCTCGAGAATTTTATCAACCAGTTGAAACGCCAAAATCTCGCCTTCGCCGACGGCGATAATGTCGGTGAAATCGGCAATCGGTTCGGGATTGAGAAAAGAAGCCGCACCACCCATTACCACCAATGGATGAAAATGGTTACGTTCCGCTGCCCAGACCGGAATCCCTGACATCTGCAGCATTTTCGCCATGTTGAGATAATCTGTTTCAAACGAAATCGAAAAAGCAACCACGTCAAAATCTTTAACCGGCGATTGCGATTCAAATGAGAGAAGCGTCGTGCGAGACTTTTCATACTCTTTTAATTCTGCCTCGTCCGGCAAAAACACCCGCTCGCACGACGCTTCCGGGATTTTATTAAACAGTTCATACATTGTGTGCAAACCCAAGTTTGCCATTCCAATCGAATGAGTGTTTGGATAACACAAGGCAATCCGCAGCTCCGCGCCGCGTTTAATAGTCCAACCCTCTTCCAACGAAAGTTTCTTTTTATAACTTTCGATTATTCGTTTACTCATAAATACTTTTTAATTATTCACGCCCGAACCGAGCGCTTGAAATCTGATGCGCTCGAGTCCTAATAGTATGCAAATTAATGCTTTACTGTGATTTAACTTTTCAATATTTTGCTCTTAATGTTCTTTTCCGGCTTTAATCAAACTTAAATAAAAACAAAGGCGCAGCTTAAATTTAACGAAACTTCTCGCTCTGATATTGACACTTTATTTTTCTTCGCTTAGTATTATCGCTTATTGAAAGTGATTTTCAATTTCAATCCTGTTTAATTTTTAAATATTAAGAAGCCTTCAGCGCGGCAACGCTTAAGGCTTCGAGACAACACCGAGGCAGTTAGTTTTACGGTTCATAACGCGGACGGCGTGTTTCTACTTATTTTACCACGCCTGCTTTTAAGTCCCAAGCTATTAATCTTTTTGCCCGGTGAACGCAGAATTTCTGCGCGTCAGCGGCAAAAACCATTCAACTATTTTTAGGAATCAGCAATGAAAAACAATTCACGAGAAAATCGAAGCAAAAGAAGCAAGTCTAAGAGAAGCGGGCGCAGATATTGGGTAATAGCGGTAAGTGCGGTTGGGATATTCTTTGCTTATACTGCCGGAGACAGCCGGGCGTTGATACTCACTCACGCTAAAAACAGCCGCAACGCGGAAACAACTATCGCTCGTCTGCGCGATGACGGAAAAGTCGCCACGCGCCGGTTTGATATTCCGCCCGGCACGCTCGGCGAAGTCATCAATGCTTTTGAAAAAATAACAGGTTGGCGCGTCGTCGTTTCAAACGATAAAATCCGCGATTTGCCGTCGCCGGGCGTGGTCGGTGATTTTTCCGACGAAAACGCTTTTAAACAATTACTCAAAGATACGAATGTGACCTACAGTTTTACGGATTTAAAAACTGTCACGCTCAAATTTCAAGATCTGAGCGCAACGGTCGAAGTGATTGACAAAGAAACTTCTATTGCCTCGCCAAAATATACCGAGCCGCTCCGCGATATTCCGCAGACAATTACGGTTATTGACAAAGAAACAATCGAGCAGCAAGGCGCGACGACGCTGCGCGACGTTTTGCGCAACGTTCCCGGTTTAACCGTCACGGCGGGCGAAGGCGGCAATGTCGGCGGCGATAATCTGACGCTGCGTGGGTTTAGCGCCCGCAACGATATTTATGTGGACGGCGCGCGCGATTTGAGTCCGCAAAATCGCGACCCGTTTAATCTCGAACAAGTTGAAGTTGTTAAAGGCCCATCGTCGGCAACGACGGGTCGCGGCTCGACGGGCGGAACGGTTAATCTCGTCACAAAATCGCCGAACCTGAAACCAAGTTACGCTTTTGACCTGACGGGCGGAACGGATCAAACCAAGCGCGTGACGGGCGATCTTAATGTTCCCCTCGAACGATTTAAACTTGGCGAGGGCAATGCTTTCCGACTTAACTTTGTCGGACACGATTCAACTTACGCCGGACGCGATGACGTCAGAAACTCCCGTTACGGCATTGCTCCGATGCTTCTCTTGGGGCTGACCCAAAAAACTTCGCTGATGCTCGGCTATTTTTTTCTCGGTCAGGAAAATATTCAGGATTACGGAATTCCTTTTGTGCCGCCGACAAATAATGTTCTCGTCGCTTTTCGGGACAGACCTGCCCCCGTTTCGCGGGAAAATTTTTACGGATACATTCACCTCAATAAAGAGTATTTAAGGTCGCATTTGGGAACGATAACTCTGAATCACGCTTTCGACGATAAGATAAATTTGCGAAATCAGTTTCGTTACGATCACTCGTCGCGCGATTCGATTGCCACTCCGGGGCGTTTTAATAATGATAATTCGGGAACACTGATCAACCGTGAAATTAAAGCTTGGCTGACAACCGACCAGACTTACGACAACCAAACGGATTTTACGGCGCGATTTAAAACCGGATTTATCGAACACGCCGTTGCTGCGGGGACAGAATTCGTACGCGAGAACAGCCGACGTTTGACACGCTCAGGGGCGAATGGATTAACCAACCTGAACAATCCAAACCCTGAAGACATTTATCCCGGAGTTATTTACACCAATCCGCTCGCCGGCATCGTCAAAGCCGATACATCAGCTTTCTACGCTTTCGACACACTGAAACTACATCCGAAATTTGAATTAAACGGCGGGCTGCGTTACGAACGATACAATGCGAAGGGTGATTTGCCTCCGACGATTACGCTGCCGACATCAACACAAGCTGTTATTTTCGGCACGACGCGGACGCACGTTGCAAAAACCGATAATTTGTTTAATGTTCGTTTAGCCGCTGTTTACAAACCCGTTCCAACCGGCAGTTTTTACGCTTCATACGGAACGGCCTCAAACCCATCTTTGTCAGGATTGCTTTATGAAAATGCGGCCGTCACGTCGCTCGACCCGGAAAAAACCCGCACCCTCGAAGCCGGCACAAAGTGGGATTTCTTCAACAGTCGTTTATTTTTTACGGGCGCAATTTTCCGCGTCGAAAAAACCAATGCCCGCACCCCTCAACCCGACGGGACTTTACAAATACTCGACGGCAGACAGCGTGTTGACGGCGTTGAACTAGGAATCACCGGCAACCTGACGAATCATTGGAGCATTTTAACGGGATACACTTTGCTCGACAGCAAAATTGTCGAGTCAAACGGGTTTACCACCATCGGCGGCGTCAGATTTTATGAAGTCGGTCATCATTTTATTAATACCCCGCGCAACTCGTTCAATCTCTGGTCAACCTATCGGCTGCCGTTTAATGTCAGCCTCGGCGGCGGCGCGCGATTTGTTGATCTTCGTTACGCAAACACGATTAACACCAGATTTGTTGACAGTTACTGGCTGGTCGAAGCTACCGCTTCCTACCAAATCACGAAACACATTTATGTGCGCCTAAACAGCTACAATTTGGGAAACAAATATTATTTTGATCGCATCAGCGGCGGCCACGCCGTTCCCGGACCGGGGCGTTCGCTATTGATTAGTACCGGATTCAGATTTTAGTAAACGGAAAACGGAAAATGGAAAATCTATAAATAAAACCAATAAAGTTTCGCTGACTTAACTGTCCCTCAATTTTCCATTTTCCGTTTTCCGTTTTCCATCTCAGTTTTTATGTTATTGCAAATTCCTGATGTTTTGACCGCCGAACAAGCGGCGCATTGTCGGCAGCAAATCGAGAAAGCCGAATGGGTTGACGGGCGCGTCACGGCCGGCCATCAATCGGCGCGAACGAAAAACAATTTGCAGCTCCCGGAAAATCATTCGCTCTCTCTGGCAATGGGCGAAATGATTCTGGCTTCGCTTGAACGCAGCCCGCTTTTTATGTCGGCGGCGCTCCCCTCAAAAGTTTTCCCCCCGCTTTTCAACCGTTACGAAGGCGGACACTCGTTCGGAAATCACGTTGATAACGCGATCCGGCAAATCAACGGAACGCCGCACCGCGTCCGAACCGATTTATCGGCGACGCTCTTTCTGACTCCGCCGGAAGATTACGACGGCGGCGAGCTGGTCGTCGAAGACACTTACGGCGTTCACAGCGTCAAACTACCTGCCGGTCATCTTATTTTGTATCCGGCGACAAGCCTTCATCACGTTCGCCCGGTGACGCGCGGCGCCCGAATTTCTTCTTTTTTCTGGATTCAAAGTATGGTGCGCGATGACGGCGCCAGAACGCTGATGTTCGATTTGGATATGGGAATTCAGCGCGTTAACCAGGACGCGCCCGAACACCCGGCGGTCGTTCAATTAACCGGCGTGTATCACAATTTGCTGCGACGCTGGGCCGAGGTCTAATAAAGCTCAAGAAAGAGCCAATTTCGCAGATTTTTTATTTATTGAGTAGTTGCCAACCTGCGTTAAGCTTCCTCGTTTTCGGTTTTGACTTTTTCCGCCAGCGCGTTTTCTTTTTTGATTTCGACCCGCAACCGGCGATAGAGACTCATAAATTGATTTGCCGTCCAGGCGACGACGAAAAAAGCCAGAATGTAGCCGCGCCAGTCGTCAATCAGCAATCTAAAGCCGGTCAAAATCAAAAGGCCGATTGTCACCCAGTGACTAAAGCAATATTCGCAAGTAAAGACATAAAAAAACTTACGCTGTAACAAATTGGGGCAATCTTTACTTTTATCGGCGCAAAAATCACGCGGTTCGCGGAAGATTTCTTCCTGCGTCACTGTCCACGCGATTGAACTGGCGACGATTCCCAATACAATAACCCAAAATATTTGTTCGACGATTACCATTGTTTTGAACGAAAAGGCCGGCAAGCCAAAACCTGCCGGCCTTTTTCAAATCTTATTTCTCAACAATCAATTAGCGCTGGTTGCCTTCTAAAAACGCTTTCAGCTTGCGCGAGCGTGACGGGTGTCGCAGTTTGCGCAAAGCTTTGGCTTCGATTTGCCGAATGCGTTCACGAGTCACGGCAAAATGCTGTCCGACTTCTTCGAGCGTGTGTTCGGTTCCCGTGTTTCCCAGTCCGAAACGCATTTTGATAACTTTCTCTTCGCGCGGCGTCAGCGTCGCGAGAACTTCATCAGTGATTTCCCGCAAATTTGACTGGACGACCGAATCTGACGGATTCAGAATTGAGCGATCTTCGATAAAATCGCCTAAATGTGAATCTTCTTCTTCGCCAATCGGCGTTTCGAGCGAAATCGGTTCCTGCGCGATTTTTAGAACTTTTCTTACCTTTGAAACCGGAATGTCCATCTTGCGGGCGATTTCCTCTGATGAAGGTTCGCGTCCCAATTCCTGAACCAGCGCGCGGCTGGTGCGAATTAGTTTATTAATTGTTTCAATCATATGAACCGGAATTCGGATTGTTCTGGCTTGGTCGGCAATGGCGCGGGTGATTGCCTGCCGAATCCACCACGTCGCGTAGGTCGAAAATTTGTAGCCGCGCCGCCATTCAAATTTATCAACCGCTTTCATTAAACCGATATTGCCTTCCTGAATTAAATCAAGGAATTGCAAGCCGCGATTGGTGTATTTTTTGGCGATTGAAACGACGAGTCGCAAGTTGGCTTCGACCAGCTCGCGTTTCGCCTGTCCGGTTTGCGCTTCGCCGACCGTAATGGTTTTCAGCGAACGCGTTACTTCAACCGTTGGAATCGAGTATTTAAACTCAATTTCGTGCAGAACCTTGCGGTCTTCGGTGATGCGCTGACGCAGCTGCTTTTCGTCTTCGCCTTTGAGCGGACGTTGATTAAGACGAGTTTCACACTTTTTGATTTCGCGTTCGGCGGCCAAAATCAAATCGTTGATTTTGCGAATCGAATTAATAAGACGCTGTTTGGCGCGTTCGGTTAAATTCAAGCGCTTAATTTCCTGCGCGATTTCGATTCGCAGACGCGCGATATTGCGGCGCATCCGAGCCATTTTTTTGCTGATTTTCCCTTTTTGTACTTTGGCCTCTTCGCGATACTCATCAATTTTTGAGAGCGCGTCTTTGTGCAGGACGCGAATAGTTTCAATGCCTTCCAGCGTCCAGGCCAGATACTCATCCGCTTTATCTTCCGGCTCGCCCGACAATTCGGCTTGCTCGCTAAAATTGACGATTTCGCGAATAGTAGTTTTGCGGTTTTTGAGTTCGTCGCCGATTTTTAAAATTTCTTCGACGGCGATTGGCGAGCGCGAAATTGATTTGTGCGTTTTGATTTGCCCGCGCTCAATGCGTTTGGCAATCGTCACCTCGCCCTCACGGGTCAAAAGCGGCACGACGCCCATTTCGCGCAGATAGAGCCGCACCGGGTCGTTATTTTTGTCGAGCGTCCCGGCCGATAAATCGAGGTCTAAATCATCCTCGTCATCAATATCATCTTCATCAACCGCCAGTTTGGCGGCTTTTTCGAGCAGGAGGGAGTCAGTGTCGCCGACAGCGATTCCGCCGCCCTCGATTTTCTGCAGGACATCTTCAAGGTCTTCCGGCGTGACCATGCCTTCGGGCAATTCTCTATTTAAATCATCGTATGACAAAAAGTTCTTTTTCTCTCTGCCAAGTTCGAGCAGACGATCCATCATATCGTCGCGGTCTTTTTCTTCCATATTATTTTATAAAGTTACAAACTTTTGATTATGAATGATTGGAAAGAGTTGTTCAAGAATTCAGACGGCCTAAATCCGCAGCCGGTCTTTGACCCGTAGTTTTAAAGCCAATTTTGCGCTTTGTTTTCCTTAAATTGTGAACGGAAAGACGACCGCTAAATGCATCAGAGATTTAAGCCGCTCAGTTCGTTCCGTAATCTGCTTAGCTCAAGTTGTTCCAGTAGTAAATGATTAAATGCTTCGGTTTCCCCATTTCGTTCGACGGTGACGAGTTGATCTTTGATCTCGCGCAAACGTCGTTCAATCGCCATTGTTCGTAAACTAATCACGCACTTTTCCGCTCTTCCCAAATAATCATCAATCGCTTCATCCGCCGCTCGCTCTCTGTCACTGAGCAAAATAACTGACAGCAAATCGGATTCGCCCGCCAAACTTTGCACTGTTTCGGCGGTAACTTCCCGACCGGCTGAGTTTAGCTCAATCAAAGCCCGAAAAACACTGGCCGCTGCGAGATGCTCATAATCCGGCGGTTCGAGCGTCGGTAAAATAGCGGCGCGCAGCTCGCTATCGGATAAAATTAGTTCCAGCAATTCCTGTTCGGCAACTGTCGGTTTTATTTGTACGGCGGCGGCGATTTGTTGTTTCATTTGAGCCGAATCAGGCTTCTGCTGAAATTGATTGGCCTGATTTAACTGCAGTGATTTGAGCAGTTCGCCTCTGTGCGAATCGTCAATTTGAAAACGATTCATGGCCGCGTCAAAAAATTCTCGCTTTTGGATCGCGCTCTTAACCACTCGCAAAAACGGCAAAACGTCTTCGAGCGCGTTTTGTTTGTCAGCCGCGTTGCGAAAATCGCGTCCGTCCGAGGCCTGCGCTAAAACAAACGGGACAAATGTCTGCGAGCGTTTGCTGCGCTGTTCGTTATAGGCTTCGACTCCGTTTTGCCGGATAAAATCATCCGGGTCAGCCCCGTTTGGCAGCACCAGCACCTTAATTTCAAAATCCTCCTGCAAAAGAACTTCGACTGCGCGCTTGGCCGCTTTGATACCGGCTTTGTCGCCATCGTAATTGATGACGATTTTTTGGCAAAAGCGTTTTAATAATTTTGCTTGATTTGTGGTCAAAGCCGTTCCCAAACTTGCTACGCAAGTTCGGACACCGTTTTGAAACGGAGTCAGCAGATCGAGATAGCCTTCGACCAGAATCGCGAATTTGCGCCGCCGGATTTCCGCTGTATTTTGAAACAAACCGTACAAATTATCGCCTTTGGTATAAGCGGCGGTTTCGGGCGAGTTAAGATATTTCGGTTCGCCCTGATTTAAAATTCTCGCGCCAAAAGCAATCGGTTTTCCCGCAGCGTCTAAAACCGGAAAGATTACACGTCCGCGAAAACGGTCGTAAACGCGGTTCTTTTCTTCGTTTTTACTGATCAACCCGCTCGTTTCGATGGCCTGTTCATCCGCGCCTTTTGATTTTAGGAAAGAAAGCAGGGCATCCCAACGGTCGGGCGCGTAACCGAGCCGAAAAGTCTGCCGGGTTTCGTCCGTGATGCCGCGCGCTTCGAAATATTCACGCGCCGCGCGCGCTTCCTGATTATTTTCCTGCAGATGATTTTCCCAAAACTCAAGCGCCCAATTATTTAATTCGACAACGCCGACGGCTTCCTTTTTACGAATTTCGGCGGCTTTTGCTTGCGCCTGATATTTTTCTTCGTCGGCCTGTGAAACAGCGGTTGGCTGCGGCAGTTTGACGCCCTGTTTATCAGCGACGATGCGGACGGCTTCGCCAAACGAGACGTTCTCGATTTCCATTACGAAGTTGAACGCCGAACCCTTTTTGCCGCACCCGAAACAATAATAAAATCCTTTCGGGTTGACCGAAAACGAAGCGGTTTTTTCACCATGAAACGGGCAGTTAGTCCAGTAATTGCTGCCTTTTTTCTTAAGCGGAAGGTAGTCCTGGACGAGACGCACAATATCCGTCTGCTGCTTTAGATTTTCGAGAAAAGATTGCTCGTAGCGCACAATTTATTTTGCGATTAAATCCTTGATTTCGTTGACTGCGGCAAGCGCGGCTTTTTCCCCGGCGGCGATAAATTCGCGCGCTTTGCCAAATTCATCAATTCTGAGATGCCCGACGGCTGGACGGATAACGACGTCGGCATTGTTGAGTTGGTGATTGGCCGCGGTTTTGAGCATCATCATCGCCGCCTGAAAAAATACGCCAAGCGCGGTTTGGGGCGCGTTAGTAAATCTGGCGTCGTCAAAATTGACTTCAACTCCGATGACAAGATCCGCGCCCATCCCGCGCGTCGTTTTAACCGGAACAAATTCGGCGATTCCGCCGTCAATCAACTGCCGCTGGTCGGAACTGACGACCGGCACATAAATTCCCGGAATCGCGCAGCTGGCGGCGATTGCGGCGGCTAAATCGCCGCGCTCTTTCATTACGACCGCTTCGCCCGTGTTTAAATCGGTTGCCACGCAGGCAAAAGGCAGAATCGTTTCTTCAAAGGTTTTAACCGGAAAATGCTGCCGAATATAATTTTGCATCGGCTCGGTCGAAAGAATTCCAAAACGCGAAAACGCAAAACGTCCGATTAGCCCCCATTTAATTTTGGCGGACATTTCAATCATTTGTTCAACCGATAAACCGGAGGCAAACGCGCCGCCGATGATCGAGCCGGCGCTCGTTCCGGCAATGACGTCAAGAGGAATTCCGTGTTCGAGCAAAACCTTGATCACGCCGATGTGAGCCAATCCCCGCGCCGCGCCGCCCGACAATGCCAAACCTACTTTCATGAATTAAAAACGCAAAATTAAAAATGCAAAATTGATCTTATTTAATTTTTGCATTTTTAATCTTTAATTCGCTAAAGAGGGTTGAGAGTTGTGATCACGGCTCGCTCGCGCGCTTCGGTGAGAAACTGTTCGATGTCGGTTTCGACGCGGCGGTTGGTCAATTCCTGATTAACGCGCTCGCGTGATTGCTCCAGCGTCGGCACGACCACGCCCGGACTACCGCGCCGAAACTCCTGAACAAATGTTCCGTTGTAAAATTGTTCTTCATCCTGCGGGGTAACAACGACAAAGGAGCGGAAACGAAAATCGAGATATTTGTTAATTGCCAGACGCTGTTCGATAATGCGGCGAAAATTCGGGTCGTCGGTTGACTCGAAACCAACGCGCCGGAGGCGAGCTTCAAAAACTGCGGCGGATGGGAAAGCGGCCACCAAACGGCGGATTTCCTCGGTCACTTCGGCGTCGGTCGGTGCTGCGGCCGGCAGACGATTTGCTTCGAGCGCAATTAACCGCTGATCAGTCAATCGTTCCAGAACGTCTCTTAATTCGGTCGGGCCCGGATTGTCCAAGGTTGAATCAGGCTGCAATGCCAGCTGCCAGAGCACATCTGAATAAGTGATCAACTCAGTTCGCACGCCGTCGCTGACCGTAATCAGCATTTTATCAACAACAGTTTGCTGCGCTTCGGCTGCCGGAATAAACGACAAAAACAGAAAACAGAAGATAAGAGACAAAAAATTCTTCATTGCGGCATTATATTATCTATTAATTAAACCCAATTTTCGCTTGCAAAGGCTTTTCCGTCAACCGAAAAATAGTACAGCAAAATTCATTTACTCATGTTATCATTACCGACGGCTGTGGTAGGCCCACCAAACACTTAACCAGAGCGTTTTCCTCCAGAAAATGCTGTTCACTCAAAACACCGATAGAGACTGACAATAACTGCGAAAGTTGGGGAAATGATTCTGCCTGTCGAAACTCCTCTGACAAATATTCTTCTGGCGACACCGGAAATAATGCCTCAGCGGCATGATTTTTTTGTCGCGCAGGGATTCGAAATTTTTTGGGCAAACAACGCGCCGAACGCTTTGCGATTATGGCGCGAGAGAAGATTTCATTTTGTGGTGATTGACTCCTGTTTGCTCGAAAATGGTTTTTCAGTGTGCCAGGATATTCGTCTGCAATCAGAAGCATTGAGCGTTCCCCTGCTCGTTTTTTCCGATTCTGACAGCCAGAGCGCAAAAACCGCCGCTTTTGCTCTTGGAGCCAACGATTATTTTCATTTTGATTTGCCGGAAACAGAAATAGTTTGGCGCTTGCGCTTTCAGAAGCAGGCTGCAGAACGAGCGAAAAATCTACACAGCAATTTGCGACAAACAAACTTTCTGGTTGAACTGGGCAAAACGCTGCTGGTCACGCTCGAACCGGAGCAGGTAATCAATCATGTCGCCGGAGCGGTTTATCAAACGACCGACGCGACTTTGTGCGCGGTTGCCGCTGAAGTCTCCGGAAACATCCCGACGGTTACGGCGTTTGATCGCGAAGGAGCGGTCGAAAGCATTAATGAGCTACATCCTGACCGTTTGAAAAGCTGGCTGAGGGGCGAAACCGGGCGCGCGCCGCAGCTAATCGAAAACGCGGCGGATTTTCTGCTCCGCGATGAGTTTCACAATTGCGAATACGTGGCTCCGATGCTGGTCGGTGACCGGACGAAAGGAATAGTGGTGGTCGGGTTTGACGAAATCGCCGACTGCACCCCGGAAATTTGCGGTTTGATTGACGCAGCGGCCAATTTTTCCGCTCCTTCGGTTCACATTACTTCGCTCTACGACGCGGCGCTCAACGCTTCGATTTATCTCGTCAAAGAAGAGCAAAAGAAGTTTACTGAAGCGATTTTAAACGCCCTTCCGCTCTCGCTCTACGCCATTGACCGGGATTATCGGATTGTCGCCTGGAATCGTCACCGCGAACTCGGCAAACAAGGAATTCCTAGGGAAAACGTGATGGGACGCAACGTTTTTGACGTCCTGCCGAGACAACCGCGCCATGTTTTAGAGAGCGAATTTGAAAGAGCCTTTACGACCGGACAAATTGAGCGGGTCGAGCATAAAACGGTTGATCATCGCGGCGCGGTCAAACACTGGCTGATCAGCAAAATCCCGATGCGCGATCAGGCGACGGGCGAAGTGATGCACGTCATTAGTCTCGGCGAAGACATCACGGCGCGTGTCGAAGCCAATCACGGCGTCGCGCGGGCGGAAAAACTGGCCGCCGTCGGACGTCTCGCCGCCGGTATCGTTCACGAAATCAACAATCCTCTGGCAACGATTGCCGCCTGCGCCGAAGCACTCGAAAATCGCGCTAACGAAGGCGTTTTCGGAATGTCGGAGGATGTTGACGATTTACAGGATTACCTCAATTTGATTCGCAGCGAAGCGTTTCGCTGCAAATCAATCACCAACGGTTTGCTCGATTTCAGCCGCGTCCGCTCCGGCCATCACACGCTCGTTAATCTGGCTCAAATTGTCCGCTCTTCGGCAAATCTGGTCGCGCACCAGGATCGCGGCGAAGATATTAAAATTCGCGTTGATGCTCAGGATAATCTGCCTTCGGTCAGCGCCGATGAAGGACAGATTCAACAAGCGATTATCGCTCTCGCAACCAACGCGATTGACGCCATGCCGGACGGCGGGCAATTAACCTTTCGACTTTCCCAAAAGCGGCAGCGCCTCTTTCTGGAAATCGAAGATACCGGAAACGGTATTCCTTCGGAAAACATGACAAAAATTTTCGACCCGTTTTTTACGACCAAAGAAGTTGGGCGCGGAACGGGTCTCGGCCTTGCGGTTTGTTACGGTATTGTCACGGAACACGGCGGCAGCCTGAATGTCCGTTCGACAATCGGTCTTGGTTCGACTTTTACGATTTCACTCCCGATTGAACTTGAAACTTAAAAATTTTCGGTTTTTGATTTTTGCTTTGATGGCGCAGATAATATTTGCAGCTCATTCAAATCCGAAATCCGAAATCCGAAATCCGAAATCCAAATGGCTCTTGCAAAACTATTAGTTGTTGATGACGAAACAAATTTACGCTTGGTAATTCAAAAGGAATTACGACGGCTCGGTTACGATGTCGAAGCGGCCGCCGATGGCGAAGAAGCCTGGGCGCTGCTCGAAGAAAAAGATTTCGACGTCCTGCTGAGCGACATTTCGATGCCTCGTTTGGGCGGCATTGATTTACTGCGTCGTCTTCGCGAGCGCCGTCAAAATCCGCCTGAAACGATTATGCTGACCGGGCACGCGACAGTTGACACCGCCATCGAAGCGATGAAGCTCGGCGCGTATGATTATCTGACCAAGCCGTACCGAATTACCGAGCTTTCGGCGCTCGTCAAACAAGCCGCTGAAAAGCGTTTTTTGCGCTCTGATAATCAAAAACTGCGCGCCCAAATCGAACGCACAACCGTTTTGCCGGAAATTATTTCCGAGTCAAAACAAATGCGCGAAGCATTGAGGCTGGTGCAAAAGGTTGCGCCTTCGGACGCTTCGGTTTTAATTTCCGGCGAATCCGGAACCGGTAAAGAATTGATTGCGCAGGCGATTCACAAAATGTCAACACGCGCCAAAAATGCGTTTATTGATTTAAACTGCGCCGCGCTGCAAGACACTTTGCTCGAAAGCGAGCTTTTCGGACACGAGGCGAACTCGTTTTCCGGCGCGAAAAATCGCAAGCTCGGATTGTTTGAATTAGCCGACGGCGGGACGCTCTTTTTGGACGAGCTGATGGAAATGCCGATGACGCTCCAGGTTAAATTGCTGCGAGCCCTCGAAACACGCTCTTTTTACCGCGTCGGCGGAACGCGCAAAGTCGAAGTCAACGTCCGCCTGATCGCCGCCACCAACCGCAACCCGGAAGAAGCCGTCGCGAACGGAAGTTTTCGCACTGATTTGCTCTACCGTGTCAACAGTTTTGAAATCAATCTTGCCCCGCTCAGAGAGCGCCGCGAAGACATTGCTCCGCTGGCCCAGTATCTGCTCAAGAATCTTTGCCAAAATCCGCCGAAAATCAGCAAAGAAGCACTCGAAGCGTTAACCAATTATTCATGGCGCGGCAACGTTCGGCAGCTTCGCAACTCGCTCGAACGAGCTATTTTGCTGACCGATTGCGATATGATCACGCTCAATGAGTTGCCGCCCGAAGTCGTTCGCGGCGACAATCGCAGTCATTTACAGGAAACTCATTCGGCTCAGAATTTTCAACCAACATCACAAAAAGACGCGTTTCCAACGCCTAACGCCAGTGTAGATAATCAACCTCAACCTTCCTCACCAATCGCTTTGCACGAAGTGGAACGCCAGCAAATCATCCGCGCACTAGAGCAAACCAACTGGCACCGAGGCAAAACCGCCGAAATGCTCGACATCTCCCCTTCAACGCTTTACCGCCGTTTGCGGGAGTATAATTTGGACGTTTAGAGAAACATAATCCGAGTATAACCAATAGTTGTGGTCATAACGGATATACAGAACTTTAATGCAACACAATGTCATACCAGTACAATCCGATGAAACTTTTCCGAAGAAGCCACTAATAGTTCTTGGAATTATCATCTTTGTTATTTTCTTGATGATACTATGGCCAAATGTAATACCACCCGTATGGATGCGGAATGCAAACGCCGCACAAGATACAGTTCATCAAATTTATTACTCTGAAAAAGTTTTTCAGTCTCTTAACAACGGACACTTTGGAGCATTAGAACAACTCAAAGAGCATAGCCTACTCGAATTACAGTTAGAAAGTAACAGCAAAGATGGTTATCGTTTTGACTTGAGACAGCAAAACAACACATTTGTTATTAGCGCAACTCCCATCAAGTTTGACGCATCAGGCAGAAGTTCGTATTTCATGGACGGGAATGGGATACTTCATGTAGCAAGCCGAGAGGGTCAAGAGGCAAATGCAGAGGACCCGATTTGTTTGTCAAAGACAAGAATAACATCTAGTAGAAAAGACTAAACCACTCTGTACTGGAAGTGCAGAGGTTTTAAAAATGAAGTAAGAAGAGTTTGAACAAAGACTCCGAACAAATTATTGAACTCAATGTTTTGAAGGGATTGTCACGGTTCCAATGACAAGTTGCATGACCAAAAGGTAGTTTCATTGATGATAATGTTTCAAAACAATCTGCCGTTGTCCGAGAAAATATTTCACGGAACGCGCTTTGATTTTTTGGTCTTGAGCCGCGCTGAAATCAAATCTTTTACGGCAGAGACGTCTTATCTAATTATCTCTGTGACCGACCCGGAACAACCTGCCGCTGAAATAGCGGAATCAACATTTTTACAGGCGACCTTGCGCCTAAAATTTCACGATATCGGCAAGCCAAGCCGTATTGCAGAACAGTTTACCAATCACTCAACCGATATTTTGATGTCCGAAAAAGACGCCAAAGAAATTTTATCCTTTGTCTCTGAGCATTTGACGAAAGTGAA
>JBBQUS010000018.1:0-76179 GCA_038212235.1 Pyrinomonadales bacterium
CCTGGATCAATCAATGCCGCGTGCTGTGGAAGAATTGTGAAGGATTAATCAAAACCAGCGAGACCAAAATTAGAATTTGTGCAATCCGTTTGATCTTACGCAGAATCGCCTAATCATTTAATTGCAAACAGGTTCTATAAGTCCGCTTTACTATTGACAGAGATTTTGGCTCAGCGACATTAAAAGCGCCTCACTCAAAATGATGACGGAAAAGCCATCATTGCTAGTGATTTCAAAGGGTTATATTTTCTGTATTCTCTATTTAACAGTTAATTAAGCTGATCAAAAGGAGAAAAAGAGATGCTGCAAGTTATTAAATCAAATCAGAGAGGCCACGCCGATCATGGCTGGCTCAACACCTATCACACATTTTCGTTTGCCAATTACTATAATCCGAAGATGATGGGATTTCGCTCTCTGCGCGTAATCAATGAAGACCGCGTGACCGCCGGACAAGGTTTCGGGACGCACGGACACGAAGATATGGAAATTCTCTCATACGTTGTCGAAGGCGCGATTGCGCATAAAGATTCAACCGGCGGCGAAGAAATTCTGCGCCCGCACGAATGGCAGCGGATGACGGCCGGAACCGGCATCCGGCACAGCGAGTATAACCCTTCGAAAACCGACAAGCTGCATTTTTATCAAATCTGGATTTTACCGGAGAAAGAAGATTTAGAAGCCGGTTACGAACAGAAAATGTTCGCGCCGGAAGAGAAGAACGGCAAATTAAAGCTGGTTGCTTCGCGAGATGCCCGCGACGGTTCGCTCAAAATCAATCAGGATGTTGCGGTCTTTGATTCAATTTTAAAGGGAGATGAAGAAGTGTCGTACGAATTGGCGGAAAAACGCTACGGCTGGCTGCAAGTCGTCAAGGGCTCATTAGAAGTAAACGGCGAAACACTGCAGGCCAGCGACGGGGCAGCGATTAGCGATGAAAAACTCTTGAAAATCAAGGCGCTGGAAAACGAAACCGAGTTTATTTTCTTTGATTTGGCCTAAACAAATGATGGCCCTAGAAATCAAAGAGAAAATCTGTCACAACTTGATTTTTCAGTAAGACTGCATTACCTGAGGAACCAATTTAAAAGGGAGAAGCTGAATGACGAATATGACTTCTCCCCTTTTGTTTTTGAGCGATTTTAGTTGAAGCGGAACGAATTAACGGTTGAAAGAGGCAACGATAAATTAAGCTGTCAGATACGAATTGATCATCGTTTCAAGCAACTCGAAATCCACCGGTTTGCCAATCAATTCATTGCAGCCGACCGCTAACGCGCGGTCAATATATTGGTGGCCATGGGCTGTGACCGCTATGATCGGCAGTTTTGTTTTAGTTTCTAGAGCCCTAATTCTTTCGGTAGCTGCCAACCCGTCGAGCGAAGGCATTGACATATCCATCAAAATCAAATCGGGATGTTCTTTTTGAGTTTGTTCTACTGCCTGATATCCATCCGCAGCCTCAATTACTCGATATCCGACCGACTCCAATTGGAATTTCATCAGCATTCGAGAATCTTCATAATCTTCGGCAACAAGTATTGTATAAGGCATTTGATTTGAGTTAACCGTTGTGCTAATTACCAACTTGATAAAGTGTAGTCTAAGTCACAAATAAAAATGTCCGCAAGCGCACGCTTAGAGTTTGAATTAAGATATTGTGCTAAAGCCCGGCCAAATAATGATAAGCGACGGTAAAGGGGGTTTCCGGACGATAAGAGAGTGCGTTTTTAAACTTATTGTCAGTTCTTGGGGCCGGAAGATTTGCGAAAATTAACTGATCAAATTGTTTGGCCGGCGGAAATTATTAAAATCAATATTTCTCTTCTGACTGAAAAATTGAGTTAATCAGCTTATGACACTTTGCGAAAGTGTCACAAGCCCATCTACCGTACGATTTTTTTCGCTGATACTTCTCCTAAAGCGTTCATAAAATTAATGCAATTAGGAGAAACTATGAAAAATTATTTGATGAAAAATTTGGTTTTTGGATTGATATTAGCCTTTGCCGTTAACATCCCTATCATGGTAAATGGCCAAGCAAATGCGAAAGAGGCACTTTTTGGGAAAATAAAAATGCTTTCACAAAACGGCAACGAAATTAAGGAAATTGCGGTTCAGATTCGTTTTGGAAAAGACAGTCTTGAGATTGAGTCGCCAACGGGCGGAACGATTTTCAAAACTTTTGAGTATCAAGAAATTAAAAATGCTGAATACTCATATACCAAACATCCGCGTTGGAAGTCGGGGCTAGGTCTGGGAGCGACATCAATTCTTTTTCCACCAATGCTTTTTGTCGCCATTCCCCTGGCTTTTACTAAACACCGAAGACATTGGTTAACTATCAGAACGGAAAAGGATTATGCAGTTCTGAAATTAAGTAAAAGCACTCGCAAGATTTTGCTCCCCGCGTTTGAATCTTACTCTTCAATCAAAGTTGAGGCTCTCGGAGAAAATAAATAAATATCAAAATCTCCAATCCAGAGCCTTATCGTGTGCGTACCGTTAAAGAACAGCAGATTAATCAAATAAAAACAACGGTTTGGAAAGAGGGAATTTCAAACCGTCGGCGACAGCGATTGTTTTTGCACATCAATTGATCGTCAATCCGAACCAGATAATCACGCGATTTATCAAATTGAGCGCGGTCGCGGTCGTTGTTTAAGTTACGTCCGGCATTTTTCTTTTTGGTTCTTCTCAGCCAGCGCACATCGTATTGGTTTTGCTCGCGGCAAAACGGACAGGAAAAAGTAGCCGTTTTTGTTTCCGGTCGTTCGTCAAAAATGTCGCTTTCCTTCATTGGTAAATAGTGCGCAGTGAGCAGTAAAAAGTTAAAGCAGGTTGACTTTGTTTATCTCTTATTGCTCGCCGCTCTCCCTTTCTGCCAGCTCGCGCAAATACTTAAAGCTGTAAATACCGGTTTCGTGTCCGTCGCTAAAATGAAAATTGAGCGCGTAGCGCCCGACAATACCGATGTGATCAATTTTGATGTCGGGCGCGATTGTTTCGGCTTTGAGAGTGCGCTCGCCAGTCCACTCATTAACGCATCCGGCACAGGCACAGGCGCGACGCAGCATAGCGGCTTCAAAACGATTCTCCGAACCGTCTGCCCAGCGAATCAGAAAACCGTCACCTTCGTCAATTATTTCTCGCGGCTCAATCGCCCTCCCGCTCAACGGTTGCATTTTTATTAGGTTCTAACTTCTTCAATCGCCCGCGTGACAGCGGCCTTAGTGATATCGTAATGCGAAGCGTGCCAGGCGACTTTGCCATCGCTGACAACGAAAGCCTGCGGCGATTCATGACGAATTCCGGTGCGTTTTTCGATTTCGCTTGAAACCGGGCGCGCATCCTGAACCACAACGAGCGAAACATCTTCTTTGGTGAGAAGCGCCATTTCTTCGTAAGCCGCATGACTAATCGGACAAGTCAGGCTGTGTTTAAATAAAATTACCGGTTTATTCGCCGATTCGGCGAAAAGTTCATCGAGTTCGCTCTCGTGCGAGATTTCCTTAAAAGCCATTTTTAAATTCCTAAATTAAATTTTAAACTTTAAAATAGCTTAACGATATTAACTTTCATTGACAAACGTCGGCGGCGGAGGCGGGTAATGGTTTGCCGAAACATTCTCGAGCGGCGGAAAGACTTTGCAATACGCTACAAAAACTCCGGCGAACATTAATGGTAGTGTAAAATAAACGCCAATCCCGCACACTAAATAGCCTAAAAGCCCGAGCAAAAATTCCACTAAGATTAATCCAATTACGCCGTTTAAATTTTTCCAGACGGCCCTGGCGCTTAACTTGAAAGCCTCAACACCGGAAAGATTGCGCCCGACAATTAACGGATAGGTAAACATGATTAGAGCGTGAAGGCAGCCGAGCACTAAACCCATTACCACGCCTTCAATCATGATGGTTGTGAAGAGAGCGATGCCGGCAGAGTCGCTGATTCTTCCGCGACCGTCAGTAAAACTGAAAAGTAGCGCGAACATCGAACCGTACATGAAAAACATGAGAACAAAAGACGGAATGATAATCGCCAGAGTCGCAATCAGGCTTGGCAGAAGATAGTTAAACCCTTTGAAAAGTCCGTCGAAAGAAACGGGCAGTCCGTTAGCCTTTTGCAACAGGCAATAATAAATGCCGCAAAACATCACGCCGATACCGATAATCGGAATCAACCCGCCGAGCAGCATTCCAACCAGAGTAATTCCAAAAAATAGCCAATATTGATCTTTAATCAATTCCCAGCCTTCTTTAAAACATTCGACTGGACGAATAACGCCCGTTTTAAATTCCATTTTTGATACCAGAGAATGGTGAACAGTAAATCGTCAATGGAAAATCATTGATGAGATTCACAATTTGTTATTCACGATTTACTATTCACCATTCACTATTTAGAGATAAATCTGATTGATATAATCCAAAACCATGCGGTCGGTCGAAAATTGCGAAGTCATTGTTTGCAGTGAGTTGCGCATCATTTCTACCCAGCGATTCGGCAAATCGTTTCCGTCGCGCTTATAATACGTCGGCACGATTTTTTGTTCGAGCACCTCATAAAGCGATTCGGCGTCTTTGGCATCAATCTCGCGCTCGTCAAAATCATCGGAAAGCTCGACCGTTTCGCTGATGGCAAATCCGTTTTGGCCGTTATATCCTTCGATCCACCAGCCGTCGAGAATCGAAAAATTCAAAGCTCCGTTCATCGCCGCCTTTTCGCCGCTCGTGCCGGAAGCTTCGAGCGGGCGGCGCGGCACATTCATCCAGACGTCAACGCCGGTCACGAGATAGCGAGCCATTTCCTGGTCGTAATCCTCGAGAAAAATGGCGCGGCGGGCAAAGCTCGAATTCTGCCGGTTTTGCAGCAAATTTTGCAAAATGATTTTTGCACTGCGATCCTGCGGGTGCGCTTTTCCGGCGAAAACAAACTGCACCGGTTTTTCTGTGCTGTCAATTAGTTCGAGCAGTCTTTCGGGCTGCGCCAGCAATAGATTCCAGCGTTTATATGCGGCCACGCGCCGTGCAAAGCCAATGGTCAGAGTATCAGGATTAAAGAGGTTGCGGGCCGATTGAGTCGGTTCGTCATTGCGCTGCAAATTTTTGGCGACGCGTTCGCGAATAAAAGCTATCAGCTGGTTTTTGAGCAGGCTGTGAGCATTCCATATTTCCGTCGCGGGAATTTGTTCAACGGCCTTTCGCCAACTCTCCGGCTTACCCAGCAGTTCCTGCCAGTTCGCGCCTAAATGCCGCTGATAAAGGTTTTTAAGCAAAGGCGCAATCCACGTCGGCGGGTGAACGCCGTTGGTGACGTGCGTGATCGGAACTTCTTCGGTAGTTTCCGCCGAAAACATCCGCTGCCAGAGACGGCGTGAAACCTCGCCGTGTTTTTTGCTGACGCCGTTTGCTTTTCGGCACATCCGCAAACTGAGCGGCGTCATCCCAAACATTGATTGCGGATCGTCAGGATTAATCCGACCGAGCGCAAAAAATTCTTCTTTTGGTAATTTTAAGGCTGCAAAAAAACTGGCGTCAAAGCAATTTTCCAGTAAATCAACCGGAAATTCATCGTTTCCGGCGGAAACCGGAGTATGTGTGGTAAAAACGCAGCGCTCGCGCACTTTTTTGGCTGCTTCCACAAAACTTAGAGACGGCTCGCAGTGCGTAATCTCGCGCGCCAATTCCAGAGTCAAAAACGCCGAATGCCCTTCGTTTAAATGAAAGACTGACGGCTCCACGTCTAATTGTCTGAGCAGACGGACTCCGCCGATTCCGAGCAGCATTTCCTGAACAACGCGCGTCGCTTTGTCGCCGCCGTAAAGATGCCCGGTGATATAGCGGTCGTCTTCGGCGTTTTCCGCAACGTTAGTATCGAGCAAATAAAGCGAAATACGGCCGACTTTGGCCAGCCAGGCCTGCGCGACGACTTGACGACCGCGCATTTGCAGAGTGATTTTAAGGCGCTCTTGATTGGCATTTAAAACCGGTTGAATGGCCAGATTTTGCGCCACCGATTCCTGATAAATTTCGTGCTGAAGATTATCGGCGTTGATGCGTTGGCGAAAATAGCCGTAGCGATAAAAAAGCCCGACGGCGACCAGGGGAACGCTCAAATCGCTGGCCGATTTCAAATGATCGCCCGCTAAAATTCCCAAGCCGCCGGAATAAAGCGGCAGGGAATTATGCACGCCGTACTCGGCGCAAAAATACGCGACCGGATTTTGTGCGGTAATCTGGCGCGGCGCTCCCGTGCCGAAGGCGCGTGGGGTGCTTTCCAAATAATCGTCAAAATTTTGAGTTAGCTGCTGGACGCGTGCAACATAATGTTCGTCGCAGGCGCGCTGCCAGAGAGTCAGCTCGCTCGCTTCCTGCAGCATTCGACGCGGGTTTTGTTCGGTTTTCTCCCAGAGCGCCGGGTCCAGCTCGCGAAAAACCGCCGCTCCGTCCGTTCCCCAACTCCACCAGTAATTCCATGATAAACGCTCGAGCGAGCGCAAATTTTCGGGTAAATAATTTTCTCTAATAGATTCGTTCATTTTGATACTACCGCTTGTTCAATTTAAAGCTGCTTTCCAAAGTTGTTTTAAAGATACTGCAAAATTAAGTCAAATTGATTTTCACCGGATTTCCGAGAAAGATAAATCAAACGGGTTCAAGACTTATCCGAAAGTCTGAGAACCCGCTCATAATAATTTTAACATTTTGGAAAAAAGTCGTCAGTCAAATGCGCTCGCAATCAGTCTAATCTGCGAAATAAACCGGAAAAAATTATTCTTTGGCGGCGATATTTATTTCGTCAAACATTCCCTGTCGGCGCAAATTTTCGGCGATGATTTTGGCTTTTTGCTCGGTAAGAAGTTTATCCGGGCGCGAACAGCTGATTTCAAAAATCTCGTCATCAATCATCTTGACTGTCAGCCAGCCGAGAGCGATTCCGGCGCCGACTTCGATGTTATCAAAATTGTGAATCCGAAAATTGCCCGTCTCCTCGACCCATTCTTCGATAAACGGATCGCGCAGGGCGTGTTCGGCTTCTGACTCGGTGAAAAAATTTCCTTCGACGATTAAACAGTGTTCGCGCAGCTGTTGGCTTTTCATGCGTTGCGGTTAGTGTTTTCTTTACTCTAGCGGTAATGCTCTTCTATTTTAATTCGGATATTAACAGCAATCCGAAAAAAAACTTTATCATCACCACAGCAAACCCGTAAAGTTTTTGCTATGATTTTGGCAAAAATTAACAAAAAATTTTCAAAAAAGAAAATCGCAAAGGAAAACACCCCATGATAAAACCCGTCGAATGGTCTGATGAAGGTTTAAAAATGCTTGACCAACGCCTGCTGCCGGCCGAAGAAAAATGGCTGACGCTGCGCTCCTACGCTGAAGTTGCCGATGCGATTCGGGAAATGGTGGTGCGCGGCGCTCCGGCCATCGGCGTCTCGGCCGCCTACGGCATCGCTCTGGGAGCGCGAGATTTTGTCGGGACTTCGCTCGCGGATTTTGAAGACGATTTGGACTACATTTGCGAAACGCTCGGCGCGACTCGTCCGACCGCCGTTAATCTTTTCTGGGCCATTGAGCGGATGAAAAGCACTTTCGCAAAAGCCAAAGCCGAAGGCAAATCAATCTCGGAAATTAAACAAATTCTCTTAACCGACGCGCTGGCCATTCAGGAGGAAGACATCGAAGCGCAATCGCACATCGCCCGGTTTGGCGGCGAACTGATATTGAATAACTCAACTGTTTTAACCCATTGCAACGCCGGTGCGCTGGCGACGGGCGGCGTCTGGGGAACCGCGCTCGGAGTGATTCGCGGAGCGGTTAATGCCGGTAAAACCATTGCCGTCATCGCCGACGAAACACGTCCGTATTTGCAGGGATCGCGCCTGACAGCCTGGGAGCTGATGCAGGATCAAATTCCCGTTACCATCATCACCGATAACATGTCCGGTTATATGATGCAGCAGGGCAAGGTCCAGGCGGTGGTTGTAGGCGCAGACAGAATTGCCGCCAACGGCGATGTAGCCAACAAAATCGGCACTTACATGGTCGCCGTTTTAGCCAAACAGCATGACATTCCATTTTACGTGGCCGCCCCGCTTTCAACCGTTGATCTCAAGACGCCGACCGGCAAAGAAATTCCCATCGAACAAAGAAACGAAAGGGAGGTCACGCATATCAAAGAAAACCAGCTCGCGCCAACCGGTGTTTTGGTTTTAAATCCGGCGTTTGACGTGACGCCGAACGAGCTGATTTCAGCAATAATCACCGAAAAAGGCGTGGCGCGCGCGCCTTTTTCGGAAAGCCTGAAACAGATGTTTGAATAAAAAAGAATGGCACGGCCACTGGCTGTGCCATTCTTTTTTAGAAATATTTGTCTATTTGGCAAACCTGCTGGTTTGCCACCAATCAATGGTTTTGCGCAAACCCTCTTCGAGTCCAACCAGTTTTTCGTAACCGAGACATTCGACAGCGCGGCGATTATCGGCTTGCGAATGTTTGACGTCGCCCGCCCGGGATTCACGATATTCTGCTCGAACCTCGGTTTTGTCAATTATTTTCTTTAAAACATCAAGCAATTGGTTGAGCG
This sequence comes from Pyrinomonadales bacterium, assembly GCA_038212235.1. GTDB lineage: Bacteria > Acidobacteriota > Blastocatellia > Pyrinomonadales > Pyrinomonadaceae > JBBQUS01. The sequence goes on from JBBQUS010000018.1 coordinate 8,593, forward strand.
TGACGCGCTCGCCGTTGGCGGCGTTCATTGTCTCACCGATTCCTTTTGTTGTCTGAGCAGCTTTGATGTTCGCGTTGACCACGTTGTCAATAAAAGTGAAATCCCTTGATTGCTCGCCGTCGCCGTAAATAACCGGAGTTTTATCCGTCATCAGCGCGTCAACAAAACGCGAAATCACGCCGGAATACTGCGAGCTTGGATCCTGCCTTGGCCCAAAAACGTTAAAATAGCGCAAGGCGATGGTTTCAAGCCCGTAAACACGGTTAAAAACCTGGCAGTAGTATTCGCCGACCAGCTTTGCCGCCGCATATGGAGAGAGCGGGTCGGGACGCATCGTTTCGACTTTTGGCAAAATCTCCTGATCGCCGTAAGCCGAACTTGAAGCAGCGTAAACCAACCGCCGAACTCCAGCCTCTTTGGACTGCAAAAGCAGATTGAAGGTTCCGTTAACGCAAACTTCGTGCGTTTCAAGCGGGTTAGCGACGGAACGCGGAACGGATGGCAAAGCGGCCTGGTGAAAAACGATTTCGACGTTTTCGAGCGCTTTTTTTAATACTTCCGAATCGTTGATGCTGCCTTCGATAAACTCGAAGTCTCCTGCAATTTCAGCGAGATTTTCCCTGTGTCCGGTGAGAAAGTTATCAATGATGCGGACTTTAGCATTCTGTTTTATTAGTGCCTGCGCCAGATTAGAGCCGATGAATCCCGCGCCGCCCGTAACTAAGCAAATTCCTGTTAAATTCATTTGAGAAATTGGAAAACGGACAATGGAAAACTGAAAACAGGAAGTTTTAAGATTGCTGATTGTCTAAGAATGCGCTGGAGCGAAAAGCGATTTTGCAGCCCTTACCCGTGATACATTTTCCGTAGTCCGTTTTTCGTTTATTACCTGCCGACTCCGACGTAATCAAAGCCTTGTTCACGCATATCCTGCGGTTCGTAAATATTGCGAAGATCCGCAATTTTGGGAGCTTTTAAAAGGCTCTTGACCTTTTTCATGTCAAGCGCGCGAAACTGATTCCATTCAGTCATAAAAACCAGCGCGTCAGAATCTTTGATAGCTTCGTATTCGTCTTTACAATAAATAATATCAGGCAGCGAGTGCTTTGCTTCGTCCATTGCCACCGGATCAAAAGCCTTGATCCGAGCGCCGCGCTTAACCATTTGATTTATTATTTCGATGGCCGGGGAATCGCGCATATCATCGGTCTCAGGTTTGAAAGATAAACCAAGGACGCCGATGGTTTTGCCCGCCAAATCGCCGACCAGTTTTTCGATTTTGACAATCATTGCCTGTCGCTGGCGGCGGTTGACTTCAATTACGGCGTCAACAATCAGCGAATCGGTTTCAAAGCGGCGCGCCACAGTGGTTAGCGCGCTCGTGTCTTTGGGAAAACACGAACCGCCAAAACCCGGCCCGGGATGTAAGAACTTGCTGCCGATGCGTTTGTCCATCCCGATTCCGCGTGCCACGTCGTGAACGTCACAGCCGATTTGATCGCAGAGATTGGCAATTTCATTGATAAACGAGATCTTGGTGGCCAGAAACGCGTTGGCCGCATATTTGGTCAGTTCGGCGGCTTCGAGCGACGTAATCACGATTGGCGTTTCAATCAGATAGAGCGGACGATACAAATCTTTCATGATCGCAATCGCGGTTTCTTCATCGCTTCCGATTACAACTCGGTCGGGTCGCATAAAATCGCTGATTGCCGCGCCCTCGCGCAAAAATTCGGGATTTGATGCAACGCCGAAATTGGTTTTTGTTTTTTGCCTCTCCTGAATAGTCTTGCGAAGCCATTTGCCGGTGCCAACCGGAACGGTTGATTTTGTAACGATAACTTTGTAATCGGTCATAAATTCGGCAATCGAAGTCGCCGCCGCTTCGACATAACTCATATTCGGAGTGCCGTCTTCATTCGGAGGAGTTCCAACGCCGATAAAAATTACCAGTGAGCGCTCAACAGCTTCTTTCAAACTGGTAGTAAAATGCAGCCGTCCGGCTTGAACGTTGCGCGCCACTAACTGGTCGAGACCAGGTTCATAAATCGGGATAATTCCATCTTGAAGACGGGCAATTTTGCTCTCGTCAATATCAACACAGGTTACATCCACTCCAAATTCCGCAAAACACGCGCCGGTCACTAAACCGACGTATCCTGTTCCAATAACTGCAATATGCATGATTCAAATAATTATAAAAAGAATAGATTAAGAAAATAAAAATGGGTCACACGACTTATTAAATCGCGTAACCCACAAAAGTTCAAGTTTCTAAGACAGGCAAAGAGCCTGCCTTGAGACGATATTTATCGGCTCGGACTGACGACGATACCGCCGCCGCCGGTTTCAACGTTATTATTTCTGTTTTTGACGATTAACACCGTTCCCACGCCAACACCAATTAAAATAGGAAGCAGAACGGGAAGAAAACCAACCGACGGGAAGGTCGAGTTAAGATCCGGACGTAAGCAGGGACGGCAGCCGGCTTGCGATAAGCTTCCGGCTACGGCATCCGTTCCGGCGGCAACCTGTCGGTCTTGTCCTTCGGCGCGAAGAGTTGCTGAACCGACCGCTGAATTAACCGATGTTCTGCCGCATTCGGTTTCCACCGTAAAAGTGTTTGCCTGCGACGCGTCACCCATGACGATGCCTTCTTTGGTTGCGACCGTGGTCGTGACGCCGGACATATTCATAAATCGGACTTTGCCAACCAGCAGAGTTCCGTAAATTCCGTTGCCGTCGAATTTAAGCACAACGCTTGACTGCGAAAGCAGTTCGACGCGGCCGAGTTTGCCCATATCAATTGTAGCGACGGAATCGGTGCTCTCACCCGTTGTGATGGTACTGCCGGAAACAACCGTGCTGTTAGAAATCGCTGCCCGGTCGTTAACCATAACACTTCCGGACACTGTAATCGAAGCGCTTGAATCAGGGCCATTACCGACGGATGCCAGCGCAACCATCGAGGAAACACACCAGACGGCAGCTAAAAGGCCGGACGCAAAAGTTTTGCGAATTAAATTTTTATTAAACATCAATATATTCCTCCTGTCGGTTGCCGCAGCCCCGTTTTTTGTCTCAAACACTGGGCAACCCGTAATTAAATTTTAACGAGTCGGGCTAACGGGAGTTGAGCCGCCGTTAAGAGTAATTTTGTTGCTGTCGTTGGTGGCAGTATAAATAAGCACTGCTGCCGCCGCGCCAAAAACAACCGCGTAAACAACTGCCGAGCCGACTCCGAAAAGGGTTTTGTCGTCATTATCGGTTTGTTGTTTGCCGACCTTGGTAGCTTTCCCGGCTTCATTAAGAGTTACGGTTCCCGTTTCGCTGGCGACGTTTGTTTTCGCTCCGTCAAAACTAACCGTAAAATTTTTGGCTTGGTTGGAATCAGCAGTTACAATACCTGTTTTGGTTTGAACATTGGCGGAAATGTCACTCGGGGCGGAAACTTTTACGCGGCCGTTCAGAAGTGTTCCGGAAATGCCGGTTTCATTGAAGGACAAACTCATGCTTGAGTTTGGGGCAAGTTCAACTTGTCCGAGCCTGCCTAAATTAACTGTTGCTCCGGAATCCGCCGGAGTCGTAATCGTATTTGACGAAAAGACCGTGCGTCCGGTGTTGGCTGTTTCGCCGTTGACCGTTACTGCTGAACCACCGGAAATTATTAGTTCGCCCATTTCAGCTTTCCCGGGAGCAGCCAACGCCAACATTGAAGACGAAGCGAAAATAGCAGCGGCGAGGGACGTCGCTGTTAAGCTTCGTAAAAATCTTGTTTTGCTCATAACTTTCTCCTTAACTAAAGTATTTTTGCTTTCAATTAACTCCGTGTAACTATTTAATAATCAAATTATATACACGAAGATTACTCAATTGTCATTAACTATTTGTTAGCATAATGCCCAAAAATTAAAGCGTCTCGGCGCACAAATGCACTCAAGGATTTTATCTGTTTAAATTAAATTTGCAAGCCATTTTTTGCCGGAACCGTGATTTTACGCGAAATTAATTTAACATCGGACAAATTGACAATAACCTCTAAATCATGGATTTAGCAAATTTTTCTTAAAATAAGTTGTTTGGCGTTTGAAATTCGATTCGTTTGTCGGTATTTTCAGCATCAGCGAAACTCAACAAATAATCAAGAACCATCTTGAAAATTTCAACAAGGAGCAGATTAAATGCGAAAGATTTTACTGTGGCTAATTGTTTTTGCCGTGCTTTTGATGGTTGCCGCGTGCATTAGCGCGCCCGTTCAGCCGAGCGACAACACCGGCGGCGCGCCCAGAAATGCGAGCGGGCGTGTCCGCATCGGGTTTTCGATGGATACGCTCAAGGAAGAACGCTGGCAGCGCGACAAGCAATTAGTCGAAAAACGCGCGGCTGAACTCGGAGCGGATCTTTCCGTTACCGTCGCCGATGGCAGCGATGATCGTCAAAACAAACAGGTCGAAGATTTGTTGACCAAAGGAATTGACGTTTTGATCATCGCGCCGCATAACGCTCAAGTCGCTGCCGCCGCCGTCGCCTCCGCTAAAAAACAGGGCGTTCCCGTGATCAGCTACGACCGCCTGGTCAAAAGCGATGATCTTGATTTATACGTTTCGCATCAGGTTACTAAAATCGGCGAGATGCAAGCTAAATACGCGCTCGACCACGCGCCGAAAGGCAATTACATTATGGTTTATGGTTCCTCAACCGATAACAACGCTCTCCTTCTCAAGGAGGCTCAGCTGGCGATTCTCAAACCGGCGATTGATCGCGGCGATGTGAAAATTGTGGCCGAACAGTTTGCCGCCGAATGGAAAGCCGAAGAAGCTTTGAAAATCGTCGAAAACGCCCTGACCCAAAATAAAAACGAGGTGGTCGCGGTCGTCGCTTCCAACGACGGCACAGCGGGGGGGGCGATTCAGGCTCTCAAAGCCCAGAATTTGACGGGCAAGGTGGTTGTCACCGGCCAGGATGCGGAACTGATTGCTTTGCAGCGAATCGCGCAAGGCGAACAAACAATGACGATTTATAAACCGATTCAGCCGCTTGCCTACGGCGCGGTCGAAGCTGCTATCAAACTCGCCAAAAAAGAACCCGTCGTGACAACCGATAAAATCAAATCCGTGACCAGGGAAATACCCGCGCTTTTGTTTGAGCCGAAAGTAATTGATAAATCAAACCTGGCGGATGTCATCAAAGACAATTACCATACTGCCGACGAAATTTATAAAAACGTCCCGGCAGACCAGAGACCCAGAAATTAATCATTCGTCCTTCGTTAGTTGAATCAAACAAATAACGAAGGACACTTAAAAAAAGAGCAGTAAGGCCAAGAACCGAAATGACGAATGACGTAGGAGAAGGGAAGAACGTAATTCTTGAAATGCGTTCGATTACCAAAGAATTTCCCGGCGTGCGCGCGCTGGACGGGGTGACTTTTGATTTGCGGAGCGGTGAGTTTCATTCGCTCGTCGGCGAAAACGGCGCGGGCAAATCAACTTTGATGAAAGTTTTAAGCGGCGTTTATGGGTTCGGCAGCTACGGCGGCGACATTGTGATTGACGGCGCGGTCAGGCAATTTAAAACCATTCGCGATTCGGAGGCCGCCGGAGTCGCGATTATTTTTCAGGAACTCTCGCTCGTTAAAGAATTAACGGTGGGCGAAAATATCTTTCTGGGACGCGAGCCGGCGCGTCTCGGAGTGATAAATTGGAGTGAATTATACTCTCGCGCCGGAAAACTTCTCAGTGATTTGCGGCTTCCGATTAACCCGCGCGTCAAGGTCGGCAGTCTCGGCATCGGTCAGCAGCAACTGGTCGAAATCGCCAAAGCTCTCTCGCAAAACGCCAAGATTCTCGTTCTCGACGAACCGACCGCCGCGCTGACTGAATCGGAGGTTGAAACTTTGTTCGGGATTTTGCGTGATTTGCTCGCTCGCGGCGTCGGGATGATTTATATCTCGCACAAACTCGGCGAAGTTTTTGAAATGAGCGACCGCATCACGGTTTTGCGTGACGGTAAAACCGTCGGCACACACGAAGCCAAAGATTTAACGACAACCCGCGTGATCGAACTGATGGTCGGGCGCGATGTCGGCGACATTTTCCCCGCCACTCACCATGAACGAGGCGCGGTCGCGCTCGAGGTCAAAAATCTGACCGCCGATGACCCTGAACACGCCGGAAAAAATCTCGTTGAAAATATTTCTTTTTCTGTCAGGCGCGGCGAAGTCTTGGGCATTGCCGGTTTGATGGGAGCCGGACGGAGCGAACTGCTGATGGCGATTTTCGGTGCTCACGGCGGCAAAGTGAAGGGAGAAATTCTGGTCGAAGGCAAACCCGTTTCGATTCAATCCCCCTCTGACGCGATTCACAACGGAATCGGCTTTGTCACCGAAGACCGCAAACGTCTGGGATTGATTCTCGAACAAACGATTTTAAATAACATGACGCTGGCCGGGTTAAGACGAATCTCCGGCAATTACGTTACCAATCAAAACCGCGAGTTTGTGGCCGGCGACAAAGCCAGAAAGGATTTGCGCGTCAAAACCAATTCCGTTCAAACCATTGTCGGAACACTTTCCGGCGGCAACCAGCAAAAAGTTGTGCTGGCAAAATGGCTCTTGACCAATCCAAAGGTTTTATTTTTGGACGAGCCGACGCGCGGAATTGATGTTGGCGCGAAACAGGAAATTTATACGCAAATCAATGAACTGGCGCAAAAAGGCCTCGCTATTGTTTTGGTTTCGTCTGAATTACCCGAGGTTTTGGGCTTATCCGACCGCGTTTTGGTGCTGCACGAAGGTAAAATGACCGGCGAATTTACGCGCACCGAAGCGACGCCGGAAAAAGTAATGGCGGCAGCGACGGGAAATATTTAACTAATTATTTTTTCTTTGCTTCCAAGTTGAATTTTTGGAGCAGCCACTGCATGACGGCTTCCTGATCCTGAATTGTTGCTCGTCGAATTTGGCCTAGCAGATGAATCCGATCCGGTTTTGGGAGCGCTGTATTTTGCAAGCCCTGATTGCATCTCGTGCAAACTGCTCGCAGATTCTGCGGTGTGTCATCACCGCCCTTAGATTTATCGAGAATATGACCCATTGTCAGCTGTACCGTTCGGTTGTTACCTGATGGGTCAGGATCGCCTGCCGCGACTCCGCACATTTGACAGGTGTACCCATCTCTGTCGAGCACCCAAGCTCGAGTTTCGTTGGAAATATCGCGTGCGAAAGCTGGTAATCGGTTAGCTGTTTCCAAAATGTATTGATTGGGTTTTAAGTTTGCACGATCTTTGTGAGAAAGAATTTGATAGCCATCTTCGTTACGTAACTCGCGAACCCTGCGTGCCCACTCTACTGCGCCTCCACTTGCGCTCTGAATTTCTTTTGACTCAAGAATTCTGCCAATATTATTCAAAAAAAATTCAAGAATTAACTGTTTTGATCCGGGTTTTCTGGTCATGAAACTTAAGCTAATTGTTTATCTGAACTTACATTCGACATCTGCAATTCGGGCTAGTAAATCTTTGTGCGTTCTCTGCCCATCTTGGCGTAAGTTGGATTTATTTCAATCAAAATTGCGTTTCGGTTTAGCTCACTCGCCACTAAACCAGTCGTTCCGGAACCGCCGAATGGATCCAGAATGGTATCGCCCTCGCGTGATCCGAGCAAAATGCATCGTCGCGCCAGCTCACGCGGAAAAGCTGCCGGATGGCCGTATCCACTTGAATCCGGCCCAAGTATCCAATAGTTGCGAAGATTCGCTCCGCTCGTTTCCCTAAAGCCGTTCGGATCATAAAAGTACGTCGGTGATTTCGCGAACATAAAAACTTCTTCGGTTGCGTTCGTTGGCCGGTTTTTCACACTTTCAGGCATCGCGGTTTTTTTGATCCAAGTTATTTTTGATCTCAATATCCAGCCATCTGCCTGCAAAGCAAAAGCGACGCGCCAGGGCAATCCTATTAAATCTCTATCTTTCAATCCCCAGCAATCAGGAACTTTGCAGTTACGTTTTTGGATTAGCTTTTTTGTATTACCGACCACTGCGTTAGGCCCGCAATTACCCGTCCCGCCGTTTCTCGCATAACCGTCGCCGACATTGAGCCATACCGTTCCATCTTTACGCAGGACTCGGCGAACCTCACGAAATATTCCGACGATGTTTTCAACGTATAGCTCCGGCGACGGTTCGGCCCCAATTTGAGCCGGATGATTGTAGTCGCGTAAGCCCCAGTACGGCGGCGATGTTACGCAACACTGTATCGAATCGGGCGTAATCGTTGGTAAAAGTGTCAGGCTGTCGCCATTCAGAATTTCAGTATTACTCATGTCAGCAATTATCTTGACTCATGACTCAATTAGCAAGCAGTTCTTAAGGACTCTCGGCATAATTCAATAATAATGGTTTCAAACTGCGAATTCATACTTTCCGGCAGCATTCTTTTTGACAATCATCAAATCGGCATTCGTCAGTTTCTGCCACGCTTTGCCGTTCATTTCTACCACGCCGTCAGTCGGCTTGCCCAGGTGCGCCGCCCAACCACCATTCGGCGATTGAGTATGATTGGGCGGAAATTAGCAAAAGGCTGACTAACGCGCCAGCCTTTTTGGGCCTAGGTTTAAAATTATCAATCATTGTTTAGTTTATTCCGCTTTCGGCGGTGCAAGCTCTCCTAAAACTTCGCGCGTCATTTCGGCAAGTTTTTGCAAATGTGCTTTGGCATTTTCGTCGCTCGGATCGTCAAGAGACCAATTAAAATCATAAGCGACAAGCTTGGCGCACACATCTTTTTCTTGTGGCGTGGCTAAAAGTTTCTCTAGTGCCTTGAGATTTTGAATTAGACCAACAGGAGCGTAACTCACGGTTTCCCTCAAACCCTTCCTAATTTCTTCCCATCCACCTAAGTATTCGATGCCTGAGAGAAAATTTGCCACCACCTCGACGGTTGGTTTTGGGTTTCTCAAATTGTCAACCACACGCTGGGGCGCACCTAGCCTTTCTAAGCTATCTGCCTGTTTCAGATTATAGTCGTCTGACCAATATTTTTCCTTCAGAGCAAAATGATCAACATCGAAAATGGCTAACTTCTTTCCCTTTTTCTCATCATTTGGCTTGCTTTCCTGATTGTTCATTTATCTCCCACCTCCTGCTGGATATGATGTTACAATGATTGGTGATGGCGGCTCAATTTGGTCGAGTTTAATAACAATCTTGACTTGACTGGTTTTACCATATTCGGCCTGCCGCGCTCCTAATCCGCCCATGTTTTTATTGTAATATCCCTCACCAATTGCTTTGCCTGCATCAAACAACGCGATGTGATTATGCTCTTCATTGAAAACTAAATCCTCACGAATCTGATTCCAATTCTTCTGCATATACTCGTTGATTGTTTGGTTCATTGTCGAGTCATCCAACCATTTGTAGGAAAAATTCTCTGCTCTATCCCACGGAGCATCACCATAAATTCTGCCTTCAATCGTTCGTGTTCCGTTTGGCGCACCAGCACGCTCCATCACAATGTTCGCGCCATGATTCTCTCGTGTATGTGCTTTGTCAAAAGTCTTGTATTGTATATCGTTAGCCTGTACGGTTACGCGACGCGGCATTGCGCCCAAAGCATCATATAGATCAACTCTACCTCTATTTGAAACTTCATCTTTAGCTTGTTCAACTCGTCTTTGAGCTTGCTGTTGTGTTTCACCCGCTCTGACGGCCGGATCAAGATCGGCTTTCAGTTGGGCGTCCGTCCGCTGCGTCAACTTGGCTTTGGCCAGTTCTATCTCGCTCGGTTTGACGCGCGCCTCCGCCGCTTTCGTCCGATACAACTCTTCGTATTCCGCCGTCGTCGCCACGCGTCCCACTTGCGCCAATTCCGGATTCATCATCGCCACAAACTCTTTGAAACCGCCTGCCGCCGCCTCAAAATGAAACGCCGCTTTTACTCCAATGTCCGGCAGATTGTTGAGCGGAATGCCGCTGTTGCGATATTCGACACCTTCCGGCGTTCGCAGCCGGTTTTGAATGCGCCGGCTCGCCGCCTCATATTGTTCGCGCGTGACGACCTTGTTCTTGGCGCCCCAATTGGCAACAATCTCCTCTTTGGCCGTCAACGCGCGTTGTTTCAGATTACGCCCACCTAATTGCAACTCCGCCGCTTTCGCGCTCAAGCCTTCGCCAATCGTCGGTTTCGATTGCGTTTTGGTTGCGAGCGAACCGGTTTCCGCCAGATGCGCCGCCACGGTTTCGACTTCGATCTGTCGAATCTTGTTTTGCGCGCTCGTCGCCACTTCTTCGCGAAAGATATCTTTGAGGGCGGTTTGCGCTTCGGTTCGGGTGAATTCAGATCTGCCTAACCGGGCAGCAATCTCAGTGTGCGCGCGTGTTCCAGCCTGCATTCCCAAACCGATGGCGTTTTGTAGCACGGCGTCCTGAAAGACTTCAACGTCTGATTTGCCTTCTAATTTGCCGAGAGCGACCGAATAAACCGTGTTTGCCGCCAGATCGCCGCCCAAGCCTAGGCGATTGCTTAAAGGAGCGACCGCGCCTTGGGCCGCCGCCAGTCCTCCGGCTTTGATCGCCGGAATGTATTCGCGCCGGAGGCTGTAAGTTTCGCCCGTTCCCATCGCTCCGGTCGTGACCGCTGAAAGACCAATCTCCGCCAGCAGTGCGCGGCCACCGCCGCCGACCGCTGCCCCGACGCCGCCTGTCGCCACTCCGATGGCAATGTAAGGCAGCGCTTTGGCTGTTAATTCGCCGCCTTTTGCCGCCCAATTCGGCAGATCGTAAGGCTTAATGCTCAAACCGGCGGCTTGTTTGTAACTGTATGCCGCGTCTGATTGCGACATTTGCGCCGTTCCCATTTGGGAAAACGCCTGGGCATACTCGGCTTCTTTGGCGCGGCGCACATTTAACGCCGCCTGAACTTTGTCCGTGTCAATCCCGATTTGTTTATCCAGTCCGGTAGATTTCAACACCGACAGGGCGCCGTCGGTCAATCCGTCATTGACAAAATCATTGATGCCTTTGCCTGTTTGGTAGAGCGAATAGCCGCCACGCACAAATCCGACCGTCGCTTTGACCATTTCGTCTTTGACGGCGGACGGCATCCCGGAGTAGAGCGGGTTTGATTCGAGCAGCGTTCGCGTCGCCGTCTCCACCACATCGGCGGCATAATTGGCGGATTTTCCAGCTTCCGTCTCATTCGCCCGAAAATCAATTCCTGAAGCACTTGTCAGCGCGTCAATCGCCGCTTTCTTCTCGCTCTCTTTCGAGAGCGCCAGAAACGAAGCGTGCAGCATATTTTGCGGCTCGATTTTGGCATATTTTTCATCAATCGCCGCCAGCGAATCAGCAATTTGCAAATTCAGCTTATCCTTCGCATCGCCGTGCGCGGCAATTTCCGCCCGCATCAATTGTTCGGTGCTGCTTTTGCTGATGTAAAAATTGTAGGAATTTCCGCTCTTAATCGCCGCCGTCAAATTTTTAACAACTTCATCTTTTGTCTGCGCGGTGTTCGTGCCAACATAAAAAACCGATGTGTTGTCATCTCTGCCGTCAAGCAGCTTTGCCACCACGTCCTCGCTGAATTTGCCGCCGTAGAGTTTGTTGAGCGCCGCTTGATAAATCTCCAGCCGCGGGTCACCGTCGGCAACCTTTATCTGTGTCTGTTCCTTGCCGTTTCTGCTGCGCTGAAACTTAACGAAATCCTCGGGCGAAAGCTCGACCCGGTACCAGTCCGCCGGATTAAAATCGCTTCTTGACGGCGCGTTACTGTCGGATATTTTCGACGGCTTGATAAGCGGAGCAAATGGTCGCCGGGGCGTCGGCAGAAGTTCAATCGGCGGTTGCCTGACCAGCGGCTGCGGCGTTTTATTGCTGAGAATATCTTCTTCGACCTGTTTTTCGCCCAGCGGGAGCGCCGTTCCGGTTTGCTGAAAAGATTCGATTGATTTTTGGAATTTTTCGTCCGGCTCAAACCGGTAAAAAGTCTGCCCGCTCGCATCGTTTAATCTGGGAAGCGGGTCTTTTAACTCAAAACCGCTCTGGCGCAAAAAATCGGCAACTTTGGTTTCATCCGTTGTCTGAAGCGCAAGTCTGATCAGCCGCGCGGCTAATTCTTTGGAATCCAAAAATTCGCCTGCGCTGACTTTCACGTCAAAGGGCGGAATCTGCTGCGAGTTGGTTTGATCGTCGCGTCCGACGGCAACAAAACTCGGAGTTAAAAAAAGATTGTTGGGCATGGTTTTCAAGCGCCTCCGGCTTTCAAAATTTAATCGCGCGAATTAAGACAAACTTCCCGCATATCCAAATTATCGGCGAAAGAAATGAAAAGTTTCCCGCCTTTTAAATTTTTTTGTTGAGCGCATTTAAAGCCGACGAAGCAGATAAAGCGCGGACATCCTGTTCGCGTTCCATGCTTACATTTTGCCGTCAAAGATTACCGCCACATCCTGCAAATTCGTGGTAATTCGCATTTTCGGCAGACTGTTGAGGAAAACTTTGCCGTAGCCTTTGGTTGTCAGGCGCGGATCAAGAATCGCTAGAACACCTTTGTCAGTTGCGCTGCGGATTAATCTGCCGACGCCCTGTTTGAGGGAAATCGCGGCTTGCGGCACGGAATATTCAAAAAAAGATGAGCCGCCGTTTTCGTCAATAAAACGCTGACGGGCGGCGACAATCGGGTCTGTCGGCACCGCAAACGGTAATTTATCAATTATGACGCACGACAATTGTTCGCCGCGCACGTCAACGCCCTGCCAAAACGAAGACGTTGCGAAAAGCACTGCGTTCGGAGTTTTTCTGAATTTATCGAGCAGCCCGGCTTTTGACATTGTGCCCTGCACAAAACACGGATAATCGAGACGCGGCGCCACTCGGTCATAAAGCGCTTTCATCGAAGCGTTGCTTGTTGCTAGGACAAAAGCGCGCCCTTTGGTAATTTCCAGCAGTTTGATGATTTCGCCCGCCGCGACCTGTAAAAAGTCTGCGTCGCGCGGATCGGGCATTCTGGGCGGCAGATACAGAATCGCCTGTTTTTCGTAATTAAACGAAGTCGGCGCGATTAAATCGTCTGTTTGTTCGGATTCCAACCCGAGCCGTTCTTTGACGAATTTGAAACTGTTATTGGTCGAAAGCGTTGCCGAAGTCAAGATTACGCTTTCGGTTTTTTCAAAAAGTTTATCGGCGAGAAGGCCGGAAACATCAATCGGCGAAGCCCGTAAAAACGTTCCGCGTCCGCGCCGTTCCAGCCAGTAAACAAACTTGTTGTCATCTCCAGCACAGATAAAATCGAGATCAAAACGAATTTGCCGGGCGCGCCTGACCAGATTTTCAACATCCGCGTTTTGCTCTTTCGACATCGCGTCGAGAAACGTTTCGAGTCGTTCGAGCGCTTTGTCAAAAGCCATAAACGATTCGCCCTGCGCCGTCACTTCGTATTCCTTATTTTTTTGTCGGCGAAAAGTGTCCGGTGTCAGCAAAAATCGCCCTTCTTCGCCGCGCCCCGTTTGGAATCCGCCAAAAAAACGGTCGCCGAAATTGGTCACGCGGCTGGCGATTTTCATCAAATCGCGATTGAGATTGACATCGGTCAAAGTCAGATTACTGACGTCGCGAACCAGCTCATCCGTCTGATAACTCGAAATTTGCGAACCGAAATAATCGGCGGCGATGTCTTCAATCAGATGAGCTTCGTCAAAAACGACCGCTCCGTAATCGGGCATAATTCGCCCGTAACCCGTATCACCGCGCAAACTTAAGTCTGCAAAAAATAAATGATGGTTAACGATCACAATGTCGGCGTCGGCGGCGCGCTGCCGCATTCGGGTGATGTAGCACGGCTCGAAATCCGGGCATTTTTGCCCCAAACAAGTTTCGCTCCGGGCGTCAATGTGCCGCCAGAACGAAAGGTTTTCAGGCAAGTCAACCAGTTCGGCGCGGTCGCCGGTTGTTGATTGCCGGGACCAATGCCGAACTTCTTCAAAATAATCAATGTCCTCCAGGCCGGCTAAAATCGGGGCGCTTTCGGCCCGTTTGACTTTGTGAAGACAAACGTAATTGCTGCGACCTTTCATATAAGCGGCAGTGAATTTTTTCGGCAGGATTTTTTGCAGAAAAGGAATGTCTTTTTCCATCAATTGTTCCTGCAAATTTTTGGTGCCGGTCGAGATGATGACGCGCTTTTTTTCGGCGAGCGCAAAGGCGATTGCCGGAACCAGATACGCGAGTGTTTTGCCGGTTCCGGTTCCGGCCTCGACAATCAGGTGACGATGTTCTTCAAAAGCCCGCAGACAGGCTTCCGCCATTCGAATCTGCCCATCGCGAAATTCGTATTCCTGATGATTTTTAGCTATTAATCCGCCTTTTCCGAAAATCTGTTCCATCAAAGAAATCTGTGTGCAGAGGTAAAAATTAAAGTCAGTTTATCATAACTACCGGCAAAATTCGTCTTGACCAAGGCTCCGGCGCTGCCGCTTATTTTGTGCGCCAACGTACTGAAAAGCAGAAGAATACTGATTAAATTAGTCTTGTTCGAAAGACGACGATTGCAAAAACGTCGCAAAATTTAAACAAAAGATACTGAGGATATATGGCCAGCGCAAACATTGACCGACGCGAACGATGTAAACCCGGACGAAGGAGCACATAAATACGGCGATGTCGAATTTGCCGATCAGACAAATAAAAAATATCCGATTGACACGCCCGAACATGTGCGCGCCGCCTGGAATTACATTAATCACAAAGATAATGGGGCAAAATACGGTGCGGACGAAGTTGAAACAATCAAAGGCCGCATCAAAAAAGCGGCGAAAAAACATGACGTTGAAATAAACGAAAGTTAACTAAAGGTAATATTTTTATGGCAGAAGAAAGAGAAACTCAGGCGAGCGAACAGGATTTATCCGAAGGCAAACTGGTTGACCAAATACCGCTTGAAGAAGTGGAAGACCCGGCCGTGCGCCTTGCCGGTTACAATCAAGTCCCCGATTTTGGCGACGACACCGAAGGAACTTTACAGGACGAGAGTGAGCAAGCGCCCAATAAATAAATATCGGAGCGCAATAGATGGGTTTGCGCTCAGACATTCATGCGGTTCAGTCGCCCGAAAATATGAACGGTTGGAACGCTTCGGAAATGCCGGAAACTTACACCGGAAATTTTATGGGTTAATCCTTTAAAACTGCAATCCGGTTCGGCGGCAGACTGACCATACAATCGTCGCCGACAGTGAGGCCGACGAGCCGCAAAACCAAAGTTTCAATTCGCAAACCGTTGGCGTCAAGCACAATCCGCGTGGTCGCGCCAAAATACTGAACGCCGACAACTTTGGCTTTGAACAGATTGTCTTCGGGAAAAGCCGCGCCAAACGGCAGCACCACGTTTTCGGGCCGAATTGCGAGCGTCACAGTTTGGTTGATTGCCCCGAGCCGATCTTTTTCCGGTCTGTCCACAAAAAGGCGATGTTCGCCCGCCACGGTTTGAAATTCCGCCGCCGCAGTTTTGCTTGAGGTTAAGCGGGCGGCTTTAATTAAATTATTTTTCCCTAGAAAACGGGCGACGGCGACCGATTCCGGCCCGTCATACAATTGACGCGGCGTGCCCGTCTGCAAAATCTGCCCGTTTTCCATCACGGCGATCCGGTCGCAGAGCGCAAACGCTTCGTCCTGGTCGTGCGTGACGTAAAGCGCAGTCAGTTCAAGTCTTTTGACCAGCTCGCGCAGCTCAGAGCGAGTCTCTTCGCGCAGCGCAACGTCTAAATTAGAGAGCGGCTCGTCAAATAATAAAAGTTGAGGTTCAATCGCAATCGCGCGGGCAATCGCGACGCGCTGCTGCTGGCCGCCCGATAATTCCTCAACACCCCGTTTTTCAAAACCGGCCAGCTTGACTAAACCTAGGGCTTCAGTGACTTTTTGTTTTATCTTGTCTTGCTCTATCTTTCTGGCTCTTAATCCGAACGCAACATTTTCGAAAACGCTGAGATGCGGAAATAAAGCATAATTTTGAAAAACCATTCCAAAATCGCGCTTCTCCGGCGTGAACTCGGTAAAATCCCGATTGTTAAAAATGACTGTGCCCGAATTTGGTGCTTCTAATCCGGCAATGATACGCAAAGTCGTAGTTTTACCGGAACCGCTCGGGCCGAGAAGTCCGAAAAACTCGCCGCGCTCAATTTCAAGCGTCACATCTCTGACTGCCCAAAAATCTCCGTAACGTTTTGATAAACTTTCGAGTTTTAGCAAAGCCATAAAACAATTCAACTATCCAACCAAATCTATGCTGAGAGAGGCGGATTAAAAAAGGGATACTTTAGAATTTAAACAGAAATTAGTTTGATCAATTTCATCTCGATAAAATCTTGCAACAATTTTTCTCACTCAGGCGTGTAAAGCAAAATCGGGATTTGGATAAAGCAGCGCGCCTAAATAAATAAAAACAAGCAACAGCCGGAGTATATTTTGAGTCGAAAGCATAAAGGTTTTAACCAAAAGTTTGTTGTGACTGCAAAAAAGGATAACATACACGGCAGACGAAAAATTGTCACAGGGGGCTTTCTAAATTTTATGGCGATAGACAATGGAAAGAATGTCACGCGGCGCGTCGTGACGGCGGGCGGCTGGCAACTGGCGAAAAGGCTCTCGAGATCAATTCCGCTCGCCGGTACTGCAATTGTGGTTGGTTTGGCGGGAAACACAATTCGCAAAAAAGGCATGATCAGGGGAACGCTCGATGTCGGGCTGGATTTGATTCCGGTCGTCGGAACAGCCAAAACCGTCATCGAAATTTTTACCGGCGATTTGATTCCTGATAAAGATTCACTTCAGAAAAATGGTCAAAAAAGCAGAGATGACAATAGGTAAACAGATTTTAGCGTTAGTCTTGGTTCTGATGTTTGGCGTGATGCTTAACGCTGACGGGCAAAAACGGCGACGCAAAACTAGATCGCACCGGACAACGACAACCGCCATTCGGCCGCCGGCAACGCTTTCTCCCGCTCCGTCTGAACCGGAAGTAGTTAGCCGCGCCGAAGATGATTTAACGGGCGAAAACGGCTCGACAACCGGCACTAACGGCAGTATTAACCCTGACTTGCCAAAGCCGTCTGCGCCGCGTCCGGTAAAAATCATCGCGACACCGGTTAATAAAAACAAATCGGCGGATGAGGATCGCAGCCTGGTTGACTTGGAGCGATTAAGTCTCGCCGAAGGACGAGCAGAAGCTTTTCGCAAACAACTGTCGGACGTGATTGAGCGTGAAAACACTCTGCGTTCAAAAATTGAGCAGCTGGATTATCAAATGAATCCCGAAGTTATTCAGAGCGAAGCTTCCACTATCGGTTCACTACGTCCCGAAGAGGTTCGCGATTCGCGCCGCAAAATGCTCGAAAACGAAAAAACGCGAACTAACGATCAATTGAACACGGTTATGGAGAGCCGGACGCGACTTGAATCGGCCATCGCCAATGCCGATGCGTTAGTCAATAAACTTCGCGCCCGGGTTGAAGCCGAAACCGACGGAGAGACTCAAACTTCGTCCGACAAAATTACCACTAAAGATTCTACTTTGCCGCAGGTTCCAGACAACTAGATTTAACGACGGATTAGAAAAGGCCTGACTGATTCTTGTGATAAGTTAAGAATCAGCCCGGCCTTTTTACCGCCATTTTGAAATATTTGGCCCACATTTAGCCGTACTTGCGCCAAAATTAGTGAGATTTCCCAATTACTTTTAGTTCCTGTAAACTCATGCAAACATCAAAATTATCTTGATCAATCTTTTGTATTGAACCAGAACGTTATCATTCCAACAATGTCCGTCATGAAAGCAAGCAAATCCCTGAGTTTCCTTCTCGTTTTACTATTCGTTTCCAATTCATTTTCCGCGGTCGGCATCAGCCATAAATCTCACAAAACAGTTACCGTCAACCGATTTTTGCAGCCTTCGACAAAGGCTCAAAAATGGGCTGAAAAAACTCTTCGCAAAATGTCGCCGGACGAGAAGGTCGGGCAGCTTGTCTCAATCGGCATTAACGCGCAATTCTGGAACGAAGACAGCGACGCTTTTCAGGAGATTAAGCGGCAAATCGTCGAAAACAAAATCGGCGGTGTTTGTCTCTTTGGTTCTCCGGTTTACGAAGCTGTTCACGTCACCAATCGAATGCAGACGCTGGCTAAAATTCCGCTTTTAATTTCATCGGATTTCGAAGCCGGAGTCGGAATGAGATTTGACGACACGGTAAATTTCCCCTGGAACATGGCTGTCGCCGCAACGGGCGAACCGGAACTGGCGCGGCGGCAGGGCGAAATGACTGCCAGAGAAGCGCGCGCCCTCGGAGTCGAACAAATTTTTGCGCCAGTCGTTGACGTTAATAATAATTCGCGAAATCCCGTTATCAACGTTCGCTCATACGGCGAAAACCCGGCTGATGTCGCCCGGTTCGCCGATGCTTTTATTCAGGGAATTCAGGCGAACAACGCCATCGCTACCGTCAAACATTTTCCCGGTCACGGCGATACGGCGGTTGATTCACATCGCGGACTACCGATTATCGATTTGCCGCGAGCCAGGTTTGACGCGGTTGAATTTGCGCCGTTCAAATCGGCCATTGAAACGGGCGTCGCATCGGTCATGATTTCACACATTTCCGTGCCGCAGCTTGACGGCGAAACGGTCAAACCTCTCAAACAGCCGTCCAAACCGACCGACACCACCGAAGAACAGCAAATTGCCCCGGAAAACGCCACTGTTCCGGCGACGCTCTCGGCTAAAGTGCAAACCGAAATTCTGCGTAAAGATTTAAATTTTAAGGGTTTGATTGTGACCGATGCGATGGGCATGAGTGGTTTGACGCTCTATTTTAATCAGGATGAGGCCGGCGTCCGGGCATTTCTGGCCGGAGCCGATATGCTGATCAAACCGTCCGATACTGACGCGCTCATTCGCGGACTGCGCGCAGCCGTCAAATCCGGCAGAATCAGCCAGTCAAGGCTTGACGAATCGGTGACGAGAATACTGGCGACAAAATACGAACTTGGTCTTATTGACAACAAAATTGCTTCGCTCGACGATGTGGATAAATTCGTCGCCACCAAAGCGGCGAGGGATTTGGCCGAAGAGATTGCGACAAAAGCGATAACTCTGGTCAGAAATGATAATAATGTGTTGCCTTTGTCAAAAGAGAAACGGATTTTCGTTTTTGGAATTACCAACGGCGAAGACCGCTCATTTATCGCCAACACTTTTTTGCGCGGATTAAGACAAAGCGGAGTGCGACTTGAAACAGCCATTTTGGATGAACGCGCGAGTGAAAATGAAATTAATCAGGCTTTGGCCAAAGCACGCGGTGCTGATCTCGTTCTGGCGCCGCTTTACGGACGCGTTCGTACGGGCTCAAAGACGAGCGTCGGGCTGCCCGAAAATGCTGAAAAGGGCTTGCAGCAGCTTTTGAGCGAAAACCGTAATGTCGTCGGCATCAGCTTTGGCAATCCTTATTTGCTAATGGATCTTCCCGCGCTTAAAACTTATCTGGTCGCTTACGGCGACATGGCGAGTTTGCAGCGCGCCGCCGCTCGCAGTTTGCTCGGCGAGCAAGCGATTACCGGACGTTTGCCGATTTCACTGCCCGGACTTCACGAACGCGGTACGGGAATTCAGATTGAGAAGAAATAAAACTTGTTACTCGTAACGCAGAGATTCAATCGGGTCGAGCCGGGCGGCTTTCCACGCCGGATAAATCCCGAAGAAAAGGCCGATGCTGACCGATGCGACGAAACCGAGAATCGGCGCCCAGAGCGGAACGTAAGACGGCATTATTAAGCGCACCAAAAACGTCAAAAGCCAGCCGATAAAAAGTCCCAGCAATCCGCCAAAGCCTGTGAGCGTCATGGCTTCGATTAAAAACTGCATTAAAATATCGCTCCGGCGCGCGCCGATAGCTTTGCGAATGCCGATTTCACGCGTTCGCTCGGTGACGGAAACGAGCATGATATTCATCACACCAATACCGCCAACCATCAGCCCGACGCTTGAAATTACTACCATTGCGATTGCGACGCCGCCCGTGATTGCGCGGAATTGGTCAATTAAACTCGCCGAAGTTGCCATTCCAAAATTGTTTGGCTGATCAAACTGCACCTGACGGCGAACCCTGAGCAAATCAGTAATTTGATCTTTGGCTTCGTCAATCCGACCGTTTTTGGAAATGGCGAGAACAAACAAATCTTCCGAATTCGGCTTCAGTTTTTTCGCCACTCCAAATGGGACGGTAATCGTATTATTGGCATCATCGCTGCCGCCGCCGAATAAAAACTGCTCTTTCTTTTGAAGCAGACCAACGACTCGGAAGGTTTCGCCTCCGATCTGCAAGGTTTGCCCGACAGGAGTGCCGAAATCAAAAAAGTTATCTGCCACCTGCGCGCCGATGACGCAGACATTCTGGTTCTCATCCGCTTCAAACTGCGAAAAATAACGCCCATCGAGAATTACATTCGAACCCGATTTTTCGACATCAGGCATAGTTCCCTGCAGCCCGACATTAGCAGACGTTTTGCCGTTCGGGCCGGTAACCAGAATCTTCTGGCCAAAATAGTTGTTAGAAATATCCAGCAGCGGGACAGCGGCATCTACCGCCGGCAGTTTCTGGATAGCTTCGGCATCATCTTCATTTAGCGGTTTGCGCAAACGTTCTTCGCGCGTCAGCCGTCCGGTACGAATGCCGGGGTCAAACTTGGCGATAAAAATCGAATTTGTGCCGAAAGATTCCACCTCTTTTTTAACCGCCGCGTCAATTCCGCTGATGATCGAAGAAATCAGCATCACGGTAATCACGCCGATGACAACCCCGAAAACGGTTAAAAAAGAGCGCAGTTTGTTTGCCCTGAGGGTCGCTAAACCCATCAGTAAATTTTCATAAATATTGTTGCGAAAAAAATTAATGATGCCGCTAAACATATTCTTTCCTCAATCTGCCCGTAATGCTTCAATCGGATCGAGCCGAGCCGCTTTCCACGCCGGAAACAGCCCAGCCAAAACTCCAACCAGCGCCGGTATTCCCATTCCGGCGACAATTGCCCAAGCCGGAATATATGTCGGAAAAATATAATAAGTAACTATCTGGCTGATAATCCACGCCAGAGTTAATCCTATTAAGCCGCCAATCAGCGAAAGAATAGCGGCTTCAAGCATGAATTGTCGCAAAATATCGCCTTGCCGCGCGCCCATTGATTTGCGGATACCGATCTCTTTGGTGCGTTCGGTCACGGCGACAAGCATAATATTCATAATAACAATGCCGCCGACTACCAAAGCAATGCCAGGAACGAGCAATAGCACAATTCCGATTGTGCCAAACAAACGATCCTTGATTCCAGTGATCGCGTCGGGCGTGATAATGCCGAAATTGTCCTTTTCGCCAAAAGCGAGTTTACGCTTGGTTCGCATAATCGTTCTTGATTCATCAACCGAATCTTTAAAAAGTTTGTCGGATTTCGCTTTAACCACAAAATAAAGTCCGCGGCCGTTGATTAAACTGCCGAATTGACTGGCAAAAGTTTTGAGCGGGACATTGATAAAATAATCCTGCGGAACGCCGAAAACAGTGCCTTTGGCTTTCTGAATGCCAATGACGGTGTACGGCAGTCCGCGAACATAAATTTCGCCGCCGACCGCACCGCCGAACGGAAAAAGTTTGTCTGCGATATCCGCGCCGATAAAGGCTACTCGCGCCACGCCGTCATTCTCCGGATCGGTAAAATAACGCCCCTCAACAATGTCAATATTTTCAATGTCGGCAATAACCGCTTCCGTCCCGTTGACTGTGACATCTTCGAGAACTTCAGTGCCGCGTTTGAGTTGGGCGCGATTGGGGTTGGCTCTGGCTCCTGCTTTGTCAATTAAGACAGCATGGCTTTTTAGATAAGCCAGATCGTCAAGCGTCAAATCCTTGTTGCGGCGTTGAGCGAGAGCGACAGTATCAGTGTCTTTGAAATCATTAAACGGGTCAAAGCGGCGAATCGAATATGAATTTGAGCCGATGCCGGCGATTTTTTCATCTACAAAAACGCTGAACCCCTGAATCATCGAAAGCACGACCATAAAGGCTGTGACACCGATAATCATTCCCAAAAGTGTCAGAAACGAGCGCAGCTTATGCGCCCAGATTTGCGATAATGCGAGTTTTATTGTTTCGGAAAAATTCATCTTGGATAAGTATGAGAAAGTTATACGTCGCTCGCCGAGACAAAGTTTTGATGATAATTTGAGCCGTCGCTTAAAATCTATTTTTGGCAACGGCTTGAACAAAACGGGTTTGTTTGATAAAAATGATGTTCGTCTTTTTTTATGGCGGCTATAGTTCAGTGGTTAGAGCGCCTGATTGTGGTTCAGGATGTCGTGGGTTCAAATCCCACTAGCCGCCCCAGTAAATTAAAAAAATCTTTCGCTTGAGCTATGAGGCGAAAGATTTTTTTGTGAGACGTTAAAAAGCATTGAGCTGATGAGACTATAACCAACTTGTCATGCTTTGGTATCTCTGCCTATACTTAAAAAACAGGATTTTTAACGGAGAAAATGGTTTGCAAGCTAAAGTTCATCAAGGTCATTTAAAAGCCGGAGGTTTTCGTTACGCGATTGTGGCGAGCCGCTGGAACGATTTTTTGACTTCCAGATTGATTGAAGGGGCCATTGACGCGCTTGAAAGGCTTGGTGCGGATGAAAACTCAATCGAAGTTTTCAAAGTTCCTGGTTCCTTTGAAATCCCGATGATTGCTGATAAAGTGGCCAAATCGGGACGTTTTGATTCGGTGATTTGTGTCGGAACCATTTTGCGCGGACAAACACCACATTTTGATTTTGTAGCGGGCGCTGCCACGAGAGGTATTGCGCAAGCGGCGATTGAGAGCGGGATTCCGGTCGTTTATGGTATCATTACAGCCGATACGCTCGAACAGGCGATTGATCGAGCCGGAGTTAAGGCTGGCAACAAAGGTTTTGAGGCGGCACAGGCCGCCGTTGAAATGGTAAATCTTTACAAGGCTGTCCAAGCACCTGAGTAGTTTGCTTGCGCGCGGTTTTGCGGAGAGTTTCAAGGGGTTATGGGTTCAAGGCGGAAAGCGCGTGAATGCGCCCTGCAAATGTTATTTGCAATTGATGTAGCGGAAACTGCGCCGGAAAAACTCGTTCGCTGGTACTGGTCTGACTTAAGCGACGCGGGTTTCGACCAGCCGACTGAAGAATTTGCTTCGCAGCTTGTTTTAGGAACCGCGAAAAATCAGCCAAAGGTTGACGAACGCATTAAATCGAGAGCCGAGCACTGGCGTATCTCGCGGATGGCAATCGTTGACCGAAATATTTTGCGGCTGGCGGTTTACGAATTTTTGTTTGAAAAAACTCCGCATACGGTCATCATCAATGAAGCGCTTGAAATCGCCCGCCGTTTTTCAACCTATGAAGCCACGCAGTTTATCAACGGCATTCTCGACGCCATCAAGAATGATCTCAACTTGGAAAACGGTCATCCGCCCACTGAAATACCCGTCGAAAGTGAAACCAAGCAACAAGGTTTTTCTGCTTGAGCCAAACGTTTCGTTAAAATGAAATTCATTTCAAATATTTTTTCTCAGGCGGCTAAAAAGTCGCCTTTTCATTTTTTATAATTATTCGTTTAGTTGATGAATCAGTTTTTGCAGAACTTTTTGCATGATGCTTCCGGCAAACTTGAAGAAGTGGGGCGGGAACTGCAAAATCTGCGTGAGCTGGAGCCGTTTGACGAAGCGAACAAACGCCGGCATTTGCGGCTAATCTTACAGCAAATTCACACTCTCAAAGGTTCTGCCGCCGCTTTTGGAATTGAAACCGTCAGAGAATTAGCGCACGCGCTCGAAAACCTGCTTGACAGCCTTTATTTCGGAAAAACCGTTTGTGATCAGGCCGCGCTTTCCGCACTTGAAAAAGGAGTCGAAAGTATTGCTCTCGCCCTAGCAAAATCTTCTAATAAAGAAGATAACACGCCTGCTTTACCGCATAATTTAAAAATCTTAATTGATGATTTGATGGTCAACCAAAGTCAATCAAAGAGCGAATTCTGCGAACCCGGGTTGCCCGCCGAATTTCTGGAAAAACTAAATGAGCTTGAAAAAAGAGGATTGCAGCAGGTCGTCAGTGACGGCCGCTCGATTTATGTTTTAGAGGTTGAATTTCACATTACTGAATTTCAGAATCAGCTGCAAGCTTTGCGAGCGGGATTAGAACATTACGGAGAAATTATCGCCGCACTGCCAGGCGGATTGACGTCGCCCGCTCAAATAGCCTTACGAATCATCTTTGCAGCGAACGTCGCGCCGCCAAATTGGAAGGAACAGATAGAACCTTTTAACCCGAAAATTTTGTTTACCGAACGAAGCCGGAGCACAATTGTTGAAGCCGCGACACAGGCTTTTCTGGCGGGTCGCAATGCGTGTTTTGAGCTTGGAAAAGAAGTGGATCTTAATATTTCGGGCGGAGATTTGAAAATCACCGGGGAACAGGGGAGCGTTTT
The DNA here is from genome assembly GCA_038212235.1 of Pyrinomonadales bacterium. GTDB lineage: Bacteria > Acidobacteriota > Blastocatellia > Pyrinomonadales > Pyrinomonadaceae > JBBQUS01. The sequence goes on from JBBQUS010000018.1 coordinate 33,121, forward strand.
GACGACCGCGCTCCTGCATCTGATCGTCAATGCCGTCGCACACGGCATCGAATCCCCCGCCGAAAGATTATCCAAGGGAAAACAAACGTGCGGAACAATTCAAGTGAAAGCTGAGCAGACACCGACTATTATTTATATTTCCGTTATTGACGACGGCGGTGGAATTGATTTTGAAAAAATAGCTCAAGCGGCTGAGAAAATTTATGGAGCAAAACCAAAATCCGAAGATTTTAACTTAATCGCAGCGCAGCAATTAATTTTCCAGCCCGGATTTTCGACAACTGAAAAGCTCAGTCAGGTTTCTGGGCGCGGCATCGGACTTGATGCGGCCAAAAGCTCGATTGAGAGCGTCGGCGGCACAATCGAAGTTTCAAGCAGAATCGGTGCGGGAACGATTTTCAAAATTATTCTGCCGCGAACTTAGAAAATTATTCGGTGCAGTCATGCTCGACATTCCGCTCGCATTGAAAAAGCGCCGGAACGGTTTCTCTGGTTGATCTGAGGACATTCAAATAAATTGCCGAATTGGAGTAATGCTCCCGCGTCCAGCCGAGCCTGAAACGGTTGCGCCAGGCGTATTCATACGCTTTTTCTTCGCCCGCGCCCTGTAAATGCTGCGCTTCGTGCAGCAAAATGGCAGCGCGTTCCGTAGCGTCAATCGGTTTGGTAAAAAAATCTTCGTAAACCGTTACGATTTCGAAAGGGAAATTGGTTGCCGCATACGCGTTATCGTGTTTGGTCATCACATTAAACCAATTATCATTGGAGCGAAACGCCGTCGTCCAGCGCAGCAGAAAAACTTCGCGAGCGAAGCCTTTTTGGTCAAGCAAATTAATTGCTTCGTCAACCTCTTTTCTGTTCTCGATCGAAAGCTGCGCGGCGCTGTAGAGCAGTGAAACGTAAGCAAAGGCGAGCAAAACAGCCGATACTGCGATTGCTGTCGCCAGGCGTTTAAAAAGCCAAATGGCTCCGCTGTCAAGTTTTTTACCCAAATCCGTGTCGCTTGAAAACTCGGTGCTGGAATTCGCAACGCGAGAGAGTTTAGTATGACAGCGTTGACAAAATTCGGCTGTTTGAAAATTAACCAGACCGCAATCAGAACATTTTTTATTCATTAGGTTTGACGCTGCGGGTGAGTTTCCGCTTAAAACTTACTGTAAGAATAATCGTAAAACGCAAAGGTTTCCAAACTTTTTGCAGGTGATGCAACAAGAAACGGAAAATGTTAGAATTCAAAATCTATCTATCACCTGCTATTTAATAAGTTTTTTGACGAGGTTAAGAACGTGAGTGAACAAAAAATAAATTTATCAGAAACAATTGCCGACCAGTTTGGCGCGAACGCCAGTTATGTCGAAGGTCTTTTGAACAGTTTTCAAAGCGACCCGAGTCTGGTTAGCGATACCTGGCAACAGTTTTTTAAAGAATTAACTAATGGTGCAAACGGCAGTCAGCAGTCAACGCTCAACGGCCGCCCGGCCGTCGAAGCTCCGACAGCGAACGGACGACAAATTGCAGACGGCAAACCACAGGCAGAAATCGTCTCGACGCCAAAACCTGATCCTGCCGTCACAGGCCAAAATCAGAAAGTAGAAACCCAAAATCTGGACGGTATTGAAGTTAAGGCTATCATCGGCGGCGCGAAAAAGATTGTTGAAAACATGGAAGCGAGTCTGACCGTTCCGACGGCGACTTCCAACCGGCAGATTCCGGTTAAACTGCTCGACGAAAACCGCAAAGTCATCAACGACAATCTCAAAAAACGCGCCCGCAAAGTTTCTTACACTCACCTGATTGCCTGGGCGTTGATTAAATCTTTGCAGGCTTATCCGAATCTTAATCACGGTTTCGGTGTCATTGAGGGCAAACCGTCACGGCTTGAACGCGCGGGCATTAACATCGGGCTCGCTATTGACGTTGAAAAAAAGGACGGTTCGCGAAACCTGCTTGTCCCGAACATCAAAGGCACTGAAAAAATGAACTTCGCCGAGTTTTTGACCGCTTACGAAGATGTGGTCAAGCGCGCCCGCGAGGGCAAATTAGGCATTCCTGATTTTCAAGGCACGACCGTCAGCTTAACTAACCCCGGAACCATCGGAACGGTCGCCTCTGCGCCGCGCCTGATGAGTGGGCAAGGCACGATTATCGCGACCGGAGCAATCGAATATCCGGCAGAATATTCGGCCATGACTGACGAAGCTCTTTCTCAATTTGGCATCAGCAAAGTTATTAATATCAGCTCAACCTACGATCATCGAGTGATTCAGGGAGCGGAAAGCGGTTTGCTGCTGGCGCGAATTCACGAACTGCTGCTCGGGCGACATGATTTTTATGACGAAGTTTTTCGCGATTTAAATATTCATTATAAGCCTCTCCGGTGGGCCAAAGATTTTAATCCGGCCATTTTAGGTTCGGATCATCATCGCCAGCACATCGTCAAACAAGCCAAAGTTTTAGAGTTAATCAACGCGTACCGGACGCGCGGGCATTTGCTGGCCGATGTTGACCCGCTCGACATGATGCCGATGCATCATAACGCCGAACTTGAGCTGGAAAGCTACGGGCTGACAATTTGGGATCTGGACCGCGAATTTATCACCGGCGGCCTGCACGGCACGGAAATAGCGCCTTTGCGGGAAATCCTGGATATTCTGCGCCGAGCCTATTGCGGCAAAGTCGGCATCGAATATCGCCATATCCAAAATAGAGAAGAAAAACAGTGGCTCCGCGAACGCATTCGCCAGCAGTTTGTTGATACCGAACCGCTCTCGCCCGAACTCAAAAAAGATTTGCTTTTAAAATTGATCGAAGCCGAACAGTTTGAAAAATTTTTGCATACGAAATATCTCGGACAAAAACGGTTTTCGCTCGAAGGCTGCGAAACCACTGTTCCGATGCTTGACCAACTCGTCAAATCGGCAGTAAATCGCGGAGTTTCGGAAATTTATATCGGCATGGCGCATCGCGGCCGCCTCAACGTTTTGTCAAACATCGTCGGCGATTTTGACAAGAATCCGATGGCCGAGCGCATTTTTACGGTTTTTGAGGGTTCGTCGCACCCATCGTTTCCAGCCGACGAAGGCGATGTCAAATATCATCAGGGCGCGGTCGGCAAAAAACAAATCAACGGCAAAGATGTGACCATTAATCTCTCGTGCAATCCGAGCCATCTCGAATTTGTTGACGCGGTTGTCGAAGGCATGGCGCGAGCAAAACAGGATGAGTTGGTAGCTGCCAAAAAAGTTGAGCGCGAACGAGTTTCTGATGCTGTTCTGCCGGTTTTGCTGCATGGCGACGCGGCGTTTGCGGGGCAGGGAATCGTTATGGAAACCCTGCAGCTCGCCGATTTAAAAGGCTACCGCACCGGCGGCACGATTCACATTGTCATTAACAATCAAATCGGTTTTACAACTTCGCCGGAAGCGTCGCGCTCGACCATTTATTCAACCGATATCGCGCAAATGACGCAGCTCCCGATTTTTCACATCAACGCTGACGACCCGGAGGCCGCTTTCCGCGTGATTCAAATCGCGCTCGAATACCGCCAGAATTTTAATAAGGATATTGTCCTTGATTTGGTCGGTTTCCGCCGTTTAGGTCATAACGAAGGCGACGAGCCGAGCTATACGCAGCCGCTCATGTACGCCCGCGTCAAAGCGCATCCCGGCGTACGACATCTTTACGCCGAACAGTTAATTAAAGAGAAAACGATCACGCCAGCGGAATTGGACGAAATGACGGACGGCGTGGTGCAAATTTATGAACGAATTTTAGCCAACGCCAAAAATCTCGTTTCCGGTAAACCGCAAAAAGCCAAGCTTCACGCTCCAGTTGCAGACGAAGACGGCTCAAACATTTTGGAAACACCGGTAACAAACCAAGCCGTTCGCCAAGTCGCGGATAAAATTTCGCTTGTTCCAGAAGGCTTTCACATCAATCCCAAAATGGTCAGCCAGCTTGGACGACGCGCGAAAATGGGAACCGGCGAAACCGGCATGGATTGGGGATTTGCCGAAGCCATCGCTTTCGGCACCCTCGTCCAGGAAGGTTTTGCGGTGCGCCTGTCGGGGCAGGATTCGGGGCGCGGCACGTTTTCGCAGCGTCACGCGATGATGTATGACACCAACACGGGCGCGGCCTGGTGTCCGCTCTCGGAATTAAAATCCGAGAAAAACGCGGCAGCTCATTTTGAGGTTTTTGACAGCTCGCTTTCCGAACAAGGCGTTTTGGGTTTTGAATACGGATACTCCGTCACCGCGCCGGACGCGCTGGTGCTGTGGGAAGCGCAGTTTGGCGATTTTTCAAACGGCGCGCAGGTCATTATTGACCAGTATATCGCCGCTTCCGAAGACAAATGGCAGCAGCGCTGCCGGCTGGTGATGCTGCTGCCGCACGGTTACGAAGGCCAGGGGCCGGAACATTCCAGCGCCAGACTCGAAAGATATTTGCAGCTCTGCGCCGAAAACAATCTGCAGGTTTGTTATCCGACGACTCCGGCTCAATATTTTCACTTGCTTCGCCGACAGGTCAAACAAAAAATTGTTCGCCCGTTGATTGTCATGACTCCAAAGAGTTTACTGAGATTACCGGCAGCGGTTTCGTCAATCGAAGATTTGACAAACGGCGGATTTCAGCCAGTTATTGACGATTCCGGCGTTGAAGATAGAAACAAAGTCAAACGGATTGTTTTGTGTTCGGGCAAAGTATATTACGATTTAATCACCGCTCGCGAAAAATCCGACGACGAACGGGTGGCAATCGTCAGGCTGGAACAGTTTTATCCATTTCCGACTGCTAAACTAAAAGAAGTTTTCGCTTCCTATAAAAACGCCTCGCAATTATTCTGGTGTCAGGAAGAACCGCAAAATATGGGCGGATGGGCGTTCGTGGAGCCGCGTCTAAAGGGCTTAATGAAGGCCGAACCGCGCTATGCCGGACGCAGCGCCTCAGCCAGCCCGGCAACGGGTTCTTATACGATTCACAATCTCGAACAGGAAAAGCTGGTCAACGACGCTCTGCTCGAATCAGACGCCGATGAAATTTCGGCTGCCAGCACGGCCGAAGTCGCCGAAAAACTCGCTCCGGCCGGTTCGTAAAAAGTTTGTCAGAAGAAAAAAGGTTTTCCCGTCAAAAATGGGAAACCTTTCTCTCAAAGCTCCGATAATACTTGATAAGGTTTATTGCAACAAAAAATTAAGAGAGCATTTACGCGGCAAGTTGTCTTTTAAATTTTCTCAAAAAACGGGAGCGGATTATGGCATTTAAATTAGGCAGCCTCAATATTTCTACCTTTGCGGGCGACAACCAATCGAGTGTTTCGTTGTTGAGCGGCAAAAACTCTCAAGACGCTTTTTCAGTTCCAAAAAATATTTCCGTGCTAGCTCGCGCTGGCGAAGACCCGCTTGAACTGCACCGACGGATGCTGCGCGAAGCCGCCAGCCGCGCCGGCCTGGACGGCACCAGAGCGCAGGAAACGTTTGTTGAAAAATACGCGAAATTCGGAATTGACTTTGCCGACCCGAAAGATGATCCGTCGCCATCCGACGGTTTGTCCGTTAACGCCGGCGAAATTAAATCTAAACAAGCTTCCTACACTCTACAACCGGATCAAATTGAATCGCTCAAATCGCTGCAAAAGGATTATGTGGCGGCGGGCGGCAAACTCCATCACGGCCAGTCTTACCAATCAGTTCCAGACACAGTTGCCGCCAGGCAAGCCAATGGCAATGAAGCAGCTCAACGCGACAAATTGAAAGGTTTGCTGCGCGACGCGCAAATTCTGCCGACCAGTTTGGGAACGCCGAGCAAACTTGAGGATTTGAAGCATATTTCAGTTAAGTTGCCGGAAAATTTGGAAGCTGGACTTTCAAACGAAGATCACGCCCTGCTCGCCTATCTGCAGAAAACATATGGCAGCGGCAATTTGCAAGGCGACAATCTCAAAGAAATTCTCGACCTCGGCAAACGAAATGGAGTTCGGGCTGAAAATGTCTCGACTGCTGGCGGTCAAGCAGAGTTTGATTTATCGGTCGAAAACTTGTTAAAGCTGCACACCGCCTACATCGCCGTCCAAGCGAAAACCAACGCGCTGGTTGATTTGTTTCAAAAAACGGCGGATAACTCGGTCGCCGACAGTTTTATGCGTGGCGTGTTTGAAGGGGCGTGGGAAGATCTCAAGACCAACGGCGCGATGGTGGCGGATCCGGTCGGAACAATTAGCAAATTGGCGGAAACGGCGCGGCAACTGGCTTCGATCAATCCGGTTCTGATTGGAGCGGCGGTTGCGGAAATGCTGCCAAATTCGCCTGAATTGCTAAAACAAGGCATCACGACGGTTGCCAACACAAAAGTCGCGGACGCGGCAGAGGCGGCAGGCAAATCAGTCGGCACAGCGGCGGTTGAAGTGGTTTTAGGCAAAGGCGCAGCCACGGCTTTCAAGGGAATTGCATTCCTGGGCAAAACCGAAAGCGGGATGAAACTGCTGCAGGAGATTGGCGGCGCGACGCAAAAAGCCGAAGAAGCTATCGGCAGTCTTCCGATTCCGGTCAAATTGGCAGCAAATTTGCTCAAAGAGAGCAGACAATCAAAATCCCGCTCGAGTGAAACAAATTTAGATTTACGGAATCAGCGTTTCGTCGTCAGCGCCAAAGCCGTCCACTGCAATTGGCATGACTGAGATTAGATTTCCTTCGGACGTCGGTAGGTCATCACCAAAAAAGCGGGCTAAGATAACCGTAATATTGTCTTCGCCGCCGCGAACGTTTGCTTCCCGAACAAGTTCGTTGCAAGCCTGCCCTAAATCTTCAGAGAAACGCGTAACATAATACTTCAAATCTTCCTGCGGCAATTTGTTTGATAATCCGTCACTGCAAAGCAGCAAAATATCTCCCTGACACGGCTGAAAACGATTGCTGACGGGGAAAATCTCGCTTTGCGCCCCCAGCGCCTGCAGAATAACGTTTCTCAAATGATGGCGTTCGGCGTCTTCGGCAGCAATTTGTCCGGAATCAATTAACTGCTGAACGAGTGATTGATCTTTGGTGACCTGTTCGATAATATCGCCGCGCACGATGTAGCCGCGACTGTCTCCGACTTGAATAAAATCAAGCGTGTCATCACAAATTGCCGCGCCGGTAAATGTCGCGCCCATTCCGTTAAACTGCGGATCAGAGCGGCCTTTGCGAAAAACCGCGCGATTCGCGTGCAGAGTGGCCTCTTGAAGCCGCTGAATAAGCGATTCTTCCTTATCCGGGTTAAGCGTTATCTCCGGGTCGTTGCCCAGCATAACGTCGCGCACCGCTTCAACCGCCATCTGGCTGGCTACTTCGCCTGCCAGAGCGCCGCCCATCCCGTCCGAAACGGCCAAAATCATTCCGGCCTTCTTAATCTCAACCTGTGCGAAACTCGCCGAAACTTCATTGCGACCGCCAAGTTCGAAACGCGCGCTGTCCAAATTAAGCAGCAAGAAATTATCTTCGTTGCCTTTACGAACGCGCCCCACATCTGATTTTACGTGAATCTCCAATTGCATTTTTCAACGATTGTGAATTGTTAATGGTGAATTGTAAACACAAATTTTTTCACCTGCCATTAACCGTTCACCATCTACTCTCAAACGTTATTTAAAGCCTGATCTAAATCGGCAAGGATATCTTCTAAATCTTCAATTCCCACTGAAATGCGCACCAATCCGTCTGTGATTCCCAAACTGTTTCTTTTGTCGAGCGGAACAGAGGCATGTGTCATTGTCGCCGGATGCGAAATTAAACTTTCAACGCCGCCCAAGGATTCAGCCAGCGTACAAAGTTTGACCGATTCTAAAACCTTCTTTGCGTTTTCAAGCGAGCCGGTCTCAAAAGCAATCATACCGCCAAAACCATCCTGCTGTCGCTTGGCCAATTCGTGCTGCGGATGCGACGAGAGGCCCGGATAATAAACTTTGCTGACTTTTGGATGCTCGGCCAAAAAGGCGGCAACCGCGCGGCCGTTTTCGTCGTGCTGTTTCATTCTGAGAGCCAGCGTTTTCGTCCCGCGCAAAATCAGCCACGAATCAAACGGAGAAATAATTGCGCCGACGCTATTTTGCAAAAATGCAAGTTTCTCCGCAATTTCAGCGTTGTCGGTCACGACCACGCCGCCGATGCTGTCGGAATGCCCGTTCAGGTATTTTGTGGTTGAATGAAGCACAATGTCAACGCCGAACTCAAGCGGGCGCTGCAGCGCCGGGGACAGAAACGTATTATCGCAAACAACAATCGCGCCTCTCTGATGCGCTATTTCGGAAACTGCCTGCAAATCCGTGACGCTCATCAGCGGGTTGGTCGGGGTTTCCAGGAAAACCATTTTGGTATTGGCTTGGAGGGCGGTTTCGACGTTGTGCGGGTCGGTCGTGTCAACGTAGGAAAATTCGATTCCGTAATCACTTAAAACGCGGTTGAAAAGCCGGAAAGTCCCGCCATAAGTATTGTCGGAGACAATCACATGATCGCCGGTTTTGACAAGTCTTAAAGTCGTGTCAATAGCAGCCATGCCAGAAGCGAAAGCGTAGCCGAACTCCGCGCCTTCGAGAGCCGCGAGGTTTTTTTCGACGGCCAGGCGGGTCGGATTTTGGGTGCGGGCATATTCAAAGCCTTTATGTTTGCCCAATCCTTCCTGCGCGTAAGTCGAGGTTTGATAAAGAGGTACAATGACTGCGCCTGTCGTCGGGTCCGGTTCCTGTCCGGCATGAATAGCTGTTGTGGCAAAACCCATAAAATCAAAAATTATAAAGAAATAACCGCGCTAGAATGGTATCTTGACAAAAACTCGCTGTCAAACAGCGTCTTCAAGTCTTGACCGTCCTGCGGTGAATTCCGACCATTGTTTCATTTATTGAGTTGTCAGTGGGCCGAAGCTTTTGAGTCTTGATTTGCAATCAAAGGCCAAATTAGATTATAAAAAATCCGCCGAAATAAATTATAGTTTTATGACGATTACTTTTATTGAACGGTAATTTGCGAATAATTGCCGAATTTTACTCATGGATATCAATCAACTCGAAGTTTTGGTGGCCGTCGCGCAAGAACACAGTTTTTCGAGAGCGGCTGAATTGCTCAATCGGACGCAGCCAGCCGTCAGCCAGGCCGTCCGCCGGCTTGAAATAGAAATCGGCGAACAACTTTTCGACCGTTCTTCCAAAGACGGGACGCTGACGTCTGCCGGAGAAGTTTTGGTCGAATATGCCAAGCAGATGCTTAATCTGCGGCGCGATGCGCAAAGCGCCGTTCGCGAACTGCGTGATCTGCACACCGGCAAAGTTACCTTAAGCGCCAACGAACACACTGTTTTTGCGCTTTTGCCGGCAATCAATCTTTTCCGTCAGCAGCACCCGAATATTAAAGTTGATGTCAGGCGCGGAGTCGCGAGCCGGATTCCAACTGAGGTTTTGGGGCGCGAAGTAGAACTTGGGGCAATTTCGTTCAAACCTGAAGACGAAGCGGTCAAATCGGTCGCCATCGTCACCGATGAATTAACTTTAATTGCTTCTCCAAACCATGCCTTTGCCGGTCGGGAATCGGTCTCTATTAAAGAACTCGGCAAAGAGATTTTCATTGCTCATAACGCCGCGTCGCCGTATCGCGAAAAAGTTTTGCACGCCTTTGAAAAACACCGGACGCCGCTTAACATCAGCGTCGAATTACCCAGTCTCGAAGCAATAAAAAGATTGGTCGAGCAAAACGTCGGCATCGCTCTCGTGCCAAAACTTACGGCCCGCGCGGAGATTGAGCGGGGGTTGTTAATTTCGCTGCCGGTCAAGGAAATCCGGCTCGAACGCAGTCTGCACTTGATTTACCGGCGCAATTCGGCGTTGTCGCACGCGGCGCAAACCTTTTTAGAGACAGCGCGCAAAGTCGAGCCTTTGAGCTTTTTAAAATAGCAGCTGCGTTTCCTCGGAAAGATGATAATTTATAAAAAACATTTGGCGTTGTGGTACTAATTAAGGCCGTTAAAATTAAGCCGGTTGTCCGCGAAGAGAGAGTGCTCTGAGATGGCGCGACAACGCCTTCGGCAAAAGGAGAAGTTTGTATGTTTGACCAATTTACGCTTGGAATCGAAGAAGAATTTCAAATTGTTGACGCGGCGACAGGCGAGCTGCGTTCACATGTTTCCGAAATTTTAGACGAGGGCAAACTGCTGCTCGGCGAAAAAATAAAACCTGAAATGATTCAGTCCATGATTGAGGTCGGGACAGGAGTCTGCCACAATATTCATGAAGCGCGACAGGATATTTCGCAACTTCGCTGTATCATTTCCGGACTGGCTAAGAAAAAAGGGCTGTCAATCATTGCCGCTTCGACTCATCCATTCTCGCACTGGGGAGACCAGAAAATTTTTGACGATTCGCGCTACGAATTTATCGTCGAAGAATTGCAGATGGTCGCTCGCAGCTTGCTGATTTTTGGATTGCACGTTCACGTCGGCATCAAAGACCGCGAAAAACAGATTCAAATTATGAACGCCGCCAGATATTTTCTGCCGCACGTTTTGGCTCTGACTACTTCCTCGCCTTTTTGGCTCGGGCACAACACTGGTTTGAAATCATATCGCTCGGAAGTTTTTAAGAAATTTCCCCGAACGGATATTCCAGACCATTTTGATTCTTATGCTTCATACGAGCGTTATGTTGATTTGCTGATCAAGATGAATTGTATTGATAACGCTAAAAAAATTTACTGGGATTTGCGCCCGCATCCGTTTTTTCCCACCCTCGAATTTCGCATTTGCGACATTCCGACCCGCGTTGACGATACAATCGCGATTGCCGCTCTATTTCAGGCAATCTGCGCCAAGTTGCATAAACTAATTGATCAAAATCTAGGTTTCAGACTTTACCGCCGGATGCTGATTCAGGAAAACAAATGGCGCGCCGTCCGCTGGGGATTACAGGGAAAACTGCTCGATTTAGGAAAGCAAAAGGAAGTGCCGGCTCGCGATTTAATCCTGGAATTACTGGATTTTGTTGATGAAGTTGTAGATGAATTGGATTCGCGCAAAGAAATTGAACACATCCACACGATTTTAGAGAGGGGTACTTCGGCTGATGAACAGTTAAAAGTCTATACCGAAAATAATAATGACTTTTTGCCGGTCGTTAAAATGCTAATGCATAACACTTTGGAAAATGTTCCTGAAAAATGCTTTCCATAAAAACACCGTTAAAATTAAGAAAATAATTTAAATGTTAAAACGAAAAGGCTCCAGTGAATTTTCACCGGAGCCTTTTCGTTTCTCAAAAAATTGAGCGATCTAATTAACGGTAAATAGATTCAGCACGATTAGTGCGGAATTCATTCTCGAAATAATCAGCATCCTCAGACGAGCGCGGAGTGACACCCATTACCATCCCGCCGTTCTTAATACCTTCTTCATATTCACGAGCGCGGTCTTCAGGGATTCCTGAACCAACCAACGCGCCGATCAAACCGCCGGTCAATCCGCCAGCGCCAGCGCCAGCCAATGCCGCTGCAAGAGGACCCGCAACAATTAGACCTAAACCTGGAAGTACAATGCTTGTTCCGATGGCTGCAATGGCTGCTAAAACTGCACCAACCGTACCGCCGATAGCCGAACCTGTTCCAGCCCCTTCGAGGGCTTTACTGCCAAGACCCGTGTCGGCCCCGTCGCTAAACCATGAATCGCGAGTTTTGTCTGACATCATGACATTGACATCATCGCGACTGTAGCCCCGACTTTCAAGTGATTTGTAAGCACTCTCAGCTGAATTGCGATCACGGAAGAGCCCGGTCAGCATTTTATTATTGGATTGGCGGGCTGCGCCCATGTTAGCCTGTTGAGCGCCAGCGGCCTCTGTAGCGCGGTCACCTGTCACCGCACCGTATGCTTCTTTAGCGTCGCCAGAAATGCGATTACCCAATCCTGATGCTTCTTCAGAAACCGTTCCGTCATAGCTTTTGCCTGATCCGTATGTATCTGCCATTTTCTTAACTCCTCCCAAATTATCCTAGATGTAAACTTCCGAAAATGAGTTTGAAACAAACAAATCTCGAATTTAAGTGTTCGTAATTGTTTCAGTGCTCATCGCTTAAAAAACAATAGTGCAATCCAAATGCCAAGCCCTGAAAACGTCATTAGAAAAACTTAAAACATATTGTGGTTACAACGGTTTAATCATCTCCATCGAGGTTGTCAGGTGATCTTTCATGCTTATCCAACTTAATTCCGGCTGTCATCAAATCGAACGCTGGCAGCCGAGTGGCCTCCGGCAAAGAGTAATCTCCCCCGCGCACCGAATACCAAATAATTTCATTCATTTGGCGTGCGTCAGCCATATCGGCATGAGTTAAATCCTGCTCATTTGTCATCTTCATATAACGCAGCATCGCTTCAGAAGGCTTTTTCGGCGGCAGCAGATTATCAATGGCAATAGTCGGCAAAACGGCATGATAAGGCGTGAAATCGGGAGCGCTGGTAAAAATTTCAATCGGAGCTGCATTAGCATCCAAAAAATTCATCGGCGGTAAACCGAGACAAACTTCCAGCGTCCGGATCAGACTAACAGTATTATGAAAATCGTGAATCAGCGCCCCCTGACGGTTATAGGCCGAGATAACAAAGCCGGGCGAACGATGCGCGTCAACATGATCGGAGCCGTCTTGGGCATCATCTTCGACTACAAAAATCGCTGTATCTTTCCAATACGGACTGTTTGAAATTTCTTCGACCAATTTTCCGAGAGCATAATCATTATCGGCAACATAAAACTGCGGGGTTGGAACTCCGGGACGCAAGCCGGCAGTATGGTCGTTTGAAAACCGCACAATTGAAAGATTCGGCATTTTATCGCCCTTCCCGGCTTGCAAATCTGAAACGTAACCACGAAATTCCTGCTGCCATTCGCCAAATCGCGAATTGCCCTGAAACTCTTTGCGAGGATTGTTGCGTGTAATTACCGGATTAACATTCGTGTTTCCTTCGCGCGCCGCGAGATATGATTCGGTTGTCATACTGTCGGGCGTGCTCATGTCGAAATTTCGATGCGTCGGCGAAAAATGATTTTCGAGAGATTTTTTAGTAGCGAAAGCCGTCAGCGTCGGTGATAAATCCGGATAAGTTTTGGCTTTGCGGGTGTTAACCTCGCGGACATCTTCAGCTGAAACGGTCGCCACATATTCGCCGTAGGCGCGGTAAGTTAAACCTGCTTTGGCGGCGGCGTCCCACAAATAAAGCGTTTCTGGTTCGCCGACATCGCGGTTGCCGTGCAGATACGGAACATATTTTTTTAAGAAATCAGCAATATTCGTTTCGCTGGCCGGAAGACGAAAAACAGACGGCAGGCTGACCGGCGGTTGATTGGCGGGGGGATCATAGGACGGCAAGCGATTAAAGCCTTCAAAATCGTATGTGCGCCCACGCCCGGAATAATTCCAGCGAAAAGCCTTGTCAATATAATCATTTGAAAATGCGGCGGTTGACCAGTTATGACCGTCGGGCGAGGCCTCGGCGTTGACAAAAAATCTGTCTAACAATCCGAACCGCAGAGCCAGTGCGTGGGCATTGGGAGTGACGTTTTGCGCTTGTCCCGTCGGCGATTTGGCCATCTCGCCCGCGCCAAAAATCGCTACGTCCGAGTCGCCATCGGCTTTCGTTCCGTCGCCAGTCGTCTGCACATCGCCCAAAACCTGATCATAAGTGCGATTTTCACGAATAATATAAACGACGTGTTTGAACGGGCTTCTCCTGCCCGCAAAAATATCCTTCTTTTTGTCACCGATCAAGCCATTATTGCGCATTGCGGCTTGCGTATAATCAAACAGTTGTTTTTCGTCCGGAACATCAACCACGCTAATGTTTCCGACAACCAGCGCCGGATTGTAAGCTCCGCGTTTGCTATTCCCGGCGGGAAACTTTTCGTTTGGCAGATTCGGAGCGCGCCCGGAATTATTGACAACGACCGAAGAATTTTCGACGCCCGTGCCTTTTCCGTTAGCGATAAAAATTTGTTTGCCGACAACGGCCACGGCTGAAGCATAATTTCCGGTCGGGATAAAACCAGCCATTTTGGATTTTGGATTGCGGGTTTTGGGATTTGTTGAAAGATTTACGACTCCGACCGCATTCGCATGAGCGTTTGCCACGTATAAGGTTTGTTCGTCATCGCTCAAAGCTAATCCTTCAGGGCTAAGGCCTCCTTCAACATTTTCGGCGAGTCGAACATTGAGCTGTTCGATCAGATGGTCGTTCTTGGTATCAATCAGCGAAACCGAATCACCGTCGGAATTAACCACAAAAAGGCGGTTACCGGCTTTGTTTACAATCATGTTCGTCGGATGACGACCGACAACAATGTGCGAAACTTTGTTGTTTTTCAAATCAATTGCAGCAACCGTTCCGTCGCCCCAGAGAGAAACATAAACTTTTGACACCGTTTTGCCCCCCGCGTCGCTTACCAATTTGACATCATATGGATAAACAAGCTGGGTTGAACCGGGACGCTGGAGCGCGATTCTGGTTAGACGGCGCGATTCGCGCAAGTCGCTGACGATGCCGAGCGTGTCGCCCAAATTATTCGCGACGTAAATTGTTTCATCGTCGGGTGCAAGCGCGATTCCGAGCGGGTAAACTGCGGCGACGTTATTGTTGTAATCGGGCGACGGCGCGTTTTCCGCGAACGCAGAGACATCAATAAATGGTGCGTTCATTGCTTCGTCCGGTTTATTACCGGGAGCCAGCGGCTGCTCATTTTTGGGGTTAAAGCTGAAAACACGAATTTTGTTGTCAAATCCGCCCGCCACATAAAGGCGATAAGTGCCGTCCGGCTCAGCTTGGTTAGTAAATGCGACTCCAAAATTCGCTCCGGCGGGCGATGGGAAATAGACATTTTGGACGACGGTCGGAGCGGGCGCGCTGTTTAAGTCAATGACGGAAAGAGACTGCTGCGGGCGGCTGACTGAATTAAACTGCATTCCAAAACCGCTGTTGACGGCGATTAAGAATCTGCCTTTGCCGTCCGCACCGGTTTTATCGGGCGAACGAACAAAATTAACGGTTAGCGAACCGACCGCAGGCAAACCGGTTGTTTTATCTTCCAAAAGTTTACCGGCAGGAGTCAGCGGCCGCCCTTGGGTTGAAACATTTTTATCAATTTGGATATCGGCAGCGGATTTAAAAGGAATAAAGAAAAAAGCAATGCTCGCGATAGCCGTTGAAACTACGCCGATCAGCAGCGAAAAACGGCCGGAAAGAGATGTCGTCATCAATTAAACTCCTGTTTTTATGGGCAAATATTCTAGGGTTAAAATTATTTTGTCTGTTAGAACTTGATTCTATCTATAAATGGAAAAAGTTACAGCTAATTTAACTTTCAAAAATTTATTGAGGAAAAACGTTGCATTTTTTTCGCTTCTCGTCCAGAATACTTCGCACCTTCAGCAGTTTAGCCTCAAAAATCAGGAGAACACATTTTTATGAAAAGCCATTCTCAGCGGCTTTACCAAATCTCCCTACTGTGTTTTATGCTGTTTTTCTCAGGGAGCTATACGGTTATTTTCTCGCAGGACCTCGACGACGTAAATATCAGCGGCAAAATTACCGATTTGAACGGCGCGGCTCTTCCCGGCGCGACTGTTACCGCTCTTCTGACGACAAGCAACCAGGTGCGAACCGTCACGACTGATGCCGGCGGACATTATAGATTTATTCAGCTCAAACCGGGAACTTACCAGTTGCGTGTTGAGGCAGATGGATTTGAGAGCGCGGAGCAAAAGAATCTGAACTCTCTCTCCGGCGATAACCTGCAACTGAACTACCAGCTTGCGCCCGCGACGGTTCGCGCTGAAACTGTTGTTATTGACGAAAATAATCAGCCGCTGGTTGACGCGACGCGGACGATAGTCGGGGGAACGATTACGGAACGCGAAATCGAAGAACTCCCGAATTTAAACCGTAATCCGTTCGACTTGGTTTTCACGCTCGGCGGTGTCACCGAAGAACCGCTTTCGACCAGAGATTTATCCGAGGACAAAGGAACGCGCGGGCAGTCTGCGCCCGACGGGACGCCCGAAGAAGCCGGGATTTTTGCTTTGAGCGGCGGAGCGGCGTATTCCAACAACGTCACGATTGACGGTTTGGACAACAATGACGACCGCGAAGCAACGTTTCGGTTTCAGCCTTCGATTGAAACGGTTGCCGAAGTTCAGGTCGTCACCAACCAATTTTCAGCCGAATACGGTCGCGCTTCGGGCGGGCGAGTCAACATTCGCACCAAAGCCGGAACCAAAGATTTTCGCGGGCGCCTTTTTTACTTTTTCCGCGACGAATCTTTAAATGCCAACACCAATCGCAACAAAGCCCGCGGCATTGCCCGCCCGGCTCTGCAGGACAACAACCCCGGTTTTACTTTCGGCGGGCCGATTCCGTTTCGCCCTTTTAAAAACAAAACTTTTTTCTTTAGCGGGTATGAGTACGATAACGTTTTCGAAGATACGGTGATTGATACTTACGTTCCCCTTGCTCGAAATCCGCGCTTTCCCCTTCCCGCGCCGACCAATCCGGCGCAGACGGTCAATGACGGCGGAGCATTGATTGCGCCGTATTCCGAGGCGGTCCAGACGCCGCTTCGCAATCACATTTTTCTTGCCCGGGTTGACCATAACTTTACCGATTCGCACAACATCACGGTTGCGTACCAGCGCGGAGTGCGCCGCGATTTTCGGCAATTTAGCGGCGGCAGCCGCCTCGCCGAAGCGCTCGTTGGCAACAGTCGTAATTCCGATGCAATCGGATTTACCGACAATTACATCTTTTCACCAAAAATCGTCAACCAATTCCGTCTGCAGTTTTCCAGGTTAAAGCCGGAAATAATTGCCGATTCCGGGTTAACCAGCCCAGTCGTGATTGTGGATTTACCGTCCGTGATTAATCGCGGCTCGTCGCTCGTCGCCGGTTCTTCGACTTCAAACTCGAGTGACCGCCGCGAACTGCGCACACAACTTCAGAATACTTTAACCATCATTGCAGGCTCTCAAACGTGGCGTTTCGGAGTTGACGTGCAGCGCGTTAAATCTGATTACACAAACCGTTTTGACGCGACCGGCACTTTTCGTTTTGACACGGCAAACGATTTTCTCCAAAACAACCTGCTTCGCTACACGCAGGTTTTTGGCAGCCGTTCCAGTCAGCGCAATACTTATACGGGCGTTTTTGTGCAAAATGACTTTCGTCTGAAAAGCAATTTTACTGTCAGCGCCGGCCTGCGTTACGAACGGGAAACGATTATCAACGACAACAACAATTTCAGCCCGCGTTTTGCCGTCGCTTACAACCCTTTTAAAAGCGGCAAAGGCGTGATTCGTTTTGGAGCCGGAATTTTTTACAATCGCGCTTTGCTCAGAACCATTGACGATTTTAGTCTGGGCAAATCTGAAATTGCATTTGATACCGGCAACATTCCGGCCGGTGCGGCGCGGCAGGTCGTCTTGGACGCGCTCGGTCGGCAATTTCCGCAAGCCCTAACTGCTGACAATCAGTTTGTTCGACAATACGGTTTGACCAATTCCGCTTTCTCCCGCCGTCTCGATTCAAATCTGGAAGTGCCGGAAAGCTATCAATCCAATCTTGGTTTTGAGCGAGAAATTGCCAAGGGATTTGTCTTTGAAGCGAATCTGACCGTTAACAAAACCGTCAAATTGTGGCGCGATGTCAGCTCCAACGCTCCGCGCGTGCCCGCCGGATTTCGGGATTTGGCCGAATATCTGCTGTCTCGCCCTTTCAACAACGCGCGGAACGCCAGCGGCGTCCGCCCGCTTTACAACGTGGCGAACGCGCGCGACGTTATTCGTTTTGCCGCTTCGTATTCTCAGCCGCCGGTTGGCAGTCCTCTGCGCTGTTCAGGAAACAACAGCACGCCTTCAAATTCCGAACAGGGCGGCTGTCTATTGATCAACGGAGTTCCAACGACCGTCATCAATCTCAACAGCCAGTCCGCGACCAATGCCAGCCCGCCGATAACTGTTGCGCTGGCCGCCGTCCAAAATCTGCGCCCCGACCAGACTCGCACCCAGCTTGAACAATTATCATCAATCGGCAGCAGTTTTTATCGCGGTTTGACGCTCGAACTGCGCAAGCGTTTCGCGCATCTCGGCTACGGTTTCGGAGCGACTCTGCGGGCGGTTTACACTCTGTCGAGCCTCAAAGATGACGGCATTGTCAACACGTCATCGGCTCAAATTCAGGGAGATTTTGATTCGGAGTTTTCACGCAGTCTGCTTGACCGGCGGCATCGCTTTGCCTTTTCCGGAACATTTAACACGCCGGTTTGGCTGGGGGAAATTACCTTTTCGCCGATTGTCAGATGGGCAGGGGGCGCTCCGTTTAATTTGTCGGCGGGCGGGATTGACCGCAATCTGGACGACGTTAATAACGACCGTCCAAATTTTAACGGCAATCTGGCAGACATCCGCTATCGCGATTCAAGTGATCCGTTTCCTGCTGATGTTTTCAACCAGCTGACTCGCCCGACCATCGGCGCGGCGGGCGGCAATTTACCTCGGAACGCCGGAAGCGGGCCGGGGCAATCAATCTTTGATTTGAGCGCAAACCGTCAAATTAAACTCTCGGAACATATTTCGCTGCGCCCCAACATTGAAATTGATAATGTGTTTAATTCAACTGTTTTTAGTTTCGGGGCCGGTTTTATCAATCAAACCGATCCGCAGATTACATTTCTCGTTCCGCAGCGCACTTTGCGGCCGCGTCTGATTCGACTCGGAATCCGCTTTGATTGGTAAAAGTAAATTGCATTTGGTTCATTTTCGCGTCAACGGGGAATTAACTTGCGCCAAAAAATTTAACTGTTGCGAGTGTTTGAAGTGACATTGACGAGTTAGTCTTCTCACTTAATCGAGCAACCCTCTGAAAACCTGTCTATCAGAGCGGTTGACCATTTTTCAATTGGCTCCGAGATTCAAAGCTTTAACTTTGCATCAGCTTTTTTTCTATAAAAACTTGAACTTTCACTCTTGAAACCTTTATATTCGGATTAGCTGCTTTCTTTGATTCCTAAACTCACCTGAGAGAGAAGATGCTAACCGAAATGAAAGATAATGTTTCTCATACATTTACAACGCGTCTTGATTTAAACATCGAATCCGTAATGTTGGACGCTGATTTGTTTCTCAAATACAAATCACCGGAACGCGCCGTTCAGATTTTGCAGGATTGTTTAGAGCGCAGCCCGCGTTCGATTCCGCTCCGGGAAAAACTGCGTGAAGTTTGCGCCACTCAAGGCGGAATTTCCGAAGCCGCCCGGCAATGTCTCGCTCTCGCCAATTTGTACATCACGCGCGAAGATTTTGAATCGGCGTATGACCGTCTTCAGGAAGCCAAAGCGCTCGACCCGCGCATTTCGATTGCGCCCGGCCTAGAGGCCATTCGCCGCGCTAAACATCAAGAAATTTCTTCCTTCTCGTATCAAACCGTTCCATCGCGCCCAACCGCGCCGATTGAAGTTAGCGATGATCTGGTGGTCGCCGGAAACCTCTCTTTGGTAACAATATTCGATGCCATACAGGTCATCGAAAATTCTAAAATGACCGGCGTCTTAAAACTCTCGGATAACGATAGAAACGCTTCTATCTTTTTTAACCTCGGTCAAATCGTTGATGCCAGCGCCAACACTTTAACCGGTACTTCAGCTTTCCGCAAGGTCGTTGAATTTACCAGCGGCATATTTGAATTTAAACTCTCGGCCAATGAGTTTCCTCTAATTATTCAAGCTCTCAGCAATACCAATCTGCTGCTCGACACTCTGAGCGCGATGGACGAAGAAAATAAGAGCAACAATGAATGGTGAAAGGTGAAATATAAATGGTAAATGGTGAATAAATAATTATCGAAGCCTAAATTATAAAAATAATATTGCCTTTAATCTAACCTCTCTAATTCACTATTCACCATTTATATTTCACCTTTAGTCTCTACCATTAACTACCCCATTTACCACTAAATTTGGTATAGTTGTGTTCAGTTAACCACACTATACCGATGTTCAAACTTCAACGACTGGAAATTACCGGCTTTAAATCATTTGCCGATTATACCGAAATAATTTTTACCGGCGATGGCATCACCGCTGTCGTCGGCCCCAACGGATGCGGCAAAAGTAACATCAGCGACGCCATCACCTGGGTTTTGGGCGAGCAACGCGCCAAGAGTTTGCGCGGCGGAGAAATGCAGGATGTTATTTTCGCCGGTGCAAAGGTGCGCCCGCCGTCAGGCATGGCCGAAGTGGTGCTGCATCTCGTTCGGGTGGAAGCTGGCGCGATGCCGGACGATTGGGACGAAATTGACGAAATTGACGGCACGTTGAGCGAGCTTGATTCAATTGGCAGCCCACAGCTGACAGCTGGTAATTTCTCTGATTACAATTCTCTGAAAAGTTCAAACGGAAACGGACATCACGCCGAAAACGGTCAAGCAGTCGCTGTTGAAACCAGTTCCGGCGTTCAAACCAGAAGGAAATGGAAATCGCGCCGCGCCGCGCTCGAATTTGCGCCCGGTGAATCCGTTTCAGTCACGCGCCGCCTGTATCGTTCCGGTGACAGCGATTATTTATTAAACGGGCGGACCTGTCGTTTGCGCGACATTCAGGATTTATTTGCCGGAACGGGTTTAAGCGGCGGCCATTACGCGCTCATCCAGCAGGAAAAAATCAGCCAGATTTTATCGGCCAAACCCTCTGATCGTCGGCAATTAATCGAAGAAGCCGCCGGTGTCACTAAATTTCGCACCCGCCAGCGCGCCGCCGAGACACGGCTTGAGTCTGCCAAAACCAATTTGCGCCGCATTTCCGATATTGTTTCTGAAATTGATAAGCAAGCCAACAGTTTGCGCCGTCAGGCAGCCCGGACGCGCCGCTACAAGGAATTACAGCAAATCTGGCGCGAACTTTCAGCGCAGGTTTTTAGCGCTGAAGGACGCCGGTTGACCGAAACGCTCGGCGAGCTGCGCGAAAAATTAAGCGCGGCGGTCAGCGGCGAAAACCGTTTGAGCGAAGCTGTCAAAGAACAGGCCGCCGCCGCGCAAAACGCCACGGGCGAAGCCCGACGGGCAGAAGATGAATTGACGGCAATCCGGCACAGCGCCTCTGAAAACGCTCTCCGACGCGAACGGATCGGGCGCGATTTCGCGCATCAAACCGAACAAATCGCAGATTTAGAAGAGCGCTTAAACGCTTTTCAAACCGAACTCAAAACTTTGAATGCACGCCTGACCACAGTTTCAGAGGATGAAAAGCGTTTGCGGGAAAAGAATCAGCAATCGAGCGCTGCGGGCGAAAACGAATCGGTGTCATTGCTCGCAGCCGAACAGGAATATCAGAAACATCTCTCAACCGTCCGGCAAATCGAAACCGAAACCGAAAAGATCAGACAGCAAATTCTCCTGCACACTACGGCCTCTGAACGTTTTCGCGAAATTGCTCGCCAGCACATAACCGCTCTTGAAAAAATAGCGGAACGCGCCGCCGGTCTGGACAAAGAGGGATTGCGCGCCGAGCAAACTCACCTGGAAAGAATCGGGGAATCGGGAGCCCTGAATTCGCAAATCGAATCCGAACGCAAAATTTTGAGCGAACTGCAAAATTCCCGAAAAAACTCCCTGCAAACAGTCGTCGTGGAACGCGAAAAATTGCAGCGCAGCGAAAGCATTTGGTCAAAGCTCCGAGATGAATCAAACAGCATCAAAGCGCGTTTTGACGCCCTCAGCAAACTCGATTCAAATAACGCGCTGCTGGCTCCCGCCGTCCAAAAACTTTTCACCGCGTCCGATAAAATCGGCGTTAAGCTGCACGGAACGCTGGCTGATTTTTTTGAGGTTGAAAGTAAATATGAAAGGGCTGTTGAGGCCGCTTTCGGCGGAAATCTGCAAACGGTTCTGGTCGAAAGCCGCGAGGATATCGAAAAAATTTCGGAATGGCTGAAGACATCAAAGGCCGGAACTATCAATTTGCTTGTCGCAAAAACTATTGGAAAGAAACCCGCAAAGCCAGGCGAAAAAAACAAGATCAAGGATTTGCTTAATACTGCTCATGATTTAAACACTCTTTTGCAAACAGTTTGGCCGACCATTTTGGATTGCAGAATCGTTGAAAATTTGGGCGAAGCCGCTGATTTTAGCGAGGAAAACTGCGTCACCTTGGCGGGGGAAGTGGTTTATCAAAACCGATTTTTCGCTTTTGGGCAAGGTCAGAGCGGTGAAAAAACCAACATCTTAAGTTTCAAGCGCGAACTGCGCGAGCTGGCGGCGCGCTTGGAAATCCTCAAGACTGATTTTGAGAGAGCCGACGCCGAAGTTAAAACCGCGCGTGAAAATTTGGCGGCGTCGGAACGAGCGGTTTCTCTGATTCAAGCTCAAATCACAGCCTCTGAACGCGATTTAATGTCGGCGGAAGTTAATGCCAAATCTTTAGAACAGGAAATCGAACGCGCCGAAAGGCACCAACGGGTTGTTGCGGACGAGCGGCAAAGACTGGAAACCGAACGGCTGGATTTAGCAGCAAAACAGCTTAAAACCGATGCGGATAAGCAGCTGGCAGACGTCGAACTCGAAAAAGCCAATCGCCAATTAAAAGAAATTACAACAAAGTTGGCCAAAACCCGCAGCGGGGCAGAATTGGCCAACCAAATTTTGAGTGAGCAGCGCGCCAATGCCGCGGCTGCCAACGAGCGCCGCCGCTCGCTGCAAAACGCTTTGCGCCGCGTCGAACAGGAGCGCCGCGAAATTGAAACGCGCCGCGCGCACAGAGGCAGCGATTTGTCAGCTTCGAGGACAAAACTTGAGCAACTGCAAGCCTCACTCGCGGAACTTAAGATTCAAACCGCGCGGATTGATGATGAAAAAGAGCGTGAAGCCGAAACAATCGCCGCAGCCGCGCTCAGGTTAGTTTTAGCCAGAGCACTGGCCGATCAATTATCGGTCGAGCTGAGCGAAGCAAACGCTGCGGCTGCTCTGGCGAAAGACCGACGAGCGACATTAGAAGTCAGTCAAGCCGAAACAATCGTTAAGCTGGAAAATTTGGCTGCTGTCTGTCAGCACGAATTAAATCAATCGTTACCGGATTTACCGCCCGTCACCTCCGATTTTGATTTGACCGGCGGCAGGCGACAAATCGAAGATCTGCGTGAAAAATTCGCAGGTTTTGGCGCGGTTAATCTGCTGGCCCTGGAAGAATTGAACGAAGCCGAAGAACGCCTGTTGTTTATGAGCAGCCAGCGCCGGGATATTGTGGACGGAATCATCGCGGCGGAAGAAGCTCTGGACGAAATCAAGCGCCGTTCGCGCGAGCGGTTTGAAAACGCCTTTCGCGAGATTAACCGCAATTTTACCGAATTATTTGCCGAAATTTTCGGCGGCGGACGTGGCGAAATGAGTCTTTTAGATGCGTCGGATGTTCTCGAATCGGGAGTCGAAATCGTCGCTCAGCCGCCCGGAAAACGCCTGCAAAATCTCCTTTTGCTAAGCGGCGGCGAAAAGGCTCTGACGGCAATTGCCCTCGTTCTCGCGATTTTCCGTTTTCGTCCCGCGCCGTTTTGCCTGCTCGACGAAGTGGACGCTCCGCTTGACGAAGCCAATGTCGGCCGTTTTATCGAAAAAGTCAGAGAAATGTCGGCAGACATTCAGTTTATTGTAATTACACACAACAAGCGGACGATGGAAGCCGCGCGCGCCCTCTACGGCGTGACGATGGAGGAGGCTGGCATCTCAAAAATTGTCAGTGTAAAATTTGAGTAGAAGGAGCGCTGAAACGATGGAACCGGAAGTTTTAGATAATTTTACGGCGATTAGCTTTCTGGCTAACGGCAACGGTTTTTACTCAAAACCGGTTTTACTGATGGACGTTTCATGGGAAGAGTATGAGACATTTCTTAAAGAGTTTCAGGAAAAGGCTGGTTGGAGGCTCGCCTACGATGAAGGGAATTTAGAATTTATGCCGCCTTTACAAGAGCACGAAACACCGAGCCGAGGAGTTCATAATTTTGTGCTGGCTTATTGCGAGCATTTTGATTTGACCTTGGAAAGCGCCGGATCAACCACCTATAAACGTAAATTATTAAAAAAGGGAGTTGAGCCTGACGAGTGTTTTTATGTGCAGAGCGCGGACAAAATTATCGGCAAGGCTAAGCAGCTCAAACCTGAGACTTATCCCGTGCCTGATGTTGCGGTTGAAATTGATGTCACGCACGGCTCGCTCGATAAATTTAAGATTTATGCCGCCCTGGGCGTCCCGGAAGTTTGGCTTTACGATGGCAAAAAAATTAGCTTCTACCAACTCAAGAGCAATAAATATAATCAAAGCGAAACAAGTCAGGCATTGCCGCAGCTGTCTGCAACCGATTTGACCGGCTTTATTCGTTTGAGCGAAACGACCGGACAAACCGCCACGCTCAAGAGTTTTCGACAGTGGCTTGGCGAAAAAAAATAAGTCGCGGCTCAATTCAACGACAAATTTTTATCTAATTTTGATGAAAAAAATCATTCTTTTATTCACAATCTTATCAGTTTTGGCAGGCGCAGCGGTCGCTCAAAAAAAGCGCAAACCGCATGTTAAATCGGCATCGGCTCAAACCGACACGACGCAGGCAGCGGACAAACCTGTCGTCGAACCCGCTGACACTCTCGAAACCGGCGCGCCGGCTAAACTTCCGGCCAAAAAGAACGAAAGAGCAATGGATGCTTCGACAGCCACTGAAACAAGTGAAGCAGGTGTTCCGCAAAAGAAAAACGCGCATGTTGAGAAGACGAATAAAGCCGTCGCTGCTGAATCTATGTCGTTTGTCTATGAATTTTCACAGCCGAAATTTTATGTTTCACAGGTTGTGATTGAGCACGACGCCGGCGGCAAGGGCAAAATTACTTTTAAAAAACAGGATTGGAACGATACCCAGAGCGACCCATTAACAATTTCCGATAAAACTCTGGCGAAAATCCAGGCTTTGTGGACTACGTTAAACTTGCTTGAATCAACCGATACCTATCAATCGCCGCAAAGAAATTATGCTCATTTGGGCACGATGAAGCTGCGTCAATCCGAGGATGGAAAAACGCGCGAAGTCGAATTTAACTGGACGGAAAACCAAACCGCGAAAGATTTGACGGACGAATATAAAAAACTGACCGAGCAGTATTTATGGATTTTTGACATGAATGTCGCGCGTGAAAACCAGCCTTTAAATTCTCCGCAGCTGATTGACCGGCTAGATTCGCTGACTGCCCGCAATCAAATTTCCGACCCGAAACAGATGCTCGCCTTCTTGCGCGAAATTGCCGACGACGAAAGGATTCCACTGATCGCGCGCAACCACACGACAAAATTGATTCAACGAATTGAAAAATTGAAGGAAGAAAAGTAGCAGTCGAGTTTAAAACCGCAACCGAGAATTAACAGATAATCAAATTAGTTAAGACAGTTTGTTATGATTGTTTTGAATGGATTTGTTAATAGAAAGCAATAAATGGCAGGAATTTTTGAAGTCATGATCGAGCGGCATTTTTCCAGCGCGCATCAACTGCGAGGCTACAAAGGGAAATGCGAAAATCTGCACGGGCACAACTATAAAATCGAGATTTTTGTCCGCGGCGCGGAATTAAACGAAGTCGGTTTGTTAGTTGATTTTGGCGACATCAAAACGGCGGCGGACGACATTGTTAAGTACCTTGATCACCGCAATCTCAATGATTTACCGCCGTTTGACGAAGAATTAAATCCTTCGGCGGAAAATTTGGCTAAATATATTTTGGAATACATCGCTTCAAGGATTGATAACGACCGCGTACATGTTTATAAAGTGCGCTGCTACGAAACTCCGACGAGCGTCGCGACTTATCTGGTTGCTTGATTCCGATAATCAGGGACTTTCACCAACGTTTCTAAAATTCCGGCGCTGTTATCCAGACTGTTTTCGCTTGATTTAAACGGCGCGTTATTGAAACCGGGAATGCGGATGCACGCCGCCGTGTGACCTGGTGTGATTTCACGCAGTTCGGGCACGATTTCCGCACATTCTTCAATTGCATACGGGCAGCGCGTCCGAAAGCGGCAACCTGACGGCGGATTGACCGGCGTCGGAACATCACCTTTGAGAATAATTCGCTCGCGTTTGTGACGCGGGTCGGGGACGGGAATCGCCGACAAGAGAGCCTGCGTATAGGGGTGCAGCGGGTTGGCGTAAAGCTCGGCGGCTGAGGCAATTTCAACAATTTTACCCAGATACATCACTGCTACGCGGCTCGAAATATGTTCGACAACCGCCAAACCGTGCGAAATGAAAAGATAAGTCAATCCCAATTCCTGCTGCAAATCCTGCAACAGATTGACGACTTGCGCCTGAACGGAAACGTCGAGCGCGGAAACCGGTTCATCAGCAATAATAAGCTTTGGGTTGAGCGCCAGCGCGCGGGCGATTCCCAACCGCTGGCGCTGTCCGCCAGAAAATTCGTGCGGGTAGCGCGACATATAATCAGGATTGAGCCCGACTCTTTGCAGCAAATCGGCAACACGCGCTTTTTGCTCGGCTTTGTCGCCAATCCCGTGAATTTTGAGCGGTTCGGCCACTATTGAGAGAATATTTAAGCGGGGATTGAGCGAAGCGTAAGGGTCCTGGAAAATAATCTGCATTTCGCGGCGCAGATGCTGCATTTGACTTCTGCCGAGCTGCAAAATATTTTTGCCTTCAAACAGAACCTCGCCGCTCGTCGGTTCCTGCAGACGCAGCAGACAGCGTCCCACAGTTGATTTGCCGCAGCCGGATTCACCCACCAGCCCAAGAGTTTCACCCGCCAAAATATTAAACGAAACCCCGTCAACAGCTTTGACTACATCATCGCTGCCCGATATGGGGAAATATTTGAATAAAT
The DNA here is from genome assembly GCA_038212235.1 of Pyrinomonadales bacterium. GTDB lineage: Bacteria > Acidobacteriota > Blastocatellia > Pyrinomonadales > Pyrinomonadaceae > JBBQUS01. The sequence goes on from JBBQUS010000018.1 coordinate 60,031, forward strand.
TGCGAACTTCGACAAGTTCTTTTTTCGCCGGCTGGACGACAGCCGCATTATTTGCCATTTTTAATTTTCTTGGGTTTAACTAATTTAAGCGGAGGAAAATCAACGCGGCGATAGATTTCAGCTACAGTTAACTCACAATTAAGCGATTCAAAAATGATTTTATCGTTTGGCTCAGTATATTCGATAAATTTCCAGGTATCATCGGTTTGCCTGATATAATGCTCAATCTGCATTTGGTTCTGCGAAATTAAAACGTAATCGGTTAGACTTTCCAGACGACGATACGCGCGTGATTTGTCGCCTCTGTCACGCGCTTCAGTTGATTTTGACAGCACTTCACAAATTACGGTTGGATTGGCGAGCGTATCGAAAATATCCGGAACAAGTTTAAGTTCGCCGCAAACAACCGTCACGTCAGGATAAAGGTAAGTCGTTTCACTCGCTTCCACCCTCAAATCGCCGAAATGAACTTCGCAATCGCGACTTCTCAACTGAGCAGCTAAATCAGTGCCGATATTGCTGGCAATTAAACTGTGATTGCGTTTGCTGCCGGCCATTGTAAACACTTCACCGTCAATATATTCGTGTCTGATTTTTGAACGTTCTTCAAACGCTAAATATTCTTCGACCGTTAATAATCTATCTTTGGCTTGTGCAAATCCCATTTTAACCGTTCTCCACATTTGAATTTTCGTACAAAACACAGCGCACGGCGGCCTTGCTTTCGACATTATAAAGCGGCATCGGGTCGTGTCCGCAGCGTTCGTGAACGTGCGGACAGCGCGGCGCGAAATGGCAGCCGGGCGGCAAATTAGTCGGACTCGGCACAATGCCTTCGATAGTTTCAAGACGGTTGGCTCTAGTAACGCCCGCCATTGTTAGTTTCGGAACGGATCTTAATAATCCTTGAGTGTAGGGGTGGCGCGGATGCTCGAAAATTTCCGAAACAGCGGCTTCTTCAACAATTCGCCCGGTGTACATCACGCAGACGCGATTGGCGACTTCGGCGACCACGCCCAAATCGTGTGTGATCAGCAAAACCGCCAGCCGGCGAGTTTTCCTCAATTCGTCCAACAGTTCCAGAATCTGCGCTTGAATTGTAACGTCAAGCGCCGTTGTCGGCTCGTCGGCAATCAAAATTAGCGGGTCGCAGGCGAGCGCCATTGCAATCATTACGCGCTGGCGCATTCCGCCCGAAAGCTGATGCGGGTAATCGTCAACCCGGCGCTTGGGGTCTGGAATCGCGACTTCTTTCATGGCTGCGACTGCCGCCGCGTAAGCGTCTTTGCGCGACAGTTTGCGGTGCAGTCGGAGGGCTTCGGCAATTTGTTCGCCCACCGTGTAAACCGGATTGAGCGAAGTCATCGGGTCCTGGAAAATCATCGCGATGTCGTCGCCGCGAATCTCGCGCATTCGTTCGTCGCTCGCTTTTAAAAGATTTTCGCCTTTGAACAAAATCTCGCCTCCGACAATTTTCCCCGGCGGGGCAATCAGGCGCATAATCGAAAGCGACGTGATGGATTTACCACACCCCGATTCGCCGACGATTCCTAACAACTCGCCCGCTTCGAGATGAAAACTAACGTCATTAACGGCTTTGACCACGCCGGCGCGAGTCGGAAAATGAGTCTCTAAATTTTTGACTTCAAGTAAATGAGACATCTGCTTTAATACAAGTTGAAATTGTATTGGACAATTTTGGCAACGGAAATTGATTTTCCGTCCCTTTCTGCCGGAATAAATTTTATCTTTTTTGCGGCTTCGACAGCCTGAGCAACCAAGCCGGTTTTCTGCAATTTCTTTTTAGCTTTAACGACAGTAACATCTCCAATTCCGCCACTCGCTAAAAATGTTACGCGCAAGCTGACCGTTCCATGAGCTTTTTTCTGCCTAGCTTCTTCCGTATAATTAGCGCGGGGTTTATCAATCAATTGTAATGATTTACCATTTAAAGCCGTTTGTGGATTTTGAGTTTGTGCGGATACTGCGAAACCCAAGAGCAGAAAAACAATCAAAGTCCAAATAAATTTAAACATAATATTTTTCTTCAGAGACGTTTCTCTTGAATTTTGGTATAAAAATGTTGGCGAAACGAATCGGCTTTGAATAAAGTAACTTTGTCGGTTTTGCAAAGCAACCTGTTTCACCTTAATTTCTTCAAAGAATTTGCTATTATCAGTATTGAAACTTTACCGATTGGGGCGGCGTAACAGTTTCGCCGCCTGCACAAGTTTGACAAATTTAATCTAAACCGCCGCCGCGCGAAGTCATCTGCGGCAAGCCTTTTCAGGGAGTAAATCAAGCGTGAAAAAAAGTTTTATTTTTAGTTTTCTGCTCGCCGTCTCAGTTATCGCTCCGTCCTTTGCCCTGGCGCAGAGCGGCAGTTCTTCCAAATTAGTTGCGAGACAACCGGAGCGCATTGCTGCCCCTAATAAAACCACCAAATCTCCGGTCACGATGGAAAACATCGAATCGGACATGGCTGAAGCCCTGACTTTGGTTCAGGACAATTACGTTAACGGCAAAAAACTCGATTACAACGAACTGTTCAAGTCGTCAATCGAAGGAATGCTGCACACGCTTGACCCGCATTCAAATTATTTCGATGCCAAAGAGTTTGAAGCTTTTACCACCGAACAGCAAAGCCAGTATTTTGGAATCGGCGCGACCATCGGCGACTTGCGCGAAGGCGACACAACCTGGACTTATATCAGAGCGACTTTTCCGGACGCTCCCGCATATCGCGCCGGACTTCGTTACGGCGACAAAATTGTCGAAGTCAACGGCATTTCGATGAAGGACAAGCCTTATTTTGACGTTCGCAACAATCTGCGCGGCCCGCGCGGAACAACCGCTAAAATCGTGGTCGAACGCAACGGTACGAAAGAACTTAAAACCGTCGAAATCATTCGCGACGCCGTTCCGCAGCCTTCGATTCCCGAAGCGTACATAATTCGCCCCGGCATCGGTTATATCGCAATGACGGGCGGTTTTAATCAAACAACGTCTGCCGAGTTTGCCGAAGCGATGCAGGAATTAAAAACGCAGGGAATGAAGCAGCTGGTGCTCGATTTACGCAATAACGGCGGCGGCCTGGTGCGCGAAGCGCTGCGCGTGGCAAGCGCCTTTCTTGGCAAAGGTCAAATCATCTTCACTCAAAAAGGGCGCGTCCCCGGAACCGACGGCAAATATCCTTCAAATAATCCAAATCCGGATGATACGCCGCTCGTCATTTTAGTCAATCGCAACACGGCTTCGGCTTCGGAAATTCTTTCCGGCGCGCTACAGGATCATGACCGCGCTTTAATTATCGGCGAACCGACCTTTGGCAAGGGACTGGTGCAAAATCCGTTTCCGCTGCCTTATAACTCAGCCCTCCTGCTAACGATTGCCAAATATCAAACGCCTTCCGGGCGAACGATTCAGCGCGATTATTCAAACGGTAATCTTTATGATTATTACACGCAGGGCGGAACCTTTCACGACGAAAACGGGAACAAAAAACCGACCGGCCCGGAAAGCCGAACCGACACGGGACGAATTGTTTACGGCGGCGGCGGCATCGCTCCCGACGAAAACGTTAAGCCGGCGACTCTAAACGTGCTTGAACAGCGCTTAAATTTGCCGATTTTTTCATTCGCGCTTGATTTGACTGCCGGTAAAGTCAGCGGTTTTGCCGATCTCAAAGATGATCGCGCCATTGATTTTGATCACGATTTTAAATCAACCGAATTGCCGGTTTCAAACGAGCTGTTTGCCGCTTTCAAAAAGTTTGTCACGGGCAAAGAAGATTACAAAGCCTTCTCGTCTGTTCAGCTGGACAAGGAACGTGAATATATTTCACGCCAAATCCGTTATGAATTGGCGACTGCGGCTTATGGCGCAACCGCTTCATTCCGCGTTTATAACGACGCTGATCCGCAAATAATGCGCGCCGTCGAGCTGTTTCCCAAAGCGCAGCAGCTGGCGAAAACGGCTGCTCAAATGAGAACGACCGCTAAAACTCCGGTCAACTAAAAAAACAGTTTAAAATTAAAAACTTTGGAAGAGATGATTGTTCAAATCATCTCTTCCTTTTTGGTCGCATTTTGACAAAACGCGAATGTCAATCAAGAATTAAATATTACAAATTTTAAAGCAGAAAACTCTCAAGCCTTTTTGCATTAATTCTATTATTCAAGGATAAAAAACATTATGGCATCCGAAAAACCGCCCCCGTATTTTCCGCAAGGCTCGCTCGCGCCGCCTGATCCGAATCGTTACCGCAAATTTAAATTGATTGTCGCTCTGGTTATTTTGGGAGTGGTTCTGTTGCTGGGAGGCGTCGGCGTCGGTATTTATTATCTGGTTCGGGCGCTATTTTAAATCAGGCTAACCTACGTATCTGAGTAGTTGCGGCGCTTGCCAGCGCAATGCTATAAAAAGTTCTTTAATCTTTGTCGGCGGGAGCGGTAAGATGCTTGATAACAATGTTTTGAAATCGTTGCTCACTTCTTTGGTCGTCTTGTTTTTGCTGACCGAACCGGTTGCGGCGGCGGCAAATTTTAACCCGAACGGCGATTTTTATCTTCAAAAAACGTTTGTCGGCGGCGGAGATGAAATTGAATCGGGTGCCAGCGTTTTTGTATTTGTCAACAAAAACGCTTCCAAGACGCTCGCGAAAAAGCAGTCGTACAGCGGTGAACGAAGCAGCGGGGAGATTTGCGATTCAGCCCGGTGCAAGCGGCAAAAATCTTTGCCCTCCGCCAAAATAAATTTGACACTGCAGGCACAAAAATCTCTCGACGCCGGAAATCAATTTTACAAAAACGGAAAATTTACCGAAGCTGCCGCCGCTTATCAAAAATCCGCTCGCCTCAAACCCAACTACGCCGCTTATTTTGGATTGGGCGAAGCGAAGTTTGAGCTAAAAGATAAGCCTCAAGCCCTCGCCGCTTACGAAAAAGCCGTCAGCCTCAATCCAAAACTAGACGAAGCTCTTTATAACATCGGCGTTATCCGTTACGAACAAAAAGATTACGCCGGAGCTTTGCAGCCATTGCAGCAAGCCGTTAATATTGCCCCCGTCGAAGCCAGCGAATATTATTATTACGGCTTGACGCTCAACGAGTTAAAACGCAAAGAAGAGGCCGCAGCCGCGATGCGCGAAGCCGTCAGTCTCGATCCGAAATTCGTCGAAGCATATCAAAAACTCGCCGATTGGTACGACGAGCTGGGACGCAAAAACGAATCAATCGAAATTACCCGTCAAATTACCAAAGCCGACCCAAAAAACACCGCCGCGCTCTTTAAACTCGGCGTCTTTTATTTTAACGAGCAAAAGCGAGAGGACGCGCTGGTCGCTTACGAGCAAGTCGTCCGGCTTCAGCCCAACAACGCCAGAGCCACCGCCTATCTCGCCCAAACCCAATACGTTTTGGGCGACTATCAAAACTCGATCAAAAATTATCAAAAGGCCGCCGCGCTTGAGCCCGAACTAAAAAAAGATACCGATCAATTTTTGACTCCGTGGGGATACGCTTACTTATCAACCAATAATTATGCCGAAGCGCTCAAGACATTGATTGAGGCGGAGAAAATCAATCAACAGAATTATCTGATTTACAACGGCATTGCCAACGCTGAAATGCAGTCCGCGCCGCCGAATTTTCCGGCGGCCATCGAAGCGCTCAACAAATCCGTCAAACTTAATCCGCAGTACAAAGATACTTATTTGCTCTTAGCGAACGCCCACATCCAAAGCTCGCCGCGCAATCCTAAGGAAGCGCTCCAGGCTGCCAAACGAGCTGAAGAATTAGCGCCGAACGATGCCGTTACGCTTTTCTGGGTCGGAAGCGCGCTGTCAATCGGACAACTGTTTGAAGAGGCCTCTGAAACTTTGAAAAAGGCGGCCGCGCTTGAACCCGGCAACGGCCTTGTTAGAGTTCAATTGTGCAATGCCTTATTTGTTTTAAATAAGGTTCAAGAAGGGTTGCCCGAATGCGAGCAAGCCGTCAAACTTAGTAAGCCCGAAGATAAACCTCTTGCCCGGACAACTCTGGCAAATATGTATGCCAGAGCCCGACGTTTCGATAACGCAATCGCCGAAGCCAATGGGGTAGTCAAGGAACAGCCCAACTTTGCCGGCGCTTATTATTCGCTTGGAACCACTTATTTTTTAATGAAAAAGTATGACAAAGCGATTGAAGCCATGAAAAAGGTGCTTAGTCTAGCACCGGAATTGGCCGAAACGCATCTCACGCTCGGAGCGATTTATTGGGAAGCGAAAAAGAAAGCCGAATATTTGCAGGAGTATAATACTTTGCTCAAAATGAATCCGAAATATGCCGAGCAGCTCAAAGCGGCAACTGTAACCGGCAAAAAGAAATAAGCACCGATTACAGTTTTTCGTTGACAGAAGAAAGGCGCGGGCATTTGTTGTCCGCGCCTTTCGAGCATTTTCGCTTATCGCGTGACAATCGGACAGTTTTTAACTATGCTTTGGTTTTTGTAAATCTTTTATTCCGCAATCATAGGAGCAAATCGAATTGAGCGTTTTAGTTGATAAAAACACGCGCCTCATCGTTCAGGGTATTACGGGCAAAGAAGGCACTTTTCACACACGGCAAATGATCGAGTACGGGACGAATGTGGTCGGCGGCGTGACTCCGGGCAAAGGCGGCACAACGCATGAAAACGTCCACGTTTTTAACACTGTCAAAGACGCGGCGCGCGAAACCGGAGCCAATGCGTCGGTCATTTATGTTCCGCCGCCGTTTGCCGCCGACGCGATTATGGAAGCCGCCGCTGCCGGAATCCCGCTCGTCGTTTGCATCACCGAAGGCATTCCGGCGGCCGATATGGTCAAAGTTAAAAGGTTTCTTGATGATTTGCACACGCGTCTGATCGGCCCGAATTGCCCCGGAATTATCACGCCGGGAGAATGCAAAATCGGAATCATGCCCGGACATATTCATAAAAAAGGCAACATCGGTATTGTCTCTCGTTCCGGAACTTTAACATACGAAGCTGTCGGGCAAACCGGCGCAGTTGGTTTGGGGCAGTCAACCGCCATCGGCATCGGCGGCGATCCGATTATCGGGACAACTCACACCGACGCGCTTAAACTTTTTGCCGCCGACGACGAAACCGAAGGAATTATTTTAATCGGCGAAATCGGCGGCACGGCCGAAGAAGAAGCCGCTGAATACGCTCTCTCAAGCTGTCTCGCCTCGCGCAAACCGATTGTCGCTTTCATCGCCGGACAAACCGCGCCGCCTGGACGCCGAATGGGACACGCCGGAGCGATTATTTCAGGCGGCAAGGGAACTGCCGAAGAAAAAATGAAAGCACTTGAGCTGGCCGGCATCCGCGTCGTCAAATCGCCCGCCGACATCGGCGCAACGATGAAAGAAGCGCTCGGCAGATAACAGTTTCGTCCGCAAATTCAAAGCATAGTTTTACTCGTTTAAGATAAAACATCGTTTTGAAATTTCAAGGGGAAAATATGTGTGGTTTGACGAACCGGAGTTCTTTGAAAATTAAATTGTTATTGCTGCTTTTAGCTTTTTTCACACTTTCAACAAGAGCTGTTAACCGAGCCGAATCAAAACGCGAAAAAATCGCCGAAATAATCACCGCGGCCAATGCTCGCGGCGACTTTAACGGCGTCGCGCTGATTGCTGTGGGCGACCGGATTATTTATAAAAACGCCGTCGGTTTAGCCAGCCGCGAATGGAAAATTCCATTTAGTGTCAACACGAAAATGCGCTTTTGTTCGGTCACCAAGCAATTTACGACGATGCTCATCATGCAGCTTGTGGCCGATGGTAAATTATCGCTTGATAAAACCATCAGCGATTATCTGCCGGAATATCGCAAAGAGACGGGCGGCAAAATTCATCTGCGCGATTTGCTTAATAGCTCTTCCGGTTTGCCTACGTTTGACGATTCGGCATTTTACCAAAGCGATGACGAACAACTGAGGGACGTTAATTTTGTCGTTAAAAAATATTTGAGCGGTGATTTAACGTTTGAACCGGGCGCAAAATTCAATTACAACAACGCCGATTTTATAATTCTCGGGGCGATCATCGAACGTATTTCAGGTAAAACGTTTGAGCAAAATCTGCGCGAGAAAATTCTCACGCCGCTGGCGATGAAGAACACCGGCGTCTTCGATGAAAATATTGTTGAAAATCTGGCGAGCGGATACGCTCGCAAAAACGGAAAGTTTATTCTGGAAACTGCGTATCGAATGCAAAACTATTACGCCGCCGCAGCGATGTACGGAACGCTCGACGATTTATTTTTGTGGGACAGAGCGTTGATGACAAATAAACTTTTATCAAAAGAACTGACGACGGAGATGTTTACGCCGTCAGCCAAACTTGGATTTGTCGCGCTTGGCAGTTGGGTTTATTCTTTGAAACTAGGGGATGGCAAAAAGCACAAATTTGTTGAGCGACAAGGCAATGTCGGCGGGTTTTGCAATCTGAATATCATTGCGCCGGACGACGATTGGACGGTAATTCTACTGAGCAACACGGAAACCGAAGCTCTTTTTCGTACTTATACGGGCGAAGGATTATCCGCCGAAATTTTGAAAGTGTTGGCCGAAAAATGAGTTTTTCGCATCAGTTTTTTGTCAAACCGGACGACATTGACGCCCAAGGTCACGTTAACAATGTGAGATATTTGCAATGGATTCAAGATGTTGCCGTCGCTCATTGGCTTAGCAAAGCAACCGACGGTCAAAAAGCGGAAATTGTTTGGGTCGTTTTGCGGCATGAAATTGATTATCTGAGACCTGCTTTTGAAAACGAGCAAATCGAGGCGACAACTTGGGTTGGCGAACCCGCAGGCGCAAAATGGGAGAGATTGACCGAGATTAAGAGAGACGACGAGATTTTGGTTATGGCCAAAAGCATCTGGGTGGCGCTCGATGCCAAAAGATTACGTCCCCGCCGCGTTGATACGGAACTTAGAGAGGCTTTCGGAAATTCTTAGACGGGAGGTTCAAAATGGGAGAAACTTTAGTGCATCGCTGGTTTGAGGAAGTCTGGAACAAGGGCAGTGAACAAGCTATTTACGAAATGTTTGCCGAAGACGGCATCGCACACAGCCCGACCGATGAAAACGGCAACGAGATAAAAGGCCCGGCGCAATTTGCCGCGTTTCACCAAAACTTTCGCGCGGCTTTCCCAAACATTCAAGTGACTGTCGAAGAAACCGTCACCGAGGGCGACAAAATCGCCGCCCTATGCAGCGTTACAGGCACGCACACGGGCGACGGAATCGGTTACGCCGCGACTCACAAACCAGTCCAGTTTTCAGGCTTGACCATGGTCAGAATAAAAGATGGCAAAATCATTGAGGCATGGAACCATTTTGATTTTATGAAGCTGTACCAGCAGATTGACGCCGTCGCTTTTAAATAAAGCTATGATTAAAATAATCTGGTTGATCACCGTTTTCATGACGGTTGCCAGTCTTGGCGCTTTGATACTCTTGGTTGGTTTGCACGAATACCATTATTCGTTCGATCCATACAGCTGGTTTCACATCGGCGGCGAAAGTGTTTTAACGCGTGATTTATGGAATGCTCAAAAAGATTTGTATCGTTATTTGATTGTCAGAACTTTTATTTCAACAGCGGTTTTCGCCGCTATGACTGTCGCTCTCGGCTTTTTAAAAAATAGAATTAATCGAAACTTAAAATAATTAGTCAGGAATTATGAATACAGGAAACTTAACATTTGGAATTATCAAACCGGACGCGGTGCGCGGCGGGAAATACGGCGATATTATTCAACGCATTCTGGATAACGGCTTTAAAATCAAGGCGATGAAGCTCAAGCATTTATCGCTCAAAGAAGCTGAGGGTTTTTACGCCGTGCATTCAGCCCGCCCGTTTTTTGGCGAATTGACAACTTTCATGTCGAGCGCGCCGTGCATTGTGATTGCGCTTGAAAAAGAAGGCGCGGTCAAAGCCTGGCGCGATTTGATGGGCGCAACCAATCCGGCAGAGGCGGCGGAAGGCACACTGCGGAAAGATTTCGCCGCCTCAATCGGCGAAAACGCGGTGCACGGTTCGGATTCGGAAGAAAACGCCGCGCTTGAAATCGCTTACTTTTTTAGTAAACTCGAACTTGTCTAAAAATGGTGAATGGTTAATAGTAAATTGCTAATAAATTTCATTCACCATTAACCATTCACCATACACCATTAAATAATGAGACGCTGCCCAACTTGCCAACGCACTTTTGACGACAACATGAAGTTTTGTCAGGCGGACGGAACACCGCTGATTGACGAAGCATCGCCGGTCGGAGGTGATGATCCTTTTAAAACCGTTTTGGCAGAACCGCAAAAGCCATTCGTTCCGGAACCTGATTTCGATCCGATGAAAACGATGCTTGCCGCTCCGCCGCCGGTTGATCTGCCGCCGCCGTCGCCGTTTGGCGACGCGTTCTCGGTTGAGCCGAAAGACACTGGCGTCAAACCGCCCGCGTTTGGTGATTTGAGCACGCCGCAGTTCGGCTCAAATCCGCTGCCGAATAATCCTTTTCCGCCTAGCGATCCTTTCCCGCAGCAGCAGCCTTCGGGCAACTTCGGGCAGCAGCAGTCAGGCGGTTTCGGCAACGCGCCGAGCCCGCCGACTTTTCAGGAACCCGAACCGCCGCCGTTTGGACAGCAGGCTAATTTCGATCAGCCGGGCAGTTTCGGACAGCCGCAAAATGAATGGACTCCGCCGCCCGTTCCGCAAACCGGTTGGGATAATCAGGGACTTGGACAAAACACGCCTTTTAGCCCGCCGCCCGTTAATGCCATGGGACAAAGCAAAGTTTTGCCGACCGTTTCTCTGGTTGCGGGGATTATCAGCGTTCCCGGCCTTTGCTGCTATATGGGGCTGCTGCTCGGGCCGGTTGCTTTAATAACAGGTTTTATCGGGTTGAATCAAATTAAAAACAATCCCCAACAATACGGAGGCAGAGGTCTGGCGATTGGCGGGATGGTCGCCGGAGGTATTGCGCTGGCTGTACAAATTTTGCTGATTATTCTTTGGGGAGTGCTCAATCTAGCAGCTCTCGGTTTAGGAAAATAATTTTTATGTCACTTATCGGAGATATTATTAAAACAACGACCTCAATTATTAAAGGAATGAGCGTCACTCTGGCGCAAATTCCCAAAGAAAAATGGACGGTGCAGTATCCTGAGGAACCGATTACGCTGCAGCCGCGTTATCGGGGCCAGCATCTGCTTCACGTTGACGAAATGGGAGCGGAAAAATGCGTCGCGTGTTTTTTGTGCGCCGCGGCTTGTCCGTCCGACTGCATTTATATCGAAGCCACCAACGATCAGCGTCCGTACGGTGAGCGCGTCGGCGTTGACGAGCGGTATGCCAAGGTTTACAACATTGATTACAACCGCTGTATTTTCTGCGGTTTTTGCGTCGAGGCTTGTCCGAAAGACGCGATTACACATGGCTACAACTTTGAATTGTCGGTTTACAATCGCTACGATTTGCTCAAAACCAAAGACGATTTGCTGATTACCAAGCAAAAACAATCAAAAAATTATCGGATTGCGCTCTCTGGCGAAGACGTTGATTCGGAATACAAAGAAGTCTAGCGAGTTAGGAATTCGGATTTCGGAATGCGGATTGGGTTTTTGAAATTCAATCCGCATTTTTCGATTCGACAGGATATGAATCAGAAACTGAATTTTGCGGCAATTTGTTTGCTCGTCACGGCTGTCGTGGTTGGCTGCAACGTTTCCAGCTATGTTAAAACCACACCCACGACCAACAGCAATCAAGTCGTTGTCGCCAATAAAACTTTGATTTACCAGGCAGCCGACACGGTTTTCGGAACCGAGAAAACCGGCATTGCACAGTGCGATGAAATTCTGGCAGAGCTGGAAAAACCAACTGAAAACGCTAATGAAACCATGCTTGATAACGCCAAGCGAATTGCCGTCAAACAAGCTATTTACAACCAAATTCGCAGCGCGTCGGCAAACTCCACTGTCAAAGATAAAGCTGAAATCGGTAAATATTGTGAACAGGTCGCCATTCGGCTTAAATCCGGTTCGCCTGCGCCGCAAATTACTCCCGTAAAAAAGTAAATTCTCAAATATGATTAAAGCCATTTTATTTGATTTTAACGGCATCCTGATTGACGATGAGCCTTTGCAGCTCAAGGCTTATCAGGGTGTTTTAAAAGATGAAGGCATTGAGCTAACCGAAAAAGACTATTACGATTCGCTTGGCACTGATGATGTTTCGTTTGTCCGCGCCGCTTATAAACGCCACAACACCGAGCTTGACGAAGCGGTTTTACAGCGCGTCTTAGAGCGGAAAATGAAGACGCATCATGAAATGCTGGCCGGGGAATTACCGCTCTTTGACGGAGTAGTAAATTTTGTTCGGCAAGTTCAGCATCATTTTACGCTCGGGATTGTTTCAATGGCGCGAAACGAACAAATCGTTGAGGTTTTAAGCCGCGCGGGAATTTTAGACGCCTTTTCCGTCGTGGTCAGTGCGGAAGAAGTCACGCATCACAAACCCGACCCGGAATGCTACAACATTGGTTTTCACGAAATTGATGAGCTGAAAAGCGCCAGCGGAGCGTTTCCACTCGTTCGCGAGGAGGTTTTAGTGATTGAAGACGCGCCGCCCGGAGTCGTCGCCGCCAAAGCCGCCGGAATGTGGGTTTTGGGAGTCACAAACACAGTTGCCGCTGATGAACTAAGGCGAGCCGGAGCAGATTCGGTCACAAAAACTCTCGCCGATTGGACATCGGAAACGGTTGAGCTGGTTTTCAGATAAAAGAGAAATTTACAAGGATAGACAGGATGTACAGGATAAGCTAAGTTTTTTGAATCCTGTGTATTCTGTCTATCCTTGTGAAAATTAGAGAAATCGCTGAAATATGCTAATTGAGAGACAACAAGCTGAAACTAATTTGCTGGCATGTGCGGCGTTTGTGGCGGAGAGAATCGGGAGCGCCGATGGTCATGCGGCCAGCGTTTCCGACATTGCGCTGCGCTATGCCGCCCGGGGTGAGCTTGATTTGGCGGCGGGACTGGCAGACGAAATCAGAGACCCTCATACGCGCGATGTAGTGCTCTCTGAAATCGCTGCGCGATGTGCTGATTTTGACGACGACGAATATGGTTTGCAGCTAACCGAAGCGATTGAAGAATATGGTTATCAGCAGCAAGCCAGACACAATCTGGCGGCGCGTCAGGCCGTCAACGGCAGACTTGAAGCGGCGCTTGCAACCGTGGAACAAATTGACGATCCGTTTGCCGCAGTGGGCGAAATTGCCGTTCGCTTTGCCCACGATGGCGACGAAACAAGGACGCGCGAACTGCTCAAACAGGTTGATTTCCCCACTGTCCGCGTGCAGGTTCTAAACGAACTGGCAGCAGCGAAAATGAAACGCGGCGAACCCGCCGAAGAGGTTTTAGCCGAATCATTCGCTGAATCGGAACAGATCGAATTTGCCGAAGAACGAACTCAATTGCTGCTCGAAACAGCGTCGCGTTTTCACGAAGCCGGACATGACGACAACTCAATTGCGGTTCTGGAAAAAGCGAAACAACTGGCTGAAACTCTGGAAAGACGCTTCCGCGATTCGGTTCTGGTGCAAATTGCTTTGCTGTACGCTCGTCTGGGAAATTTTGAAAGCGCCGAACAAACGCTGAAACCGATTGAGGATTTACAGCAAACCGCCGCCGCCCATGCCGGCATCGCACTCGAACATCACAGCAACGATGACAATGAGCACGCTCTCGGCAGTTTGGCCGAAGCCTATGCCGTGCTCAAATCGCAGCCTGAAAAGCTGATTCGCGACAGCGCCGCGAGGTTTAATTTGTTTGCGACGGTTGCGATTCGCTTCGCCGATTTCGGGAAACCCGAACGCGGCCTGGAAATCGCGCTGGAAAACCCGGAAGACGAAGCGCGCCACACTGCTCTCAGCAGCATCGCCGCGATTGCCGCCGCTAATGGTCGTGAAGACATTGCGCGTCAGGCAGCAAATTCAATCGAAGATTTTGCCGGGCGAGTTTTCGCGCTGATTGCAATCAGCCGTTCCGAAGCCGGCGATGCGGAAAAATCTCTGCAATATTTGCACGAAGCCTCAGGTTTAAGCGAAGAAATAGGGCAGCTTTCTTTGCGCGTACAAGCCTTAAACGAAGTCGCCGAGCGTTATGCGGAACTGGGCGACCGGGAAAAGTGCGCCGCGCTTTTGCACCAAAGCCTGCAAACCGCTCAAACAATCGTTGACCAAAGTCTGCAATCCACGGCGCTGGTTAATTTAGCCCAGATTTACGAAAAACTTGATTTGGGCTTAGGCGATAAGGAACTTGAAATATTGGGTTTGATTGTGCGTAAAAGAATGTAGTTGGCAATTCGAGCTAGGAATTTTCATTAATAAAAAACTCGCCGTTGCCGACGAGTTTTTTTGTTTTTTATTGCAGGTTATGAAGCGATATCGCCTTGACATCCGGGATGGCCGCAATCACAGGAGATTGTGGTCATTCCGGTATCTACGGATTCTTCGCAGACCTCGCTGCAATATTTTGAATCGCCCGTTGCTGCGCAAGAGCAGCCTGGGTGGGCGCAAACGTTTTTATCAGTTTCATTCATTCATTTATCACCCCCTGTACAATTATCTTCAGACGCCGAACGGGTGTTTGTCAATCAGAAACAACAGCTATTTTCCGCTAACCGAGCTATTCGTAACGGAGGGCTTCAATCGGATTGAGCGATGATGCTTTCCATGCCGGATAAAGTCCGAAAATAATTCCAATCGCCGCCGAAACGCCGATGCCGATCACGATGGCCCACCACGGCACAAACGCCGGAAGCGGCGAAAAATTATTAACCAAAAGGCTGACAATTTCGCCGATGATTAAACCGATAATGCCGCCGATCCCGGTTAAGACGACGGCTTCGATTAAAAACTGCGCGAGAATATTGAGGCGGGTCGCGCCGACCGCTTTGCGAATCCCGATTTCCTTGGTGCGCTCGGTGACGGAAACGAGCATGATATTCATTACACCGATGCCGCCAATCATCAATGCAACGGCGGAAACTGCGGTTAAAACCAGATAAGTCGCGCCCGTCAGCTGATTGTAAATATCGAGCAGGGAATCCTGCGAAGCAATCCCGAAATTATCCTTTTCGCCGAATTTTAAACTTCGCCGCCGCCGCAAAATATCGCGGATTTCGTCAATTCCGGATTTGACCTGAGCGCGAGTTTCCGGGCGGACAATGATTGCAAAAATAATGGTCGGAAAAACATTCTCCGGATAATATTTCTGGAAAGTCGTAATCGGAATAAAAACCGAATTATCTCTGGATTGCCCGAAAAACGAGCCCAGGTCGGCCATCACGCCGATCACGCGAAACGGATTTCCGGCAATTTTAATTTCCGCGCCAAGCGGGTCTTCGCCGTTTGGAAAAAGCGCTTTGACCAGGTCGCGTCCGAGCACGGCGACGTTTGAGCGCTGCTGAACGTCCAAATCGGCGATAAAACGCCCGTAACCTATGTACTGCGAATGAGTAAATTCATAGTACGGCGTAACTCCAAAAAGAAGCGGCGTGTCGGATTGTTTGTCTTCGTAGCGAACGGTTTCCGAGATTTTTCTTTGAACCGGCGAGACGCCGACAATTGAAGGCGCTTCGCGGCGAATGGCGGCGGCGTCGGCGATTGTTAAATCCTTGCGCTGCCGCTCTTCCTGACCAGGCGGGCGTCCAAAACTGGCGTCAAATTTTTGAATAAAAATTGTGTTTGAACCAAGCGCTTCGATTTGTTCGGCAAAAGATTTGTTGAGTCCCTGAATAATCGAAACCATGATCATAACGGTCAAAACGCCGACGCCGACGCCCAAAATCGTCAGACCGGAGCGCAGTTTATTAGCGCGAACCGTATCGAGCGCCATCCAGGTTGATTCTTTTAAATCGTCAAAAGTCATAAATATCGCCTGGAACACTTGTCCAAATGAATTTATTTATGTAACTCACCTTACGCAGCAAGCTGAATCGGGTTCAATTGCTGCAAGGTTGAATAAGCCGAACGCAGCGCCTTGAGATACAATTTAGACTTCAATGCAAAATGATTGAGTTTCGTTTCCACTTTCAGCATCTCTAGCTTGGCG
>JBBQUS010000019.1:0-75246 GCA_038212235.1 Pyrinomonadales bacterium
GCTATCTTCCGCGATGGATTATGGGTGATCTTAAAGTCAGGCACGAACACGGTCAGCTACGTCACCTTTGGGCAAGCGGGAGACATTCCGGTGCCGGGAGATTACGACGGCGACGGAGCGGATGATCAAGCGGTGTATCGCGCCGGAGTATGGTACATCAATAAATCAACGGGCGGAGTGACGGTGACCACGTTCGGGACTGCGACTGACATTGCCGTTCCTTCCGTCTTTACTCAGTAGTTACCCTGTAACTAAAAAGAATTTCAAGTTCACTTGAAAATTCTGACGAAAAAACGGCGGCAATTCTGAAAATGGATTGCCGCCGTTTTTTAATATTTTCTTCAATAAAACACTGATTCTCTCAAAATTATTCAGCCCGCAACGCTTCTATCGGATCAAGTTTTGCCGCTCGCCAGGCCGGATAAATTCCGCTGATAATACCGACGATTGAAGAAACGCCGACGCCCATTACCGCCGACAGCGCGCTCGCCAGCATCGGAAAACCGATGGCTTTGGAAATTAGAAAAGCTAGGATGAATCCGGTTGCGACTCCGATTATGCCGCCGATTGCCGTCACCGTCAGAGATTCAATCAAAAATTGTCCTAAAATGTCTTTGCGGCGCGCGCCCATTGATTTGCGAATCCCGATTTCTTTGGTGCGTTCGGTGACGGAAACGAGCATGATATTCATGACGACGATTCCGCCGACGACGAGTGAGAGAGCCGATACTAAAATTGTGACCAGAAAAATATTTGAGGTGGCGGAATTAAACAGCCCGACAAAAACGTCCTGTGATTCGAGCGCAAAGCCGTCGTCGTCATCTTCAAATGATTTGCCGCGCCGGTTGCGCATAATCGTTCGCACCTGATCTTTGGCCGATTCAAAAGTCGCTGCCGTCGGAACCTGAATGTTGACGACGAGCGATTCGCGCGCGCCAAATAATTTTTGCGCGGTTTGATACGGCAGACTAACAAAGTTGTCGCGCGAAAACCCGAAAACGCTGCCCAGAGCAGCGGCCACTCCGACAACGCGCAGCTCCAATCCGCCGACGCGAATTGTCTGCCCGACGACTTGTTCGAGCGGGGCTGAATCAAAAACATTTTTAACAACATCCTGCCCGATGACGCAGACGTTTTGACCGGATTTTTCTTCCGTATCTGTCCAGATGCGTCCCGCGTCAATCGTCACCGCTTCAATCTCAAAAGCAGAAAGCGTCAGCCCGCGCGTCGGCACATCTTCCGATTTGGCATTATCGTGTTTGACGGTTTCGCGTCCCTGAACCGAATAAGCGATGCGCCAGCAAAGCGTGCAGAGCCTTTGAATCGTTTCGGCGTCTTCATGAGTTACATCGCGCCGTTTATTGGTTTCAATCAGCTGTTCGCGGCTGGTAATAATTTGCGGGCGTTTTGAAACGGTAAAAGCTGTCGAGCCCTGCGAAGAAAATGTGGTCGAAACGGTTTGCTCCAGACCGTTGATAATCGTGACGACTGCAATTACCGAAGCGACGCCGACGATGACACCGAGCAAAGTCAGAAAGGTGCGCAGTTTATTGGCTCTCAAACTCGAGAGCGCGACGAGAAAAAGTTCCCAAACAAGCGAAAGTGCTTTGAGCCGGTTTTTGATTCGATTTCTGTTTTGCATTATCAGCGATTTACTTTCGCCAGTTGCCAAAAACTGAGCAAATGCGCGACAAAAACAATGGGAACGATAATCGCGGGCAGCCAGATAAAAGGAAAATATAAAATCGCCCGATTAGGCTGTTCAAAACCAAACCGCGCAAATGGCGCGGGTAGGGAGAGAACTGCGCTCACAACTATGTTAATGAGCAAGCCGAGCGTCAGCAAATTCCAGACAGCTAAGAGCGGCTTGTTTATTTTCCCGCCGTGAAAGGCGAGCCAGGCAACTAGCGGCGCGGTCAAACCTGAGAGAACATCAAAATTGCGTCCCTCAAAAGTCATTAGCTGCGGAACCAGCCCGTTTTGAAACAGCAGCAGCAAAACCACTTCAACCGGAACGCGAATAATATGCAAAAGCGTTAAGGTTTGCAAAGCTGAAGCCGGAAGTTTTTTTCTGGCGAAAACAAAGCATAAAGTGACCAGCGCTAAAGTTGTCGGCGCGGGAGCGAGAATAAAACGGGGCGGAACTGTGTTTGTGACCAGAAAAAAGCCGCTTAATGCCAAAGCTGCATCAACGGCTAAAAAAAAGGCCAGAACAATCGAAAGAATTGTCAGAAATCTCCGGTCCAAACCCGCTTGATAAAGGGCGAACAGAAAAAAACCAACAGTCAGAAAAGTTGTTGCAATAAACACCCAAGAAACGTAGCTTGGCAAACTTTCCATCAGGTTTAATGTCGAATATTTGGCGCGTCCTTTTCAATTACTCCGTCACGAATAGTGATCACGCGGTGCGCGCGTTCGGCAATATCCGGTTCGTGCGTGACGACGATAATCGTGTTGCCGTCGGCGTGCAGGCGTTCAAACAAATTCATGATTTCATAGCTCGTTTTGGTGTCGAGCGCGCCCGTCGGTTCATCCGCCAGCAAAATTGACGGGTTGTTGACCAGAGCGCGGGCGATGGCGACGCGCTGGCGCTGACCGCCGGAAAGCTCGTTCGGGCGATGTGTCACGCGGTCGCCAAGCTCAACCGAAGCGAGCGCGGCTTGAGCGCGTTCGTGACGCTCAGACGCCCGCATCCCGGCATAAATCAGCGGCAGTTCGACGTTGTGCAGCGCGGTGGCGCGAGCCAGAAGATTAAAGGTTTGAAAGACGAAACCGATTTCTTTGTTGCGAATCCGCGCCAAATCGTCGTCAACCATTTCCGAAACGAGCTTACCATTAATCCAATATTCGCCTTGCGAAGGAGAATCGAGACAGCCAATCAGATTCATCAAAGTTGATTTGCCCGAACCGGAAGGCCCGATGATTGCCAGATATTCGCCTTTTTTTACCTCAAAGGAAACGCCGCGCAAAGCATGAACCTTTTCTTCGCCCATCTGGTAGGTTTTCCAAACGTCATGCATCGCAATCAAAGACGAACCAGCGCCCGCTTTGCCGTTTGTCGAAGCAATTTCTTTAACTTCCGTGACTGCTAAATCCATTTTGGGAATTAAAAATGCAAAATTAAAAATGCTGAATTGGACCCGTCATTTTTAATTTTGCATTTTACATTTTACTTATTAGCGTTATCGGCTGATGCCTTGGTTTGTTTCTTTACCGGATCGCCGTCTTTGAGCGTTTTCAAAACCCGGCTCGGACCTGTAATTACTTCAGCGCCCGAACTGACGCCGCTCAAAATCTGAATGTCGGATTCACCGGTAATGCCTTTGGTGATTTCGACAAATTTGGCCTTGCCGTTATCAAGCAGATAAACGCCTTCAGTCGGTTTCGGTTTATCAACCGGCTTCGGTGAATTGCCGTTTGGAGTCGTTTCCGGCTTTGGCGAAGACGAGTCCGGCTGTTTTTGCACGATTGACTGAAGCGGCACGGCAATTGTATTTTCTGCCGTTTTAGTCGTAATTGTGGCCGTCGCGGACATACCCGGACGCAGGCTTTGCTGCAAATCCTGCGACAAATTTTTGAGCTGGATTACAACGCGAAACTCTTTAGCTTCCTGCACATTGATATTGGTTGAGAGTCCGCCCGTAGTTTGAGATTTCCCGATTGCGAGCGGCGTTTTCTGAAATACTTCGCCTTCGATTTCGCGGTCGCCGAAAGCGTCAACCTTAATTTTCGCTTTTTGACCGACATCAACTTTATCAATTTCAGTTTCGTCAACTTTGACCTCAATATTGATTGAAGACATATCGGCAATCGTCATCAGCGCGGTAGTTGAAAGTCCGGCGGTGGCAAACGTCCCGACTTTTGAAGGAATTTCAGCAACAATGCCGGTCAACGGAGCAACCTGCAGCGTTTTATCGCGCTGACTGGAGGAACCGCGCAGCAGTGCCGCCTGTTGCACGGCGCGTGACTGACTTGAGCTGACATTGAGATTGGCCGTGTCAACCGCGCGTTGGCTGTCTTTGACGGCGACGGCTTGCTGATTGGCTCTGGCTTTGGCTTCATTGACGCGAGCGATGGCTTCATTAATCGCCAGTTTTTGCGAGTCGAACCTGGCCTGAGCGTTGCGCAGCGCGGCTTGGGCGGTTTCGGTCAAGTCTTTAGCCTGATCGTATTCGAGCCTAGAAATAACGTTTGATTCAAGCAGTTCAGTGCTGCGCTTGAGCTCGCGGTTCGCCGCGTTTAAATCAACCTGTGCTTTATCAACATCAGTTTGCGCGGCGACAACCTGCTGCCGCGCCGTCGCGACCGATTGTTGCGCGGTGTCAATCGCGGCTTGCGAGGCGATTAAACCTTGCTGGGCTTGCGCATACTGATTTTGCGCGGCGGCGACCTGCGATTGCGAAACGCGAATTTCATCGCGGGCGTTTTCAACGGCGGCAACCTGCGCGTCTTTGCTTGATTCGAATTGAGTCGGGTCTAATTTGACGAGCGGCTGACCTTTAGTCACCGTGTCCCCTTCTTTGACGTAAATGTCAACGATGCGCCCCTGCACTTCACTCGTTAAGTTGATATATTGAATTGGGCGGATTTCGCCGGAAGCAGTGACGGTTGATTTTAGTTCGGCGCGCGTTTCGGCCTTGACCGTGGTTACTTCAGGCGTATCACGACGCGACGCGAAGACGCTGACGGCGACAATCAACGCTAAAACAACGCTGACGGCCACGGCAATAATGATTTTTCTATTACGGCTCAGAGCCATATCTAATGTCCTCTTTTAATTGCTGAAAATTTGAGAAACCTAAATAATGTAGTTCCGTTTTGTTTTTTTATTTGCGACTAGCTCGCCAAACTTGTACGCTTGAGAGGAAACTTAGGTTTCAGGTTTTTGGTTGAACCTTAGATTACAAACCGATAAAATGTCAGACGTGCCGCCGGCTTTTACCAAATATTATAATTTCGTGGTTTTAAAACAGACATTTGGGGAGTTTTGATGTTAAGATGCGTTCGATGCGGAACCCAAAATCTCGTTAATTCGCAATTTTGTGACGAGTGCGGACGCAGGCTTCTCGATTCGGGAGCGGCTCATACCGGAGACTGGCAGAGCGCAAGACTGACGATGACCGAAGAAACGGAATCGAACAATACTTTAGCTGAGGTGAGTACGGCGGTGTCACCCAATTCTTTAGTGGGCTGGAAAGCGGATGACAGTCAGAATGCAGCAGGAAACGTTCTCCAATCTGTCACTAATATTCCGCCCATTCCGGCGCTTGTTCACGCTCGTCTAATTATCGAACGCGGGAAAAATGCCGGCAAAGAGTTTATCTTAAGCGAACCGGAAGTTAACATCGGGCGGTGGGATGCCGATAACGGCATTTTCCCGGACGTTGATTTGGACGCCGACGACACGGAAGCCAAGGTATCACGCCGCCATGCCCGGATCATCCGTTACGGTAATCAGTATCTGGTTGAAGATTTAGGTTCAACTAACGGCACTTTTATTAATCGCGGGCGCAGACTCCTCCCCGGCAGCCGGCAGATTATCGAAGACGGCGATGAAATAATCGTCGGCAAAACATTTTTGCGATTTCAAGTTATCCGGTAAACAATGGTGAATTGTAAATGGTGAATGATAAATAATTATTTATTCACCATTCACCATTTATAATTCACCACTATTGATGATGCGTTATTGTCATGAATGCGGCGCGGAAGTCGCGAACGAAGATATTTTTTGTTTATATTGCGGAATTTCTCTGCAGCCTGTTCCATCTGTCTCCGAAGAAGCGCATTCTGCGACCGGCGATTTGCCGGAGAGCGCAAAAATGGCTGCAGAAGCTGAGCTGAGCGATGATTCAGCAATCAAACCGACGCCCAAAACTGTCGAAGAGCCGCTGGCCGGAGAAGAGTCAGGCGCGTTAAAAATCCCGGTCAACACGTCGGCTGAAAATCCGCCGCAGAGTCATCCAGAGAATCTGTCAGGGAATCTGTCAGGGAATCTCTCGAAAGATTTGCCAGAAACTGCCGCCGGCTCGCCTTCGAATCATTTGTCAGGCGATTTAGCGGCGCAGTCTTCGGTTTCTGACAGCGCGTTTCCCGAATCGCATTCTGACAATTTGCAAATTGATTCGGCTAAAATTGAAAGCTCAAGTGTTTTGTCCGAAACCGGAGAGTTGCTGGCTGAAAGAGAGCCGGAAACACCGCTCAATCAACCTACTCCGACTTTTGATCGGGAAAATTTATCAGCCGAACTGCCGGAAGTTCCGCCGGAAACGAGCGATAAAATCGCGGAAATCGCTTCGCCGCCAATTGTCACAGGCCCTCAAAACACAAATAACATCGGCGAAAATAGAGTTCTAGACGAAGATTTGCAGCCGACACTGATTGGCCAGAACTCGAATTTAATGTTTGCCGGTGAAGAGAAGCCGCGCGTCGCGGTTGCTTCCGAAACGGATGAACGATTAAAAGGTTTCTCAAAAAACCGTTTTGATGCGCCGGTAGTATCAGAGAAAATGTCGGCAGAAGCGGCAAACGAACAGAATATTGCCGCGCCGGTTTTTCCCGACAACCAATCTCCAAAAATATCTCCGCCGGAAATTGCTGAAACAGCCGGTGAAGTAAAGAGCCCCGAACCTATCGTTCGACCCATCGCCGTTAAGCAGGATGTCGAAGTTGCGGTTCTCACGCCGCGTCACACCGAAAGTAATCAACCGCAGGAAACGCCGAGCAGTAAATCGCCCAAACTTAAGCCGCTCGAGGCCGGAACGTTCCTCAATAATCGTTACAAAGTGGTGCGGCGAATCGGCGGCGGCGGGATGGGCGCGGTATATCTGGCCGAAGACCAAAATTTGGGCGGTGTCTTGCGCGCCGTCAAGGAAATGATTCAGGCTTACGTTGACGAATCGCAGCAGGAAAAAGCCGTCGCCGATTTCCGCCGCGAATCCGTTCTCCTGACGCAGCTTGAACACCCTTCGATTCCGACGATTTACGATTATTTCTTTGACGAAGCCAAAGGGCGTTTTTATCTGGTCATGAAATATATTTCGGGCGGCGATCTGGCTGCCCGGCTGCGCGCCGCGCCCGAAAGCAAACTGGATGAAGGCAGCATTACTACGTGGGCCATTCAAATCGCGGACGTTCTCGATTATCTGCACAATCGCCAGCCGCCGATTGTTTACCGCGATTTGAAACCGTCAAACATCATGCTCGACGGTGCGAATAACAAAGCGATGCTGATTGATTTCGGGATTGCGCGTTGGGTTAACAAAGAGGAGAAAGGCGTCACCGCAGTGGGGACGATGGGATACGCGCCGCCCGAATTATTCGCCGGAAATGCCGAACCGCGTTCGGATATTTACAGTCTGGGCGCAACCATGTTTCACCTTTTAACCGGCGCCGATCCGCAAAGCAATCCGCTGCTGATTTTCGATTTCACCAAAAATCCGCGTCCGCGTCAGATCAATCTGATGCTCTCGGTTGAAATGGAAGACATTCTGCTCCGGTCGGTCGAATACAATTCGGGACTGCGGTTTGAATCGGCGGCAAAAATGCGCGACGAACTGGCCAGGCATTTGGAAAAACTCAAAGCCGGACGTCTGACGTTTGAGCGTTCCAATCACAATCTCGCGCAGGTTATGCCGATTCCGGCGCAGGCTCCGCCGGACGTGCCCTTTGCCGCGCAGCCGCAGGTTAACATGGTTTTCTGCGGATTTTGCGGCGAAAAAATAATCGCGACCGATATGTTTTGCGCTTACTGCGGCGCGCCGCAAGCCTCAGCTCCGCCGGGCGCGCAAAACCGGCAAACCGGCAACTCTCAGGATCAAATGCAGCAGACAATGATGTCGGCGAACATACCGTCATTCTCGCAGATGGAAAGTTCCACGGCGCGCCTGGTCGTGCTTGGAACGAGCGAACTCGACGCCCCTTTGTTTAAACTCGAAAAGGAAAATAATCTGGTTGGACGCGAAGACCGCCGCGCCAATATTTTCCCCGAAATTGATTTGTCAAAATTCGACAACAAAGCGCAAGTTTCCCGGCGTCACGCTCGCATCTGGCGAGAGGGCGCGGCTTATATGGTTGAGGATTTGAAATCTTCAAACGGCACCGTTTTAATCACTGACGATAACCAGACCGTGCGGCTTCAGGCTAATCAGCCGCATCTTTTGCAGCACGGCGATAAATTGAAACTCGGCGACACGACGCTGCGTTTCTATGTAAATTAAGAATGATGTTCCTTCTGCCTATATGATATCGAAAAGGATAGCAGCAAAGTCGCGGAAAATGACGAAGACCAAAGATCAAAAGCCGAAGACCTAAAATTAATGAATGCTAGAATTGAAACCGCCGACAAGCCTCTTGTAAGAACGGTGGCGCAGGAACTGGAAAGAATTAAAATCGTCGGTTTTGATGCCGAACGCTTTCACGCGCCGTTTGTACTGCGCTGCGCGGCTTTGTTAATTGATTATTTGATTATTCTGGCTCCGCCGGTCATCGCTTTGATGTTGTCGCGTTCGGCGGGCGCGAGTGGCGCCAAAATATTTGATAACCAGGGCTACTACTTCGGCTGGCTGATTTCCATCTTGTTGCTGGTAACCGATTTTGTGATTCTGCCGGTTGTCATGGGACGCACTGCGGGAAAGGCCGCCATGGGTCTGCGAGTGGTGCAAAAAGACGGGCGCGGTCTAACTTTTATGTCGGCGATGTTGCGCCATCTAATCGGGTATCCGTTAACCGTGCTGACCGGCGGACTCGGTTTTTTACTGGCAATTTTTAATGCCAAGGGGCGCGCTTTGCATGATTTTGTTGCCGGAACAGTGGTCGTTCAGGCAAGTCAAAAACAGTTGAGAGTCAAAGATAAAACTTAACGTATGGCAGAGTTAATCCTCAAACACGGCGAGCGGGAGCCGGAACGAATAAATTTGGAACGCCTTCGAACTACTATCGGGCGTTCGACGCGCAGCGATATTTGTATTCCAGACCCGTTTGCCTCGCGCGTCCATGTCGAAATTCGCAAGGAAAACGATCATTACGTTTTGCAGGATTTAGGCTCGGCCAACGGCACTCGCTACAACGGGCAGCCGGTTAAAGAAATCATTGAGCTCAGTTCCGGCGACAAAATCCAAATCGGCGAAACGGTTTTCCAGTTTGTCGAGCAAAAAATCAACAGCAATCGGACGCTGATTGACGGCGGCGAGGAGTTTAATCCTTCGGTCACGATTTCTCTGGCGGCCAATAAATCCGCCACCGAACTTTTCCAGTCAATCGAAAAGGCGCGCCAAGCCGAAATCAGCAAAGTTCCGCAACCCGTCGCGCAGAAAACCGATCTTCTCGGTTTGATCAGTAAGGTCGGCGTCACTTTACTGGCCGCTACGACTTTGGACGAAACCTTGAAACAGGTTGCCGAGCTGGTTTTTGAAGCCGTTCCGGCTGAGCGCTGCGTGATTATGCTGCGCGAAGACGACATGACGAATTTGGATGACTGCGATAACGGAATGAGAATCGCCGTCGCGCGTTTGAGAGAAAAGAGCGAAGATTTCGGCGATATTCGCGTTTCACGAACGGTGATGAAAGAAGTTGTCGAAAACCAGAAATCGGTTTTAACTTCCGACGCCCAGCATGATCCGCGCTTCGCTTCGCAAACCATGGTTTTACAGGGAATCCGCTCGGTTCTGGCCGTGCCGCTGGCCAGCAAAAACATCGTTTTCGGTTTGATTTACGCTGATTCGCCGGTGTCCGAAACACAGTTTACCGAAGAAAATTTAAAAGTTTTAACGACTCTCGCCAGCGTCGCCGCCATTCGCGTCGAAAACACGCGGCTGCTCGAAGAACGCCTGGAGCGCGAGCGAATGGAGCGCGAACTGGCACTCGCCACCGAAATCCAGCAGAAGTTTCAACCTTCCGCCCCGCCCGTTGTGCCGGGCTACGAAATGCAGGGAATTAGTTTCTCGTGCTACGAAATCGGCGGCGATTATTATGATTTTATCAAACGCGAAGACGACCGTTGGATCATTGCGCTCGGAGACGTCTCGGGCAAAGGCACTGCCGCCGCGCTTTTAATGTCATCGGTGCACGCGGCAGTGCATGGGCAAATCGCCGCTAAAACTCCGCTGCTCCAAACGGTTTACGCCGTCAATAAATATCTGGCGGAAAACACGCCGCCCAATCGTTTTGTCACGCTTTTTATCGCCGAACTCGAACCCGCGACGGGAATGCTTTCCTATGTCAACGCCGGGCATAATCCGCCCCTCGTCGCCCGCGCCAACGGAGATATTGAACAGCTTGATTCAAGCGGGTTTCCGCTCGGAATGCTCGATATTGCAACTTACGAACTTGGGCAAATGAAACTCGATCTGGGCGAGGCTCTGGTAATTTATTCGGACGGAGTCAACGAAACCGTCAACCCGCGAGATGAAGAGTTTGGAATGGAACGATTAACCCACGCCGTGCGAAGTAATTTGCAAAAAACAGCTTCCGGTTTGCGCGACAAAATTGAAGCGGCCCTCTCAACTTTTGCCGAAGGCGCGGACGCTCCCGACGATATCACTTTAGTCATCGTCAAACGTCAATAGCTAAAAGACAAATGTATGGGTTTTTTGTAGGGGTGGCGGCTTGTCCCCACCCAATGAGCGCGAAGCGCGAACAACGCGTCCGTTTGCACGAAAGTTCGTTGATCAAAGATGTTTTCTAATCACAGATAATTATCGCGTTTGCAAAACCAAACGCTCATTGGGTGGGGACAAGCCTTTCGCCTCTACAATAAAAATGAGCCGCTCGCCTCTACAAAAACTATTTTGTCGCAGATTTTGCTTTCGGCAGACTCAGTAAATTGGCAAACAGGCGATATGCGCCCGTATTGCCGGTCGGAAGCTGGCGAAAGAATGAATAGGAATTGTAAATATAATTTCCCTTGCCGACTTTGGCGTAAACCAATCCGCCGCTGTTTTCCGGGTCGCCTTCGTCATGCGATTCGAGTAGGGGCGTGTAGTTTGAATCAAAAGTGGTAAAGTTATATAAGTCTCTCTCCTGCACCCAGTTATCCCAGTCGCTTGCGACAATTTTGTTTGGATAATTAAATACCGGATGCGCAGGAACGAGAATTTTTACGGGCGCGTTTTCGTCAACCACGCGAACGTTGGAAATGCGCTGTTCGCCTTTGGTTTGCGAATCCATTTTGGCCGGAAAGGGCGCGAGATTTTGCTGGACGTAATCCGGGCGCTGATATTGAACAATCAGCGTTCCGCCCGCTTTGACATAATCCAGAATGCGGTTGTTATTGGCGACAAAATCCGGGCGCACCTGCGAGGCGCGAATCCCGACGACAATCGTGTCAAATTTTGATAAATCACCCGTTGATAAATCCGTTTCTCCGAGCATCGTCACATTCAAACCCATCCGCCGGATGGCTTCCGGCACGGTATCGCCGCTGCCCATGATATAACCGATTCGCACCGGAGCGACTTTTAAATCCAAAACCTGTGTTGAAACATCCGCTTTTGAATAAAGCCGATGCGTTTGAATATGCGGGTAAGCGATGTCGGTCATCGTCTGATCATAGATTTGCCCGCCCACAACCGCGTTTGCCGTCAAATTGTAATTGCTGATTTTGGCGTTAGCCGGAATCGTAATCTCAAACGGAATTGCTGTTTTCTCCCCCTTTGTGCGCAAATCAAATTCCGCCGAGCCGGGCGCCAAAGTCCATCCGGCGGGCAGATTGATTTTCGCCGTGCCTTTTGTTTCCCCGGGTGAATTATTGGTAATTGACATCACGAGACGTTGTTTGTTCATCTTTGGCGAAGCCGGAGCGATCAGCAAATTTGTGTCGAGCGCGACGCTCAACCGCGGCACGACATTTAAATCGCGCCGCAATTCGCCCCTGATGTCGTCGGCGTAACGATATTGAACGGGTTTGGCAACGGTCACGTCAACTCCCGCCAATTCAAAAGTTACTTCTGCCGTCGCCAGCTGATTTTGGAACGGCGCGTTTTTGGCGGCGTCGGCCGCCGTCCAATCAAACGTAAAGTTTTTGCGCGGTTTTTCGAGCCAGTAAGGTTGCGTTAAAGTCGCATTTGAAGACACGGTAACTTTAAAGTACGCCGATGCGGAAGCGACTTCGGGTCTTGAGAAAAAAGAGTTGCCGGCTGGTTTTGGCTCAGGCGAGGTTTCCGCTTTCCAGTCTGCGGGAAGTTTCAGCGAAACGTTTTTAACTTTTGCCGCATCGCCGAAAAGTTTAACGGAAACGCCGGTCGAATCGCCGGCCACAATCGTGTCGGTTTCGCTCAAAGCGTCAATCACAATTCCGGCCGCGGTTTGCAGCGCTTTGGAAAATTCCTGCTCTTTTTCCGCTAATAATGTTTTGGCGTACGGATTACCGGTTGATTCTTTGGCTTCGCGAGCTTGTTTGACGCCTTTCGCTAAAATCGAAACAATTTTTTGCGGCGCGTAAACATCGTATTCTTTCAAAGCCTTTTCCGCCGTCCCCTGTAAATCGATAAGTTTACTTGTTACTCCAATATCCAACTCTCTGGTTAATCTTGCAATTCCTGTGATAGAGGTATCAATCCCGTCGAAAATATCAGTTTCCTTTGCGGATTTTTCGACCGCTGATTCAAGCAGTCGTTCACCTGATGATTGCGCACCGCGCCGTTCGACCGAACCCATTTCCTGCGATTTGTGCTGGCTGCGGCCTTCGGCGGCAATCTCGGCGTATGAACGGCCGATGAGCGGATCGTATTCGCCGGTGTTAACGGTAACATTTGTCGGTTCGCCGTTAGCGGCCGCCGCAAATCCTTGCCCGACGTAGAGTTTTTTGGCTTGCCAGGGCAGCAATCCTTCGGCTATTTGCTCGGGAAACTGTTTGGGATCGGCCGCCGCTTTGAATGCTTGAGGCGTTAAATAACCGGCCAGCTGATGCTGTCCGTGGCCGTCAGCCGGCGTCCCCGAAAAACGCGAAATAATTACCAAAGGGCGAAAGACGCGGATGGCGCGAACCATATCTGCCAGAGTTTCCTTCTCGCCCCAAATCCGCGCCGCTTCCGCCCGCGTTTTGGAAAAACCGTAATCCATCACGCTCGTAAAAAACTGCTGCCCGCCGTCAAGTCTTCTGGCTTGCAGCAGTTCTTCGGTGCGAATGACGCCGAGCGGTTCAAAAATCTCCGGCCCGATCACGTTTTGACCGCCTTCGCCGCGATTAAGCGATAAATAAGCGGTTCGAGCGTTTCTGCCGCGCGCCAGATAAGCGATTAAACTCGAATCCTCATCGTCTGGATGCGCGCCCGTGTGCATCGCGCTCGCCGTAGTCTGTAATCGTTTGAGTTGTTGACCTAAACCGATGGCGCCGAGATCATAAATCGGTCGAATTTGCGCGCTACTCCGCATTGCTGAAAAAAACTGAAAAAATAAAGCCAGAAGGCAGACGAACGTCAATGAATGTCGCATAAATTTCGTAAATATCATCTTTAAAACTTAAATTTCGGTTGTTGTCTGGGGCGCACTAAACGGATATTCGCCGCGACGATAGGCGCGCGCAAAATAAATTATCAACCCGACAACGATTAAAACCGCCGCGTAACGAATTTCTCTCTGGAAATTCGGCCGCATAAACAGCACGTACAAAAAACCGATGATCGCAACCAGCGCCGGAATCGGGTAGAGCCACATTTTGAAAGGTCTGGGAATGTCGGGACGCGTTTGGCGGAGAATTAACAGCCCGACGATTTGAGCCAAAAATTGGATCGTGATGCGGATGACGACCAGTGCCGCCACCACGTCCGCCAGTCTGAGAAAACAAAAGAGCGCCGCAATGCCGCCCATAATCAAGAGCGAAACATACGGAAAATGGTGCTGTGGGTGAATCCTTTTGAAAATCTTGAAATAATTTCCGTCGAGCGCCGCCGCAAAAGGCACTCGCGAATAGCCGAGCAGAAGCGAAAAGACGGAGGCAAAGGCCGTTATCATAATCAGTAGGGTCGCGATGATTCCCGCCGTGCTGCCGTAGAGCCGCTCCATAAAAACGGAGATGACATATTTTCGGGCGTCGGAGTTTGCCGTTTCTGAAAACTCGCGCCAGGGAATGACGCCGAGAATCGAGATGTTCATCACGATATAAATCGCGGCCACGACCAGAATCGAAAGCATAATCGAGCGCGGGATCGTTTTTTCCGGATTTTTTACTTCGCCCGCGAAAAAACAGACGTTGTAATAACCCCAATAATCGTAAACCGCAACGAGCAAAGCCGAACCAAGCCCGAGAAAAAAGTTTTGGTTAAGCTCAAACGCGCCGGGCGGAAAATCAAAGGCGAGCTGCGGATTGAAATTGGTCACGCCGGCGAAAATAATCCAAGCAATCGTCAACATCACGACAATCCACAAAACTTTGGAAAATTTCTCGATAATCGTTATTTTTCGGTAAAGCAAAAAGACGCAAACGGCAACCGTTCCGATGGCCACAAATGTGCCGAGCGTGGCGGCAATATTGAGCGACAAATCACCCAGAAGCGGAATTGCCAGTTTAAAATCGCGGGCAAAAAAAGTTTTGTCCAAAACCGGAAAAACGTAAGTCGCGTAGCCGGCAAAGCCGATGCTCCCGGAAGCAATCGAAAGCGGCGCGCTGAAAGTCAGCTGCCAGATAAACAGAAACGACATGATTCGCCCGAGTTTTCCCGCGCCGTAAATTTCTTTGAGGTAATTGTAAGGCCCGCCGGATTTCGGCATTGACGCCCCCAATTCAGCCCAAACCAGGCCGTCGCAAATGACTAGGAGAGCGCCGAGAATCCAGCCGAGCATTGCCTGCGGCCCGCCCATTGCGGCGATAATCAGCGGCATCGTGATAAACGGCCCGACGCCGATCATGTCAATCATGTTGAGCGCCGTCGCGCCCCACAAACCGACGCCCCGAATCAGCTCAGGAGATTGTTTTTCAGCTTCTGAGTTTGTGTTTTGTTCAGGCACTTTGTTCTAAACCTGGCTTCGATAAAAATCCTCAACGCCCTCTCTGAAAATAAAGGGCGTTGAGAAATAAGTGAAAGTATTGATTAAAAGATAAATTTTAATCCAAGCTGAAAGTTGCGGCTGTCGAGAGCCGTTGCTCCGCCGAGCGCAGGATAGTTGTTGCGAAAATCGGGTAGCCCATTAACTAAAACGCCCGTATTAGCGCCAGTTCCCGTAAAAGCGGCGCTTAAATTAGTATTATTGTATTGGTAAATGCTTTTGATGTTAAAGATATTAGTCGCTTCCGCAAACGCTTCTAACTTAAATCTCTCGTTAAAGCTAATGAAACGCGAATATCTTAAATCAACGTTATATTGCGGAGGAGTTTTGCCGGAATTGCGTCCGACTCCTACTGGCCGATCAACAAATAATCCATCTCCATTTAAATCAACGGTGGAAAGAATATTGTATCTTTCGCCGCTATTTGCCGTCGCAATAATTCCGATTTGATTATTGTTGACAATGGCTTTAGCAAATTTGTTCTCAACTTTGAATTGCGGTCTTCCGACAAAACTCATAACGAAAGTGTGACGCTGGTCGGCCAGAGACGGACCACGGTCGAAGGCTCGGTTTGTCGGGTCTGACAAAGAAAGCGTCGAAGCCGCCACCAGATTTTGTTCCGGCGCATCATCAGTTGATTTAGACAATGTGTAGTTAATGCTGAACTGGTAACCTTGCGAAAACCGTTTATTTAATTGAAACGTTGCCGCGTTGTAATTGGAGTTTCCAACTGATTCGGCTATTGAAACATTGTTAAAGCGCGGGTCAAGACGGTTCGACGGTGTTCTGGTTAAGGATGAATCAAAGACAGGACGACCATCTGTTAATGACCCGATGACTCCAATTCGATTAATGTTGCGGTAAACCGGAATGTGTCGGCCGCTCGAATGAATGTAACCGACGGTAAAGGAAATATCATTGGTGACGGATTGTTCGACTTGAAAATTTGTATGCATCGCATATAAATTTTCAAAGTCAGGCGAGACGGCATCTATACTTTGCCCAGCCGCCGCCGCTGCACTGGCTAAATTGTTCGGAAACGTCGGCGCGCCCGGCGTTGTCCGGGGATTTGTGATTGTAAAATTAAAAAATCGCGGGTTGCCGTTGTTTTGCAACGCTCTGGCGTAAACGTCAATTGCCGGAGGATCGTAATAAATACCCGCGCTCGCCCGCACAATCGTCGCATATTTGCCGTCGCGCAATCCATAAACAATTCCTAATCTTGGAGCAAAATTATTTTTGTCAACTTTGAATTTTTGCGAAGCCGCGAAGGGTGAGGTCGGATCGGCTTTCGGAATTTTATAAAGGTCATAACGAAGGCCGTAGTTGACTTTGAGTTTTTGATTGACTTTCCAGTCATCCTGAATAAATCCGTTGTAGAAAAATGATTTGTATTCAAATTCCGGGTCGCCAAAAGACGCCGTGTAGCTGGTGTAGCCGAGGCGGTCAGTTCCGTTTTTGGCGGCGATGTAAGCGTTGATAGACGGGAAAACATAGCGCGAAAAAATACCCGACCGTCTGAAATCGTAAATTCGGCTGATGCTGCCGCCAAATTTAATCGTGTGTTCGCCGCGCGTTACGGTGAAGTTATCTCGAAAATCCGTAATTGTTTCAAGCGGTAAAACCGTATTTAAAATTTCGGCCGGGCCGAACGATGCCGCCTCCGCTCCCGTAATGACAATGCTTGGGCCGGTTGGAGTAAATGGACTTGGAAGATTCACCGAGTTCCGTTTGGCATATTGAAAGCGGAATTCATTCAAAAGATTCGCCGAAAAAGTTGAAATTAACTGCGCCGCGCCCGAATAAGAAAGGTCGTCAAAATCAATTGTCCGCTCCAAAGTCGTGGTTTGACCGTTAGTATTACTGCTCGTTAAATTCTTAAAATAGTTGAAACGTCCGGTAAGACGATGTTTGCTCGTTAATTGCGCGTCAGTACGGATGATGAAAAACTTAGCGTCTTGCTGGGTCGGAATAGCTGCCGGAAAAGCGTTTGGCGAAACTCCGGCTTCGTTGATTAATCTTGTTCGAGTCGCGTCGCTAATCGTTATCAACCGTAACGGCTCGACTGCCAAGCCGCGTTTGATGTATTCGAACCCGCCGTAATATTGCCAGCGGTCTTTGATAATCGGCCCGCCAATAGCTGCCGCGAAATCGTCCGCTTTGTTTTTAGGCAAATCGTTTGGGGAATTGTAGAAAAACGGGCGGGCGTAAAGCGGCGTGCGGCGGAAACGATAGCTGGCCGAGCCGTGAATTCCGTTGGTTCCCGACGGCGTTACCGCGTTCATAATCAAACCCGGCGTGTTTCCAAATTCGGCTGAAAAACCGTTGGTAACAAGCTGAACTTCGCTGACAAAAATTTCCGAAATCGGCATCAAGCGAATGCCGGCGCGGTCAGCCTGGGTATTATTGTTGCCGTCGAGCTGATAATTGGTGCGGCGCGCATAGCCGTTGGCGTTAATTCGCGGAACGCCGAATTCGGAGTTGGGGCGACCGGTGACGTTTGCCTGAAGAAGCGAATAATTGTACGGGTTGCGCGAAACGAGCGGCAGATTTTGCACTTCGCGCGCGTTCATGACGCGCCCGACATCAATTTTAGCCGTATCGGCAATCGGCGAATCCGAAGTTACCGTAACGGTTTCCGTCACGCCGCCCGCTTCGAGCGTTAAATCAACGGTCGCGGTTTGTCCGGTCGTCAGCGTTATCCCTTCTCGCACCAGCCGTTTAAAATTGGTCAGTTCCGCTGTGACGCGGTAAGTCCCGAGCGGCAGGAGAGGCGCGCGATAGACACCCGCTTCGTCGCTCTTGACCGAGCGTTCGGTGCCGGTTTCAATATTTCTGACCGTGATAGCGGCATTTGGCACAGCAGCGCCGCTCGAATCCGTCACGACGCCTTCGATTTGGCCGTTTAATGCTTGCGATTGAGCATTGACTATAATTGCGCTTCCGAAGCCCAATGCTGTGATTAAAACACACAAAGCAAACAACTTAGCAACGCCTGATGGATGCAACATATTCACGCAGTCTCCTAGATTTCAATTCTTGAAATTTTATTGATTGTTAACAGAAAGTTAAGTTATTAGAAAACACTAACATATCTTACTGCGATAGCAACAGACTTATGTTAAAACCGGACGGCAAATTTGAGCCGTTTGGATTAAAGCAAGCGCTGAGAATTCTGGAGCAGCGTGCTTTACTCAAACCAAAGCCGGGTTATAAATAAATGATTTGATGTTCGGATGAATCAACATCAACGGCTTGCCAAATCCAGTGCACCAGATTATCGCCGTGTCTGGCCAGTAGGGAAGTGACGTTGATGGTTCGCTCCTGCAAATTTTTGTGCGGGAAAATTGAAGCCGACGCGGTTTCAATCTGATGCTTGACCGCGGCGTTTTTCTGGATTTCAGCGTGGTAAAATTTGTTTCGCAGCGCGGCGAGATGATAGAGAATTTTCGGGCGACGGCGCGCCAGGGATTTAGCGAGCGTCGGCTCAATTTGAGTTAAATTTCTGTCTAAACGATCAAGCTGGATGTTGATAGCTTCCTCGGCTTCGACAAAGATGCGCGGCGTGTCCGCATTTAAAAATTCTTCGACGATTTTGGGGAACAGACCTTCGGGACGACAGAAAAAGTCAGACATGCTCAAATTGTATTTATCAAACGTTCGCTCGACTCTCGATTCGATAATTGTGACGCTCGCGCGCGGCAGCATCGGAGTGACGGGACGTTCCAGAATCCGGTAAACTTCGGAATTCTGCGCCGAATAAGCGATTTCCGCCGCGCCGCCAAAATAAACCGCCGTCGGGAGCAGAAAATCCTGAACGACGTTGCGCAGATTGACGTTCGGGCTTAATCGCCAGGGAGCGTTTTCGGCAATTTCCTTTAGTTCGCTCAGTTCAAATTCTCTCTCAATTCCCTTGGCGTGGAGCTTTCCGTCAGCGGTTCGCCGCAGCGCGTGGCGTTTGCCGTCGGAATCCAGCCAGAAAAGCGGAAACGAAGTTTCCTCAACCAAAACCTGCGCGTGATAACCGGCCGCTTCCAGCTCTTTGCTGCGTTTGATTAGCGCGCTGACTATTTCCGCAGATTTCTCGACCGCTTGAGCATAAATCGGTGCCGCCAATCGTTTTAAATTTTCATCAAGCGGATCAAACAAAACCAATCCGAATTCACCAAACAGCCGCGCCATCATCAGAGCGAAAGCGTCGCCCAAAGTTCTCCCCGGTTGATAGGCTTCCTCAACCAGTTTTTGCAGTTCGTCCAAGAATTCGGTTTTCGGCAGCGCGTCAAACAATTTTTCAACGGCCGTTTTGATGGAATCATCCAGCCTGATTTTGCCGACCGGCAAGCCTTCAGTTTCCGGCTGCGCCGCTATTTTTATTTCGCTTAACGCTCCGTCGCGGTTGTTAACAAAAGTTCCGGCAACTTCGGCAAAATCATGGTCTTCGGTCGCAATCCAAAAGACCGGCACGGCATTGATTCCGCGCCCCTGCAAACACGCCGCCACTTTGATCGTTGAAATGGCTTTGTAGATTGTGTAAAGCGGGCCGGTAAAAATGCCTGCCTGCTGCCCGGTCACAACGGCCACGGCATCGCTTGCCCGCAGCTTTTCGATGTTTTGCAGCGTTTGTTCGCTGACCGTCCAGCGCTTGTTCATCATTAGCAGAGCGTCCGCCAGTTGGTTTCGATCAACCGTGTAATTGGCCAGCAATTCGGGCACTCGGAGAGGTATTTCGGTGTGAGATTTTAAGGCCGAAGGATAAAATGCCTTGAGCGCCAGTGGGTTCCTTAAATAGTCCAGGAACAATTTGGATTGATGCGGCACACACTCGAACGACAAAGTTTCGAGACGTTTGTAAGGACTGAATTCCGATAAGTTTTGCGGGACGGTTTCGCTCATTTTGGTTTAAGTCAACTTTTATTTATCGTAAATCTTAGTTTACATCCCGACAAATTTTATTAAAATCTTGCTCGACTGAAATGTTGATTATAGCCGTGTTGGAAACCTGCATCAAATCCGCCCGACTGAAGACCCTAGAATTAAGCCGGTTTTATTGAAAAGCGCCGATCTTAATCGGTTTTGCCCACAGATGAAATCGTTGACAACTGCAATAATCTGTAGTATCAAAGTTGTTTCCACATTCAAATTCATTTGATTGTTGTAATTAAACTTGAAGATTTATTTCTTGTCCAACCTCTCTCTGCGAAAACGGGCAGAGAAGACCTTTTTTAGGAGTTTCAAATGCGAAATTTTTCAATTCGTGGCCGGATTTTATGCCTGAGTGTTGTCTTGGGTGTGTTTGTGTGTTTGTGGCAGATTTCAGACATCGCGCGCGCCAGTGATACGCCCACTCCGAGCAGCGTCACTGTCGCCGGAAGTCTGCAATCTGAATTAGGCTGTTCGGGTGACTGGCAGCCCGATTGCGCCGCGACGCACCTGAACTACGACCAGGAAGACGGAATCTGGGAGCGCAGTTTTACCGTTCCCGCCGGAAACTACGAATATAAGGCTCCGCTTAACGATAGCTGGGATGAGAATTACGGCGCGAATGCGACGCGCGGCGGGGCGAATATCGCTTTAAACCTGAGCGGCGAAACGCAGGTTAAATTTTACTACGATCATGAAACTCACTGGATTGCAGACAACAAAACCAAAGTTATCGCAGTCGCCGCCGGCAGTTTTCAATCTGAAATGGGCTGCGCGGGAGATTGGAACCCGTCGTGTCTGCGCTCGTGGCTCGAAGACCCGGACGGCGACGGCATTTACACTTTCTCGACTTCGGCAATTCCGGCCGGAACATATGAAGCCAAAGTCGCCATCAACGAAAGCTGGGACGAAAATTACGGGCAGGGCGGCGCGCCGAACGGCGCCAACATTTCGTTTACGGTCGGCGGCGATTGCAGCGTGGCGGTTTTTTCCTACGATTCAAATTCACATGTTTTGACCATCAGCGCGGGCGGAACACCGCCGCAGCCGCAGAGCGTGACGGTTGCCGGAAGTCTGCAATCGGAACTCGGCTGCCCGGACGACTGGCAGCCCGCCTGCGCTGCAACTCATTTGGCTTTTGACGCTAACGACGGAGTCTGGCAGGGGATTTTCAGCATTCCGGCCGGAAGTTACGAATATAAGGCTCCGCTTAATGATAGTTGGGATGAAAACTACGGCGCGAATGCGACGCGCGGCGGCGCTAACATCGGGCTTAATCTGTCGGCTCCGACGAGTGTTAAATTTTACTACGACAACCGCACACACTGGATTACCGATAACGTCAACAAAGTAATCGCGATTGCGCCGGGCAGTTTTCAATCGGAACTCGGCTGTTCGAGCGATTGGGATCCGTCGTGCCTCAAATCGTGGCTCGAAGACCCGGACGGCGACGGAATTTATACTTTTTCAACCCGTGCGCTGCCCGCCGGAAATTACGAAACAAAAGTCGCAATCAATGAAAGCTGGAATGAAAATTACGGCGAGGGCGGCGCGCCGAATGGAGCGAACATCGCCTTTAACGTACCGAATTCGTGCGCCGAAGTGTTTTTTCAATATAACCCGACGACCCACGTTTTAACCGTCAGCGCCGAGGGCGCGCCGCGCGGCGATTTGTCCAAAGCCAAAGCCGTCTGGATTGACAAAGATACAATCGCCTGGAACGTCGCCGGAGCCTCTGCCGATTCGCAAATCAAACTTTATTACGCTCCGGAAGGCGGGCTGACGCTGACGCCGCAGGGAGTCGCGGGCGGCAGTTCAATCGCGCTCGTTTATGATCCGGCGGGACTTTCCGCCGCCCAGCGCGAAAAATTCCCGCAGTTGGCAAACTATTCGGTTTTTAAAGTTCCAACGACTAATTCGGCGGAAATTCCCGCCGCTCTCAAAGGACAGTTAGCGATTTCAGCCGCCAACGCGCAAAATCGCCCGATTGATGCGACGGGCCTGCAAATTCCCGGCGTGCTCGATGATTTGTACACTTATAATGACAAACTCGGAGTGATTTTTAGCGGAGGGGCGCCGACTTTAAAGTTGTGGGCGCCGACCGCGCGAAGCGTCAAGCTTCACCTCTTCAACGATTCAAATCCGGCGACCACCGCTACCGTTTTGCCGATGACGGTTACCGCTTCGGGCGTCTGGAGCGTGACGGGCAGCAGCAGTTGGAAAAACAAGTTTTATTTGTATGAGGTCGAAGTTTATGTTCGCTCGACCGGACGCATCGAACACAATCTCGTCACCGATCCGTATTCGCTCAGTTTATCTCTCAACAGTCAGCGCAGCCAGATTGTCAATCTCGAAGACGCCGCGCTCAAACCGCTCGGCTGGAATTTGATTCGCAAGCCGTTTGTTGACGCGCCCGAAGATATCGTTTTGTACGAACTGCACATCCGTGATTTCAGCGCCAACGACCAAACCGTTCCGGCCAGCGAGCGCGGGACATTTAAGGCTTTTACCGAGCCGTCAAACGGGATGCGGCACTTAAACGCTCTCGCCCGCGCCGGTTTGACGCATATTCATCTGTTGCCCGCTTTTGACATCGCTTCGGTTGACGAAGATAAATCGCGCTGGCAGCAGCCCGCCGGAGATTTGTCGAGCTTTGCGCCAAATTCCCCTGAACAGCAAGCGCGAGTCGGAGCCGTGGCCAACGCTGACGGTTACAACTGGGGCTATGATCCGTGGCATTACACCGTGCCGGAAGGCAGCTATTCGACCAATCCGGACGGTTCAAAACGAATTCTCGAATTTCGGCAAATGGTCGAAGCTCTTGCCTTAAACCGTTTGCAGGTGGTGATGGACGTTGTTTTTAATCACACCAGCGCATCGGGGCAAAACGACCGCTCGGTGCTCGACCGCGTGGTTCCGGGGTATTACTATCGCCTCGATGCCAACGGCAATATCACGCATTCCTCCTGCTGCGAAGACACCGCGACCGAAAACAACATGATGGAAAAACTGATGATTGATTCGGTTTTAACCTGGGCCAAGCAATACAAAGTTGACGGTTTCCGTTTTGATTTAATGAGTTTTCATCTCAAGCGCAACATCGTCAAACTCCGGCAGAAACTCAACGAATTAACTTTGGCGAACGACGGCGTAAACGGCAAAAACATTTATCTCTACGGCGAAGGCTGGAATTTCGGCGAACTTGGCAACAACGCTCGCGGAATAAATGCAACTCAAATCAACATGGCGGGAACCGGTGTTGGAACGTTTACCGACCGCTTGCGCGACACGGTGCGCGGCGGCGGGCCGTTTGGCGGGCTGCAGGAACAGGGCTTTATCAACGGGCTGTTTACCGACCCGAACGCGACCGACCAAGGTTCGACGAGCGAACAGCGCGACCGACTGCTCTTCTATGAAGATGTCATGAAAATCGGGATGGCGGGAAATTTATCGAGCTTTAGATTTCAGGATCGGCTCGGCAATGAAACGACGGGCGGACAGTTTATCTTTAACGGACAGCCAACCGGTTACACCGCCGACCCGCAGGAAGTTGTCAATTATATCGAAGCGCACGATAACGAAACTTTGTTTGACTCAATTCAGCTCAAAGCCGCCAGCTCAGCCAACATCGCCGACCGCGTTCGGATGCAGAATCTCGGACTGAGTATTGTCACCTTGAGCGAAGGCGTGCCGTTTATTCACGCCGGCGCGGAACTGCTCCGCTCAAAATCGCTCGACCGCAACAGCTACAACTCCGGCGACTGGTTTAACAAACTGGATTTTACTTATAATTCGGATAATTGGGGCGTCGGACTGCCGCCCGCCGGTGATAATCAAAGTAATTGGCCTGTCATCAGCCCTCTCCTTGCCAATCCGCAGCTTAAACCGAGCCGCGAAAACATTCTCGACGCGTTTTCGCATCTGCGGGAAATGCTCGCCGTCCGCCGGAGCACCGAATTGTTCCGTCTTCAGACAGCCGAGCAGATCAATTCATCCGTTAGATTTTATAACACCGGAAGCGGACAAACGCCGGGCGTGATTGTCATGAGCATCTCGGACGCGTCAGGCAGAATTGACCGCCAGTATAATCAGGTAGTCGTTGTCATCAACGCCGATAAAGCGAATCAGAGCGTCGGAAATGCTGATTTTATCGGAAAGCAGTTTCGGCTGCACCCGGTTCTCGCCGCTTCCGATGACCCTCTGGTGCGCACTTCGGGATTTAACGCGGCCACCGGAACCTTCAGTGTTCCGGGCAGAACGACGGCTGTCTTTTGGACTTCGAGACCAGTCAATCAGCAAATCAATTTACTGTCTGCAGATGTTGACAGTCTCGTTAATGGCGGCATCTTAAACGGAAATCGCGGAAACATTTTAAAAGCAAAACTAAACGCCGCGCTTCAGCAGTTGGGAAATTCAGATTTCTCCGGCGCGAAAAATCAGCTGAGAGCTTTCAACCTGCTGGTTCAAGCTTATGTTTTGACCGGCGCGCTGCCGCTCGACAACGGATATAAATTGCTGGCTGAATCCAGCAAGATTATTGACCAGATTAATTGAGTTTTGCCCGCAGTAAACGATCTTTTTTAAAAGGTGACAACGGTTTACCGAAAATGCCGGAGGAGCGCTGCTTCGGCATTTTCGGTAAACCGGCGGGCGCTGCATTTGAAAGTTTTTTCAGAGTTGAATCCTCGAAAATAAATATCCCCCAAGCGCTAAAAATAAGACCGCCACCACGCTCAAGACGGAAATGCTGGTTACAGCCTCAAACTGACTGGCCCCGATCAAGGCTCCGCGCAGACCGTCAACTCCGTATGATAAAGGGTCGAGTCGGGTCATCAGGCTCAAAACTTTTGGTAAATCATTAAGCGGAAACAGCGCGCCCGACAAAAAGAAAATAGGCATCACCAGAAAGTTCATGATTAGCTGAAATCCCTGCATATCCTGCAAAACCGAGCCGATTGCCATTCCGAGCCCGCTAAAAATAATTGCCGTCAAAATCATAAAAACAAAGGCGAGCGGCAGCGACGCCCAACTGACGGGACGAAATCCGGCAATCAGACAAACGATCAGCACCAGAGTTCCCTGAATGGTTGCAACCGTGGCTGCGCCCAGTGATTTCCCGATCATCACCGTGATTCGCGGAACCGGCGCGACGAGCGTTTCTTTTAAAAACCCGAACTGCCTGTCCCAGAGCAAACCGATCCCGGAAAAAACGGACGAAAACAAAACCGTCATTCCGACTACGCCGGGAGCGACAAATTGAAGATAGCTGCCGTTGCCCGCCTTTTGAAAAACCGGCCCGAGTCCAAAACCGAGAACCAGCAAATAAAGCATCGGCTGCGCCAGTGAAGCGATTATTTGGGCGTATGATCGGCGATATCGTTTTAATTCCCTCAGCCACAAAATATAAACGGCGTTCATCTGTTTTTCCTCCACATATTCGCCATCTGACGCAATTGTTCGGCGGAACCGGCTTTTTCATCGCGGATTGATGAGCCGGTCAGAGCCAGAAACGCTTCTTCAAGCGATTCGGTCTTGGTTTGTTCTTTTAATTCCTGCGAGGTTCCCTGCGCGACAATCCGGCCGTGGTCAATCACCGCGAGACGATGCGCGACGCGATCCGCTTCATCCATGTAGTGAGTGGTCAGAAAAACCGTGACGCCTTCGGTCTGATTCAAATTTTTAACGTGCGTCCAAAGCTGATTACGGCTTTGCGGATCGAGCCCCAAAGTCGGTTCGTCAAGAAAAAGAATTTTAGGAGTATGCAGAAAACCTCTCGCGATTTCCAGCCTTCTTTTCATTCCGCCGGAAAACGTTTTGACATATGAGCTGCGTCGCTCCCACAGTTCGAATAATTTTAAAAGCATTTCGGTCCGCTCCAGCCGAATTTTG
The DNA here is from genome assembly GCA_038212235.1 of Pyrinomonadales bacterium. Taxonomy (GTDB): domain Bacteria; phylum Acidobacteriota; class Blastocatellia; order Pyrinomonadales; family Pyrinomonadaceae; genus JBBQUS01. Next base: position 25,792 of record JBBQUS010000019.1, read on the forward strand.
CGCTGCACGCCGTAAAGTACGCCGTGCAGCTCCATATTTTCGAGGGCGGTTAATTCACTATCAAGGCTTGGATCCTGAAAAACTATTCCAAACTTTCGGCGGGCTTCTGTTTGAGAAGTAACCGGATCGAGACCGTCAAGCGTGATTTTCCCGCTCGTCGGTTTGAGCAGCGTCGTCAGCATTTTGATGGTCGTCGTTTTACCGGCCCCGTTCGGCCCCAAAAAGGCGAATATTTCTCCCGCTTGAACTGTAAACGAAACACCGTCAACCGCTTTTACGTCGCCAAAATTTTTAACCAGATTTTCCACCGAGATCATAACTGAAAATCCTTTTTCCAATCAGCTGAAGTCATCTTAAATTACTTTTTCAATTACTTCCTGCGTATCAGTATCCAGAATTAAGATTCCCTCATTCGTGTCGTTCAGTTGCCCTACCAATGCGCCTTTGTTATTCCAGATTGATGTTTTTCCGGCGCACAGACCGTCACCGGATTCTCCGAGACAATTTGACATCAAGACGGTCATCGAATATTTACCCGCAATTTCAGCCAGGCGCTGCAGGGCTTTGTCAATTCCGGCGCCAGATTTAGCGACACTAGCCAGATAAATTTCCGCGCCGCTTTTAAAAGCCTTCTCCGAATGTTCGGGAACCGATATTTCATAACAAATCGCCAGAGCGACGCTGGCTTTGTCACCGATTAAACCGGTGGAATTTTGTCCGCTGACAAAAAACTCTTCTTCGTCAGAATGCAGGTGCTGTTTTGAATACATCTGTCTTGCTTTGTGCGGCTGAAACAGAATCATACTGATGCAGACGCCCGTCTTGCTTTGAGTTGGCACTCCGACGCCAATAGTAATCTGCCCGGTATTGCTAATTTTCTGGAAATCGTCAAACCTGCTGTCATCCTGAATAGTCGCTAATTCCTTTGCCAGTTCCGGTTCATAACCTGTCAATGACAGTTCGGGGAAAATAATTGTATCCGCCCCGTTTGAAACGGCCAGATCAATTAATATTTTGTGACGATCAATATTACTTTGAATATCGCCTCTGACGGGTTTAGTCTGTGCTATACAAATTTGCATTTTCGTTATCTCTCTTTAAAAGGCAAAGGCTTTAATCTAAATCTCTTACATAATTTATTTATTACTTTCTTGTCTTCAAAATACCTTGATGGTGTGGTGCTCAAGTCAAGAGTGTAAACAATCCCGCCATCTTTCCTTAATGCAAGAATTACGTCTTCAATCCTTTGTATTTCTGATCGCTTATAACTAACAATAAAGCGCACGGCACGTAGACCAGATAAACGTGTTAGGACACGGTGCGCTAATTTAATATCAGAGTTGTCTTTATCTTTTAGAAAACTCAAATTAGCTTCAATCGCGTCATCAAATGATGCCCACTCAAAAGAATTGTAGCTTGCATCCATCCAAACTTTAGCTTCATCTTCTTTGGAAAGAGTGACTCCAAAGCCGTGATTAGGCATTGGTGAAGGAGACCTGTAGCCAATCATTCCATTTGGAATTCTCACTGAATAAGCATAGTCGTAGTTGTAATATAATCCCTGCTCATAGATGAGCGTTGTTTCTTGAGAACTTTGATTGTCTAGCTCAAATGGTTGCTTCGGTAGATCGGTTGGTAGCGAAGTTTCCCCCAAGTCTTTCGAAACTTGGTGGCTGAGTGTTGCCCAAATTGTTACGGCGATTATGCCAGTGATAAGTGTGATAATTGCAACTGAAAGGCGGAAGGTAATGTGTTTCATGCCAATTTTACTCACGAAGTTTGACAGGCTTAATTTCATTCAAGTTGCGCTAAAGTTTCAAACTGGTTAGTGGAGCCTCTATGTTTGATGACTGTGGTTAGCATCATACAGGCAAGTACACTATTAGATCGCAAAGTTAAAAAGAATACCTTAAATTAATCTTAAATCTATATGTGATTGTTGATTTTGACGTTCTAATACCTTCACCTCAAATCAAACTTATCCTTCCATTTTTGCAAGTTCTCTTAACCAAAACCTATAGTAACAAACATATCTCTTGTAATTCTTCAGGTCAAGGTGTATAAATTGTTTTGATTAAAGGTTTTCCCTCTTCCAAATCATTTCTCAATTAAAGGTAAGATTCAAAAGGAGTATGCAATGAGTTTCTTTCAAAAAGGCATCGTTTATTTATTAATTTGGACAGTTGTTTCTATCGTCTCGCCTGCCGCCTTTGCGCAGACGACGAAGGGCGCGCTCCTACACGGTTATCGAACCGGGTATTCAGACGGTTATATGTCGGGCTACCGCGACACTACCGAACACGCCGCGCGCGATTTTGCAAAATATCCCGATTACAAAAAGGCGGATCGGGTTTACCGCAACGAATACGGCGCGCTTGAAGAATACCGGGACGGTTATCAACAGGGTTTTGAAGCAGGTTACAACAGCGGTTTCGACCGGCATGAATTTGATTCGACCTTGCCTGCGAATTTGTCCCGCCGCGCCGGTAAATCCGTTTTGCCGCCGAGCGTCGAAAGCAGCATTAGAGACAGTAAACCAAACGTCAACGGTAATCTACCACCGGTTTTACAGGAAAATAAAGCCAAGTCCAATCCTCAGCCGCCCAGCGCCAATCTTAATCCCGCCAGCGGCCAACCGACCATCATCATTCCGACCAACACTGAAATTATCGTCGAAATGCTGGCTGACGTGAACACCGAAAACAGTCGCGAAGGCGATTCGTTTCTCGCCCGAATCGTCGCGCCGGAAGAAATCAAAGGCGCGATAATCGAAGGGCGCGTCGCCAAAGTCAAAAGACCCGGACGCGTTACCGGCAACGCCGAACTGCAATTATCTTTTAGCCGCATTGTCGTCAATGAAACTCGCTGGGCAAGTTTTAACGCCGTCGTAATCGAAGCCTTGCCGTTAAGAGGCAACAACATCAAAGCGATTGACGAAGAGGGAACGGTGACAGGCAAATCATCGTTCAAATCCGATGCCGTCAAAGTCGGCGCGGCAACCGGAACGGGCGCGGCGGTTGGCGCTATCGCGGGCGGACCCGTCGGCGCGGCAATCGGCGCGGCGGTCGGCGGAGCCTTTGGTGTCGGCGGCGTCCTCGTCTCGCGCGGCAAAGAAATTAATCTGGTGCAGGGACAGCAAATTCGCGTCAGAACCAATTTCGAATCGCAAATCCGATGAACTTAGTCACTTTATTAACAGATTTTGGAACCAAGGATTATTTTGTCGGCGCGATGAAGGGCGCGATTCTTTTTGTCAATCCCGAAGCTAAAATCATTGATCTGACACATGATTCGCCGCCGCACGACATCCGTGCGGCGGCTTTTACTTTGCTCGCCGCGCATTCGACTTTTCCAAAAGGCGCGATTCACGTCTGCGTCGTTGATCCGGGAGTCGGGTCGGAGCGACGGGCGATTCTGGCAATCACGGAAAATTATTTTTTTGTGGCTCCCGATAACGGTGTTTTAAGCTTGATTTACGAGCAGGAACCCGACGCGCGAGTTTTCCGAATTACCAACGACCGTTTTTTTCGGCATCCGACAAGCACAACTTTTCACGGGCGAGACATTTTCGCGCCAGTTGCCGGAGCGCTTTCGCGCGGCGTTTTGCCCATTGAGCTTGGCGAAGAAATTACCGATTTTGTCAAATTTGAAGCGGCTAAGCCTCATCAATTGGACGAACAAACTATCCAAGCCCGAATTATCCACATTGACCATTTCGGCAACTGCATCACAAATCTCCGGCGCGAAGATTTACCGCAAAATTTTCATGCAGGCAGTTTGACCGCAGAAATCAACCATCAAAAAATTTTCAGGATGCAAACCTTTTTTGCCCAGGCCGTGCGCGACGGCGAATTATTTATGATTTTCGGGAGCGCAGGGTTTCTTGAAGTTGTTGCTTTTCAAAAATCAGCCGCCGATATTTTGCAGGCCAAAGTCGCGGATACTGTTTTGCTCAAATAAATTTGTAGGGGTGCGGGCTAGTCCCCACCCAATGAGCGTTTGGCTTTGCAAACGCGAAAACTGTGACTAATTAGCGAGGTGTCTTTGATAAATAAAGGTTTGTGGAAATGTCTGCGTTGTTCGCGCTCTCGCGCTCATTGGGTGGGGACTAGCCCGCACCCCTACATTGGTTTTGTTATTGTTTGGTCGGGACGATGAATTTGCGGCGCGCTTCGACGACGAGCCCGACGCGGCGCGCTACGACGCCGATTTCGCGGACTTCGCCAGCTTGAGAATTGGCTAGAGGACGTTTGGGCACATAAGTTAAAACATAGTTTGAATCGATTGTTCCGGCGATTTCGCGTGCCTGGGCGGGCATTTCGTCGAGATTAGCGGGCAAAAAAATCGCTCCTCCGGTTTCGCTGGCCAATGTTTCTAATTCTTTTTGAGCGTCGCGCAGAGCCTGTTGACGTTGTTTGGCGACTTTCAGCATTTCGCGGTCGGTGTTAATCGAGCCAAGGCGCGGCAGATTCATTAAATCCTGCACCGATTTAGGCAAAGTCATTTTGTGTTCATCCGGCGTGCGTGGCGGCGTCTTTGCTTCGCCGCCCTGAATCATCACGGAGCGACCGGCATTTTCTTTTTGTTCGAGACCGGTATAGCTCAAAATATGAACGCTGACGTTGGCGGCGAGCAGATTTCTGAGCGCCGCTTGACGCTGATTCAAATTGCTCGAACTGTCCGTGCCGTCGGTGATTAAAAACAGATGGCGGTTTTCATTCGGACGGTTGTTCAAAAATTTTGCCGCTAAATCCATTGCTTCGACAAATTTGGAACGCTTGCCAAAGTTGGTTTTCGTCATTAGCGTCTGCAAAACCTGCTGCTTGTCGGTCGTCCATTCGGTCAGAATTTCAGCTTTGTCGCTGTACTGCATCAGCGCGATGGAATTTTCATTGCTGAGCGCTTGAATCAAACTCATCGCGACGGCGCGCGTCGTGCCAAGACTTTTGGCCAGACGCAGTTCGCCGCCCGTGTCCAGCACAATCAAAACGCTGGCCGGAACGTGACGCAAACTTTCAACCGAGTGCGGCGTTCGGTCTTCGACAACCATTAAATCCTGCGGCAGAATTGACGGATCAAAATGTCCGAAATCATTTCTGACCGTGACGTTGAGTTTGATTTCTTCGGTCAAAACGCGCTCGGTGTCGTCGTCCTGAGATTTTGGCGGAGCAATTTTGTACTGATTGGCTTGCGCGACGGCGAATTGAGCAAGCGCAAAACTCAAAACGAGAAGCATGAGCGGACGAACCGCCGGTTTGATGAACATAAAATCTCTCCGCGAATTGTTAGGAAAAGCCTTTGCTTGTGATGCGCGAAAACTTAATTAGGTTTGGAAAACGCGAGCTTTAAATTGCGATGCAAACGGGCAAGCTAAATTTCGCCTTGCGTCTTGTTCTCGCAAACGTCTTTTGTTATCTTCAAATTATCAACAAAAAATTAATTATCAGGTTATAACACCAATGGAACAAGCTAAGGAAACGACACAAACGACAGGGGCGAGCGGCGGCGCGGCAGCAGCTTCGACGGCAACGGCGGCTGGACTGCGCGGTGTGGTTGCGGCGCAATCGTCAATCGGCGATGTTAACGGCGAAGAGGGAATTCTGATTTATCAGGGTTACGACATTCACGATTTAGCCCAAAATTCGACGTTTGAAGAAGTCATTTATCTGCTCTGGCACGGCCGCCTGCCGAAACAGGCGGAACTCGACGTGCTCAAAAAAGAGTTTGCCGGGAATTATAAAATTCCGGGTGAAATCGTGGCTTTCATGCAAACTTTTCCGAAAGCCGCGGAACCGATGGACGTTCTTCGGACAACAATTTCCGCCCTTGATTTCTATGATCAATCAGCCAAAGACATGTCACGCGAGGGAGCCTTAAAAACTGCGACCAAATTAACCGCGCAGCTCCCGACACTGGTGGCAGCCTGGGAACGCATTCGCAGCGGCAAAGAATTAATTACTCCGGACGCGACTTTGAGCATTGCCGAAAATTTCCTGTACATGATGTTCGGGGAAAAACCCGACCCGGAAGACGCGCATATTTTTGACGTCGCGCTGATTCTGCACGCCGATCATGAATTGAACGCTTCTACTTTCACGACGCGCGTGATTGCCGGAACGCTGGCCGATATGTACGGCGCGGTCACGGGCGGCATCGCTGCGTTGTCCGGCCCGCTGCACGGCGGCGCAAATACGAACGTCATGAAAATGCTGCTCGAAATCGGCGAGCCGGAAAACATTGATTCGTGGCTCGATCAAGCTCTTGCGGAAAAACGCAAAATCATGGGCATCGGTCATGCGGTTTACAAAACCGAAGACCCGCGCGCCACCTGGCTGAGAAAATTCTCGCAGCAGTTAGGCGAGAAAAAAGGCAATACCAAGTGGTTTGAGATGTCGCAAAAAATTGAAAAATTGATGCACGAGAAAAAAGGAATGTTCCCGAACGTTGATTTTTATTCGGCTTCAGCTTATTACATGATGGACATCCCGCTCGACCAATACACGCCGATTTTCGCCGTCTCGCGCATTTCCGGCTGGACTGGACACATTTTAGAGCAATACGCCAACAATAAACTGATTCGTCCCCGCGCCGAATATACAGGCGCGCGCGATTTGAGATATACGGCGATTAACGAAAGGTAAAAATCGAACAGTCATTTAAGCTGAAAAGGGCGCGAAACGTTTCGCGCCCTTTTTTCTTTTGAAGCGGAATGACTTTAAGATTTTATCTCGGAAAAGACGCAAAAAAGCGCGCCGGTTGGCGCACTTTTGTAACATTCTTTTGACTCATTGACCAGGAAAGTTAAATGACTTCTACAGTTCCTTTAGTCGTTCTCTTTTGTCTCTTTCGGTTTATTTTCAAACGGCGCGGCGTCTTTTGCATCCGACGTTTTGCTGCTCGTGCGCTGTTCGTTATCGTCCAGAGAAATGCCGAAAATTTTCGGGTCGTTGATAAAATTGGCGAGTTTATCGGGGTTAAAAGCGGCGCGGATCACGGCGGCTTTGTTTTGATCAATTGTGACGACGAATACTTTGATGCTGCTCCCGGCTTCGCGCAGGTACATGTAAGCCTGCTGCCCGTTGCGGGAGCGGACGCGGAACACCGGGCTCCATTCCGGGCTGAAAGATTCTTTCAGCGCCGACTGCATTTCAGCGTCAAGCGTCGAGCGAGATAGTTTGAGATTTTCAAAGGTCGTGACGCTAAAACTTTTAACCCCGGCGGGACGAATCATTCTGACTCCGAACCGCGCCAGCCAAACCATCGGAATTTTGACTTTTTTGGCTTGATATTTGGTTTTTAAATGCTGAACGACCTTCTTGTATTCTCCGCCGCTCGCGTTTGTCGGCTGCTCGAAAAAAGCAAAGACCAGCAACAGCAAAGCCAAAACCAGCGAAATTTTCTGCTTGAACATTGTCTTCGCTCCTTTTTAATTTTTCGGCTTGTTTTCTTTTTCGATCTCGATTTTGGGAATGTTTAACTTACCGCTGAGCTCGGCAAGCAGATCAATATCAATCGGGCCGATAACGTTGACGAGAGCGACGCTTTTTGATTCCGAGATGACGACGGCGACGCCGCTCATCGTATCGCCCGTAAACATCGTAAAAACGTCAACTTTCTGGTTATTGCGTTTGCTGCGAACATTTGCCAGACGTTCCCAGCCGGGCGTTTGCAGCTGCTGGCGAATTTCATCAATATCGGCGATGTCGTATTCACCGTCTTTCTCAAAATTGTAAACTCTGACGTAAATACCTTTCAGACCGCTGATTGCCTGACCAATCTTTTGCGCGTCTTGGTCGTTGACTTTTACCAACGTTCGCTTGGCCAAATCCAAAAGTTTGCCGTCAATGTTTACTTCGACGACATCGAGCGCTTTGCTTTCGAGATTGTTTAATTTTTCAAAACGCAGATGCGCGTCTTGTGCGTTGGTTGAAGCTGCCGATGCCAGAAATAGCATTAGCAACAGCACTTTTAATAAATATTCGCTCATTATTGGCATAATTACTCGTCTCCTTAAAAAATTACTGCTTGTTTTCGTAAAAGGCTTGGGAATTTTCGAGACCGGCGGCTTTGTCTTTGACCATTTTCAGTTTGGAACTCGTAATGGACAGTGCCAGCATCAATTGGTCGTAAGCAAATTTCTCTTCTTTGGTCAGCATCACGTTCTTTTGTTGGTCTGCCCGGTGAATGTTTGCCATCGCTTTAGTTGGGAAAGCGATGACTGCCAGAGATTTCTTGGAACTCAACACTTGTGATTTGGGGGGTTGTTTTGAACTTGCTGTCTTCTTAATTGTCACATCAGGCGAATCAGGCATGATAAAACCAGTTGAATTTGAAAACTCGTTCTCCGACAAAACAATTTCCGCCGATTGGGTTTGAATTTTGGTTTTGCTGATTGAAAACTGCAGCCACGCGCCCAATAAAATCATCGCCACCATCGCGCAAGCCGCGATTGCGTAAAGGCTTCGATTGCTCTTTCGCGCCGTTTGATGAGGCGCTTTTATGGGGAGAGCGGGGAGAGCGGGGGGAGCGGTTTTCCGGTAGCGAAACGCCCGCAGCTGGTTCTCCAATTTTTCAATTTCGGCGTCTGCGCCTGTTTTGTTCCAGAGGTAATCTTCGTTCATTTTTTTTACTGCTCCGCAACGCCGAGTTTGTGGCGCAAAAGTTTCATTCCGCGATGCAGATTGACGCGCACCGATTCGGGCGTCAGACCGCTTTGTGCGGCGATTTCCGCGCCCGTCAGCCCTTCAACCAGCCGCAGAGTCAAAGTCTCTTTGTAAGCTTCAGGGAGAGAGCGAATTGCCGCCAGTATTTCCCGCGCTTCGGTTTCCGAATTGTCGTTACCGCTTAAATCTTCCGGTAATTCTTCGGTCTGTTTGGTCTTTCGATAAAATTCCGTCGCGCAGTTGCGGGCAATCATCGCTAGCCACGCGCCGAATGCATTTCCATCGCGCAGCGTGCGGAGATTTTTATAGGCGAGCAAAAAAACTTCCTGCACAATATCGTCAACTTCGCCGCGCGGGACGCGCGCCAGAACAATCCCGTGAACAAGCGGCGCAAACATTTGATAAAGCTCGTCAAAAGCCTCGCGGTCGCCGCCGCAAACCCGTTCGACCAGTAAGGATTCCGCCCTCACCCTTTCAGTTAAATCGGCGGGTTTGGCCGTCTTTGTTTGGCGGCCGGAAAAAAAGAGAATCTGGCCGGTCATTTCGCTGTCGGGCATTTTGCTAAAAATATTGAGCGACGAAAATTGTAGATTTGAAAATAAAACGAATCTCCGCTTGATTCGTTCGGTTTATCGTTTTGTGCATCTGATTTAAAATGTCTTGCCGGTAATATAGACGAGCGGAGATAAAAAATGTTAACAGGGCATCGTCAAATTATTATCTAAAACTTTGGTGTGATAGTTTTTGAAACAACATAATTCAAACCCGCCAAAGAGGTGAATTTTCAGATTCGCTTTGTTTCGTTTATTCTGTAGAACAATTTATTCAATCAATCTTTAAGAAAACACTAAAAATTAAAATGTTAGAAAGTATAGGTAACTTAGAAAGAACTCATTCGTGCGGCGCGCTGCGCGCTGAAAATGTTGGTGAAACAATTGTTTTAATGGGCTGGGTCGCCCGCCGCCGCGATTTCGGGCCGCTCATTTTTGTTGATTTGCGTGACCGCGACGGTTTGACGCAGGTGGTTTTTGACGAAGAATTTAGCCGCGAGATTCACGATAAAGCCGAGGCTCTCCGCAGCGAATTTGTCATTGCCGTGACGGGCGAAGTGATTGCTCGCGACCAAAACTCGATCAACAAAAAAATTGCGACGGGCGAAATCGAAGTTCGCGCCAAAGAACTGCTGATTTTAAACGATGCCAAAACCTTGCCGTTTCAGCTTGAAGTCGCTGGTTCGGAGCAACTGGCAAGCGAAGATTTACGTTTGAAATATCGCTATCTCGATTTGCGCCGACCGCAGCTGCAATACAACATCAGAACGCGTGCCCGCGTTGTCAGCACAATTCGCCGTTTTATGGACGAGCAGGATTTTACCGAAATCGAAACGCCGATCTTGATTAAATCCACGCCCGAAGGCGCGCGCGATTATATTGTTCCGTCCAGAATTCAGCCCGGCAAATTTTTTGCTTTGCCGCAGTCGCCGCAGCTTTTTAAACAGTTGTGCATGATCGCCGGACTCGACAAATATTTTCAAATCGCGCGCTGTTTTCGCGACGAGGATTTACGCGCCGACCGTCAGCCCGAATTTACACAATTGGACGTTGAGATCAGCTTTCCGAACACCGAACAGATTTTTCGCCTGATCGAAGGAATGTTTGAGCGTGTTTTCAAACTTGTCAACGCCCGACTGCCAATCCCGTTTCCGCGCATGACCTACCGGGAAGCAATGGAACGGTATGGTTCGGATAAACCGGATTTACGCTTTGAAATGGAACTGACGGATTTGTCCGATGATTTGAAAAATACTGATTTCGCTCCGTTTGCAAACGCGCTGGAACAAAACGGACAAATCAAGTGTCTAACGGTTAAAGGCGCGGGGAATTATTCGCGCAAACAACTGGACGAACTACAGGAATTTGTTAAGCGCTACGGCGCGGGCGCACTCGCCTGGATTAAATTGGCGGACGAGACAACTTCTTCGCTCTTAAAAGTGCTGGGTCAGGAAACAATCGAAAAATTGGCGCAAACTGCCCAGGCCGAAAAAGGCGACTTGGTTTTAATTGTTGCAGGTAAAAAAAAGACGGTCGCTGCCGGTTTAGGCGCATTGCGAGTCGAGATTGCCAAACGCGAAAATCTGATTGACCGCCAGGCTTTTAAACCGCTCTGGGTGACAGAGTTTCCGATGTTTGAATTTGACGAATCGGACGGCAGATTCTACGCGATGCATCACCCGTTTACCAGCCCGCTCGACGAAGATTTAGAGAATTACAAACGAGCGATAGAAACGGGCGAAAACGAGCTGTTAGCAGGCATCCGCGCCAAAGCCTATGACGCGGTTTTAAACGGATACGAAGTCGGCGGCGGTTCAATTCGAATTCACCAGGCCGCGATTCAGGCTTTAAATTTTAAAGCGCTGGGAATTTCGCCCGAAAAGGCACGGGAACGTTTCGGATTTTTTCTTGAAGCCTTGGAATACGGCACACCACCGCACGGCGGCATCGCGCTGGGGATTGAGCGAATTATGATGACCGTCTGCGGCACAGACAACATTCGCGACGTGATGGCGTTTCCCAAAACTGCGTCAGCCACCGATTTAATGATTGAAGCGCCCGGCGATGTGGACGAAGCGCAGTTGGAAGAATTGAAAATTAAAATCAAAGAATGAAAATACAAATCTTGTACTTGTTTTAGCTTGTTTATGAAAATTCCAAAAGTAAGCATCTTCTTGTTTCTTCTTTGTCCCTGTTTGATTCAATCGTTCGGGCTTATCTTGGACTATTGCGAAAAAACAGTAGGAGATAATAGATTCACAATTAGTGAGAGCGAGCCTTGTTGGAATAACCATTTTCTTGGAATTTTGGCTTGGATTTGTTTTTACGCAGGAATTGCCTGCATGATTATGCCATTCATTATTATTTGGCGAGCCAATAGAGAACCAAAAACGTTTAGCCTGCTAGACGACAGAAGATCCTCTTCAAAATCAATTTCAGATCGTAGTTGAAGACAAAAGCGAATTGTAGTATTTTCATTAAGTCAGTCGGGCTGTTAGCTCAGTTGGTAGAGCAAATGACTCTTGTTCTTTATAAATATGGGAGCGTTCGTTGGAAACAACGAACTGAAAATGTGGCTGTATGCTGGGACACCCTGAGAGCTTCAAGTACGATTTGTATGAAGCGTGAAAATCTTGAAGATTGGGCAATCAGCAGGCAACCTTGAAACAAATCTTAGTTTCAAGAAAGCCCTCAGAGACTGTACGCCGCACACCCAAACAGATTTTGCTGTGGGTGATGAGACAGTCCAGACTACAACGCCAAAGATTTTTTCGGCGGCTAGCGAAAGCTAGTGTGGTAGGTAATCATTGGGTCGCAGGTTCGAGCCCCGCACAGCCCACCAATAAACATCGAAAAAGGTGAGTTTTAAAACTCGCCTTTTTCTTTACTCGCTCCTTCACTCACCTTTTTAAACTAATCTGCAAGTTTCTCGGTTTATTTGAAACTCTGGAAAATTTGCTTCTATTGTGCGTATAATCAATCCTAAGATTAAACGAGGGTGGAGTTCACCTTGTCACACTCTTCAATCAACAAATCCTAAACTCTTATTCGCCCATCTCAAGGAGAAATACATGTCTCGTAAAAGAGCGCTTTTGGCCGCTTTCGCCGCAATTGTGTTTGCCGGCTTTTTACCTGTTAGCGCGCAATCCACACCAACTAAATCTAATGAACTGACAAGAGCTGTCAAAGAATTATCCTCACGCCCGCTGCCGTATCTAAACACAGTTTTGCAAGCCAAAAACGGCACAATCGCTTTGCGCGGGCAAACCGATATTTTTAATTATCAACACGCCGGAACACTAACGCTCGATTTAACTGATTTATCCGACGATCAAAAAAGAGCGCAGTATTGGATTATCAGCAGCGAGCAAGGAAACGGCGACGACGCTTTTATCAGCGGTTACAGCGCCAATCGCGGCTTAACCGCTTACACGATTGAAGCGAGCAAAGACGGGGTGAATTGGGAGCCGGTGCCGCTAGCCGTGGCGCCGCCCGAAACCGCTTTTATGGGCAATACCGTGACTGGAAACAGCAAGCGCACCACCTGTCATTTATTCGATTTGCAAGGATTTTCGTTTGCTCGCATTAATATCACCGAAGGGCGAGGCTGGCAAGGCGGCCAAATCAGCGTCAATCTTAATATTTATGACGGTTCCAGTTGCCAGACAATTGAGGATTGGAACCGCATTGATCACATCACTTACATTGGCGACAGCACGGTGGAACTAGCGGCGGCTTGGGTTAACGATTTTGGCTCAGAGATAGCCACTGCCGAACATCCGCATCCATTCTTTAACTGGTTTGGGCAGCCATTTGCGATGAGCGCTCACTTTATTGGAAATATTGAATTTTATAAAGAAATATTACGCGAAAAACAAGGCCGGTTTGTCATGATCGGACTTGGCTCAAACGACATTCCAGCCGGAGGAATCAATGGTTATTTGAACGGACTCGACACTCTGGTTGAAACGGCAAAATCGCTTGGCAAAATAGTTCTCATTAACAATCAGCTTCATCCAACCGGCCCGGTTGATGCCAATGGCAACAATATTGATGACGGCAGTGCTCCGGCCAAGGTTCGCATCGCGCATGACGATACGGCAACTTTGGGCAAGACCTTAACCCAATATCTCAAAAAGAAATATAATGGCCACGGCGCTTACTTTTGTGCCGATTTGGAAAAAGCGTCGAGGGACAATCCGGGCATGATGCGCCCCGTTGATCTACACGAATCTGACACGGGCGCCTACCGCGCCGTTATTCTCGAAGCCGTCCACCGAGTCGCGTTTAATAAAAGACCCGCCCTTTCCCGAAACACTCAAAGAGAAGCGCGAAATTAGTTTGGCGATTAGGTTAAAAGCAAAACAAAAAACGAATGTTAAAGCTATGAAATTATTCTAGCAAAAGGAAAACGTGGAGCTTAACATTAGCTCCACATTTCGATTGCTGTTTTTTTCAATCTCAAGCCAAAGCCGGTATCCCCATCGCTTCCCATTCTTCTTTTGCCGGACCATAAACTCCGACAATCGGTACACCTGCCTGACGCATGAGAATCGTTGCTTGTCCGCGATGATGGGCCTGGTGATTGATCAGCGTACTCAAAGTCGTGCCGCGCGTCCACCTCATGCCATACATTTCATCTTCAATTTCCAAAGTTTCGTCCGTCCAGTTTTTAGCAATTTCCTGGCTAAGCGATTGCGCTGCTTTTTTGTATGTGGCGGCGATTTCCTGAGCGCTCACGGGCGTTTTAGTTTCTTCCGCCGGACAATCAATCTTCAAACCGACTTTTTTCGGCATTTCGCCTAAAGTCAAAACGATATGCCACGCCAGAAAGCCGAGCGAACGCCCGTTTTCCGTTGTCTTCTGCGCTAAAGACTGGTCGGTTAAATTGTCGAAAAGCAGAGCGGTTTGTTCGGATTCATAGATCCACACCTTTTGAAAATCTTCAATTCTTCGATACATTAATTTAGCTCCTTTTTGATTTTAAGATGAAACAATATTGCGCGTATGAAACTAACATGAAAGGGAAAAAACCTCAAATGCGACAATCTGCAATTTCTGTTTAAAAGTTATTTGCAGCAGTTCACGTTTGAGTAAACAGCTTTTCAATTTCTTGTGACCAAATATCAAATCTTAATGTTGCTTTGTTTGGTATAAAGAGTTTTGCTTTTTAGTTAGACAAAATGTAACTAGAACCGGAAATTGACAGAATCTGCCAACTTCCGGTTCGAAACACTTTCCGCTATCTTCTTACGATTGTATTTTGAGATAATGAACGCTTTTTTAAATCCTAGAACAAACGCGGCTCTTACTGAGTAGCGCCTGTTTCTTATTTGTGTTAAGGTGTTCGCTCAATACTTGATAACTCAACGCCGATGCAGTCGTTTCCATTCATTGCCAAGCTTAATTTGCAGTTAGTAAACAGTGTCGCAGCGTCGCGAAGCGCGCTTTTGGCCGCCGTTGCTCTGACATGTTTTTTATCGCTGCCGGTCTGCGCACAGCAGGCTGATTCTAAGGCGCCGCCGGTTGTGGTACAGCCCGGTGCGCCAGGCCAGCCGACCCGAACGCTGCCGCCGTCAACGAGGGCGACGCTGCCGCCCCGCGCGCCGAAGGATGCGGAGTTTATGCAGGGGATGATCATGCACCACTCGCAAGCCGTTGAGATGACGGCGCTCATCGAGTCGCAGACGAAAAACAAGAATCTTCGCCTGCTCGGAGCGCGCATCAGCAAATCACAATCGGATGAAATAAATTTTATGAAGCGGTGGCTCGAAGCCAGGGGAGAGCCGGTTTCGCCGCCGATGCCGGAAATGTCTGGCATGAAGATGCCGGGCATGGACATGTCGAGCAATCAAATGCTGATGCCCGGGATGCTGACCCCAAAACAGATGGACGCCCTCAGAAAAGCCAAGGGCGCCGAATTCGATCATCTGTTTTTGATCGGAATGATTCAGCATCACAGCGGCGCGTTGACGATGGTCAAGGATTTGTTTAATACAGCCGGCGCTGGACAGGATGCCGAACTGTTTAATTTTACAACCGATGTTGACAGCGGCCAGCGCGCTGAGATTAGGATTATGCAAACCATGCTGGGTGAAAATTTGATAGAGGAGAAATAATGAATCGAGTACACATTTTTGCTTTCCGTTTAATAATTACTTCGCTTGTTTTGTGCTCGTGTTTTGCAGCCAAGACGCTGGCACAAACAACCTCGCCCTCGCCGTCTCCCGAACCTATGAAGACGCCCGAAGCCAAACCTGCTAACCAGGGCGGCGGAAATCCGTTTGCACCTCAGCCGGCGCCGGCGCTCCCGGCTGGAATGACTGGTTCGGATCCCAGCGATCCGCGCGCCAAACTGTCGCCTGGATTGTACGACGCGGGTGAAACGGCAATGGGCATGAAACATCTCCTGCTGCTCAAAAAGCCGGATGCCTTTCAACTCGGTTCCGACGATCCTGATAATCCGAAAGTGCAGAAAGCGCTCGGTCTCCTCGGCGTCGGCGACTCCTCGAAGATGCCAAAGCCGCTCCAACTGGTTATCGCTCAACTCGCTTTTGCCAACTCTGACCTGGCGTTTCAGGGCAACTATTTGTTTCAGGGCAACTTCTATGGCGTCAACATCTACGACATCTCCAATCCGGCGCAGACCAGTTTGTTGACTTCGATGGTATGCCCGGGCGGGCAGGGCGACGTTTCCGTTTATAAAAACCTGATGTTTATGTCGGTCGAGATGCCGAACGGCCGACTTGATTGCGGTCCGCAGGGTTTTCCGCCCCAGCCAGCGCCCGCTGCCGGACAGGAGAACAAGCCGAATCTGCCGGCAGCAGACAAAGACCGTTTTCGCGGAGTCAGGATTTTCGATATTTCTGACATTAAGAATCCGAAGCAGGTCGCAGCGGTGCAAACCTGCCGCGGCTCGCACACGCACACCCTGGTAGTTGACCCGAGTGATAAAAATAACGTTTATATCTACGTTTCGGGAACCTCTTTTGTTCGTCAAAGCGAAGAACTGGCCGGGTGTTCGGGCGAGACCCCGGACAAAGACCCCAATACTGCGCTCTTTCGCATTGACGTAATCAAAGTGCCGGTCGCGGCGCCGCAAAATGCCAAAATAGTGTCGAGTCCTCGAATATTTATGGACGCCAGGACCGGCGTTGTGAACGGTTTAAATAACGGCGGCACACATGGCAAGGATGGACTGACGAAGCCGTCAGACACAGACCAATGCCATGATATTACCGTGTATTCAGCCATCGGATTGGCAGCCGGCGCCTGCTCTGGAAACGGAATTTTGCTGGATATTAAAGATCCGGTTCATCCCAAACGCGTTGACGCGGTTAACGATCCGAACTACTCGTATTGGCACTCAGCCTCGTTTTCAAACGATGGGAAAAAAGTCGTCTTTACCGATGAGTGGGGCGGCGGACTGGGTGCGCGCTGCCGCGCGAACGATCCGAACAAATGGGGCGCTGATGCGGTTTTCCACTTGAATAATAATAAACTGAGCTTCGCAAGCTATTACAAACTGCCGGCTGCGCAGAGTGACAGTGAAAACTGTGTGGCGCACAACGGCTCGCTCATTCCGGTTCCCGGCCGTGACATCGAGGTTCAAGCGTGGTATCAGGGCGGCATCTCCATCATGGACTTTACTGATGCGGATCATCCGGTTGAGATTGCCTATTTTGATCGGGGGCCGATTGATCCAAAGATGCTCGTGCTCGGCGGCGACTGGTCTGCTTACTGGTACAATGGCAACATTTACGCCTCAGAAATTGCGCGCGGTCTGGACATTTTTGAGTTGACGCCCTCGCAGAATCTGACGCAGAACGAGATTGACGCCGCGAAAGCGGTTCGGGTGTCTGAATTGAATGTGCAGAGCCAGCAGAAAATTGAGTGGTCGCGAAAGTTAATCGTCGCAAAGGCGTATGTTGACCAACTGGAGCGTTCGCAAGCTCTGCCTTCCGGCCAAATCGGAGACCTGCGACAGGCAATTCAAACAGCAGAGAGTTCAAAAATGAATCAGAAAGAGCTCGGAAAACTCAAGAGCTTCGCGTCGCCGCTTGAGAAGAGCGCCGGCCAGGCGAAGAATGCGGCCGACACAGCCCGATTGCAAGCCCTGGCTGAAATTCTGAAGCAACCTGCGCTTTGATCCTTTCTAAATGGCGAACACGAGCCTTTGCTTGAGAATACGCGCCACTGCTGCAACTTAACCGTTCGGTCTTCTCTGCGCAGAGAAGACCGATTTTTTTTGCAGCGGATAATAAATCTATCGAGGACATTTTTGGATAGTTTTTTCTTTGGCTTCCAAAACCTCATCGGACAATGGCTTTAAATCTTCGGGTAAATTGTTCCGCGTGTTGTCGTACCATTTGACTTTGTATTCCTGCCTTTTACCCCCGCTTTTGAGAACTGTTAAATTGAGAGAATATTCGTATGCATCGGGAGCCGCAGCGTTTAACCGACGCTTTTGCCATTCGGCGGGAGAGCTGCCTTTGACCGATTCGTTGAGAGCTTGCAGCTCTTGCTGCGATAGTTTGGCGCTGCAATGAAGCGGTTTTGAACCGGGAAGCGCTGGTTTTGCCGCTTCAATTTGTCCGTCCGAAGAAATCAAAACCTCGCCATTGCCCCGCCCGGTCATTCCGCCCGATATCTTAATTTCAACCGACCACGATTTAATTTCGGGCAATGAAACACGGTCAATCTTTGTTTCAGTTGCCGATTTATTTGCGCAGGCCGGCATGAAAAAGCAAGCGGCATAAATGCTCAAAAGTAAGAAAAATACAGGTGACATCTGCAATAATCCTCTTTTAATTTTGTTTAGAAAGCGTTACTGCCAGTCCGGTTCCGACAAAAACGAAACCGAGAATAATTACAATCAAGGTCAGCAATTTGTTGCGTTTTCCAAAAATTAACTGCCAAATCCCGGCGATTGTCGCGGTCAAACTGAAAATAATTACGAGACCGAAAACAAAAACAATAAAAGCTATTTCTCGCGATCCGCCGTTAAAATGCGAGGTTGCATCCGGATTTCCCGACGCCGAAATGGTGTGATAAATCCACCAGGAGAGCCAGCTCATTCCGGCTAAGAGCACAATCCCCAAAACGGTCGAGAGCGCGCCCAAAGTCCTGATTGTCGCTACCTTTTGCAGGGGTTTGCCGCAGCGGACGCATTTTGTCTCAGGCGTCTCGGTTATTCGGTTACATTTTGGGCAAACGCGGGGAACTGATTGAACTTGTGGCATAGAGTCGTCAAAGTTTCCGATTTTTTAAATTTGCCGGTGGACGCCGCTAAACAAAATTTTTTGCCGCTTAAGAAAAATTGAAAAAGGCTGGATCTAATTATCCAGCCTTTGCTTACAGTTTCGAGAATAATTACTGCAAAATCGGGTGTCCGCCGCCTTTACTGTGGTCGCGTGTTTCGCTAAAGCGCTGGCGGTCGTTGTGGTAGAGCACAATATGCTCGCCTTCGTAGCGGACGACATTGGAAACTCGTTCAAATTGTTTGTCGTGTTCGGCAATCACAAACGCGCTCGGGTTCATTGCGATGACCATTCCGGCGGCATAAATATAACCGCCTTTGTCGTAAACCGAGCCGGCATACTGCGCCGCGCCGACGGCAATGTCCGGCGAGTAAACGCCGCTCGAATCTTTGGTGCGGTCGGGACGAGCGATAAAAACCGTGTAATCCCCGTAGCTGAGGTGTTTTGAGTATTTATTTTTGCGAGCGACGGCGAATAAATCAGTCAATCCCTGATCAATCGCCGCCAGCATTTTAGCCGAAGGCTTACTGACCCCGTAAACTTTTGCTCCCGACGGCGTCTGAGCCTGAAAAGGAAAACGGTCGCCTGACGCATTTTCAGCCAAGCCAATCAATTGTTGATTCTGCCCGCGACTTTGCGCGTAAACAAACGACTGGGCGACAAAAATAAAAAGCAAAACCAGCGTAATTTGTCCAAATTTTTTCAGCATAGCAGCAATCTCCCGACATGATAGTTGATGCCGGAATTATCTTGCTGGCTGCCAATAAACAACTGATATTCGAAAAAGCAATGAGACAGAAAAATATAAGACTCACTTGGTTTGCAGTTTCGCTACATTTTCAAGCCAAATCATAAACAAAAACCAATACATTTTTGTCAGACAACTGTTTTTCAATTAGCGGCTCAACTTTGCTCCACTCGCCGCCCGCCAACCTGCAACCGATGCGCGGCATGTGAACTGATGCTTGCATTTCAAGAGCTTTTTGACAAACTGTTGCCAACGCGTCTCCAATAGCTTGATAACGAATTGGCGGAACACCATTTTCGGTTCTGGTCTTATGCTGTCCAACCATATTGGCAACCAAAGTTTCGGGCGCAAACGGTACAAATTGCACTTTGCCGAGAGCAAAATCATTGATCTCTCTTTCAGAATACCATTGCCTGTAAGCACGCTCCGGCTCTCTTGAAATCTTAGATAAAGCCAGAACGAAGCCTTTGCCCCACCCGCCAACATCGTTACAAACATGTGCAATAATTTTGCTGCCTGCAGTTTGCGGCTTCGTCGCATCACCGACAATATATGAAATAGGCATCATTGCTCTCGGTAAAATATAAAGTGTTGAGAATTTCGTGTGCTCTAAGCTGCTCCGACGATTTTGCTCCGGCGCTCTAAAAGTAAAGTGTCGCGCCAGATACCGTTAAGTTTTCCGATTCGTTCGCGTCTGCCGATTTCTCGAAAACCGCATTTGAGGTGCAAATTGACGCTGGCCGTATTTTCGGGAAATATTCCGGCCTGGAGCGTCCAGATTCCGTTTTTCTCTGATTCTTTAATTAATGCCAGGAGCAGGGCGCGCCCGATTCCTTGCCCGCGCCCGTTTTTTCCGACGTAAACGCTGACCTCCGCGACTCCGCCGTAAACGCACCTGTTTGAGACCGGACTCAAAGCCGCCCAGCCTAAAATCTTTTCACCGTCGCGGGCAACCAGCCGCGCGGTTTGTAAATGACCGTCGTTCCATTTTTCCCATGACGGCGCGTCGGTTTCAAAAGTCGCGTGACCAGTCGCGATGCCTTCGAGATAAATCGAGCGGATTTGCTCCCAATCAGCACTGTTCATGTAGTCAATAGCACAGCTCATAATTTTGCGATCTGACAAAATTATTTGAGAGAATCCGAGACAAATTTTCGCAGCGTTTCAATATGGCTCTGCATATAAACATCGGTTTCGATGAAGGGAACGAGCTGTCGAATCTGCCGGTAGATTTGGCGCGTGCCTTTGCCCAGCAGCTTGTCGTCGCCAATCTTGCGGCGGCGAAAATCTACGCCTTGAGCGGCGGCGAATAATTCGAGCGCGAAAATTGTCTCGACATTTTCCAGAATTTGTCTGGCTTTTAAACCCGCCGTGACGCCCATCGAAACATGATCTTCGACGTTGGCCGAAGTCGGAATCGAATCAACGCTGGCCGGGTGCGCGAGAACTTTGTTTTCAGCAACCAGAGCGACGGCGGTGTACTGGACGAGCATAAAACCGGAATTTAAGCCGCCGTTGTCGGTTAAAAACGCCGGCAGCGCTTTGTCGTTGCAACTCTCATCAACGAGACGCATAATTCGCCGCTCGGACATCGAACCAAATTCGGAAAGCGCAATTGCCAGATAATCAAAGGCGAGCGCGAGCAGTTCGCCATGAAAATTGCCGCCCGACACAACTTCGATGATTTGGGATTTGGGATTTGGGATTTGGGATTTGTTTGGTAAATCTGTACTTTGAGTTTCGCCTTCGGAAATAAAAATCAGCGGATTATCCGTGACTGCGTTGAGTTCGTTGGTGAAAACCCATTCAGCGTAATCAATCGCGTCGCGCGCCGCGCCGTGAACCTGCGGGATGCAGCGCAGAGAATAAGCGTCCTGAACATTTGCCGAATCAAACGCGCGGACAAAATCGCTTTCGGACAAAATATCGCGCAGATTGGCGGCGCATTTTTGCTGCCGCGGATGCGGGCGCAGCACGTGCAGCCGTTCGTCAAACGCGGCGGTGGTGCCGTTCAAGGCTTCGAGCGAGAGACAAGCGGCCAGATCAGCCGTGTCTTTGAGCTGCTGCGCTTGGTGCGAGGCTAAAACGCCGATGGAGCACATCACCGCCGTCCCGTTAGTAAGCGCCAAACCTTCTTTCGCGGCCAGTGTCAGCGGTTTTAATCCGGCTAGTTCTAACGCTTGCGCGCTCGGCAAAATTGCGCCGGCAAATTCAGCAAAACCTTCGCCAATCAGCGGCAGGGCGGCGTGTGCGAGCGGCGCTAAATCGCCCGAAGCGCCAAGAGAGCCTTTTTCCGGGATAACCGGATGTATTCCAAGATTTAAAAAATCGAGCAAAAGATGCAGTGTTTCAAGCCGGATGCCGGAATATCCGCGCGCCAGTGTGTTGGCGCGAATCAGCAAAATCGCCCGCGTGGTCGCGATATCAAACGGTTTTCCGACGCCGACGGCGTGGCTGAGCAAGATATTGCGCTGCAGCGTTTCGACATCGGCGCGATTGATAATTTTGTTTTTAAAAGCGCCAAAACCGGTTGTGATGCCGTAAGCAATCTCGCCGCGCTCAAGCAGAGTTTGAACGGCGCGTTCGGAGCGCGTGACATTTCTTTCCGCCTGCTTGGATAAAATAATTTGCGGCTCGTTTGGCTTGCCGTTAGCGACCGCAACGACTTCAGAGATTGTCAGGCTTTCGCCGTCTAAAACGACTTTATTCATTGATTTCTGTCCCGGCGGGAACTGCAAAAACTACTCCCTGATAAATTTCATCAACATTTAAATCAAAATCAAGAGTTGTGAGTCTCATCGTCTCGCCCTCGGTAAAATCGCCGCGCAGCCAAAAACGCTCATTATGCCGAATGTACTGCGTGACTAATTTCTCAAATTGAGAGATCAGCAAATATTCATCGAAGCTTTCAATTGATTTGTAAAACTTGAATTTATCGCCTTTGTCAAAACTCGCGGTCGAATTAGACAACACTTCGACCAGCATTTTGGGATTTGTCAGACATTCTAAACCACCGATTGTTTCAAACTTGGTTTCGCCGCAGACAACCGATAGATCCGGATAACGATACGGCGGCAGGTCGGGAACTTTGATACGCAAATTTGCACCAAAAGCACGGCAGTTACGTTTTCTCGCCGCAGGATTGAGAATTTCTGCCAGATTCATCGCAATCATGGCGTGATTCGGCAACACTCCGCTCATTTCGAAAACCTCTCCGTTAAAATACTCGAAATTAGCATCGGAACTGCGGTCAAGCTCAAAATATTCTTCCAGCGTATAATTTTGTTTCAAAACGGCGGACATAATCTGTTCTCCTCGAAATCAGTTTGCCAAGACGATTCTACCTTTTTTGATTACGGTTTTAACTAAATTCGCTCCGAATTCGTAAGCTATTTGGCGATAATCGTCAGTCTCTAAAATCAAAACATCGGCCTGTTTGCCGGTTTCGAGCGATCCGATTCGGTCGCCCATTCCAACGGCAAAAGCGGCGTTGATGGTGGCGGCATTCAAGGCTTCGGACGGCAATAATTTTTGATAACGGCAGGAAATCGCCATGGCTAACGGCAAACTCGGACACGGAGCCGAACCGGGATTGTAATCGGTTGAAACCGCGACCGCGCAGCCTTGATCAATCAGTTTTCTGGCATCGGCAAATTCTTTTGAACCAAAATTGAAATTAACGGTTGGCGTCATGACGGCGATTGTTTGAGAGTCGGCTAACAAGTCAATTTCCGCATCGCTCGTTGCGTCCAGATGATCAATGCTCGTTGCGCCAAGCTCGATTGCCAGCCGCGCGCCGCCCAAATTACTAAATTCGTCAACGTGCGCTTTGAGACTGAAGCCGAGATTTTTGGCCGCTTCCAAAACGCGGCGCGACTGCGCCAGATTAAAAGCGTTCTGCTCGCAGAAAACGTCGCAGAAAAACGGTGTCTTATCCAGCGCGAAATGCAAATCCTTGTACCAGGCGGCGGCCAGCGGCAGCATTTCATTGCAGATCAAATCAACATAATCGTCGCCCGAATTTTGGATTTTAGATTTTGGATTTTGGATTTCTTTATATTCCGGCGGGACGGCATGAGCGGGCAAAAATGTTGGAACCAGATCGAGAAAATGAGTTTGATCGAGTTCGGCAATCACGTCGAGCATTTTCAGCTCGGTTGCCGTCTCCAGACCGTAACCGGTTTTGACTTCGGCGGTGGTTGTCCCGAGCGCCAGCATCCGGTTCAGACGCTGGCGCGTTTGTTCGGACAACTCGTTTTCCGAAGCGCGGCGAGTTTGCCTGACGGTAGAAATGATGCCGCCGCCCGCCGCTAAAATTTCAAGATAATCCGCGCCCTTAATTTTCAGCTCAAATTCATCAAATCGGTTTCCGGCAAAGACAATGTGCGTGTGGCAATCAACAAAGCCGGGAATCACTGTTTGGCCGGCGGCATCAATAATCGTGGCGGCCGTAAACTCGTCTCGGAGTTTATCGCTCGCGCCGACTCCGACGATCTTTCCGCGGTCAATTGCAATCGCGCCGTTTTCAATCAGACCAACGTTTTTGAGTTCCGTCAGGCGTTTCGGTTTCCCGCCGGAGGCGCAAGTGACAAGTTGGGCGGCGTTGACAATAATTAAGTCAATTGGCATAACGATTTTAGTCGAAATTGGGAAAAGACTATCACAATTTTGAGCCGTTTTTGTCGTCTGCAACAAACAAATTATTAAATATAAAAAGGCGGCGAAACCACCAAAAAACGTTGACTTGTTGGAATTTAAAGACTACTCTCGGACAAATCAGATCTCAATATTATCCAAGTTACATCTTTCTCCAAAAACAACAAAGTTTGGCAGTGAGAAGTGTGGCTTGCTTGCATTGAGCGTCGCAGTAACCGGGAGGAATTTATGTTCGTCAGTAAAAACAAATCTGTGAAACGAATTGTCGTGTTTTTAGCAGTGTGTGTTTTGTTAACCGGATCAATCGAAAAGGTTCGAGCGGCGGGTGAACTTGACCCCACTTTCGGAGATGAGGGAAGAGTTCTCACTGCCATCAGCGGTCAAGACTACGGTAAAAACACCATTATTCAACCCGATGGGAAAATTCTGGTATCAGGCGGCAGCAGTCTTGGAGATGTCAGCCGCGTAGCGTTGCTGCGCTTTAATCCTGACGGCTCGTTAGACTCTACTTTTGACAACGACGGTAAAGCGACAGTTAGCATCACAGGCTTATCTGCAATTGGTTGGGCGCTCGCTTTGCAAAGCGACGGTAAAATTGTGGTCAGCGGCGACGGTTTCGGTAACGGGAACGAACAATTCTTCCTTGTCAGATTCAGCTCAAATGGATCGTTGGATACAAGTTTTGGCAACGGCGGCAAAGTAGTCAACGATTTTCAGGGCAATTCAGCCTTACTGCGAACGGTTGCCATTCAGCCGGACGGGAAAATTGTTGTCGCCGGAACGGTCAGCTCTCAAAAGGGCAACTCCGATCTTGATGCCATTGTCATTCGCTACAACGCGGATGGTTCGCTCGATAACAGTTTTGATGGCGATGGAATTGTGACAACCGACATCACAACCGGAAGAAATGATTATATCAGCGGATTATTATTATTTCCGGACGGCAAAATAATTATCACCGGCGCTACCGGCAACACGGGTGATAGTTTGTTTAACGGAAAATTTGCGGTGGTTCGGTATTTGCCAAATGGTCAATTGGATGCTTCTTTCGGGAGCGGCGGAAAGGTTGTTTTTCCATTTAGCAATAACAGTGCCGATCAATCGTTTGCCGCAACACGACAAACGGACGGAAAAACTATTTTGACCGGAACGACCTTTTCCGGCAGCAGTTTTGAATTGGCGGTTGTCAGATTAAACCCCGACGGTTCGCCGGACGCTTCTTTCGGCACCAACGGCAGAGCCTCGATGCTCGTCAACAATCGTTCCGGAGTAACTCCCAGCGGGATTAAAGTGCAGTCGAACGGAAAGATTGTGGTCGCTGGAAGCACTTCAGCCATATCTTTTGTTAGTTTGGATTTTGCCGTCGTCAGATTTAATTCAAACGGAACCCTCGACACAACTTTTAATGGCACCGGATACAACGTAACCAACGTTGCTTCCGGATCAAATGATGCCGCTTCTGGAGTGGCAATCCAATTGGATGGCAAAATTATTGCCGCCGGACAAACCTACATTGGCGAAAACGGAGGTTCGGTTGCAGTTTTGCGGTATCAAGGTGATCCTGTCATCACCAGACCGACTCAGTTTGATTATGACGGCGACGGAAAATCGGATCCGGCGGTTATTCGAGAGGGAACATGGTTTGTTTCTAGCAGCTTAAATAACGCCTTTAACAGTACGCAGTTTGGTTTTGGTTCGGATAAAATCGCGCCCGCCGATTATGACGGCGACGGCAAAACCGACATTGCCGTGTTTCGCCCGTCAAACGGAACTTGGTATCGAATCAATAGCTCCAACAATTCGTTTGTCGCCACGCAATTTGGGACGAATGGAGATGTTCCCGTAGCGGCTGATTACGACGGCGACGGGAGATCGGATTTGGCCGTTTTTCGACAGGGAATTTGGTATGTTCTCAACAGTTCCGACAACTCCGTCCGCCGCGAGCAATTCGGTTTGCCGTCTGACAAACCCGTCGTCGGTGATTTTGACGGTGACGGCAAAAGCGATTTGGCGGTTTATCGCGGAGGAACATGGTATTTGCAGCAGAGTCAGGCCGGGTATCAACTGTTCCAATTCGGATTGTCCACCGATCAACCGGTAGCGGCCGATTACAACGGTGACGGAAAAACGGACGCGGCGGTTTATCGAGACGGGACATGGTTTATCGCGAATGGCGGCGGCCTCACTGCCAATCAATTCGGGCTGCCCACCGACAAACCGGTTCCGGCCGATTATGATGGCGACGGCAAAGCTGACATCGCGGTTTTCAGAGACGGAATCTGGTTTAGACTTAACAGCTCAAACAACGCATTTGTCGCGGCGCAATTCGGCATCACCAACGATGTTCCGGCTCAGGCGGCTTTTTTGCCGTAGTCTTGAAAACTGAAAAATAGATAAAAAAGGCGCGCGCAGGCTCAAACAAGGTCTGCGCGCTTTTTTCATTGGGTGTTGTCATTCCGCGCTAACGAAATTTGCTAGAATGCAAATCTCGCGGAAATTCGTGCGGGTTTTGTGGGGCGTCAACCAGAGTATTGCTAATCCGGTAAATCACTATGGACAACTTTTTGGAAACCGAAAGTTTAATTATCAGTTTGCTGCTGGTTGTTTCGCTCGTCGCGATTGTCGTCCGGCGGCTGCGGATTCCGTACACGGTCGCGCTCGTCGTCGTCGGTTTGCTTTTTACGTTTCAACAGCCTTTGAAATTGACGCTGACGCCGGAACTGATCTTGTCGCTTTTCGTTCCGCCGCTGGTTTTCGAAGCCGCTTTTCATATCGAACTCAAGATTTTGCGCGAAAACTGGCTGCCGATTCTGGCTCTCGCCGTTCCGGGCGTGCTTTTGACAACCGGACTGGTCGCGCTCATCGTCACTTTCGGAATCGGCCTTTCGCTGACGACCGGGCTGGTTTTCGGCGCGTTGATTGCGGCCACCGATCCGGTCCGTCCCGCTCTTTCGAACCATCGGCGCGCCCAAACGCCTGACAACTCTGGTCGAAAGCGAAAGTTTATTTAACGACGGAACGGCAATTGTCATTTTTCAATTAATGCTCGTAATTGCGTTAACAACTGCCGCAACCGTTGGCAATGACCACAGAGAATCATTCGATTTGCTCTCTTCAAGTATTAGTTTCATCCGCGTTTCGGCGGGCGGTATTGGCATCGGCATCAGTTTGGGATGGCTGGCGGCGCAGATCATCGCCCGCGTGGACGATTATCTGATTGAAACGACGCTGACGACGACCTTAGCGTTCGGTTCTTATCTAGTTGCCGAAGAATTTCATACGAGCGGCGTTTTGGCCGTCGTCGCCGCCGGCATCGTGACGGGTAATTTTGGACTAACCAAAATGTCGCCGACGACGAAAATCGTCCTGATAAATTTTTGAGAATATCTGGCGTTCGTCGCCAATTAGCTGGTTTTTCCGCTGATCGGTTTGGATGTTAACATCCGCGAAATTTCCGCCAACTGGTTTTCAATCGCCGTCGCGCTCGGTGCGGTTTTAATCAGCCGAGCGGTGGTCGTTTACGGGTTGACGAATCTGACTAATTTAATGCGCGGCGCGCCCGTCAGCGCGCCGTATCAGCATGTGATTTTTTGGGGCGGACTGCGCGGGGCAATCAGTCTCGCGCTGGCTTTGAGTCTTCCGGCGGCATTTGCCGACCGTGAGCTGTTGCGCGTGATGACTTTCGGAGTGGTTTTATTTACTCTGCTGGCGCAGGGAACGACGATGCAGGTGCT
Source organism: Pyrinomonadales bacterium (assembly GCA_038212235.1). Classification (GTDB taxonomy): domain Bacteria; phylum Acidobacteriota; class Blastocatellia; order Pyrinomonadales; family Pyrinomonadaceae; genus JBBQUS01. Next base: position 53,404 of record JBBQUS010000019.1, read on the forward strand.
GCTCAAACGTCTCGGTCTGATTCAGCAGGATGCTGTGGAAATCGAGTACGAACGGCGATATGGGAGATTACTGGCGGCGCGGGCGGCTCTCGAACGCCTCGAAAAACTTCATCAGGAAGGAGTTATTTCAGCTCTTGTCTGGGAAGAAATCGAACCGAAATTGCGTGATCAAGTCGAGGATAATCTTGAATCGCAGCGTCAGCTCCTGGCGGCTTACCCGCAGCTGCGTTCGGAAGAACTTAATGACGCCAGAATCGAAGGTCTGCGGGCGCAGCGCGCCGCACTGACAATCATGCTTTCAAACGGCCTAATTTCCGAGACAGTTCACGATGAATTAATTGCCGAGGTTGACGCTGCGCTCACGCAGAAAACAAAGATGATTGCCGATGTTGACGAGATTAAACGAACTGCGGCGGTTAATTAAAAAAACATTCGTGATTCCTCCAGCGGTGATGAAAAAAATCTCTGTTCGCGCGATGTAAACAACCGAAAAGAACGCGAGACCGCTCGTTTCAAAACAGCTTTTAAGGATGCGATAAAGTTGGCGTCGCAGTGTTTACGGTGTCATGCGCGACGGTATGAGTGTCCGGCAAAAAGAAGAACAAAATTCCCAAAATCGCATAAACCGACAGCAATTGCAGACCTTCAATCCAGTTGCTTTCGCCGTCCGAGCAGATTTGCTGAACAATCAGAATTGATGCGAAGACGGCGACGACTTCGGGAATCGCAAATTCGAGATTCATCGGTTTGCCAAACGCGTACGAGGCAAAAATCAAAACAGGCGCGACAAAAAGCGCGATTTGCAAACTCGAGCCCAGCGCGATTCCGAGCGTCAAATCCATTTTATTGCGCATCGCCATCATCACGGCGGACGAATGTTCCGCCGCGTTGCCGATGATCGCCACGACGATCACGCCGACGAAAACTTCGGTAAATCCGAGCGCGCCGCGCGCCGCTTCGACCGCGCCGACCAGAAATTCTGAAATCAAAGCGACAAAACCGGTCGCCGCCAGCAAGACAACAATTGATTTTGTGCGCGACCAGTGATCGCCCGATTCTTCCTGTTCGTGACCTACTTTTTGAGCGCAGCCCTGGACGGCTTCGCCGACAAAAAACTCTTTGTGCGTAACGAGGGAAAAATAGAGCGTCAGAGCATAAGTGACGATTAGAACAATCGCGATTGCGAGCGAGAGACTTTGCTCTTTGCCCGGAGTCCAGCCGCCTTGAGCGACGGGAACAGCCGCCGCGACTTGATGAAAAACGGTTGGAATCAGAAGTGCAATCGCGGCCAGCGTCAGCGCGGTCGCCGAGGCGCTGGCTGCAGTGCGGTCAAACGTTTGCGTCTTCAGCTTGGTGCCGCCGGCAATGACCGAGACACCCAAAACGAGCAGCATATTGCCGATAATCGAGCCCGTAATTGAGGCTTTCACAACGCCCTCCAAACCTCTTGAAAGGGCGAAGAGCGCAATAATCAGTTCCGCCGCGTTGCCAAACGTCGCGTTGAGCAAGCCGCCAATGCCTTGTCCGAGATGTTCCGCCAGGTGTTCGGTGGCTTTTCCCATCCAGCCCGCGAGGGGAATAATCGCTAAACAGGAAACAATAAAGAGCGCCGTTTGATTGTTGAGCGATGGAATAAATCGCAATGCTATCGCCGCCGGAACGCAGATCAATAACCAGTCCAAAGAAGGTTTGAGCCAGGAAGATTTTGTTTCAGTCATTGTTTCTCTTCAAAAAAATGAAAAAACAGCTTAACACAGAAAGTTTTGCCAAATCACCAACCCATAAAACGAAGCGCGGTTTTCTGAAAGACAAAATTTCTAAGTTGCAATCTGGAACAAAATTGGGCGACTGGGCGCGGCATCCGATGCAAAAGAGGGAATTTGCAGATTTAGCAGAAAAGAACCGTCGGAGATTGAATCCGGCACAAAAATCATTTCGGTGATGGTGCTGTTGAGCCGGGTAAACTTGTTGATTTGTCGGCTTTGCGCCGCTACGTTCCAGAAAATCCGGTGATTCGAGAGTTTTCCACCGTCAAACGTCCGGTCAATCGAAGGCAGATCAACCAGCAGATGTTTGATTCGTTTTTCGGCGATAAATGTAATTGCTTCGGTTGAGAAAAACGGCGGCGGATTTTTCACGTAATCGCGCGCCGCTTTGTTCGCATCGTTTGGCAGCGTGCGGACAATCAAAGCTTGCAGGAAATCTCGGTTGGCGTTTGCCAGAGCGTTTTGGAGAGCGAAACCGGTGATTAATTTGTCCGCGCTGTCCAAATCCACCGCGTAAGTTTCTTCTGATTCCAAAGCGTTGACGGGTTCAATTGTGACGAGCGTCGCCGCGCTCAAACTATCTTTGAGGCAGTTGTGAACTGCAATTCTCTCGTCCGTCAGATGTCCGACGCACTCGGTGTGCGTCCCGTTGCAGTGCGGGATAAACGTATATTCTTCAAAATTACAGCTTCCGCCGCTTCTTGTGTCTCCGACTAAATCTCCGGCTTGGCAAGGTTTTGACGCCGCTTTCTCCGCGCCGTAAGCGCTGGGCTGCGCGCCTTTAAAATTTAACGAAATTGAAATATCAAGCGGGTTTTCGCCTTCAATTTCGTACGTTTGACTATTTATTTGGACGGAAACAATCATTCACTTTCGGCAGCAGGCATTTTTGAAATGGCCGGGAAATTCTTATCTTCCGTAAAAGGTTTTAGATTCTCAATTTCAAAAAGTGTTATCAAGCCGTTTTCAATCGTGAAAATCTGCTTGACGGTTTTATCAAGCAGAATATTGCCGTCCAAATCGTGCACAATTTGATGAACCGTGACAACGCTGCGTCCCTCGTCGTCCATTTCAGATTCGAGCGTTTCAAGCTGCGGATTGATTAACTCAAACTGTTTGCGCCAGTATTCGCGCACGTTTTCGCGTCCGTCAACAAAACCGCCTTCCATCCCGTTCGCCCATTGCACGTTCTCCGCCACCATCGAAAGCACCCTTTCAATCTCGCGTCGGTTAAAGGCGTCGTATAAATTCTGCAGAAATCTTTTATCTAGCGACATATTTTGAAATAATTTTAACAATGATGATTATGTACCTATCTGAAAAAAAATGCTGACGCTAAAAGTTTGAAACGTAATTAAAGCGCAAAGCTATCTTTATATTTTTTATCACAGAACCATCGTTGGCGTTTATGGCAATTTTGTTGAAAATGTGCCCAATTAAAATCAAAATTGCATTATTACCAGATGAAGAATCATCCGGTTTGGATTCTCTATTGTCCGTCACAACCCAAATAAAACTATCTTGTTCAGACGAGTATTCAAAAGTTATTGACTGATATTCTTTTGGAAATCCATGTTTTTCAGCAATGCTCAATGCCGTTTTGCAGGAAATAATTTTCGCTTTGACTGGGTTGGCCGCAATCTCAGGAAGATTTATTTCTTCTTTTATCGAACCATCTGCACCAAGAGTAAGTTGCGTAAAATAATATTTTAGGCCGTTGGATTTATCCGAAAAGTGGAAAGTCAGAGCATACGCGCCTAACTGTACATTTCCTTCGTGCTGTTTAAGAAATTCTTTTCTTAGTTGCTCTAAATTTAAATATTGTCCTTCATCGAATTTTAATTTTTTTGCAAACTTAACTCCAAGCCTTTTGTTTAAGTATAAATAAAGCCTACTCCTGACATTTTCAGGCAACTCGTTGATATTTTTAAATAGCTTTACTAAATGACGCTGTTCATTGTAAATCAGAAAACGACTGCCTCTAAAACCGGAATCAACATTACATTTTTGAGCATGAATTTGACTAAAACAAAGAAAGAATAAAAATATTCCAATAACTATCTTCATAATTTATTTCTTGAAGTGATTTTATACCTTTCACTTTTGAAGTTCTCTACGCGCGCTTTGAATTACAGCATCGAACGCCGGTTTTGGTTTCCCTTGGCGGTCAAACAATAAAGGATAGTTCGTTCTGCCGCGAACCGGAAAATTATTGAGCCACGAATCTCCGTCGGTGACGTTCCAGAAAGTAACCCGCGAAATGTCGCTGCGGTGTTTCAGAAAGATACCGAAAAGCTTTGCGTAACGCTCTGCCAGATTTTTCTGAACTTTGCCTGGCAAGCTTTTTTGATACGGATTGAGCTTTTCCCGGATGGCAAAATCGAGCGTCACTTCGTCGCCGCTAAAGCCTTCGGGATCTGGCAAAACGCTGATATCGAACTCCGTGATATTTACTTTAATGCCGAGTTTGGCAAATTCGGAAATCGTCGCGTCCTGCTGGTCGAGGGTCGGAAACGTCAGGCTGTCATGACCTTGCAGACCAACGGCTTTGATTGGGATTCCTTCTGCCTGGAGACGCTTGATAAGCGCGATTGCGCCCCGGCGTTTGGCTTCGTTTTCGAGCGAGTAATCGTTGTAATAAAGCTCGGCGTTCGGATCGGCTTCGTGCGCGTATTGAAAGGCTTTGGCGACAAAATCCGCGCCGATGATTTTCAGCCAAGGCGACTGGCGCAGTGTTCCGTCATCGTTTAAAGCTTCGTTGACGACATCCCAGCCTCTAATTCGTCCTTTGTAACGTCCGACGACGGTTTGAATATGTTCGCGCATTCGCTTGAGCAATTCGTCGCGACTGACAAAATTTCCCTTGTCGTCTTTAAAAACCCAATCGGGTGTTTGATTATGCCAAACGAGAGTGTGCCCGATGATAAACATCCGATATTTCTCGCCAAAAGCGACGTAACGGTCCGCCGCTGCAAAATCGTACTGGTCAGGCTTCGGATGAACCAAGCCCCATTTCAAAATGTTTTCGGGCGAAACTGTGTTAAATTGCGTTTCGACGAGCTTCGCGCCGCGCGTATCTTCTTCATATATTTGAGCGCGATTGATTGCCGCGCCGATCAGAAAATAATTCTTAAACGCATCTTTTAAAGTCGTTTGCGCTTGGGTAACGACAGCGGAAAACGACGCCAGAACGATAAATAAAGTTATCAGCAATAATAGTTTGGCTTTTTTCATAGGTTTTGCGTCTTTTTCATTACCGCATTCAAATCAATTTTATGGACAGAATCAACTTTCGCGCAGATTCTCATCAATCTGTTGGTGGAAACCAGCCGGCCGTTATCCATTTTTTTCTAACGGGCAAGATAATTTCGTTATTGAGTTTTAAAGCTTGAATCGTCGCTCGACCGCAAGCGGTTTTGCCGACGATTTTCTCATCATTCCATTTGAACTGTTCGTTCCATTTTTGAGCACGGGGATTAAACAGCAAAACTTTTTTGCCGGTTTTCGGGTCAATCGCTTCAGTTTGAACGCCTTTGTAACCGTTGCAGAGCCGACACGACAGCCAGAGGTTTTCTTCATCATCGGTTCCGCCTTTGGCAGTCGGCAAAATATGTTCGATTTCAAACTGGCCGGGGTTAAGAGATTGCGGCAAAAGACAATATCCACAGCGATTCTGGGCTTGACTGCGGATTTTTCTTTTCAGTTTCTCCGCGATTTTACTCATTCATTAAATCGGCGGGACTTTTTATCAATTTGCGGTGAATCGCTTCGTCAATACCGTCGGCCTTTTGCAAGAGAGCGACGCCATAAACCTGTTGGAAGAAATCAAGCTCTTTTTTTTCCTGAGGCGCGAGAGTCCCGGCTTGATTTTTGTAGAGCAGTTCGCTGTGCCTTTGAGATTGTTTCTTCGGCATCTGCAGATTTGCCAAAGCCACAACTTCTTCATCCGAAAGATTTGCCAATGGTCGGTTGGATAGTTTAGGAGAATACTTTTCTTCCACCACATCCACTATTAAATCGGACACCCTTCGCTTTGACTTGTTCGCCGCGATTGAAACATTTTGATAAACATTTTCAGGCAAATTTAATGTGATTTCCATAACGCGATTTTAACATAATCAAAATTTGAACTAAATCTCTTTCACTTTTCCGAAAACATCACTCAAATCAATTTCATTAACAGAATCAACTTTCGCGCAGATTTCCATTAGTAATTGATCCTGCGCATTGCCTTTTTCTTTGGCCGCCAGATACGGCAAATCTTCCCGGAAAGTAACCATTGAATATTTGGAAAAATAATCTGGAAACGTTTGTTCCAATTTGGTTTCAAGCTCTCTCTTTCTAACGAAAACCGGATCGGCGACGGCGTCGCGCATTTCGTGAAAATTTTCTTCCGCCATTTGCGCGATGGCGTCGGTGTTTTCTTTCCGCAGATTACCGTATTCGTTGAAAACCGTTTCCCAATTTGTGCCGTGTTTTTCGATTAATTCATTTAAAACGCGGCAGTCTTCGAATGAAGCGTTCATGCCTTGCCCGTAAAAAGGCACAATCGCGTGCGCCGAATCGCCGAGCAGCAAAGATTTGCCCGCAACATTCCACGGAAAACATCTGATTGTGCCCAGATTCCCGATTGGATTGGCGAAATAGTCTTTAACTAAATCGGGCATCAGGGGAATCGCGTCAGCAAAATTAGTTTGAAAAAAGGCGAGCAGGGATTTCTCGTCCGTAATTGATTCAAAACTGTTTTCGCCGGTGTGCGCGAGAAACAGCGTGCAGGTAAAACTGCCGTCAAAATTCGGCAGCGCAATCATCAAAAACGAGCGCCGCGCCCAGATGTGCAGGGCGTTTTTTTCCATTTGAAACAGGCCGTCAGCGGCGGGCGGAATATGCAGTTCTTTATAACCGTGTTCGAGCCAGCTTTGCGAAAAATCAAAACGCTCGATCCCGCCGCGCATCATTGCCCGGCGCACAACCGAGCCGGCTCCGTCAGTGGCAATGAGAGCCTCGCCAGTAACCGTTTGGCCCGATTCAAATTTCACTTCACCGGTTGTGGCGTTAAAATCCACGCATCTCTCGTCGAAATAGAATTGCACGTTCGGATGTTTTTCGGCTTCGTTAACCAACGCGACGTTCAAACCCGAACGCGAAACCGAGTTGATGTATTCGTCCGCCCGTCCGCTGTATGGCAGCAGCCGCGTTTGTCCGTCGTGCGCGTGAATCATTCGCCCGCGCATCGGCACGGCTTCGGTCAGCATATATTGGTCAAGCCCGACTTCTTTGAGCGCCGCGATTCCGCGATTCGAGAGCGCGAGATTAATCGAACGCCCCGCCGCTGTCTCAGTTTTTCTCAAGTCGCCGCGCGCTTCGTAAACTTCCGTTTCCAATCCGCGTTTCGCCAGATAAATTGCGAGCAGAGAGCCCGACAAACCGGCGCCGATGATAATAACTTTTGGCTTTGTCATAGAGAAAATATTTTTAAAAAAGATAAATAAGCTGTTGAGCTAGGTGTACAGCATTTACTATAATTGCATGGTTAATCCTAATAATTATCGGTCGAGGTTAAAGTATAAAATGAACGCAGCAAAAGCCGAAGTTACAGAGCAGTGGGCGATTGATTGGCTTGATTCGGTCGCCGACGGTTCAAACACAATGAGTCAGCGAAAGTTATCTTCAATTGAAAAGCGCGGCGGTTTGGAATCAGTCAAATCTCTAGCTCAAGAGAGAGGCGTTCACCTGCTCCAAATTGAGGACGACAAGGGAAATGAATTGGTTGCGGCGAGTACCAAACCCTTCAAAATCATTTGCTGAGACGACCGAAGGTAATTAACTCTTAATTCAACTTTCGTCATTTTGGCACGTCAAGCGCGGGATTGCGGCTAAAAAAACCGCCCGGAATAATTTTAAACCCGACGTGCGTGACCGTCATCACCGGCCATTCTTCGGGACGCGGAATGTGTGTTACGCCAAGCGTGTACCAGACGACGACATCCGTGTTTTCAAGCCCGTCATTATTGGCGACAAAATGCGGCAAACCATCGCCGCCCGTGCTTTGATTTGGATAATTGCCCGCCGCATACATTTCCAGCGGATCGTATTTAGTCGCCCAAAAATGATTGTTGATAAACTGCGCCCGTTGTCTGACCATCGCTTCCGGCGCGATCAGAGGAAGGGAATTGGCTCCCGGAACCAGGATGTAACTGGTGTTAACGCCAAGCGAGTTTTTCACTGCCGGATTCTTAACTGCCCAAACTCGCGCCTGCTGCATGTCCATTTTACGCTCTGCCTCGGCTTCGGTCTTAAATGTCGTCTCGCGCATCGCAAAACCATTTAAATACGGGTTATTGGCGCCCGCCGGCAGCGGATTCGTGTTCATTTCGATCACTGAATTCTGCGTTCCGTCAACATCAAAATCGAGCCGAAAATTAAAGAAATGCTGATGGTGCGGCGCGACGATGTTTTCCGCGACAAGATGCCCGGAGCTTTCCATCGTCGAGTGTTCGTCAGCGTTTTCGTCATGGCGTTTTTCTTTGACGCCTTTGGCGAGCATGATGCCGGTCAGAGCCAGATCAACTTCCAGCGAACCGTCCTGTTTGAAAATGTAGCTAACGGCGTAATCGTAATTGCCAATCGTGGTAACGAAAAACATCACGAGTTCGCGGGCGCGGCGCGTTTCGTTTTTGCCCGAATCGCTGTCAAAATGCTTCCACAAAATGCCGCCGTCGCGCTCGTAAATGCCCACCGCTCTTTCCAGAACATAAGGTTTCCCGAAATCGTCCGCAAAAGTCGCGTCAAGCAGCTGCGCGTTTTCCGGCGCGTCCGCATTTGGTTCAAGCGGGCTGGCCAGTCTGCCGACCGAATATTCTCCGACATCAAACGCCGCCCGCCAGCGCCAATTTGGATCGGGGTCGCCGTAAGGCACGACCATTTCCGAGAGCGCCGCGCGATAGAGAATCGAACGCAGTTTGCCGTCGTCTTCGTAACCGATTGTCTGCAAAACCAGGCCTTCGCGCGGGTGCATCGTGTAGCGAAAACGCCATTTTTGCCAGCTGATTTCCTGTCCGTTGATTTTATAACTCGCTCCGGCGGGCTGCGAAATGACGAGCGGTTTTGGTTTTTCGCGTAATTTCCCGACGCTTTTTTCGTCAAAATCCTGCCCGCTCTGGGAAACCGGCACGACACCTGTATCGGTCACGTCAACCACTGTGCGGGTGTTCATGTTGACGATGGCGGCAACGCCTTCAATCGGGCGACCGTAATAATTGACGCCGTCGCCTTTGTAATACGAGAGCGCGCGGAGCAGTCTGCCCGAAAATCCGGCGGGAACCTGTCCCGCCGCCCAGCCGTCAATCGCCACTTTTTCAAAATCTGTGAGGCCGCGTTTCCGCATCGCTTCCTGCCAGCGCGCGTCGGCCTTGACGATTTGGGGCAAAATTTCAAATTCTTCGTCCAGCACGAGCGGCTCGACGCCCCGTATTTCTTTCCACGAAAGCAGTTTGTTTAATCGTAAATCTACAATCGCTTCATAGGTTTTGTTTTTCTCGCGGTCTAAAATGATGGCAAATGCTTCGCGCCGAAACGCAGCGCCGGGTTTGAAATTCAAAACTTCCGTCTTGGGCGGCTCATTGAGCTGAACGGTTGAAAACAAAGCGTTTTTTGGAAAATCCGGCGCTGTCTGTAAAATTTTCACCGCCCCGGTAATTTCTTCCGCGCTTAACGGATCGAGCGGATGCACCGGCGCGGCGGCGAGCAAGACTGCGTTCAAAGATAGTAAAAACGTTAGTAAGATTGTGGTTATTTTCATGATTGCCTCAATGCCAAACAGTGTTTCAAAATCTCTGCAAAATTAAACACATCCGCAAACGAATTATAAAGCGGAACGGGCGCGACTCTGATCACATCCGGCTCGCGCCAATCGGCGACAACGCCTTGTGCGGAAAGCGCTTTGAATAGATTTTTGTCGGAATCTCGGACGCGAATCGAAAGCTGGCAGCCGCGCTCCAATGGATTTGCCGGCGTGATAACGGAAATTCTTTCGTCTTTAATTTCGCCCAGCAAAAATTCGAGATAACCGGTCAGCTGTCTGGATTTTTCAAAGAGATTTTTCATTCCGGCTTCGGTAAAAATATCAAGCGAAGCTTTGAGCGCCGCCAGTTGAAAAATCGGCGGATTGGATAATTGCCAGCCTTCCGCGCCCGGCATCGGGATGAATTTGGAATCCATCAAAAATCGCGCTTCCTGGTCGTGTCCCCACCATCCGGCAAAGCGCGGCAGCTCAAAATTTCGGGCGTGTCGTTCATGCACAAAAACGCCTGCCGTGCCGCCCGGACCCGCATTCAAATATTTATAGGAACACCAGGCGGCAAAATCCGCGCCCCAGTCGTGAAGGCGCAGCTCGATGTTTCCCGCCGCGTGCGCCAGATCAAACCCGACGACCGCGCCCGCTTCGTGCCCGGCGTCAGTAACGCGTTTCATCTCAAATGCTTGTCCGGTGTAATAGTTAACGCCGCCGAGCAAAATGAGCGCAATCTGATCCGCATTTTCCGCAATTGTCTGTTCGATGTCTTCGATTCTGAGGCAAGTTTCGCCCGCGCGCGGCTGGAGTTCAATTAATGAATTTTCCGCGTCAAACCCGTGAAATTTGATTTGCGACTGGACAGCGTATTGATCGGACGGAAACGCTCCGGCTTCGATTATGATTTTATGCCGCGCGCGCGTCGGGCGATAAAACGAAACCATTAAAAGATGCAGATTGACGGTCAGCGAATTCATGACGACCGTTTCGAGCGGTTTCGCGCCGACAACTTCCGCCATTTGCTCAGTCAAAAGCGCGTGATACGGCATCCACGGATTCTTGGCGTGAAAATGCCCTTCGACGCCAAAAGTCGCCCAATCCTCTAATTCCTGTTCAACATATTGCCGCGTCAGTTTCGGCTGCAGCCCAAGCGAATTGCCGGTAAAATAAATTGTCTCTGAGCCGTTTGGTTGTTTCGGAAGATAAAATTTATCGCGAAAGTGTTTGAGCGAATCTTGTTCGTCCAATATTCGTGCGAAAGATTCGGATGGTTCGAAATTCATTTGTTATTCGTTTACCAATTTAATCGCGGAAATAACTTTGTCCCAATCTGTGTTAGAGCCGCCTTTTAACCAAGTTTCCATACAAGTCGCGCGATATCTTTGTTCACCTTTTAATTGTTCACGATCAATTGTGATTTCAGGATTTTGCCAATCCCGGCAGATGGTTTCAACCCGTTGGTTCATTTCAGAAATCAAACTTTTATCAAATTCTCGAACTTCATTGATAAAGTCATTGCGGCTTATTCGATAATTTCCGTGAGTTGCCGACCAGACAGGAATTCCTTCGACTTCAATTTCCCGATTGTCCCAACTAATCACTACATCGTCTTCGTCGGACCAAAACCAAATATGGGGAGCATTTGTTAAATACATCGAATCAAAGCAACGAACCTGCCACCAATCTGAGACAAACTCTATAATTTCCCATGCTTCTTCTTTATCAAACAGCTTTTCAAGCTGTGTTTTGTGCCAAATTTCCGACTTTTCGTATAGAGCGGTGTAGGTTTTGTAATCCTTGAGAAACGGTTGAAGTTCTTTCGGAACCGTTTCAAACAAATTACGCAAAACAGTTATCAAATCTTCCCACAGGCAAACAACATAGTAATCAACATGTGTCGTGTTTTTAGTTCGATATGGAGGGAAATTTTTTATGCAGTAATTTGTGTACTCTTCAGAATAATTGAACAGATATTCTGAGCCGACTCTCAAGCGGTAATCGCCCTGCGTGAGCGCAAACCAATGAATATTTTTGTTTCCAGATTCGCCCCAGGGATGAACATTTTGAATTGGCGCAAGTTGAAATTCAAAAATCATACAAACAAATTTTTCTCTAAATTTAACCAATCAAGTGCCGCACCGTGTAATAATTTGGCTTTTGTCGCTTCATCAAACGAGATAGATTCAATCATTTTTCCCGGCTCTAGTTCGCCGAGAGGAATTTGTTTGCATTTAATTGCACAGGCATAATTTAGCATTGGTTTTTAAAAATTCTTTATTTCAAATCCATCAACCAGATATTGCCGGTCGTTTCGCCGTATTCGTAAACAATTTGATTTCCCGCAGGCGACCACGCCGGATAGCGAACGTAAGTATTTAGTTTTGTGAAATTCGTCAGCTGCTTTTGTTGTCCGGTGGTGCGCGAAATCCAATATAAATTCCAGATGCCGTTGCGTTGCCCGGCGAAAAGTATTTTGTCAGAGTCGGGCGACCAGTCCCAAGGCCAGCTTTGACCTTTGTCGAAAGTTAATTGCGCCGGATCGCCGCCGTCGCTTGAAACGACGGCAGTTTGCTCTGTCCCGCTGCTGTCCGTATTTCCGTAAACAATCCATTTTCCGTCCGGCGACCAAGTTGGAAATGCCGCCCGAATTTTACCGAAAGTTAATTGTTTTTGTTCGCTGCCGTCGGCTGAACTAAGCCAGATGTTTGTAATGCCGCCGTTGCGCGTCGAGGAGTAAGCAAATCTTTTGCCGTCGGGCGACAATCTGACAACATTAGTCGAGTGGTCAAAGTCGAAAAGTTTCATAACCTTGCCGCCTTCAATCGTCACCGACGAAACATTATTCTGCCCGTCTTGCGCTGACCTGAAAGCTATTTGTTTGCCGTCGGGAAACCACGAAGGCGAAAAGCTGTCGTCACTGCTCGAAGTCAGTTGCGTTTGACTTTTGCCGTCCGCGTTCATCGTCCAGATTTGCAAATGGTTTGTACCGCCATAAACGGCATATGCGATTTGTGTTCCGTCCGGCGAAAATGCCGGATGCGTGTTGCGGATATTGGTGCTTTGCGTCAAATGAACGGTTTCACTGTTTCTCACCTCGCCGCTTGGCGTCACCGAGATTGACCAAAGATTGCTGTTCAAGGTCATCGCGCTATAAACAATGCGTTTGGCTTTGGCTGCAATTGAAAGATTGCGAATGCGCGAATTGCTCGCATCAACTATCTTAACGGGTTCGCCAACCGCTTCGCCTGTTGCCGAAAGATTAACTTGCCAAATCGAACTGCCACCCCTCGAAACAAAGAAGACCGCTTTTCCGTCCGGCGCATAAACAGCATCGGTGGCAAGGCTGGCGTTGCCGGAAAGTTTTTTCAAATCGTCTCCTTGCGCGGAAACCGACCAGATTTCCGAATACGAAGGATCATTAGCATCAAACACGATTCGTTTTCCGTCCGGCGACCAAGCGGGCGCGGAATGTCCGCCCGCCGGATTGCCGATTTGCGTTAATCTTCGCGGTTCGCCGCCTTCAACCGAAATCAGCCAGAGCGTTTGCGATGAATTGGCGTTGCGTCCGCTTGGGTCTGAAATGTAAGTGCTGTCTGAAAACGCAATCGTTTTTCCGTCGGGCGACCACGCGGGATGACCGCCGAACTCGGTCAATTGTTTCGGCGTGCCGCCCGTCATCGGCACGAAACAGATTCCGCCGCGTTTATTTGAATAGTAAGCAATCATTCCGCCATCGGGAGAAAACGCCGGTTCAAAGTTTTCCGCGCCGTCCGAAGTTATTTGTATTTCTTTGGCGCCCTCGACGAATTGTTTGACATAGATTTCAAAACTGCCCGTGCGGTCTGAGCTAAAAGCAATTGTGTTACCGTCCGGCGAAATTGCCGGATAAAAATCCAGTCCCGACCAAGTGGTGATTTGCTCCGTCCGAGTGATTTCAATTTTTTTAACCGCATCGCTGCGATGATTTGCGATAAAGAAAAAAAGAACGGTTAAAAAAACAATCGTTCCGCCAATCAAACTCATCCATCGCAGGTTTTTGAAACCGCTTTTATTTTTATCAACCGAAATGTGACTGATAGCTGCTTTGTCAGTTTCAGCAGACACTTCCGGCAGTTGTGTATTCTCCGGCGGCGCCGTTTCGCCGACGTTCGGCGACGGCACATAATTGATTTTTTCAACTTCTGCGACAAAACGGTATCCCTTTTTCGCCACCGTTTCGATAAATTTGTTGTCTTCGGTTTCGCCTAAAACTTTGCGGAGCGTATGAATGACACGCGCCACGTTCGCCTCGTCAACAAACGAATCCGACCAAGCCAACTCCAACAGCTCATTCTTTTCAACCAGATGCCCATTGCGCTCGACGAGCGTGACAAGCACGTCAAATGCCTTCGGCGTCAGCGACAGAGGAATGTCAGAGTTCAGCAATTGTCGCTCTAAAATGTTGAGCCGAAATGATTTAAATTGATAGAAATGCTGTTCTTCGCCTCTCATTTCGCCCTCGGAGAAATTTAGGAGAAAACTAGGAGAATTTTTCACAGACACTTTTTGCCCTCCGCAGTAATGTGAATTTGCCAAAACGCAAAACGTCGGTTGCTGGAAAGCGTCGGGCGAAAAGCCTGGATAAGCACCCGCATTATAGCAACCGACGCTGCAATTAGAAAATTTTTAGGGAGACATTTATGAATCGGACAAAATTTATCGCAAGACGGCTCATCATCGCCGCATTTGTAATGTGCGCCGCGCTGTCGGGATTCGCGCAAGACAACAGCAAAGGACGGTCACTAATTCAACAGGCTTCAGAAAAATATCAGTCAGGCGATTTCGTCAAAGCCGCAGAATTATATAAGCGCGCGCTATCTGCAACTCCTAATGATGCAAGGATTTACAATGATCTCGGGACAACTTATGCAAATCTCAAGCAATATGACGATGCCGTTCTCACACTAAAAAAAGCCATCGCTCTCGACTCGCAATTCGCCGCCGCATTTTTCAATCTGGGAGTCGCTTACTCAATGACCAATCGCACTGCTGAAGCCGTTGCAGTTTTACAAAAAGCTATTGCTTTGAATCCGCAGTATGTCAAAGCACGCACTCAATTGTGCGAAATTTATCTGGCTGCGGAGCAAAACGAAGAAGCCGTCGTTTGTTATCGCCAATTGCTGCCGCTTGCGCCGCAGGATGATCAATCGCGTTCAAACTACGGCGCGGTTCTGACGCGGACGAATCATGCAAAAGAAGCCGTTGATGTTTTAACGGAAACCGTGCGTCTTTTTCCGCCGCAAACCGAAACATACATTAATCTCGGAGTCGCATTTCTCAATCTTGGTCGCCGCAAAGAAGCCGTCAACGCTTTTAACCGCGCTCTTGAAATAGCGCCCGAAAATGGAATGGCGCATTACAATTTGGCAATCGCCGAACTTGCCGCCAAAAACAAAACTGCCGCGCTCGAACAATACTCGTTTTTGAAAAACTCGAACCTGGATTTGGCGGAGAAACTTTATCAAAAGCTTTTTGCCGATAAAATAATTTTGGCTGAGAAAAAATAGGGCTTTACGACGAATCGCTTCAGCGCGCAGTTGATTGATTAAAAAAATCCTCATCCAAATTCAGACATTTCAACGCCGCGCCGTGAAGCAGTTTGGCTTTGGTTTCTCCGTCAAAGTTGCTGGATTCAATCAAACTTCCGGCAATTTCTTCGCCGAGTGGAAACGGATAATCGGTGCCGAGCGCGATCTTCTCCGCGCCGACGAGTTTGACTAAATATTCGAGCATCGCCCGGTCGTGAACGAGCGAATCGAGCCAGAATTTGCCCAAATATTCGCGCGGATTTCTCCGGTTATCAATCGCGCACAAATCGGGACGCATTTCAAATCCGTGTTCGATTCGGCCCAAAGTGTAGGGAAACGAACCGCCGCCGTGCGCGAAACAAATCCGCAGTTTTGGGAGGCGTTCCAAAACGCCTGCAAAGATCAGCGAACAAATCGCCCGCGAAGTTTCCGCCGGCATTCCGACCAGCCACGGGAGCCAATATTTTTGCATCTCGCGTTCGCCCATCATTTCCCACGGATGGACAAAGACCGCCATTCCAAGCCGTTCGCAGTGAGCAAAAAAATCAAAAAACTGCGGCTCGCCTAGGTTTAATTGATTGACGTTGGTTCCGATTTGCACGCCGACCAGACCGATTTCCCGGCAGCGTTCCAACTCTTTGAGCGCCAGTTCCGTGTCCTGCAACGGCACGGTTCCCAGACCGACAAAGCGTTTCGGAAATTTAGCGACAACTTCGGCAATGCCGTCGTTTAAAAACCTGGCGATTTCCGCTCCGTCAGCGGCTTGCGCCCAATAGCTAAACATGACCGGCACGGTCGAAAGCACCTGAACGCTAACGCCAAATTTATCGCACTCTTCGAGCCGGCGTTCCGCGCTCCAGGCGTTGTCTTCAATTTCACGGAAAAATTTGCCGTCGTCCTTAATCATTCGGGCGCAACACGGGCGGTGATGTTCCAACTGAATAAATCCGCCATAGCCGAATTGTTTTTTCCAGGCGGGAATCACTTTCGGCAAAATGTGGGTATGGATGTCAATCTTGAGCATTTACCTTCTTAACAGTCGGCCTATTCTTTTCCACTCTTATATTTGAAACTTTCTTTGCTTTCATTAACAGCAGGCAAACTTCGCGGAGTTGATCAACTGTCTGTAAACGCCTCAAAATCGCTTGTTCGGACATATCAACTTTAAACGCTCTCCAACGGTAATGTTCGGTACTTGTATCTTGACCCGCAAGCCAATCAACCTCAAATTCTTTTAGTTTATTCAAGTTGATAATTCCTAAATCTAACCATTTTGGGCTAAATTTTAATTCTTCAAAAATATTCATTGGCAATTGCTAATCAGCTAATAACTGACGGCGGTTGCATCACCGCGCCGCAGTTTTTGCAGGTTCGTAAGTTTTCGTCTCCGTAAAAACGTTTAAAAACTCCCTGAAACTGTGTTGTAATGTCATCGAGTGCAAAATATTCTTCGTAGAGTTTTGCGTTGCAGTTTTCGCAAAACCACAGCAACCCGTCTTTTTCGCCGCTCCGTCGTTTACGTTCAATGACCAAACCGATTGTTTTTGCGCCGCGCACCGGATTGTGCGGAACACGCGGCGGGAGCAGGAAAATCTCGCCTTCGCGGATCGGAACGTCAACCGCCTGGCCATTCTCCTGAATTTTGACCAGAATATCGCCTTCGAGCTGGTAAAAGAATTCTTCGCCTTCGTCAAAATGATAATCCTTGCGTGAATTCGGCCCGCCGACGACCTGGACAATAAACTCGGCGTCTTCAAACACCAATTTGTTTCCGACCGGCGGTTTTAGCAGATGACGATGTTCGTCAATCCATCGTTTGAAATTAAAAGGTCTTTGTACTTTCATATTGAAATTAACTTCAGTTCAGCCAATTCTAAAACTTAATTAGAAATGATTTTCTTCGGCTATAACCCGATAATTATTTTGATCATCATTATCAATAGAAAATTGGAATCTACTTTCGCCTTTTGAATATTGATAGTCGCGATAGCCTGAATCAGAACTTTCTTTGGCGTAACCATTCTTGATCAGATATTGCTCAAGCGTTTTAAAGATTTCCTGTTTTGGATCTTTAATATAGTAGATTACCCCAAAGGATTCGGGTTTGGTTCCATCCAACCTTTCGTGAAAGTATTCTGCTTCTCCGATAGTTCCAGATTGAGGTAAATTTCTAATTAACGAGGTTGTGAGCACGAAATAAGAGAAACTGTATTTCCTAAAAACAAGATGTTCATCAAATGACAGCGTGAAGCAATGCAGGATTAATGCAGAGATTAATAATCCCAAAACAGATACAAAAAGCAATTTCCTATTTATTCTCATTTCTCTTGTAGTCGACGATTTTGTTAACCGTTCGCCAATTTCGCGCCGTCGCCGCAATTTTTAGTTTTTTGCCGAGGTAATCTTTGCCCATCAAACTGTCCAAAACGCTGAAGCGCAGCATGCAGAAGATTTCGCAATTGCGCACGGCAAACATCTCATTTTCGTTGCTGTTGGCCAGCAGCAACTCGCGTTTTTCCGTTGGTAATTCCTCGTCTAAAAAAAAGACATGCAAATCCTTGTCGTTTTCAAACTGGCCGGCAAACGGATTGTTTTTGATAATGTCTTCGATTTCGGCAACGGAGCGTACCATTACTTTTATTTTTAAAGCGAATGCCGATTCGATTGCCCGCTCGATTATTTCGGCGAGCCGCAGATCGTCGGTTTCCGCCGTTTCAAAAATCACGTTGCCGCTGTTGATATACGTTTTGACATTTTCGAATCCGAGTGTACCAAAAACGTCGCGCAGCGTTTCCATCTTGATTTTATTTTTCCCGCCCACATTGATGCCGCGCAGAAATGCGACGTATTTCATTTTGCGTTTTGTAAAGCAGGCGCGAAGCAGATGTGTTTGATAAATATCAACGCCCTTGCTTCGCGACAGCTTCGGCATTTTTATCTAGACTTGATCGAGAGATTGCATCTCAATCACAAAACGATAGCGCACGTTGCCTTTAACCGTTCGTTCGTAGGCTTTTTCGATGTCTTGAATCTGAATAATTTCGATGTCGGACGTGATGCCTTTTTCTTGGCAGTAATCAAGCATTTCCTGTGTTTCAAGAATGCCGCCGATACCGGAACCGGCAAGCGTTCGATTATTCGGAATCAGCGCGAACGCGTGAACGGGAAGCGGTTTTTCGGGCGCGCCGACCAGCACCATCGCGCCTTCGTATTTCAGCAGATTGAGATACGCATTTAAATCGTGATCGGCGGAAACGCAATCAAGAACAAAATCGAATTTCCCTCTGAGGGGTTTCATATTTTCCGGTGCGGTTGTCACGACGAAATGATGAGCGCCCAATTTGAGCGCGTCGGCTTCTTTTGACGGCGACGTGCTGAAAACGGTTACTTCCGCGCCCATCGAAACGGCGAATTTAACTCCCATGTGACCAAGGCCGCCCAATCCGACGATGCCAACTTGCTGACCGGCGCGAACGCCGAAACGCTTGAGCGGTGAATAAGTTGTAATTCCGGCGCACAGCAGCGGCGCGATTCCGGCGAGATTTTCCGTCTCGGAAATCTTCAGCACGTAATCCTCGTCAACGACGATTTGCGACGAATAACCGCCGTAGGTCGGCGTTTTCTTGTCCATTTCCGTGCTGTTATAAGTCTGCGAGCAATGCACGAGACAAAACTGCTCGACATCTCGGCGGCAGTTTTCGCATTCGCCGCACGAATCCACAAAACAGCCGACTCCGGCGTAATCGCCCTCGCTGAATTTTGAAACACCCGCGCCGACTTTTGCGACGCGCCCGACGATTTCGTGTCCCGGAACCATTGGAAAAATCGAATTCCCCCATTCATTCCGCGCTTGATGAATGTCCGAATGACAGACGCCGCAAAATTTAATTTCAATCAAGACATCTGTTGCGCCCAAATCGCGTCGTTCAAATTTAAAAGGCTCAAATTCAGACTCGGCGCTTTTAACCGCATAACCTTCTGTTTGCAACATTTATTTTCTTCCTATTGTTTTACTTTATTTATCTTATTTTGAGCGCGCAACCAGATTTAATCAATCGTCGCAATCACTTTTAGCTCAATCGCAATCGGCGTCGGCAAACAGTTTATTTCAACGGTTGTTCGGCACGGTTGATTTTCGGCAAAATATTCGGCGTAAATTCGGTTATAGATTTGAAAATCCGCTTTCATATTGGTCAGAAAAACCGTCACGTCAACAATTTTGTCCCATGATGAACCCGCGTCATCCAAAATGTAACGCACATTTTGAAACACCGAGCGGCACTGCGTTTCAATATCGTAGGAAACGATTTCACCTTTTTCATTCAATTCGACGCCGGGAATTTCCTTTGTGCCTTTCGCGCGAGGCCCGACGCCCGATAGATATAAGAGATTCCCAACGCGCCGAGCGTGCGGATACAAACCGACCGGTTCGGGCGCTTTTGACGAGTTAATTGCGGCTTCTTGAAGCATTATCTTGAATTTATGAACTCTTTGTTTTGAAGCATCTTTCTGTTTCGTCCCAATAAATGATTTCTTTGTTTTCGCTCCAAATTTTTTGCCATCTCCTTTTAATACTTTTTCTGTCATATTTCGCCAGATAATTTCGCAAATTTTCCTCTGCCGTTATTTCGGGTTTGTATCCAGTGTGTTGAGAATCATATAAATCTGTGTCGGAAATGGTTGAATTAGTCCAATTTTTATCCGTAAAAAAATCCTCTAAAATTATCAAAGCCACGTCAGCGACGCGAACCTTACGCCAGTAATCAAAAACGTGGTTTTTAATTTTTCTTTCATCGTCAAGTTTGCTGATAAGAAAGGGAATTGAATCTTTCCCCTGAGCAATTAGCTGGTCAATGATAAGTAGCTCGTTATAATCTTTGTCCTGAACTCTGCCTTTCGGAGCGACCGGAGCGATTTCTGCTAAATTGATTTCTGATAACGGAACTTTGGTTATTGGTGAAATATTTTCTTGACTCGGAGATTTTATGACCGGAGCGGTTTTCAGTTCATTATTACTGATTTGCGTTTTATAACAACCCGTTAGAACCGGCAGAACAGCAAGAATAATTAATATTTTCCGCATAATGATTGAATTTCAAACCGATAGTCAGACAATTTTTGTTTAGTAGTTGATTTTGATGCAAACATTTTTCTCTTCGGTAAAAAACTTAAGAGCCTCAAAACCGCCTTCACGCCCGACGCCGGATTGTTTCATGCCGCCAAACGGTGTTCGCAGATCGCGCAGCAGCCAAGTGTTGATCCAGATAATACCGCTTTCCAGGTTTTCCGCGACGCGATGCGCTCGCGAAAGATTTTCCGTCCAGACCGTTGCCGATAAGCCGTATTCGACGCTGTTGGCGTAGTTTAAAACTTCCGCCTCGGTCTCAAAAGGCGTGATGGTGACGACCGCGCCGAATATTTCTTCCTGATTTGTGCGGCAATCATGCGCGAGATTTTCGATAATCGTCGGCTCGATAAACCAGCCGTTAGCACATCTGCCTGTGAGCTTCGCTTGTTTTCCGCCGAGCAAAATCCGGCCGCCTTCGATGCTTGCCAACTCAACGTATGACAGAACTTTTTCCAGATGCTGTTTTGAGACAACCGCGCCGACGTTCGTTTGTCCGTCGAGCGGATCGCCGATTTTTAATTGCGCTACCTTTTCGACAAAATCGGTTTTAAATTTTTCATAAAGCGGTTTTTCCACAAAAATTCGTGAGCCGCACAAACAAATTTGTCCCTGGTTTGAAAACGAAGAAAGAACCGTTGTCCGCAGCATTTCTTCGTAATTGCAATCGGCGAAAATAATGTTCGGATTTTTGCCGCCGAGTTCGAGCGACAGTTTTTTGAACATCGGAGCGGCGATGCGGGCAATATCCTGCCCGGTTTTCGTGCCGCCTGTAAACGAAATTGCCTTGACATCTTTGTGCCCGACAATAGCCGAACCAGCCTTTGCTCCGAGTCCGTGAACGATATTCAAAACTCCGTCCGGCAAACCCGCTTTGAGACAAAGTTTTGACAACAGAAAGGCAGTCATCGGCGTTATTTCCGAAGGTTTGGCGACGACGCAGCAACCGGCGGCGAGCGCGGGCGCGATTTTCCAGCTAAACAGATAAAGCGGCAAATTCCACGGCGAAATGCAGCCGACCACGCCGAGCGGCTGCCGCAGAGTGTAATTTATCGCCTGCCCCACCGTTTCATGCGCTTCGGTTGCGGTGTGCATCGCGGCGGTCGCATAAAATTTGAAATTGGAAACGGCGCGCGGAATATCAACTGCTTTGGCGAGGGTAACGGGTTTGCCGTTGTCAACGCTTTCGGCTTCAGCTAAAGAATCCAAATCGCGTTCAATCAAAGAGGATAATTTCATTAGAACATCATGTCTTTGTTCGGCGCTTGTCTTTGACCAAATGGGGAAAGCCTGCTTCGCCGCTTCAACCGCTGCTTGAACATCTCTTTCATCCGAATCTGGAATCAATGAATAAACTTCGGCCGTAGCAGGATTATAATTATCGAGATAGCTGCCCGAAACAGGTTTGACGAGCTGACCGTTAATGTAATTTTCAAGCTTGAGCATACTCTTAGCTCGACTTTATCCATTTCAGGCGGCGTAACAGAGCGTTTCCGTCAGCCGCTCCAACAATGCACTGGGGATTTTTATCATCTCTGCTTCCAAATCCGATGTTTGAAAACTCTCCGCCTTCCAAATTAAACGCCTGACTGC
>JBBQUS010000020.1:0-73857 GCA_038212235.1 Pyrinomonadales bacterium
TGACTTTTGACTTTCACCTGAAGAGCGTCTAAGTAGAGAATCGGATAAACCGCATCGAGCGGGCGTGATTGCCAAGCGCGAACTTCATCCAGAACTGCGTCGGTCACATTCGAGATGAGCGATGGCGAGACATCGACCCCAGTGAAGGGCTTGCCACAGTCAAGTCCCAATCGCTGCGACGTCCGACATCAAAGATTTTACCCGTCGTGTATTTGACTCCAGTGATTGCGCTGCCTTGAATATAAGCTTGCGCGTCTCGAACTCCTGCTTTATCAAATCCTTCACGAACTTGTTTTCCAAACTGAGCAAACGTAATTCGGTTTTCTGTGCCGTAGGGCAAATTTAAACCGCGCCGAAACGTGTATTCCTGCAAATCTTTGATTAAACCCTGCTCTAGGTTGCCGTTGCCTAATTGTTTTGCCGATTCTAGATACCCTTTAAACTTCGCCGCTTTTTTAGCGTCTTCCATCTTGGAGTCTGAAGTTATTTGATCATAGCGTTGATCAAAACTCTTTTGTGCTATCGGGTCTTTGAGAGTGGCACGAATCGCTGCCAATTCGGGCGATAGTTTAACTGGTTGGTTTTCAGTTTTCGCCGCATCAGCCGCTGCTTTGCCTGCTGCCGCCGTCACTGCTCCGATAATCGGCGGCAGAATGTCCTTTGGATTCGTCGGCGGCCCTTGTTGAGGAGTCGGCGGAGTTCCCTGTGGAGCGTCCGGCGTAAACGGTTGCGGTAAATCGTCAGTCGCGGTTTCAGGCTTGGCTTGCTCCGTTGGAATCAAATCAGTTGGCGCGTTTGGCAAATCCTGAACCTTTGGTTTCGCTATTGGCTCGGCGTATGGTTTAGCCGTTGTTGTTGGTTCCGATTGAGGTTGCGGCAGCGGTTCGGCATCGTCCATCGTCATTGGCAACGGCATTACCTTGGCTTTTTCCGCGTCTTCCCAGTTGCTCTTTGACACTTATACATATTTATCAATTAAAACCGCTGTTCCCACGGCGCTGCCGCCAACAATAAGTAACGGCGGCGCGGCTTCTCCGGCAAGAGCAGCCGCTTTTGGCAACTGTTGTGCTAACTTTGGTAGCGCCAAAGCACCGGCTGATAAAACTCCGGCGTTTGCTTGTTGCAGAGCTTTGTCAGGCGAGGCAATGGCAACGTCAGGATTACCAATTTTAATTGTCTGGCTGATTCTCTCAAATTAGCAATATCGTCAGTTCCGGCTTTTACCTGCCAGATTCCCTGCCGAATTGTGTGCTGGTTAACCCACGCGCCAAAACCAACATCCGATTTGTCAACAAATCGCTCGCCTTTATTTGTGTGAGTTTTTAAACCGTTAACGTGCAGATTGTCAACAATCTGTTTGGCTTCCGCGTCACTGCTGGCAATCCCGGTTCCGAGAGCGGCTTTTCTCAAAGCGGCTCTCGAGATGTCCGCCGGGTCAACCTCTTTTGACCAGCGTACCGCACCAACATCGCGCGGCAAAACATTAGCAATATAAGAGCCATCGGTTTGGACCCCCTCTTTATATTCTTGAGCTTTAACTGGAGGATTAACGCGGGCGGCTTCTCTGGCTAAATTCCCCTTAATGTCATCGTTTGAGAGCTTGATGTTTTGCGCCGTTAGTCTCAATCCAGCATTTTGATTAAAGCTTGGCGTCGAGTTTTTGCCGAAAAGATTAGACCAAAAGCTCGTTGACGTGGTTTTATTTGACTCGCTTAAAGCGTCGTTGGCATTAGCCTCTTGTTTTGAAAACAAATCGGAGACTTGCGAAAAACCCTGCGTGATTTTATCGAAAAGCGACATAAGGAACGCTCCTGCGGAAGCTGGTAGAAAGTTGCTCACATTCTACTCTTCAAATATCGAAGTTTCCAAATTAAATTTAGTGCAAAACATAATTATCACACCAAATAACCGCATCTTGGCGAGCTTTTTGAACGACCAAGATGCTTTTCGGATTTTTTGACAGTTTCTTATTTAGTTAGGTTTGCGGGAACGCGGATTTTTAAGGCTTGCGGCACGATTTCAAAGGTGGCGGGCAGAACTCCGGGCAGTTCGCCGTCAATTTCAAATTGGATGGTTTCACCATTGAGCGGCTTGAGAGAGATATTTTTGCCCTGCGTTTGATGAACTTCAGAGACGCTGCCGTGCGTTCCGGCGTAAAGTTTATAAGAATTTGCCAGGATTTTTGCGCTTGAAATTTCGCCGATCATGACGACGTCGAACAATCCGTCATCGAGGCGCGCGTCGGGCGCGATTTTCATCCCGCCGCCAAAAAAACGCGCGTTGGCGATGACAAAATTAACCATTGATAAATCGCGCGTCCGCCCGTCGTCAATTTTTACCTGAACGCTCGTGTATTTCATCGCCAGAGTGTTGGCCAGAGTTGACCAGGCAAACGTCGCGCGTCCGGAAATCGCCTTGAACGGAATCCATTCAAATGATTTGTCTCTCTTGACTTTTTTAATCACCGACGTGCTCAGCCCGAGCGACGCGATTCCTAAGAAATAGCGCGAGACGGTTTCGCCGCTGGCATCAACAAAAGTCGCCCGCCCGACGTCAATTTTTCTGGTCACGCCGTCGCGCAAGTATTTCGCCGCCCTGGCCGAAAAGGTCGGAATGTCGAACGTGCGCCGAAAATCGCCGCCGGTTCCGTTTGGCAAAATCCCGAGTTCCGCGTCCATTCCGCTTTCTAAAATTCCGTTAGCGACTTCGTTAATTGTTCCGTCGCCGCCGCAGGCGATGATAAACTTGCGCCCTTGCTGCGCGGCTGCGAGCGCGATTCGTTTGCCATCGCCCGGCTGCCTGGTAAATTCGACGCTGAACGCTCCAAAATGCGTGGCGAAATCGCTGGCCGCGCCCGCCCAAAGTCGCGCCGTCGCGCCGCCCGCCGACGTCGGGTTGACGATGATCAGCGGTAAACTGATATCTTTATTTGCAGAAGAATCTCTTGACAAAATCCGTTCGCCCTTTGCTAATCCAACGTTTTTGTTTAACTTGATTCAGGGCGCGAAGTCAATCCGCCCCGATTATTCAACCTATTTTACCCAAGTTTTAAATTTAACAATGACCGTTTCAAACAACAACTTACCGGAGAACTCGCAGCTCGCGTTTATCGGCTGCGGCGTGATGGCAGAATCCATCATTGCCGGATTACTGCGGCACAATCTGGTCAAACCCGAACAAATTGCGGCCAGCCACCCGCGCTCCGGTCGCCGCGCCGAACTAAACACTAAATACGGGATTCGCGTTTTTGAAAACAACGCTGAAGCAGCCCGCGCCGTCCAAAACTCCGACACCACCGCCGGAAACGTTTCGACTGAAAATTCCGTTGTCGTGCTCTGCGTCAAACCGCAGCGATTGGCCGGCGTTTTGACCGAACTCGAAAACGCGATTTCGCCCCGTGCGCTCGCCTTGTCAATCGTCGCCGGAGCGCGGATTGAAACTATCTCTGAAGCGCTGCAAACTAATCGCGTCGTCCGAGCAATGCCAAACACGCCTTCGCAAATCGGGGCGGGAATGACGGCGTGGACGGCGACGCCGGAAGTCACCGAACGCCAGCAGACTCAAGTTAAAACCCTGCTCGGCGCGCTTGGGCGCGAGCTTCGCGTTGAAACCGAAAACATGATTGACATGGCCACGGCGCTCTCGGCAACCGGCCCGACTTACGTTTTTATGGTGATGGAAGCTTTGACCGACGCGGGCGTTCATCTCGGATTCTCGCGCGACGTTTCCAAAGAACTCGTTCAGCAAACCATGCTCGGCTCGGTTTTGTTCGCGATGGAATCACACAAACATCCGGCGGAGCTTCGCAACATGGTGACGTCTCCCGGCGGAACCAGCGCCGAAGCCATTTATCAAATGGAGAAAGGCTCTCTCAGAACCGTTTTATCAAAAGCCGTTTATTCGGCCTACAACCGCGCCGTTGCGCTCGGTCAAAAGAAATGAATTATCCTCGATTAATTCCCTACCGCAAAGGCGACAAATGGGGTTTTTGTGACGAGCACAAAAATCTTGTCATTCCCGTAAGATACGAAGCAGCAGAACCGTTTACTGATGGGCGCGGCTTTATTGAATGTGAAACTGAAGTCGGCGGCCGGTACGGATTTGTTGATGAATTCGGCAACCAAGTTGTGCCGCCAATTTACGAGGACGCGCAACCGTTTTCCGAGGGCTTGGCAAGCATTGTCACAAACGGCAAATTCGGTTTTGTTGATCGAAACGGCAATGTTATTGTCCCGCCAAAATACGACTATGCTCATGATTTTGAAGAGGGATTGGCAATCGTAGATATAAATGACAAACACGGTTTGATTGACAGAGCCGGCAACGAAATTATTCCGCTTAAATATGAATATATCGGTTGGTTTTCAGAGGGTTTAATTGAAGCAAAACTTGATGGGAAATACGGTTTTATTGACGTAGAGGATAACGTTATTATTCCTCTTAAATACGATCTTGTGTTTTCGTTTTCAGAGGGTTGGGCGGACGTTGAACTTGACGGGAAATGGGGCGTGATTGATAAATTGGGGAATGAAATTTTTGCAATTCGATACGAAGAAGCGATTTCTTTTTCGGAGGGTTTGGGTCGTCTAAAAATTAATGATAAAGAAGGATTTATTGATAAAGCAGGTAATATTGTAGTTGAACCCAAATATGACAGCGTCGAAATGTTTTCTGAAGGATTATCAAGCGTCAGATTAAATGGTAAATATGGTTTTATTGATAAAACCGGTAACGAAATTATTCCGCCTAAATACGATTACGCCCACGATTTTTCCGAGGGTTTATCAAGCGTTGAGCTTAATGGCAACAATGGTTTTATTGATCAAACAGGCAACGAAGTGATCCCGCTCAAATATTTCTTTGCGTGTATGTCTTTTAAAAACGGGTTAGCTTTGGTAGAACTTGACGAAAACAAAGGTTTTTATATTGGCCGCGACGGAACGGAATATTATGAACTTTAGATAGATGAAAAATAGATTTTTAATTTGCTGACCTGATTTGGCTAAATTTTGCGCGTTACTAGATTAAGAGCTACTAAACGGATAAACATGTGCGCACAAAGACGAACAAACGTTGAATGTAACTTTTGATCATTATCAAACGCAGCAAAAACAAACAATTAACGCTAAATTGAGGAGAGCAAAAGAGATGTCAGACAAATTGGATAACATATGGATCAGAGTAAAAAAAATGGCGGGACAATGCGCTGCCAACACCGACATCGAAGACCTGAAAGCTTCGGTCGAAACCGCTAAGGGGCGAATAGACAAAGTATTGATGGGCGGCAAGCTGCTGCAATCGGATTCGACGGTTTTTAACAAATTGACCAAAGCCAACGAAGGTCTCGGCGCAATCGGCGAAGGGCTGGAAAAAGTACAGTCAGTTTGTATTAACGTTGTCGCTGCGGCGCAGGTTCACGACGCCATCAAAATCTTAAGCGACGATCAAGTGATTTACCAGGATCCGGACGCTGCGGCGGCGGCGTTTGACACGCTCTTTCAGGGTTTTGGCAAGGTTTGCAGCTATTTGCCGCCGCCCGCCAAACAATGGGCGCAGTTTTTTGAGAAGTTTAGTCTCTTTAGCAACATGCAGCAAAAAGTTTATAAACCGTATTTCCAGAGATTGAACGACACCAGAGACGGCACGGGCGCTTACAGCAACTAATCCGCAGACTGGATTTCGGTTGGAACATGATTGCCGAAAATAAGTTTGTCGCGTTCAGCCAAATCGCCGATTTTCAGCATCAGGAAATCGGCGATTTCTTTATGCGTCCGCAGCCGGTCGGGTTTTTGGTAGAATTCGCTCAAATCAAGCGGCGCGCCAAAGTAGATTCTGATTTTTTCGCCGCCGCGCCAGTTGCCCAAAACCTGTTTGGGTAAATCGTTTCCCAAACCCGCAATAAAAACCGGAATCACCTGTGGTTTGGCCGCCAACACGACTTTGCCGATGCCGGGCTGCGCCGGATAAAAACTGTGAGGGTCTTCGTTCAAATTGCGCTTTCCTTCCGGATGAAAACCGATTACGTGTGATTGACCGCGCGCGCACAAATCAATCAACCGGCGCAGAGAAAATTTATCAAATTCGCGTTTGTTGGCGTCCTTTTCCTCGCGAAAAAACGGCGGGTACATCGCAAACCAGCCCATTATCAAATTAACCAGCCAGCCGACGGGCGACGTGTAAAAGAATTTTGCGCGCACCGGGAAAAACAAAGTCATCGGACGTTTTGTTCGGCGAAAGAGCATCGCCGAAACCGCGTACATATCAAAGAACGAGCGGTGGTTGGCAACCAGCAGCACGGGACGGCTCGCATCGGTTTGCTCAAAATTTTCCAGTCCGTACAAATTCATCAGGTTGTATGTCGCCAGATAAATCCAGAGCGAGCCTAAATGACGCTGAAAAAACGTCATCAAACGTTTCCAAGCGCCACGATTCATCCGGTCAGTCAGCCGGAAACCGATTTTTTCAGTCGTATTTAAAACGGCGATTTCTTCTCTCGTCGGCGCGATTAAAGCCGAAGATTCGGGAGCGTGCTGAATTAGATTTTGGCTGTCTGTTGAAATTTCTGTTTTCATCAAAGTCAGGAAATGAGCGCGATACGCTTAAACGGAGTTTGTTCGGCAGTGATTTCCGAGATTTTTTCTATATTTTCCAATCCCCATTCGGCAAATTTGTCCAAAATCGGACAAACGCTGGCGCCGAACTCGCTCAACGAATATTCGACGCGCGGCGGAACCTGCGCGTAACTTTTGCGTGTGATGAGTGAGGCGCTTTCGAGTTCGCGCAGTTGGTGAGTCAAAATCTTTTCAGTGATTCCGGGAAGCAACCGCCGCAGCTCGCCGAATCGCAAAACCGGCTGTTGATAAAGCTTCCACAAAATTCGCCCTTTCCATTTTCCGGTCAAAAGCTCGATACCGGTTTCAACCGGACAAAAATCCAAGCGCGCATCTTCGCAAATCTTCTTTACACTTTCCATTAGGTTAGTATCGCCTCTCGTAAAATAAGCTACCAAAAAGGTTTGAAAAAACCAAAAACAGCACTCAAGGAGAATGTTCAAATGAGTTTGAAAGATGTGAATGCGGTAAATCCCAAGCAAGCGAAGCGCGTCGCAATTGTGATTGCAAATCCGGCGATTTCCACCACAACCGGCTGGAATGTCGGTTTCTGGTGGAGCGAGTTGACGCACCCTTTTTTTGAAATGACGGAAAAAGGTTATCAGGTCGAAATTTTTTCACCCGCAGGCGGCAGATGCGAGGCTGACGCGATGAGTGATCCGCGTGATTCTTCGGGTTATTCGGCAACCGATTTAATCAGTTTGGGATTTATTCACACGCCGGATTTAGCCGCTTTAATCGAGACGACGAAAAAAGTTTCCGAGATTGATACTGCTCATTTCGACGCAATTATCGTGGCGGGAGGTCAGGCGCCGATGTTTACCTTTGAGAATTCAACTGATTTACACCGGAAGTTTGTCGAATTTTACGAAGCGGGCAAAATCGCCTGCGCTCTCTGCCACGGCACGGCCATTCTGCGTTACGTCAAACTGTCAAACAGCGAATATTTAGTAAAAGGCAAAACTGTGACGGGCTTTGCCAATGTTGAAGAAGACTTTGCCGACAACGCCGTCTGGGATTATGGGATGCTCGCCCGCGACCGGCACGTCATGCCCTGGCGCATTGAAGACGAATTAAAAGCACTCGGCGCCAATTATCTTCAAGCCGGATTGTGGCGCGGCTTTGCGATTCGCGACGGCAATTTAATCACCGGGCAGCAAAATTTTTCCGGCGCGGAAACGGCACGAGTCGTGATTGAAGCGTTAGGGGAATAAAGTGCCTAACTTCCCGGTTATCAGCTTTGACGGCCGCGTTATTTGACAATTTCACGAACAGGTTGTTG
The DNA here is from genome assembly GCA_038212235.1 of Pyrinomonadales bacterium. Taxonomy (GTDB): domain Bacteria; phylum Acidobacteriota; class Blastocatellia; order Pyrinomonadales; family Pyrinomonadaceae; genus JBBQUS01. The sequence goes on from JBBQUS010000020.1 coordinate 7,894, forward strand.
ATTTTTTTCGACCCACTCAACGGCGGCGGCGAAGAGAGGGCTGAGCGATTCGCCAAAATCGCTCAGCCTGTATTCGACTTTTGGCGGAAATTCATGGAAATCCTGCCGAACGATGAAATTCATCGCTTCAAGTTCGCGGAGCTGCTGCGCAAGAATTTTGTTGCTGATTGGAGCCAGCGTTTTCTGCAGTTCGCTAAATCTGACGGGCTGTTCGCTCGTTCCGATTTCCCAAATAATTCGCGTTCGCCATTTCCCGCCGATGACCTCGTAAATCGTTTCGACGGGACAGGGAAATTCGCGAAAAAAATCTTCATTTTTGTTCGGCGGTATCTTCATCGTTTGGTTTCCGTTTGGTAACTGTGAAACAGCTCAAGTTACCTTGATGAATAAAGTATGGAGCGGAATCGAAAAAATCAAAACAGGATCTTTTATGGAGTGCGGCAAAACCGTGCCACTCGGCAGATCAGAACGCTCCGCTTTCCCGATTAATTTAACACGGATTTACAGCTTCGGCTCTAAAATCAGACGGCTTCGAGCAGTGACGGTTGAGTATTAGAGTTTTATCAACAAGCCACAAACGTTCGGGTCTATTTGGGGCGAAGACAAACCGGTGAAAGTTATATTTTAAGGCAGTTCGATGACAGATTAATTTGAAATCAGTTAAGGAGAAATTGAAATGGCGGATTCAGAGCTTGAATTTAACAAAGAATTCGTTCGCAATCACTTTGAAGAGTTCGTCAATCGAAAAAATTCCGCCGTAGTTTATCAAAATTTTACGGCTGATTTCCTCGACCACGACGAACCAGATGGAGAATCCAGAGGGCCGGAACCGGTCCGGAAAATGATGGAATCGGTTTATCAAAAATACCCGGATTTGCACGTGACCGTCGAAGACATTATCGCAGAAGGCGATAAGGTAATGGTTCGCAACATCTGGCGCGGCACGGATGCGGCCGACGGTCAAAAAATAGAGTTCCACGGATTTGTGCTCTGGCGAATGGCAGATGGCAAAATTGCTGAAAGATGGGCAACGATTACTCCGCCAAAAGAAGTTGTCTGAGTTTTTATTAGAGATTTATTAGGTAAGAACCCCAAAGCCTGCGAAACAGTTAATCTCGAGAGAAACGCAATCGCAGTTTGAATTAAATTAACTATAAATAAGGAGATAAGCTTGTGAAAAAAATATTTGTGCTGGTACACGGCGCGTTTGCCGGTCAATATGCCTGGGACAAGGTAAAGCCGTTGCTTGAAGCAGAGGGTAACAAAGTTGTGGCCTTTGATTTACCCGCGCATGGCGACGACCAGACGCCGGCCAAAGACGCGACTTTTGCAATGTACGTTGACAAAGTCGGCCAACTGATTGAAGCGGAAACCAATCAAGTGATTCTGGTCGGTCACAGCATGGGCGGAGTCGTAATTTCGCAGGTCGCGGAAAATTTTCCCGACAACATCGAAAAGCTCATTTATCTGTCGGCTTATTTACCCAAAAACGGGCAGTCTTTGCAGGAGTTGGCAGAGGCAGATGGAGAAAGTTTGATTGGTCGAAATTTAAAATTCGCTGAAGACTTTTCGGGCGCGACGCTGCCCGATGATGTCATCGTCGAAGTTTTTGCCGGAGATTGCGACGATGATATTAAACAATTGGTGGTCGCCAAATCCAGGCTTGAACCGCTGGCAGCGTTTCAGGCGAAAGTTTCTTTGACCGACGGTCATTTTGGCAAAGTGCCGAAATACTTTATCGAAACGACCGCGGACAAGGGCGTGGGAACGTCACTGCAGGAAAAAATGATTGCGGAAAACGGAACGGTCAAAGAAGTTTTCAAAATCGCCTCGGGACACAGTCCTTATTTCGCCAAACCAGATGAATTAGCGAAAATCCTAAATAATTTATAGGAGTTGGAGGTTTTTTAATAGAAACTCAAAGGCTTCTTTGGTTCAAACCAAAATATTATGAAAATTTTAGTTCTTAGTGCGATTGCGATGTTTTCGGCGCTTAATGCCGCCGCTCAATTGCCGCCGATTTTCGCCGAGACGCCCAAACAAATTCTCGAAACGCAGGCGATTGCCGAGTTTCCGGTAAACACCTTTCTGGAAAACATTGCGGTTGATCAAAAAGGCAATCTCTTTGTGACAAGTTACGAGGAAGGCAAAATCTATCGCGTTGTGCCCGACGGCGCGAAATCCGAATTCGCCAAAATTACGGGCAAAATCGCCGGAATCGCTTTTGATCAAAAAGGCAATCTGATTGTAACGGGTTGGGCGGACGGCAAAACGCCTTCGGTTTTTCGCGTTGCCAAAAACGGCCAGCCTGAAACTCTCGCCGCCATTGACGGAGCGATGTTTTTGAACGGCATCACATTGCTCTCAAATAATAAGTTCCTGATTGCCGACTCTTACAAAGGAGCGATTTGGGAGTTTGACGCGACGACGAAAAAATATTCCATCTGGCTCGCGGATGAAAAACTCGCGAGGTCAAACCCGCAGAACTCTTTTCCGGGCGTTAACGGATTAAAAATTTATAACGGGACGCTTTACGCGACAAATACCGAGCGGCAAATTTTGCTCAAAGTTCCGATTGACGCCAACGGCCAACCCGGCAAACCAGTTGTTTGGCTGGAAAAAATCAACGGCGACGATTTTGCAGTTGACGCGCAGGGCAATTTGTATCTGACGACGCACGTTTATAACAACGTTGTGCGAATCACGCCCGACGGGAAAACGACAATCATCGCCGAAAACGGAAACGTCGTCGGCGACACGAGTTTGGCTTTCGGGCGCGGAAAAAAAGATAAAAACGCGATTTACGTTGTCACCAACGGCGGCATGAGTCTGCCGCCGGCGGGCGGAGTTCAAACCGCGAAAATCGTGCGGATCCGGCTCGGCGCAAAGCAATGAAAGACGGGCGCGTCATAATTTTATTTTTTCTGCTGGCGGCGCGGATTTTTAGTCAAACCGCCGCGCCGCCGGCCAAAGCGGGTTCGGACGCGCCGCCGTTTCAATCCCTGCGGTTTGAAGAAAATTACGAATATTTAAAAGATAAACAAAAGCGCGCCGAACCGCTCGACGAATTGAAATATATCCCGCTCGGGCGCAAAGATTGGTATTTATCAATTGGCGGCGAAATCCGTTTGCGCTATGAAACGTATCGCAATACGGGTTTCGGCGCGGGGGCGCAAGATTCAAACGGATATTTTTTGCAGCGTTACCTGCTCCATTCCGATTGGCATTTCGGAAAAAACGTGCGCATTTTCGCACAGCTTCAAAGCGGATTGATCAACGACCGCAACGGCGGGCCGCGCCCGACCGACAAAGACAATCTCGATCTGCATCAGGCATTTTTTGACTATCGCTTTTATCACACCAAAAAACGTTCTCTGACGATTCGCGTCGGCCGACAGGAAGTTGAATTCGGTTCCGGGCGCTTGATTTCCGCTTCGGAGGGCACGAATATTCGTCGCTCTTTTGACGCGATTCGCCCGATTTACAAACAGGGAAAATGGACTGCCAACGGGCTGCTGGCGAAATTAGTCGGAACCGAGCGCGGCGTTTTTGACGATCTACCGATTAATAATCAGACTTTTTGGGGTGTTGGAGCAGTTCGCTCGCGCCAAACAGGGCGCGGCGGCTGGTCATTTTATTATCTTGGCATTGATCGCAAAACCGCGCGTTTTAATCAAGGCGCGGCGCGTGAAATCCGCCACACCTTTGGCGGCAGAGCGTGGGGCGTCCACGGGCGTTTTGATTACAACTACGAGCTCATCGGACAAACCGGAAGTTTCGGCGCGGCGCGAATACGAGCGTTCGCCGCGGTCAGCGACACCGGTTTTAATTTGCCGAAAATCCGTTTTGAGCCGCGTTTCGGCGGGCGGGCGAGCATCACGAGCGGCGACCGAAACCCAGGCGACCGCCATCTGCAGTCATTTAATCCGCTCTTTCCCGGCACGGCTTATTCGGGTTCCATCGCGCTCGTCGGGCCGACTAACATCATGGATTTAACGCCTTCGCTGCGATTAAGCTTAAACAAAAAAGCGACTTTCTCTTTTGATTCGGCGTTTTACTGGCGTCAGAGTCTGAATGACGGTCTTCATGGGATTAATGTCAATTTACAGCGGACGGGAAATTTAAGCAGAGAAAGATTTGTCGGCGGTTTGCCTTCAGCCAGACTCGATTACCGCATTAATCGGCATTTCACCTGCACGGCGATCTACTCGCATCTTTTTCCGGGCAAGTTTTTAAAAGAAACGCCGCCCGGCAAAGACGTTGATTATTTTTCGACTTGGGCGACGTACAGATTTTGATTTGAAAATGGCGAATGCGCCAGGACAGTCTATGAAAATCAGTTTAAAAACAAAACCCAAGCTCACCCTTAAGAAATTCCAAGACCTTCTTGTCGAAAAAGAAAGCTGTCCGTTTTGCGGTTTGAGATAAGCTGTTTTTTTGTAAATCCGAAACTTTCTGAAAACTGCTGTTGACCGTAATTTGTCTGGTAACTTGTCAACTGACATCAAACACCAGCGGAGGGTTAAAGGGTCTGTAGCTTTCGTCACAGTTTGACGCATTCGCAAATGTAACTCCAATTTGGCGATTAAATTTTTCGCTAAACTTTTTCGTCACGCCGTAGGAAAAATGGATGTGGCCGAAAACATGCAGCTTTAATCGTTCAAAGCCGACGAGTTCTTCGACGCGGCGGCGTAAATCTTCGCAGCCGACGTTTTCATCCGGCAGACTGCCGCGCGGAGCAGCGTCCAGAATCCCAAACGGCGGGCCGTGCGTAATCAGAATATTTGTGTCGTCCGGAATCAAGCGCCACTTTTCGGCCAGTTGTCTGCCGCGATTCAAATTAAAAGCCCAATCGAAAAAGCGCGGCTGCCAGGGGCTGCCGTAAATTTTCAAATTTTCGATTTCGACAAAAGAATCCTGCAAATAAACGCAGCCGTCTATCAAACTTCCGGCCAGCGGCGGGCTGATTTCAAAAAGCCAGTCGTGATTTCCGGCGACGAAAATTTTATGACGGTGCGGCAGATTTTTAAACCACTTGCCAAAGGCGGCAAACTCCTCAATCGTTCCGCGATTGGTCGCGTCTCCGGCGTGAATCAAAAGATCGCCGTCGGGAACACTGATTTCTTCGTGCGCATTGTGCGTGTCGCTTAAAACAATGATTCGCGGCATGACCTCAAACCTTAAATTCCGGCTTCAAAATTCCAACTTAAATCTTTGCCATCCTAACTTGTTTGTCAGCAAAACAAAAAGCGCGTCTGTCAAATGGAGTTTGGCAATTGGAATTGATACCATTTGTCCGTTTCGTCGAAAAATCAAATTGTTTAAGGGAGAAAAAATAAAATGTTTTCTTTGCAGGATTTACTCGGGCACGAGCAGGGCAACGAAGCAGTTAACCAAATGAGCAGTCAAATCGGCGCCGAGCCGAGCGTCGTCAGCAGTGCGATTTCGATGGCGCTGCCGATGATCGTCGGGGCGATGGCAAACAAGGCCGCGCAGCCGCAAATCACCAATGCCATCACTAATAACGACGGCAGCATTCTGGATAATATCGGCGGTTTTCTGGGCAACTCGTCGCAGGCGACGAACATGGGCGGCAACATTCTCGGAATGCTGCTCGGCAACGGACAGCAAACGGCGGCAGCCCAGCAAATCAGTAACCAGAGCGGTTTGAATATGGGACAAGTCGCGAGCCTTCTGACGATGCTGGCGCCAATCGCCCTGGCGTATTTCGGCCGACAGCAGTCAGACGGCAATCTCGACGCCGGCGGAATCGGCGCGATGCTCGGACAACAGCAGCAACAAATTCAGCAGCAGCAACCCGGAATGGCGGGGATGCTGAGCAATATTCTCGACAGCAATCATGACGGCAGTTCAATGGACGATTTGATGAGCCTAGCGGGGCAATTTTTGAATCGTCGTTGACAAGTTAAAATTTCCCACAAAACCGATTTGCCTTTGCGCCTTTTTAGTCACAAAATAAAGCGCCAAGGCATTTTTGCTTTTTCTCGAAAGGAGAACTTTTGATGTCGCAAAATATTCCGAACAGAACGACCAAATCGCCAAATTTTGGTTTTGATTTTCCTCAAATACCGCCGAATTTTTCCGACGTTTTCAGAAAAACCCAGCCTTTTGTCATGAAAGTCGATGTCAGTGACATTAATCTGAGCGACGACCAGTTCGCGCAAATCGAGCAGGCTAACCCCGAATGGAAAATTGAACTGAGCGGAAAGGGAGAACTAATCTTTATGCCAAGCACCGGTTTTATACCAGGGGTTAGAAATACTGTGTTGACTGCAAGAATTTTTAATTGGGCGGAGCAAGACGGCACGGGCGAGGTCGGCGATTCTTCGACAATGTTCGTTCTTCCCAATGGAGCCAGACGTTCGCCCGATGTCTCATGGGTTTTGCGCGCGAGATTAAAAAAACTTACTAAGAAGCAAATTCAAGGTTACGCTCCGCTGGCGCCCGATTTTGTCATCGAACTCCGCTCACCATCCGATTCGCTCAAAGAATTGCGGGAAAAAATGACGGAATACAGCGAAAACGGCGTTCGTCTCGGTTGGTTGATTGACCCAAGCAAAAAGCAAGTTTACCTTTATCATCAAAATCAAGAAGTCAAAGTTTTAGAAAATCCGCAAACGTTAAGCGGCGAAAACGTTTTGAATGGCTTGACGCTTAATTTAGCGGAAATCTGGGAAACTAAAATCGCCTGAAACAAACAGCTTCCGCCTTACGTAACATCAAAGCAAAAACGAAGTTCTCTTGATTAGTACAAAAATTTTATAAAAAATGAGGTTATTTTAATGCGTCACAAACAAACGCTTTCAGCGCGTGCGCTCGCAGCTTCGCTCGCCTGTCTGATGCTTTCGGGAAGCATTGCCAATGCTAATCCGGTCACACGGTTTTTGCAGGAACAGCAGGAGCAGCCCAAACAACCGCAGATTCAAAAGCTTCCGCCAAGGAATTATGTTCGCAGCCGCGATTATGACATGAAACATGTGGCGCTCGATCTAAAATTTGATTGGGATAAATCGCAGGCTTACGGCACGGCAACGCTGACTCTCGCTCCGTTTAAAACCGGTCTGACTCAAATTACGCTTGACGAAGGTAAACTAAGCGTTAATTCGGTTAAAGTTCTCGGCAGCAATGCAGCTCTGAAGTTTACGACCGATGATGAAAAGCAAAAGTTATACATCACCCCCGACCGCTCCTACAAAGCCGGCGAAGACTTAACGCTCGTGATTGATTATCGCACCGGCGGGGCGGTCGAAGGCGGAATCCTGGGCGGATTCGGCGGCGGCATTCGGTTTATCAAACCGACGCCCGACAATCCGAAAAAGCCGCGTCAAATCTGGTCGCAGGGAGAATCGGAATTTAACCGTTTCTGGTTTCCTTCATACGACAGCCCGAACGATTTCGCGACCTCCGAGCTGCGCGCCACAGTCGAAAAACCGTTTGTCGTCATTTCCAACGGCAAATTGTTGGAAACCAAAGATAACAAAGACAACACCCGCACTTTTCACTGGAAAATAGATTCGCCGCACGCCAATTATCTGACTTCAATCGTCGTCGGCGAATATGCGGAGGTGAGCAAAGGATCGGCCGCCGGCAAGCCCGTCTCTTCGTATGTCTATCCGAACGAAGCCAAAGAAGGCGGGGTGACTACCGTTCGCCTGCCAAAAATGGTGCAATTTTTCTCGGACAAAACCGGCGTTCCGTATCCTTACGAAAAATACGCGCAGACGATGGTCGAAGATTTCGGCGGCGGAATGGAAAATATCTCCGCCACCACGCAAATCGAAGGCATGATTCACGACGAGCGCGAAGAGCTGGACGAAACGAGCGACAGCCTCCAATCGCACGAACTGGCACATCAGTGGTTTGGCGATTACGTCACCTGCCGCGAATGGGGACAAATCTGGCTTAATGAAAGCTTTGCCACCTATTTTCAGGCGATGTGGGACGAAGAATCAATCGGACATGACGAATTTCTTTACCGCGATGTCCGCAGCAATCAGCAGCAGTATTTAAGCACCTGGAATCGGGGCAACCGGCGTCCGGTCGTGACGCAGAATTACACAGACAGGGATGCAATTTTTGACAGCTATGCCTACCCGCGCGGCGGCGCGACTTTGCATATGCTGCGCACCTTTGTCGGCGAGGAAAACTGGTGGAAAGCGATTAATCATTATCTGACTGTCAACGCGCACAAACCGGTTTCAACCGAGCAGTTGCGCATCGCATTTGAAGAAACGACCGGGCAATCGCTCGACCGCTTTTTCGATCAGTGGCTCTACAAAATGGGTCATCCGATTTTTGAGATTACGCAAAGCTATGATGAGGCCGGCAAAAAGTTAACGCTGACGGTCAAGCAAACGCAAAAACCGGATCCAACTTACGAGTATCCGCAAGTCGAATTCTTTGAAACTCCGGTTGATGTCGAAATCGGAACAGCCTCTGGAGCGCGGGTCGAACGCGTCATGATTGAGCCGCAGGAAACGACCGTGCTGACTTTTAACGTTGATTCAAAACCGAATCTGGTTAATTTCGATTATCAGGGAACATTGATAAAAGAAATGACTTTCCAAAAGCCGGTTGACGATCTGGTTTTTCAGCTCGGCAATGACAAAGACATGCTCGGACGTCTCTGGGCGCTCTCTGAACTCGGCAAGCTCTCGAAAGCTCAAACGACCGCAGAAGCCGATAAAGCAAAAATCAGCGCGGCGCTCAATAAATCCATGACGAGCGATGCATTCTGGGCGGTGCGCCGCGAAGCGGTTCGTCAATTTGCCGCTCCGCAGCAAAATCAAATGGCGGCTTTCTTTGGCACTGCGCCCACTCCGCACTATGCTCCTGAAACCGTCATGGCGCTGAAAGCGGCAACAAAAGACAAAGAGGCAGCCACTCGCGCCGCCGCGTTTGACGTGTTGGGCGCGTTAAAAGACTCGTCTAACGCCGAACTGTTTGCGGCGGCTTTGAGTGATCGCAGCTACAACGTGGTTGATCAGGCGTCTGACGCGCTGGCTCAAACCAAATCGCCGCAGGCGTATGAGCGTCTGGTCAAACTGCTGGATGAGCAATCGTGGCGTGACCGCGTGCGCATTGCCGGTTTGAACTCGCTCGCGACGTTGGGCGACAAACGCGCCTTTGATACCGGTTTAAAATACGCCGGTGATACGACGCAATCACGAGGCGTTCGTTCGGCGGCGCTGGCAATTGTGGCCGCCACCGGCAAAGGCGACGCGCGCGCCTATCCGCTGGTTTTCGAGGGCTTTAAAAAATCCCTCGACGCCAACGATTTTCAGTCAATTTTTACCGGCATCACCAGCATCATTCGCCTCGCTGACCCGCGCGGTCAGGAAGCGTTTGATTTGATGAAAGCTAAATTTGGCAAAAACCAGCAAATTATGGGTTTTGTGACGCAGCTTGAAACGCAGTTTCAAACTGCCATCGCCAGCACCGCGAAGTAAAAACCGCAATTGGCTGATGCTCAAAAACATTACAGAGCCGAATAAATTGACTCGCTGTAAAAGTTAATTTATTCGGCTTTTTTAGTTCAAACTTTTAATTACCAAAACAACTGCGTTCTAATCAGGTTCAGGCGGCAGGTGACACCAGGAGAGACTGACCGCTCCGCGCATGATCTTGGTTTTTAGCGTTAGAATTATAATTTTGCCAGTCGTTGCCAGCCATTTCAACGACAAATAGCGGACTAAATTTCACTTCTAAAATTTAGCCACCTCGGCTGACGATTCCCATTCCGCATTCCAACACGCCCATTTCGCGCAGTTTACCTTTCTCGCCTTTTTTCATCAGACTAGCACCTATAAATCAGCCGATATTTGCTCTCACCAAAAGGAACCAAATGGAGTAAAAACCAAAAAATATTCTTTATTAGTTTCAGAAAGTTTTGCGAGTCGAATGACTTCTTCAATCTCTTGCGCTTGCTCTCTGCCAACGGTTAGTTTGAGAGTTTGTAATTCTTTGATTAATTGCGGCATTTCGCCGGAAGTGACAATTTCATTATCCGAATCACTCAATTCAGATAAAACCGGATACATTTTGTTGTCCAGTGGTTTAAGAAAGTAATCTCGATTTCCCAATGCGCCGATTTTTTCGATGATTTGATTCTCTTCATTTTCAAGAATTATAGTAATCACGGCAATGTCGCTCCAAAATCTAATCTACCTGGAAAAATGTTGACTAAGTTTCCGGCTTCATCAGTAATAATTGTAATTACTGATGTTGGATGTCCACCTTGTTTTAAGGGTACATTGCCAACAGTTTTGCCAACGTCAACCTGGCGAATGTAGTTCCCGCTCTTTATATCCAAAATGGCTGGGGACTTAATTATATCCTTACGTTGTAAAATGGCTTCAACTTCCTCACGCGGAATCGAAAACTGCGACTTATTGATTAAGCTTCCACTTCCGCCATGTCTCCGCCAAGCGTATTCCATTCCAGAACTCTTTGTTCCGTCGCCTTTGCGAATATTAATGCGGTGTTCACCACGCATTTCCAAGGCCAAATCATCTGCCGTTTGTACAGGTTTGGCTGTTGCAGACTCCGTTGCCGTCTGCGCTGATTTCGGCACTTGCGCTTTGACAATTTGTCCGTCCGGCGTTAATGCTTCAACCGTTTCCGATTCCTGCGCTAACGTCGTGCCGGTTTTTCCGGCTGTCGCGAAACTCGGCTGCGCTCCTGCTATTTCGCCCGCTCCGCCGACGACTCGCATTCCGCGTTCCAATGCGCCCATTTGGCGCGGCTGGCCATTCTTGTCTTTTTCGGTTGGGTCAATGCCCGCTGTTCCTGCCGCGATGTTGTACGAACCGCTCACGCCAAAGAGAACTTTGCCCGCCGTCGTCTCCAAGACGCTTGGCGCGGCGGCGATCCCCAGCCCAATCTCCGTTCCGATTTCGCCCGCCCCGCCGTTCTTCTTTCCGTATTCGCTTTGATAGGGAAGTTTCGGCAGCTTTGCCGCCGATGTATCAACGCCCAGTGATTCGAGCGTTCCTCGCACCGGTTCGCTTGTATGATTGGCAGTATTGATGACGCCGTTGGCTCCCATAATTGGGAGATCGCCGAGCATTCGTGTGCCTTCGCGTTGTCCTTCGTCGCTTCCCCATTCGCCTTTCTTGGTTTCATTCAAGGCTTGTGCGAACAGTTTGTCGAGTTTCGCTTTGTTTGCGGGCGAAATAGTAAAGCTAGCTCGTTCATTGCCGTTCTCGTCCGTAACTAATTCAAGGTTATCAACCGTGATGCCGTCCTGTTTGGCTTGTGAGAGGACTTCGTTAATCTTATCGCCCCAGACACGATTGTGCGGATTGTAGTTTTGTTTGACGTGTTCTCTCAAAGCATCTTCGGCGTTTCTGACTGTGCCTCCCAAAGCGTCAACGCTCGCCGGCGTCGCCAAAGGTTTTGAACTGATGAGAGAACTGTTCGCTCCGTTGACGCCCGCCTTTGCCATTAACGCGGCAGCGCGTTCCTCGAGCGTCAGCTCAACGTTTGTGTTAACTTTGACGACATCGGTTTCCTTGAGCGCTTCGATGCGCGAGTTAAGGTCTGCCAAAACGTCGGCGTCATTTGCCTCGCTCAATGAAAAAGTAGTGGTTTTGTTTTTCTTTAAACCAAGAAATTCAGCTTCCGTATATTCCGCGCCGCTCTTGCGATGTCTTAATTTATCGGTCGTCCATTGATCGGCAAACATCTGCGCCGGGCTTTTGCCGCCGGCAACGGAAGGTTGATCGGAGAGTCCAGCTTTTTTAGCGTGTGAAAGCAGGCCTCGATTCACCACGTCGCGCTGCGAATCGGCAGGTGTGATTGCAATCGAGAGCGTCCCGCCATGATATTCGCTGACGGGCGGCGCTGATTTGAGACTGTTTGGCTTGCCGGTTGGGTTAAAAGAAGGTCTTTCCCAAAGCTCTCTGTTGCCCCCGAAAAGATTGCCGATGTTGTTCCAACCCATCTCGCGTTCCTCTCAATTCTCCAAATGGATTTATTCGCTCAAGTTACATCCGTTTAAATCTGTTTGTCAACAAAAACGTTGGCACGGCGAGAGTTGTCCAATTCAGAGATGGCTCTTTGTCGAGCCATTTCCGTCTTCTAATAACCGATTGGCTCGCCGTCGCTCCGCGAATCTACGGCGCCGAATTTAACGCCGGTTTTTTCCTCAATCATGATTCCGGTTGCCGATGCGACATAGCTCGGTTTTTCAGCAAACGTGTGTCCGAGCTTTTCCATTGCGCGGCGCGTGTCGGTCGAAAGCCCGAACGGTTCAAAGGCGATTTCGTCCGGCAGCCACTGTTGATGGAGACGCGGGGCATCAATTGCCTGCTGAATGTTCATGTCGTGGTCAATCACATTAATGACGGTTTGCAAAACGGCGGTGATAATGCGCGGACCGCCGCGAGCGCCTGTCGCGAACCAGACTGTGCCGTCTTTTCGCAAAACGATTGTCGGCGTCATCGAAGAGAGGGGCCGTTTTTGGGGTTCGATTTTATTGCGTTCGCCCTGGACGAGTCCAAACATATTCGGCTGGCCGGGGCGCGCGGCGAAATCGTCCATTTCGTCGTTCAGCAACACGCCGGTTCCCTTGGCGGTCACGCCGGAGCCGTACAAATCGTTGATCGTGTAGGTGTTGGTGACAACGTTGCCGAGCGCGTCGGCGACGGTAAAATGCGTGGTTTCGGTCGGTTCCTTGATGCCGGATAAATCTCCGGCTTTGATGTCCGCGCTTTTTGACGCTTTGGTTAAATCAATCGTCTGACGCTGGGCGGCGGCGTACTCTTTGGAAATCAACTTTTTAATCGGAACGTCGGTAAAATCAGGATCGCCCATGTATTCGGCGCGGTCGGCGAAAGCGCGGCGCATGGCTTCGGTTAAAACATGATATTTTTCGGATGAAGCCCAGCCCATTGCTCTGATGTCGTAGCCTTCTAAGACGTTTAAAACATCGAGCAAAATTGCTCCGCCGGACGAAGGCGGCGGCATTACCACAATCGGAAATCCGCGATAATTGCCAACGATGGGAACGCGTTCCTTTGGCTGATAATTTTTTAAATCGGCCAGCGTCATTAAACCGTTGTGCGCTTTCATATCGGCGGCAATCAGCCTAGCAGTTTCGCCTTCGTAAAATTCTTTCGCGCCCGACTTTTGAATGCGGGCCAGAGTCGCCGCTAAATCGGGCTGCCGGAGCGTTTCTCCTTCCCTGTAATAGTTGCCGCCGTTTAGAAAAATACGTGTGCTGTCTTCGTAAGGCTGAAGATGTTTTTGGTAATTTTTAAACAATTCGGCGAGCCGGTAACTTAGAACATAACCGTCGGCTGCTAACTTTCGCGCCGGTTCGATTAGCTGCGCCCAGGTTAACTTGCCCGAACCGTATTTTTTGAAGGCCAGTTCGAGTCCGGCCACGGTTCCCGGAACGCCCGCCGCGCGATAACCCGCCGTCGAAGAACCCTCGCCCGTGATTAATTCGCCGCTTTTATCAACATAAACGTTGCGCGTCGCGGCCGCCGGAGCCTGTTCGCGGTAATCAATCGCGATATTGCGGCCGTCCGAGAGGTGAGCCAGCATAAAACCGCCGCCGCCCAAATTTCCGGCCTCCGGATACACAACGGAGAGGGCAAACGCGACGGCCACCGCCGCGTCAACCGCATTACCGCCGCGCCTCATCACGTCAGCGCCGGTTTCCGAAGCCAAACGGTGCTGCGAGGCAACCATCGCGTTTTGCCCGCGCACCGGTTCGCGCGCGGCTGCCTGAGTCAGGATAGGCTCTAAAAGACAGGAAAAAATCAGCGAAAAAATCAGCAAAAACGGCATAAATGGCTTTCCGGTTTTGGTAAAACAATTTTTCATAATCTTAAATTCAAAATCAGACTTTTAACTTATAAATTTAGGCTACATTATAGAGCTAACTTGAAATTTGCAACGCTGTAATATACAAAGATTTTATAGTTTGAAAGTGTCCGAAAGTTATTAGGATTCGTTGACAGTTTCGGCGTTTGCGTGATAGCTTGAAAAAGCAGTGTCCGTGAGAGGCTACAAGCGCTGCTGCCAGAGTGCACTCTTCCGTTCTGACACTCCGCCAAAGTCCTTATTTAACGCATTAATATAACTGTTGAATTCAATCCTCCATATCTATCATGAGCTTCGACAAGGAAAAAGTTAGGCGAACCGCCGATAAAAATCTGTCGCAAGGCAAGATTCCAGCTGCCATTAAAGATTATTGTCAGATCGTCGAGAACGATCCGAAAGACTATAATACGCTTAACATGCTGGGCGATTTATACGCCCGCGTGGAAGCCAAAGACGAAGCTATCGCCTGCTTTAAGCGAATTGCCGAACATTACAACACGCAGGGTTTCGCGCACAAAGCGATTGCCATGTACAAGAAGATGCTGCGCTTGATGCCCGGTTCAGTTGAAATTGCCGCCAAGCTTGCGCCGCTCTATCAAATGCTCGGTCTGGTTTCCGAAGCGCGCTCTTTTTATTTGCTGGTAGCCGAGGAACACCAAAGAAACGGCGCCCAAGTTAAAGCACTGGAAATTTGGAGCAGAATTGCCGACCTTGATCCGAATGACACGGCAACGCGTCTCAAACTTGCCGATAACTTTCTTGACGAAGACCGCCCGGACAAAGCTGTCGAAGCCTATTCGGAAGCCGGAAATCGCCTTCTCGCCAAAAAGCAGACTGAGGAAGCCGCCGCTGTTTTTGCCAAAGCTTTGAAGCTGAGTCCGTTTGATATCAACGCGCTCAACGGGGCGACCAGCGCGAGCATTGAGCTTGGCTTTCCCGAAGAAGCCGCCGAACGTCTGGCCGCAGCCGTCGCGGCAAATCCCGAAAGCAACGAAATGCTCTCCCTTCTGGCTCACGCTTACGTCGAAGCCGAAAACACCTCTGCTGCCGAAGAAGCGATCAACAAACTGGTTTATCGGGAACCGAGCAGTTATAAACGTTCTTTAGACGTCGTGCGTCTCTATCTCAAAGAAAATAAGGTTGAAGAAGCAACCCGCGCGATTGAGTCCTGCGGCGAGATGCTGATTTCCAGCAATCAGGAAGAAGAATTGCTGCATTGGCTCAATGAAATCTTGGCGCGCAATCCGGAACAGTTAAATGCTTTGCGCTTGCTGACTCGCGTTCGGGCCTGGCAGCGCAACGAAGACGAACTAAAAACCGCGCTCGAAAGACTGGCCGAATCAGCCCAAATCAACGGCGTCGAAACCGAAGAACGAAGCGCGCTGATCGAACTCGCCACACTCTTTCCCGAAGATGAGCGTTACGCCCATCGTTTGCGCGATCTCGGCGTTGATTTTGAATCATCGCGCTCGTCCGGTCACGGTCAATACCAAAGCGAAAGCCCTGAGTTTGTGCCGACTTTTGAATCATTTAATAAGCTCGGCGAAGATGGCGAGCCGATTAATGAATATCATCAACCGACTACGGAAACTGCGGCCATCGAAAGAGACGGCGATGAAAATTGGGAAACCAAGCCCGCCGATTCTGCTGCTGAGAGCAGCGTTGATGAAACTGCTTTTGCTTTTGCGACAGACGATTACGAGAATTTCTCAACTACCAGTGCGGAAGTCTCGAACAACGGGAATCATCAAGAATGGCAGGACGATTCGGCTACCGATTTCGCTTTTGAGACAACCGGCCAGCATCAGGAAGAAAATGCTCCGACTCAACTTGACGATGTCGAATCCTCCGCTACCGAATCCACCGCTGCCGACTCTACTGCCCTGACTCAGTCCAATACTCTTGCGGGACTCAAAGAAGACCTGGAAAGCGTTGATTTCTATATTTCCCAGAATTATCGAGATCTCGCTGTTGACGCGCTTGATTTGCTGGAAAAACAGTATGGCGCGCAGCCACTGATTACCGTCCGGCGCGAACAGCTCGACGGAGTCGGGTCGTCAGCCGGTAATGGTTCGGTTCAACCAACTGTCGAAGAGCCGCCGGTTCCCGTTCAGACAACAGCTAAAAAATCTGTCGAGAGCGTTCCGGAAAAACCTGCGGAATCAATCGTGGCAAGTTTAGGCTTTGAAGATTTGTTTGCCGAGCTTGGCGATGATCTGCAGGTTGCCGCTTTGCCGACAATGCAAACCGCCGATTACGAAACGCATTATAATCTGGGGCTGGCTTACAAAGAAATGGATTTGATGGATGACGCGGTCGAAGAATTTCAGAATGCGGTCAAAATGGTCGCGCCAAACGACGGAACCCCGCGCTATCTGCAATGCTGTAATTTAATCGGACATTGCTTTATGGAAAAGGCGATGCCGAAACTGTCAATAAAATGGTACCTGCAAGGCTTGAAAGCTCCCGGACACACGGAAGATGAATATCAGGCCCTGCGTTACGAGCTCGGTCTGGCTTACGAACAATCGGGAGAAACAGCCAAAGCTCTCGAGCTGTTTTCCGATATTTACGCCGTCAATGTCACCTATCGCAACATCGGCGACAAAGTGCGCGGACTCCAGGCAGCATAAAAAGTCTCAAGTTTAAAGTCCAAAGTGCAAGGTCAAAGTGATTCCGTTATATTTTGTTTTCGAACAACATGACGTAAAATCAAATTGACTTTAGGCTTTGGACTTTGAACTTTGAACTGATGAAATGGCCGCTAGAATAACTTTAATCTTTTTTATCGCCGTGTGTTTGGAGGCGGGCGTGGCATTAACGCTTTTGCCGTGGATTAGCGTCTTAGGCATCAGCGATTGGGGCGATAATTACCTGCTGGTTTATGTCACCTCGCAAACGGGCTTGCCGATTCTGCGTCAGGCGGTCGCCTCGGGCTGGGTGCGCGGCGCGGTCACAGCGCTCGGCGTTTTAAATTTAGCAATCGCTTTCTGGGAAATCGCTAATTTCAACCGCTCGGCGCAGCAGCTTGAAAACGCTGATCAAAGAAGTGATGACGAGAGAGTTTCCCGGAAATAAGCGTCCACTAATCTATCTGATTTCCGACAATTCGCTGACAGACACGAATTTCGGCGAAGATTCAAAACGATTTTTAGATTTGGTTTCCGCCGCAGTCGAGGCAAAAATCGCGCTCATCCAAATCCGCGAAAAACAGCTTTCGGGAAAGAATCTTTTCTATTTAGCCGGCTGCGCCGCGCAAATCACCCAAAACACACAAACGCTTTTGCTCGTTAACGACCGCGCCGACGTCGCTCTCGCCGCCGCTGCCGACGGCGTTCAGCTGACTGCCAATTCGCTTACGGCAAAAACCATCAGGAAAAATTTCCCCGAAGATTTTATCATCGGCGTTTCAGCCCATTCGCTTTCGGAAATAAAATCGGCGGCGGCAACCGGAGCGAATTTTGCGACCTTCGGACCGATTTTCCCCACTCCGTCCAAAGCGCATTATAATTTGCCGCCGCAAGGCGTTGAAAAATTAGAAGAGATTTGCGCGGCGGTTGGTAATTTTCCAATAATCGCGCTTGGCGGAATTGACGAAACAAATTTTGCCGCAGTTCTGCAAGCCGGAGCAAGCGGTGTTGCCGCCATTCGTTTTTTGAACGATTCACAAAATTTATCTAGAATTGTCAGTAACATTCGCAATGACTGACGAAATCCAAAACCCAAAATCCAAAATTCAAAATCCGAAGGTTTGCCTGACGATTGCCGGTCTCGACCCGTCGGGCGGCGCCGGGATAATCGCTGATATCAAAACGTTCACGGCTTTCGGCTGTTTTGCGACGGCGGCGGTCACATCGCTGACGTTTCAAAATACCGTCGGGGTTTTTGGCGCGGTCACTCAAACGGCCGAATCAGTGCGCGGACAAATTGTGCCCGTCGCCGAAGATTTTAAAATTGGAGCCGTCAAAACCGGAATGCTCCCGACCGGCGAGATTATCGAAGAGGTCGCCCGGTTGATTGAAGAATTTAAGCTGCCCGCGCCCGTGGTTGATCCGGTTGTCCGCTCGACTTCCGGGTTTGATTTGATTGATGACAAAGCATTGCAAAGTCTGATTAAAAACCTGTTTCCTCTGGCGCGCATCGTCACTCCCAATATTGCCGAAGCCGAACGAATTACGAACTTAAAAATTGAAAGTTTCGAACACATGAAAACTGCCGCCCGCCGAATTTATGATTTGGGCGCGCCTGCCGTTTTAGTGAAAAGCGGGCATTTGGTTCATGCCGGAAAAACGAGGGATTTATTGTTTGACGGCGAGAATTTTGAAGTGTTTGAAGGCGATTTCATCGAAACCACGGCGACGCACGGAACCGGCTGCACGCTCGCGTCGGGAATCGCGGCAAATCTGGCAAACGGTAAAACTCTGATTGAATCAATCTGCCGCGCCAAAAATTTTGTAACCGAAGCGATTCGGGCTGCACCTGATATTGGACATGGACATAATCCAATCAATCATTCAATTAAAGTCAATCTTTAAAATAGGTTTTGTATTTGCTGAGATCAAAATGCCACGCACCCTCGGAATCCTTGATTTCAGGTTTGCCTTCAACTTTTTTGCCAGGGTTTGCATCGTCCTTGTCTCTCGGATCAAAATAACCAAGCCCGCTGATTGAATAACCATAGTTAAAACTGATTGAGTGAAGCTTAACCTCAGAATCGAAGCCGTCAGAGTTGCCTTCAACTCTAAATTGAACATAACCGATAACAGGAATTTCGCGTTCAAAGTAAGAGGGATAATTTTGGGCTAGCCAAACGAAGAAAAGATACTCGTTGTCCACGTATTCCTTTGATTTCATCCAAATTTTACGCAGTTCTAGATATTCGGTTCGAGCGACGCTTGGCATTGAGATACTAACATCGTAAAGCGAAGCATCTTGCTTAACGTCATACACGTAAAAGCGTCTAAGTGAATCATAATCCTTACTGCCAGCATCAATTCTGTTTCTGTTACTCCAAGACGACCAATGCATTTTGTCAGCGCTATATCTGATGTAAACATCGGTGTTTTTCCAAAACCCTTTCGGAACGTCACCGTTAAATTCGATAATTATCCTAGCCGCAATTGGCGGTTGCCATGCTTCACCAATCGAAAAAGGTTCTGATTGCAACCAATAATCAGTGGAAAGATAATCCTTTATGTTTTTTTGTAATATAATGCCGTTTTCGTCTTGCTGAAATGAATCCGACCAAGAGATATTTTGTGAATTTTTAGAGCGAGCAAGTTCGAATTTCTTGGAATCAAAAGTTCTTATTTGAGCTAGTGCTTTGAGAGGAAAACCAAAAAGCAAAACTATTAAAACTGGAACCAAAATTGTAACCGTCCAAACTTTTTTCATTTAGTCTCCCTCTCAAAACAAAAACATCTAGCCTTCAACTGTAACTTTTTCCATCACCACGTTTTCGCTCGGTTTGTCGCCCTGACCGGTTTGGACGTTGGCGATTTTGTCAACGACTTCCTGACCTTCGATGACGCGCCCGAATTTGGTGTAAGCGGGCGGGAGCGGATAATCAACGTGCATAATAAAAAATTGCGAGCCGTTGGTATTCGGTCCGGAATTAGCCATCGCGACCGTACCTTTTGAATAACCGCCTTTATAGAGGTCGGACGAGCCGTTGATTTCATCGTTGAATTTGCCGCCCCAAGCCGATTCGCCGCCGTAGCCCATGCCAAGCGGGTCGCCGCCCTGAACCATAAAGTTTTTAATCACGCGGTGAAAAATCACTCCGTCGTAATAACCTTTTTCCGCCAGCAGGCGAAAGTTTTCCGTAGTTTTCGGGGCATCTTCTTCGAGCAGTTCAAACTTGATTGTGCCGTGGTTGGTTTCAATAACCGCAATTTTATTTGCCATTGTAATTCTCCGTTAATATTAATTTGATTTTGAGACTTTTGATATTTTACCAGAATCTCTGGCTAATTCTTCGAGTTCGTTTTCGAGCAGACCGAGCGCGTCGGTTTTCTTTGAAAATGGATGTTTCAGATTTTCATTGCTGCGCCACGAACGCACGTTTTCCGTTAACCGCTCAATCCGGCGGACAATTCCCCGGTCAAAGAGATAAAACGAAACGAGGCGCGTCACTAACCCGATCAGCAAAGCCGCGATGACAAGAAAATAATCGCGGCTGCGAATTTCTTTGATATTGTTGAGCTGTTCCGCGAGCAGAGTTTGTTCTTCGGACTCGCTTTGGCTGAGCATTTCGCGCAGCTCGTCCATCAGAATTTTGCCGCGCTTGAGACGCTCAAAAATCTCCGTTTCGGTTTCGCGACGCGACGCTGACCCTTCGGTGTCTTTGAGATATTCGAGCCGCACATCAATCTGAGTTTTGATTTCCTGAAGCCTGCCCAGTTTTGCTGCGCGCGGTTTCGCGCCCGGCTCGGCTTCGTCCAACTTATTGAGGTTATCGAGCGCGGGCGGCAACTGCTGCAAAGCGGTTTGATACGGTTCTAAAAACTCGCGTCGCCGCGTCAGCATAAAACCGCGCATTCCGGTTTCGGCATTAACCATCAAAACCAGAACTTCGTTTAGCTGATTGACGATTTGAAACTTTCGTTCAATATCAGTTTCGATTGCGGCGCGCGAGCTATTACCGTAATAGGTTAGGAAGAACGTCACGGCAATGGCAATAAACGGAATCAACGCGAGAATTCCGCCCTGGGCGCGAATTGGCTGCCGATTCCAAAATGAAAGGGTTCGCAGCCATTGCCATTTGAGAGTGTTGTTAACGGTTTTCACGAAGTGCTTGAAGCGGCAACTATTTAATTTTGACGACCGGCTGATCCGGATGCGCCGGATTTGGAATGAGGCGGCGGTTATTGCAGTCAACCATTAAATCTAAAACTTCTAAAACCGTTTGCCCGATTAAAACTTCATCGCCCAAAACCATCGCACTTTCGTTCGTAATTCGTCCCATGATACTGAATTTAATTGGCTCTGTTAGCTCAACAGCCTCTTTTCGCCCGTCTGCATATTCGGCTACCCGATTTCCAATTGGTAAAACGCCTAATTGTTCCATCACATTTTGCGGCACAACACAAGAGACCGCGCCCGTATCAACTAAGGCATCTGCTTCGTAACTACGGATTTCTTCAGCCTTGAGCTGCCCGCGTCTTGCAAGTGATTCGTCAAACGCATTGGTTAACTTTACTTTTACTCTGACTTCGCCCATTTTTATTTAGCCTCCAGCACAAACTTCTCAATAGCCCACGCTACACCGCTCTCGTCGTTGCTCAAAGTTTGCTCGAAACGCGAATCTTCGAGCAGAGCGGGCGGGGCGTTGCCCATCACCACGGGCGTTCCGGCGTATTCGAGCATTTCCAAATCGTTAAAATTATCGCCGATTGTCATCACGTTTTCACTTGCGAAATCGTGGTCTTCGGCAAATCTTTTGACGCCGTAGCCTTTTGAGGCTTCGGAATGCAGAATATCGAGGAGGGTAAAGTTTTGCGATTCGTAAACCGTGGACAGAACTTTGACCGTGCCGCCCAGTTCTTTCTCCAAGGCGTTTTGCAAATTGGCCATCGGCGTACATGTTCCCGAAAACGACAGATGGACGATTTCAACTTCCGGCAGGACGTCTTCGAGCGAATCAACATGTCGAATCGCGCTGCCTGCGTCGTCTCCGTGCAGACGGCGCGACCAGGCGATATATTTTTGCAAAGGGATGTTGTCCGGGCTGACGTTGTCGTAAAGCATCAATCCGGCTCCGGCAGGATCGCAGGAAAGCATCGCGTCCGAGCAAAATTTTTTGCCGACGCGTAAAACTTCGCGGGCTTCCGCCTCGTTAAGCAAAGCCGCATTGACAACATCGAGATTGTCGGCAAACTTTGTCAGCGCGCCGTTGTGGGTAATCAGCGGGGCATTTAAACCCGCCTTGATACCGACGGGACGGGCATCCCTAAATCTCCGTCCGGTAGCAATCGTGACGAGAACACCAAGTTCTTCGGCGGCGCGAATTGCCGCTAAATTTTGCTCGGAAATCTCTCCGCGCGTATTGAGCAAAGTTCCGTCGAGGTCTAAAGCGATGAGTTTAATCTGGCTCATTTGAAAATGTTCTGATATGCCAAATTAACACTATTGATTTGCAAAAAACAATTGCAGCCCGGATTTGTATAAAGTTCATTTAAGTTGTATAAAACCCAATAAAATTTAATCAGGGAGACGTCCGATGACACGCTTAAAAGGCTCTCAGGCAAATGCTTTTCGTATGGCGATTTTAACTCTGGCCGTTGGGTTGACCGGCTGCCAGCCGCCAGCGCCAAATACGCCGCCGTCCAATCAACCGGCGGCCAACACCACCACCACTAATGTTGCTAACATGCCGGCAGCCAGCACGGAATGGAATGATTACGTCAATCATTTTTTGAACGATTATTTTGTTGCGCATCCTGATTTTGCAGTTGTTTCCGGCAAACATGAATTTGACGGCAAGCTCCCCGACTGGAGCGAAGACGGTTTGAAAAAAGAAATCGCCCGGCTTCATGCCGAGCGCGACAAAGCGACGGCTTTTAAAGCCGAAACGCTCGACGACCGCCAGAAATTTGAGCGCGATTATCTGGTCGCGCAGATTGACAAAGATTTATTCTGGCGCGAAGTCGCCGATCAGCCGCACACCAACCCGTATTTTTATGCCGACCCGATTGATCCGGATGTTTACGTCTCGCGCGAATATGCGCCGCTCGAAACACGGATCAAATCCTACACGGCTTATGCCCGCAACGTTCCGGTGGCGCTCGAGCAAATTAAAGCCAATCTCAAAGCTCCGATGGCTAAAACTTTAATCAAAATCGGGCGGACGACAATTGGCGGACTGGCTGATTTCTACTCGAAAGATGTTCCTAAAGTTTTTGAGCCGGTCAAGGATGAAACCTCGCAAAAAGATTTTAAAACAGCCAATGATGCCGCTATCAAAGCGGTCAAAGATTTTGACGCGTATTTAGGCGAGCAGGAAAAATCGGCAACCGACAATTTTGCTCTCGGCGCTGACAAATTCAAACGGATGCTCAAAGATACTGAAGGAGTTGACATTGATCTCGCCAAAATCGAAGAAATCGGCAAACAGGATTTGGAGCGCAACACGGGCGCTCTCAAAGCAGAGTGCGCCAAATTTGCCCCGAATCAAACATTGCAGCAATGCATGGCGAAAGCTTCGGCTGACAAAGCTGCGGGCGCAAACGTAGTCGAAGCCGCAACCAGCCAGCTCGCGGATTTACGAAAATTTATTACGGACAAGGATGTGCTGACAATTCCGGGAACCGAGCAGGCCGGAGTCAAGCAAGCGCCGCCGTATAAAGCCTGGAATTTCGCTTACATCAATATTCCGGGGCCGTATGAAACCGGTTTGCCTTCGACGTATTATGTTTCGCCGCCCGACCCGTCCTGGCCAAAAGAAAAACAGGATGCTTACGTTCCGGGCAAAGGCAGTCTTTTGTTTACCTCGGTTCACGAAGTTTATCCCGGTCATTTCGTCCAGTTTTTGCACGCCAACCGTTCGTCGTCAAAATTCGGCCAGGTTTTCGTCGGCTATGCTTTTGCCGAAGGCTGGGCGCATTACACCGAAGAAATGATGTATGACGCCGGGCTGGGCGCAAACGACCCTGAAATGCACATCGGACAGTTGCAGGAAGCGCTCCTCAGAAACGTCCGATTTCTCTCGGCAATCGGAATGCACACCAAAGGCATGACGGTCGAAGAATCCAGAAAAATGTTTCTCGAACAAGGTTTTCAGGACGAAGGCAGCGCCGAACAGCAAGCAGAACGCGGCACTTTCGATCCGGCGTATCTCAATTACACGATGGGCAAACTGATGATTCGCAAACTGCGCGAAGACTGGACAACATCGCGCGGCGGGCGCAACGGGTGGAAACAATTCCACGACGCGTTTTTGCAATACGGCGGCCCGCCGATTCCGCTCGTCAGACGAGCGATGATGGGCGGTAACGACAACGGCTCGCTTTTTTAATAATTACTTCAACCGGCGAGAGGCAGCGCAAATGTGCTGCCTTTTTTGTTAGCAATTTTTACTTACCGGTGGCATGTAGGATAGCGAAAAATCTGCATCATTAACTCTCAAAAATTCTCAAATTCCTTTCCCTTCTTGACTCTTTCAAGTAGAATTGCTGCAGCTTCATCCTGCCTGAGAAAAATAAAATGAAAACAATTTGCGCTTTGTACTTTTGCGTTTGTCTCTTAGTTTCAGCCAGCGCCGCTTTCGGACAAACATTTCCGATTTCCCCAGCATTCATGCCCGAAACTGACAAAAGACTGCCGGGAATCGAAAACAAAGCGCTGTCTCTGCTTGAGGCGACGGTTGATGAATCCCAGTCTTTTAATCTGCCGGAAAATCGGATTTATGTCTTATTCTCGGCGGCTGACTTGCTCTGGGCGCGCGACGAGAAACGCGCTCGCCAGCTTTTCGCGCGAGCGGCAAATGAATTTACCAATGAATTTGTTGCGGTAAGCGGTAAATCAGCAGACGGAGCGGCAGATGAAAGCGAGGTGATCCAAAACTTCTCGGTGCTGCAAGCCATTCGCAATAAATTTTTAGATTTGGTTGCCAGTCACGATGCCGAGCTAGCAATTGAATTTGTTCGTCAAACGCGCCCGCCCATCCTTAACCGAGCCTTAAATTTGCCGCCAAATTCCGCGCAATATCGCTATTTTTATCCGCTTTTGCAAACTGAAATTGCGCTCGAAAAGAGCTTCGCCAAGTTAATGCTCAGGCAAAATCCCAGGCGAGCGCTGGAAATTGCGCGCGAAAACCTGCGCCGAGGCGCATCCAGCAACGATTTAAGTTTAATCAATGAACTAAAAACCACGGATATTGAAGCCGCTTCGCAATTTGCAGGCGAAGTTTTACAAAAAATTGCGGCAAGCGATTTTTCCGATGAAGATAATTACGAGGTTCGTGATGTGGCGGCGGCCTTTCTGACCGAATTTTCTACGGCAAACGCAATCATCACGAATTCATCTGATAAACCGAAACAAATACAACTTAACGGAGCGGTTTTGCGGCGGCTGGCTGAAAAATACGCCGATTATTTTTCCGGCAACGTTGTGCAACCAGATCATTACTACGAAATTCAAAATGTGCTGCCATTACTCGAAAAAATTCTTCCAGAACGAGCCGCCGCAATTCGCCAGAAATACGCAAAGCTGTATCCGGCGAAAGAAAAGCTTGAGCAATTAATCAAAAACGCCGCGCCGGAGACGATGGTTGCCGAAGCTCAAAACTTTCCCGCTCAAATGCGTCCGCAGATCTATAATTCGGCGGCGAACAAGGCGGCGCAGGAAACAAATTACGAGGAAGCGCGTCGGTTGCTAAGCGCGCTTCCAGACAAACAAAACCGCGAACGCGCTCTGCTCAAACTGGATCAACAAACTTTTAAAACTGATCTTGATCAAGGAAAATACGATGAAGCCGAACAGATCATTCAGCAACAAACCGAGAGCACTCCAAAAATTGCATTTTTGGTTCAAATCGCCCGTCATTTTTATGACAAAGGACAGCACGATAATGCTCTTCGATACATTTCACAAACATACTCGATGATTAATCCCAAGCCGGAAAACATTCGAGAATTAACCGATTTGATTGAGGTTTTAAGCGTTAGCCCGGAAATTTCGCCGGAGAAAACTTTTGATTTGGTCGAATCTTTCATTCCAAAGTTTAACGAAATCTTAGCCGCCAATGCGCTTCCCGGCAATAATCAACAGTGCAACTGCACTTTTCGCCGCGGCGAATTTGTTTTGTCAACTATTAACAATGGCTTTTACGTGAACGGCGGCAGAACCGAAGGAGTTTATGTTGGCCTCTATGATTTGCGTTTGATGTTCTTAGCGCGAATGGATTTGGAACGCGGCATGAATTTAACCGCCCGAATAGATCGGCGCGACGTACGGTTGGCAGCACGGTTATTAATGCTGCACGGCATTTTGTTTGGCGGCAAAACAGCCGTTTTTCTGCCTTAAGTTGTCCGTCCTTAATGCTCGCAGCAACGAACCGGCTTTCAAGTTACTTTTGGGCTTACTCTATCGCCGGTTTAGCAAATCTAAATCCTGAATCCAAATTCTGAAAAATCACGCAAAAGTAATTCGCCTTATTATTTATTATTTTTCCGCTCTTATTGCGTGCAGCGGCAATCATTGTCGTTACTGTCGCTCGATTTAACGGTCTCATCTTTGTCGCCGTCTTCAAATGAGATTCGTTTTTTGGATTTTCCGTCAAACAACACGCACAGCTCGACCGGTTTTGTTTCCGAACCGACGGCTTTAAAATAAACGCTCGTCAAATTTTGTACGCGCGTCGGCAAATCATAAATTCGTTGTACGCTGCCGTCCTTCCAAGTCGCAAAAGTGGCGCTGTCGTCCCTGCTCGGGCCGGCCTGCAGCGTGACCGAATTGGCTCTCGACGAACAAACCGCGACGCTCCAGCGAGCCGCCGAAGGACTTGCTCCGGCGGCAGGCACGGGCGAAACTGTCACTGTAACGGTATTTGCGCGAGTCGTATTCGTGTTGGCCGCAGTGTTGGCATTGTTGTTGACATTGACCGTACAAGCCGCAAATCCTGTTAGCAAAGCCAGCGCCAAAATTTTTCTTTTTATCATCTTGTTTTCCTTCGATTAAATTTGTTTGCTGACAATTATAAATCGAAACCGGCACAGTTTTATTTTTTAATCGCAGTCTTTTCGATAATTTGCCAGCACGTCGCAAAATTCGGCTCGCCGTATTCTGACTGCTGTACTTGTTTGTAAACGATAAAATCGCGTTCATTTTTTTCCCAGGCAGTAAAACGGTATTCATCGCCGCCGGAGCCGCCCTCTCGCAGCTCAATTTGATAATTGAGCGTTCGATTTCCAACCGTCTTTTGTCGCAAGTTTGCAAATGCATCTGGCCTTTCGTTTTCCCTTTTTTCAATCCAAACCATTAGCTGATTACGCAGATGTTTGTTTAAATCACCTGCCGGTTCAATCAAAAAACCTTTATCGTTTTCCGTAGCAACCAAGGTTTCAGGTAACTTAACGGTTAGACCGTTTTGATGGATAAACTCTCGCAATTCGCCTTGAAACGGGTAATATTTTTCATCCGACAAGCATCCGGCATTAAGTGTTATGCAAATCAATAAAATGCTGACACTTGTGACTTTATAGGAATTCAGGATTTTTGGATTTAGTTGTTTAGTGAGGAATGAAACCATAGTCTTTCCTAAATTTTTAGGCAAGCGAAAGGGCAAGTGTCAAACTCGCCCTTTTGTTTTAACTTAAGAAAAACTACTCGTCCTCTTCGTGCGTTCGGATGCGGCCTTCGGCGCGGGATTTTTCGATTATTTTACCAGACAGATGCTGCGGAACCGGGTCGTAATGCGAAAACTGCATGTGATACGAGCCGCGCGCGGCGGTAATCGAATTAAGCTTTGATTGATAATCGAGCATTTCCGAGAGCGGAACTTGGGCTTTGATGACCTGTTGTTTGCCGCGCATGTCCATCCCTTGAACGCGGCCTCGGCGCGAGTTTAAATCGCCCATCACGTCGCCCGAATCTTCGAGCGGAATTGAGACCTCGACATCCATGACGGGTTCGAGCAAAACGGGCTGCGTTTTCTCCATCGCGGCTTTATAGGCTTTGCGCCCCGCCGCTCGGAAGCTGTGTTCGTCCGAATCAACCGTGTGATAACTGCCGTCAACGAGCGTGGCTTTAAAATCTACGAGCGGATAACCCGCAATCGCACCGGCGGCAGCGGCTTCGATAATTCCTTTTTCAATCGCCGGGCGGAACTGCTGCGGAACCGAACCGCCAAAGATTTTATCTTCAAAAACAAAGCCGTCGCCTCTGTTTAGAGGTTCGAAAACAACTTTGCAATCGCCGAACTGCCCGCGTCCGCCCGATTGTTTTTTGTGACGCCCCTGGACTTCGGCGCGCGCAGAAATCGTTTCTTTATACGGAACTTTCGGCGGATGGAGAGTAACTTCGACGTGGTAACGATTTTTGAGCTTTTCAACGACGGTTTCGATGTGAAGCTGACCGGAACCCGATAAAACGAACTCTTTGGTTTGCGCGTCGCGGTCAAAGTGAAGCGAAGAATCTTCTTCGAGAATTTTATGAAGCGCGACGCTGATTTTCTCTTCGTCGGCGCGGGATTTCGGTTCAATTGCAAATGAAATGGCGGCTTCCGGATATTTGACAGCCGGATAAACAATGGGCGCTTCTTTCGAGCAAAGCGTGTCGTTGGTCTGTGTTTCGCGCAACTTGACGACTGCGATAATGTCGCCCGTGTGCGCTTCCGCCACTTTGTCCATCGTCTTGCCCTGCAGGACGTGCAGCGCTCCCAAGCGTTCCGTCGAATCTCGATTCGCGTTGTAAACCGTCGCGTCCGAATAGACTTTGCCCGAAATGATTTTCATGACGTTGATGCGTCCGGCAAACGGATCGGCAAACGTGCGAAAGACAAAAGCCGAAAACGGTTCGTTGTCGGAGTATTTGCGCATCACGACTTCGCTCGTTTCGTCCGCCGTGAGATGACCTTTTTCCGACAGGTGAAACGCCGGGTTGGGCAAATACTCGATAATCGCGTCAATAATGTTTTGCAAACCAACTAAACTGAGGCTCGAAGCGGCAAAAACCGGGCAGAGTTTGCTGTTGGCAATCGCTTTGCCCAAATTTGGAATCACGTCCGAATCATCGAGCGTTCCGTTTTCAAAATATTTTTCAAGGAGGGCGTCGTCAGATTCGGCGACCAATTCGATTAATCGCTCCCTTGTCGAATTAACTATTTCGCGCCCCTTTTCAGGAATCGGGATTTCTTTCGCTTTACCGTTTTCGTCAAATTCGTAAGCTTTTAAATGCACGACGTCAACCACGCCGCGAAAATTTTCTTCTTTGCCGATGGGCAGCGTAAAAGGCACCAGCGAACGCGCGAAAGTCTGTTTAGCCGTGTCAAGCGCGTGACCGAAATCGGCACGCTCCTTATCGAGTTTGTTGATGACCATAATTCGCGGCAGCAAAAACTCGTTGGCGTAGGCCCAGGTTTTCTCGGTCTGAACTTCGATTCCGTTGACGCCGTCCACTACGACGATGGCGCAATCCGCGACCCTCAAAGCCGGTCGCGCGTGAGAAATAAAAGCGGCGTAACCGGGCGTATCAATCAAATTGATTTTCGTGTCTCGGTATTCGAGATTGGCGAGATTTGAGTTGAGCGTGACCTTGCGGTTGATTGAATCTTCGTCGTGGTCAGTCGTCGTTGTGCCTTCGTCAACTTTGCCCCACCGCTGGGTTGCTCCGGCAATGTGAAGCAAGGAACTGACTAATTGTGTTTTACCTGCGTCGCCGTGTCCGATGACAGCCAGATCGCGCAAGTTTTCTGTGTTATACGCTTTCATAAACGGCAAAATCTCCTTTCAAGTATGAAAAAGTGATATTGCTGAAGTTCGCAGCAGCGAATAGATTTTTGTCGGCGAAGTTTGCCTCCGTTGTGTGGACTTCAGGTAAATCGGCAGTTTATGCGAGACGCTGCCCATGTTGCAAGAGCAAAATTAACAAATTGTTAATTTTGAATGGTGAATGATGAATGGTGAATGATAAATTACTTTATTAATGGTGAATTGTGAATGGTGAATGGTAAATTGTTAGGAATAATTTTCACAGCAGCAAATTGATTAATTTTATTATTCACCATTCACCGTTCACCATTTACTATTATTTAATTGATGATTGACGAAATACATGCTTCGGCGGCGCCAGATCCAAATTTGACTACGGTTGACAAGTTGCGGATGCTGCTGGACATCACCAAAAAAATCAGTCGCTCGCTTGATCTCGACGAAGTATTGGAGCTTGTCATGGACACGCTCGGCTCGCTTCTTCCGTACGACGCGGCGGCCATTTATCTGGTTGAAAAAGACGCTCAGGGAAATCCCGTTTATCGCGCCGAAGCTCTGCGCGGTTACGCGCTCGACGATTTGGTGGCCCCGCATCTAGCGCGCGGCGAAGGTTTTTTGGGAAGGGTCGCGCAGACGGGGAAACCGATTTGGTCAGGCGATGTCCGTCAGGATTTGCGCTACTTTGAGGCGCGTAAACGGACAAATTCGGAAATGGTCGCTCCCGTTATTTCAAACGATGAAGTAATCGGTGTGTTTGACCTCGAATCAGACGCCTTTAACACCTACGACGAAGACGATTTACAAGTGCTGCTGCTGCTGGCCTCGCAAGTTGCGATCATCATCGAAAAAGTTCAACTGCACGAGCATTTGATTGAAAAGAAACGCATTCAGGGACAGCTTGAAGTCGCCCGTCAGGTTCAGCTCGAATTGCTGCCCGAAAGAGATCCGAATCTGACCGGTTTTGACATCGCCGGTTACAATTTTTCGACCGAAGAAGTTTCCGGCGATTATTACGATTGGGTGCGGCTTTTTGAAGACCAGCTCGGCATTGTGATTGCCGACGCCTCCGGCAAAGGCATTCCGGCGGCTCTCCTGATGGCGTTTTTGCGGGCAACCTTGCGAGCTGCGGCGCACGTCGGATACGCGCCGCACATTTCCCTCACCAAAGCCAATTTCCTGCTCTGGGAATCAATTGAAAACAACCAATTTGTGACAGCTATCTACGGAACTCTGGACGCGACTCATAAAACTTTCGCGTTTGCCAACGCCGGACACAATCCGCCGCTGCTTTTCAAAGAAACGGGCGAAGCGGTTTTTATCGAACGCGGCGGATTACCGCTCGGAATGTTCCGCGAAACCCGTTATTACGAGTATTTTTTGCAGCTCGAATCCGATCAAATTCTGGTTCTTTATACCGACGGAATTACCGAAGCCGCCAACGTACACGGCGAAGAATTTGAAAAGGAACGATTGGTTGAGTGCGTTCGAATGGGCAAAGAATTATCGGCGCGGGATTTAATAGACCTGATTCATCAGGAAGTTTTGACCTTCACCGGCGAGAAGGGACTCGAAGACGACGGCACGCTCTTTATCGTTAAAGCATTGTGAACAGCAAATTCCGAACAGTGAATCGTGAATCGTAATTCACCAAGCTAATCTAATGAAAAAGGTGTTGAGATTTACATCCTCAACACCTTTTTTAACATTTAACATTTACTATTTACTGTTCACTCTTCAAGCTGTCAATGCTGTCGCCGTTCGGCACCAGCGGAGCGCGGTAGTTGCCGTAATTCATGGTTTCGTTACGGGATGAAAAAGCATAAACGTTAAAACCGTATGCATCGAGAAAATCTGCCAAGTCGTTTGATTCGTGCAAAAAAATCGCTTCGTTAAAACCGCACTCGCGGCGGATTTCAAGCATTCTTTCCACGACCTCAAGCGGCGCAAAACATTGTATCGGGTCTCTAAAAGTAGCCATTGTTATGAAGCCCTTTCGTTAAATAAAAAAATCTTTTTAATTCAAGGTTTTTGATGGTCAAGGGCAGAACCGCGTTGTTCGCTAAATTCGCGTCGCAAAATATACCGGCGTGAATAACCGACCGGGTGCATCAAAGTAGCTGACAAAAATAAAGTTTCACGGTAATATTGAGTTATACCTTATCCCACAGAATCGGTTTTACAGAGGAGATGCGGCTATGAAGTTTAGAATCAGCAAAAGTTGCAGCATGGCGCTCGCTGGCGCTTTATTATCCGCGGCATGTGTGCTGCCTGGAGCGGCACAAAGCGGACAAAAACGCGAAAAGGTTACGCCCGAACAGGAACAGCTTTACGTCGTTTCGGCAAAAGCCGGTGGGGTCAACCACGTCAACGGTCCGGTTCACGTCAAGCGCGATTCAACCGGCCAAACGCAAATTTTGGCAAAAGGCGACGAGCTGGGTAACAAAGATTTAGTAAACGTCGGAGAAACCGGCAGAATCGAAATCCTGCTTAATCCTGGTTCCTTTCTGCGGCTCGCGGAAAACACCAATCTGGAATTTACGGACACGGCGCTCGAAGCCCTGAAATTAAAACTGCTGAACGGCAGCGCCTTGCTTGAAGCAACGGCAGTCGGCGGCGAAGGCGGCGCTGATATTTCCGTGGTAACCCCGCAAACCAATGTGCAGCTCGAAAAATCCGGGATTTACCGCATCAATTCGGATATTAATGCGACTGAAATTTATGTGTGGAAAGGCGCGGCGCGGGTAGGCAATGAAATTATCAAGAGCGGTCGAAAAATCGTTGTCGGGAAAAACGGAGTGATGGCGGAAGCCGTCAAATTCGACAAAGACGACGCCCGCGACCAGCTCGATTTATGGAGCAAAGATCGGGCAAAAGAACTGGCTAAAGTTAATAACCATTTGAATAATCGCCAGCTCGTCAGCGCGTTTCGCAGTTCTTCGCTTTTCGGTTTTTCAGGTCGCTCCTTTGGAGCTGGATACTGGGTTTTTGACCGTTTCACACAGGGTTACTGTTTTGTTCCATATGGCTTCGGTTTCTGGGATTCACCGTATGGATATGGCTATGGCAACGGCATCTTTTATAACCGCTATCCGGTTGTGATTGTCAGAAATCCCAATCCGGTAGTTGACCCGGAGGCGCGTCGTCCCGGATTCAAACCGCCCGTTTACAGTCAGCCGCAACCGCCGGCATCAACCGTCAGGAACGGGAAACCACCGAGAGGTTTTTAACTTATTCCGGCAATAGATTTAAAATCTATTTTCGTAAAAAAGGCGGAATACTGTTAACGACAGCGTTCCGCCTTTTTTAGTGCCATAAAAACAACCGCAGCAGGACTCCGGTAGTGGGTTCATCGGGGGCCAGGGTTTTCGGTAGAAAAGGCTCTGAAACCAGCAAGAGCGAGGTAATGCCGTTAAAAATTGTGTGAATCACGACGCACGGCAGCAAACTGCCGGTTTTGGCTCGCACCAGTGTCAGGGTCAGGCTCAAAATCGTAATTACGATAATCGTGCCGTAGTTTGGCAGATATTGCGGGACGTGAATCAGCGCAAAAACAAATGTCACCAAAAAAATCGCCGGAATCTCGCCCAATTTAACGCGAAAAGCCGGATATAAAACTCCTCTGTAAACGACTTCTTCAACCAGTGGCGCGGTAAAGGTAGCGACAAAAGCGATAATATAAACCGCCGCCCGCGAGCTTTTCAAAATTCGCGTCAACTCATTTTCCTGCGCTCCGAGCAATGATTCGATTCCGATGGCAATGCCGTATAAACCGATTGTTGTCAACAGACAAGCCCAAAATCCGAAACCATTCCAGCGCCAGCCGAGAGTTTGGAAAAAAGGTTGTCGCCTGCCGCGCGTTACCAGCAGCCACCCGGCAAAAATCGTCAGCAAATGCGCGGGCAGTGTCATCAGAACTGCGGCTAAAATTGCGTTCGGGTCATTGACCAAATCTTTCCATTCCGATGTTGGAACTGAGTTTGCGAGAGCGTAACCGATAAAAGCCAGATTTGGAAAAATAACGATAGCCAAAATGCTAAGCAGAACAAATCCGAGCGCGCTTAAAATGTTCCAGTGCGGAACGTCGGGATTGATTGCGGTTGGCAAAAAATCTTGGCCACTGTTTGGCGGAAGCAGAGAGATTGAGTCAAAGGATACGTAATTTTCGCCGTTTTTTTCTTGGATTGGGTTCACATTAAGAATTTACAATTCCAGAATCCAAATTCCAAATTGAAACGCGACGAATAATTCCCGGAGTTCAAAATCTAAAATTTGAATTCTCGTAAATTTGACTTTGAGAATATTAAAAGATAAGTTTGAAGTCCGTGAATCACACGGACAAAATTCCCACACAAAACGTTATTGCAGTTATCCCGGCGCGCTTTTCTTCGGTTAGGTTGCCGGGCAAAATGCTGTTGCCGCTCGGCGGAAAGCCGTTGATTCTACATACTTTTGAGCGAGCAAAAGAAGCGAAAAACGTTTCGCGCGTAATTGTCGCGACTGATGACCGGCGGATTTTGCGAGTCGTGCGGGAAGCCGGCGGCGAAGCCGTTTTAACCGACGTAAATCATCAAAGCGGCTCGGATAGAATTGCCGAGGTTGCCATTGGTTTGCCCGAAAACTCGATTATTGTTAATGTTCAGGGCGATGAACCGACAATTTCGCCGCGCACAATCGAAGCTGCGGTCAGCGAGATTTTGCAGGATTCCAATGCCGATATTGTCACAACTTGCGAAAGAATTTCGGATTTTCGAGATGTGCTTAATCCAAATGTCGTCAAAGTCGTCACCGACAAAAACGGTTACGCGCTTTATTTTTCGCGCTCGGCCATTCCGTTTCCGCGCGAGGCGACGAGAAAATACGGCGATTTGGAAACCGCATTGCAGGCCGAGCCTGATTTGCTCAGCGCTTTTCGTAAACACACCGGATTGTATGTTTACCGGCGCGAATTTCTGTTAAAATATACGAAATTACCGCAATCAAACTTGGAAAAGCTCGAATCATTGGAACAGCTGCGAATTCTGGAAAACCGAAAATTTATCAAAGTCATTGAAGTTTCCGAATCGTCAATCGGAGTTGACACGCCGGAAGATTTTGAGCGCGTCAGGCAGATTCTGGAGAAATAATGAGTGATTGGCTGGGACTTTTGTTTTTAATCTTGCTGGCGGGCGGCGCCTGGTACGGTTTGCGCGTTTTGAGCCGACCGCGAAAACTGACCGCACAGGAATTTGAAAAACGTTTGAGCGAAGGTCGCAGTTTAGTTAATGCCGGAATGATGGAGCTGGACAAATTTATCAATCCGCAAGCGGCGAAATCTATTGAAGTGATCGAAGAATTAAAAAGCGGCACGTATAACAAGAAACAAAACAAAGGTGACGGCGACCATAAAAATGGCGAGGCAGATGAGCTGCAATGACACGGCGACGCAGGAAGATTTGAATTTTATTGCGAACGGCAAATAACGAAGGGCGAGAAGAACAAATGACCAAATATATTTTTGTGACCGGCGGCGTAGTTTCAAGTCTTGGCAAGGGTTTAGCGGCGAGTTCTCTCGGCTGTCTGCTCGAAATGCGCGGTTTGACCGTGACTTTTATCAAGCTTGATCCGTACATCAATGTTGATCCCGGAACGATGTCGCCGTTTCAACACGGCGAATGCTACGTCACCGACGACGGCGCGGAAACCGATTTGGATTTGGGGCATTACGAGCGTTTCACGACCGCCAAACTTTCCAAAGCCAACAATTGGACGAGCGGCAGAATTTATCTTTCGGTAATTGAAAAAGAACGGCGCGGTGATTATTTGGGCAAAACGATTCAGGTGATTCCGCATATTACCGATGAAATCAAAGCCGCAGTGCGCACGGTCGCCGAAAAGAGCGGCGCGGATGTCGTCATCGTCGAAATCGGCGGGACGGTCGGCGATATCGAAAGTTTGCCGTTTTTAGAGGCGATTCGGCAAATGCATAACGAAGAGGGCGAAGAGAACGCTCTTTTTATTCACGTCACGCTCGTCCCGTTTATCGCCGCCGCTGGAGAACTCAAAACCAAACCGACGCAGCATTCCGTCAGGGAATTACGCGAAATCGGAATTCAACCGGACATTTTGCTCTGTCGCTCAGACCGTCCGATTCCAAAAGACCAGCGCAACAAAATCGCGCTTTTCTGCAATCTCAAGGAACAAGCCGTAATTTCTGCTTTGGATGTTCCGACGATTTACGAAGTTCCGCTCAAATTTCACGAACAGGGACTTGATAGATTAATCGTGGATTCGCTGAAACTGGACGAGCGCGCCACACACGCCGATTTGGAAGAATGGCAAGAGCTGGTTTCGACAATCAAGGAACCTGCCAACGGCACGGTTTCGATTGCGATTGTCGGCAAATACGTCGAGCTGGAAGATTCGTATAAATCTCTGCGCGAAGCTCTAACTCATGCCGGAGTCGCCAATAATCTGCGCGTCAAAGTAAATTGGATTGAATCCGAAAGCCTGATTGAGGACGAGAATTTTGAAACCAGACTGCAGGATTTTGACGCGGTGCTAGTTCCGGGCGGGTTTGGCAAACGCGGCATCGCCGGAATGATTCGCGCCATCAGTTATGCCCGCAAATCAAACACGCCGTATTTCGGCATTTGTCTGGGAATGCAAACAGCCTGCATCGAATTTGCGCGCAATGTCTGCGGATTAAAAGATGCGGATTCAACTGAATTCGACCCCGAAACGCCGTTTCCGGTGATTTTTAAACTGCGGGATTTGGTTAATGTCGAAGAACTCGGCGGCACAATGCGCCTTGGCGCCTGGGTTTGCCGGCTGACGCAAAATTCGCTCGCTCAGGAAATTTACAAAGACGCGGCAAACTTGGACGGGCAGATTTCCGAACGACATCGCCATCGCTACGAAGTCAATCCGGCGTTTCGCGAGGAATTAGAAAATGGAGGACTGCGTTTTACCGGCATTTCGCCGGACGGGAAGTTTATTGAAATGATCGAACTGCCCAGAGAGCAGCATCCATTTTTCGTCGGCTGTCAGTTTCATCCCGAATACAAATCGAAACCGCTGCAGGCGCATCCCTTGTTCACCTCTTTTGTTCGCGCCGCGCACGAAAATCGTTTGCGAACAGAAAATTTGACCGAAGACGCGGTTGAAAAAGCGCATACGGGACAGCTTGAAATGCGCGAGAAAGTTGTTGCGGTCGGTGAGGATTAAAACGCTGGAGATGATCAAAGTTGAGAGAGCAACTCAGGTGGATTTAGATGAATTACAGGCAATCGGCGTCGCTTCGTATTTGCCGCATTACCAGCATTTGTGGAAAGCGGGCGGCGTTGATTGGTATATGAACCGGTGTTTTGCCGTTGCTGTGCTGCAAAACGAGTTAAACGATGACAACATCGAATATTATTTTGTCCGCGCCGACGAGCAGAATATCGGGTTCGTCAAGCTCGTGCTGCAGAAACCGGTCCCGGATTCTGACATCAAAAACGCGCTTTATCTCGAAAAAATTTACTTTGTCAAAGAATGGACGGGAAAAGGAGTCGGGCGCAAATTAATCGAATTTGCAATCGAGCGCGCTCGAGAATTAAAACGCGACTGCGTCTGGCTGACGGCGATGGACACGTCGGAGAAACCAATCGCGGCTTACGAAAAAGCCGGTTTTACGATTCACTCGCGGACAAGACTCGATTTTGAATTGATGAAAGCTGAATTTCGCGGCATGGTCGTGATGAAGAATTGTTTGGAGAAAAATGGAAATTAAATCCTTTCAAGTCGGGAATGCCACTTTCGGCGATGGACGTTTGGCGATTATCGCCGGGCCTTGCGTGGTGGAATCGGAGGAACACGCCATGTTTATGGCGCGCGAGTTAAAAACTATCACTGCGCGCGTCGGGCTCGATTTTGTTTACAAATCTTCCTTTGACAAAGCCAACCGTTCCTCAATCTCAAGTTTTCGCGGGCAGGGAATGGAGTTTGGCCTCGAAGTTTTAAAGACGGTTAAAAATGAATTAAATGTTCCGGTTGTGACCGACGTTCACGAAACCTGGCAGGTCGAAAAAACTGCGGCGGTTGCCGATATTCTGCAGATTCCGGCGTTTCTTTGCCGGCAAACCGATTTGCTGGTCGAATGCGCCAAATCGGGGCGCGCCGTCAACGTCAAAAAAGGTCAGTTTCTAGCTCCGGCTGACGCTAAAAATATTGTCTCGAAAATGCGCGCAGCCGGCTGCGAGAAATTGCTGCTGACGGAACGCGGCGCGTCTTTTGGTTATAACAATCTGGTGGTTGATTTTCGCTCGTTCCCGATTATGCGAGCGCTTGGCGCGCCCGTCGTTTACGATGTCACACACTCTCTGCAATTACCCGGCGGGCTAGGCGATAAAACCGGCGGACAGCCCGAATACATCGAAATAATGGCGCGCGCCGCCGTCGCTGCCGGAGTTGACGCAGTTTTTATGGAAGTTCACCAAGACCCGAAAAACGCCCCTTCGGACGGCCCCAATATGCTGCCGCTCGAGAAATTTGAAAATCTGCTGGTTAAACTTAAACAGGTTCATGGATTGGTTTCTTCGTTTGAAACCGCGAGGTAAAATTAAATCTTGAGAAATTACGCTGTGTAGATTTCGCGCCAAGGCGCAAAGCTCGCAAAGAAAGATAAAACAACAGATTGTTTATGTTAAGAAGCAATTTTAACTTCTTGTTTTACTTCGCGAGCTTTGCGCCTTGGCGCGAAATCACTTCCTGAAAACTTTGATTGCGCGATCAGGATAATCGGTGATAATGCCGTCCAGATTGAGCTTTTTCAAAGTTTCCATCTCCGATATTTCGTTAACCGTCCAGGGAATTATCTTGATTCCTTTGCTCCGGCAGTATTGAATTGTCGCCTCATCCACCAGCAGATATTGCGGGCTGTAAATGTCCGGCTGGAAACCCAATTTTTCAATGTTTTTTTCGATTCCGTCTTTATTTTCCACCAGCAGAACGAGGGGCAGTTTGACCGGAAATTTCTTAAATTCCTGCAGCGTTCTGACGTCAAATGATTGAATCGTGACATATTTCTGCATTTTGCTTTTAATTATTTGGTCGTAGAGCAGTTTGGCGAAACGAGCGGGCGGCGGATTGTAAATATTGTCGCCTTGAACGGTTGATTTGGTTTCGATGTTGTACACCGTCGGCTTCAGTTTATTTTTCCGAATATAGTTTTGTGTTTCGTCGAAAACTTCGCTGAGCAGCGGTTTGTACGTTTTCATTTTCTGCTGTTCGGGAAATTGTTTGTTGCCCAGACTGCCGACATCAAACTGTTTGATTTCGGAATAATTCATTTTGTACAAATTAAAGTCCGTCTGCTTTTCGACCGGAATCGGCTTTCCATCTTTGTCAAGCGAAATATCGGCGGAAAAGAACGGGTCGTGCGAAACGACGAGTTGGTTATCCCGGCTTACCACCACGTCCATTTCCAGAGTGTTAACGCCAAGTTCGAGGGCTTTGAGAAACGCCGGAATCGTATTTTCCGGCCTCAACCCGCGTGTTCCGCGATGTCCCTGAATATCAAAAGTTGCTGCCGTTTGCGAAAAGGCGTTAATTGAAAACATCAGGCAAAGACCAAGCATCATGAGCTTCATAAAAATTTTAAATTTGAATGTTTTGTTCAAAACAAAACAGCGGCAGTCTGGGAAAGAACGCCGCCGTTTCTTTTAAGTTTAGAAACATCGCCAGAAGCGTTTTAAATTCTAAAAATAGAATTTTGCGGCCAGCTGAATCTGTCTCGCCGGAAAAGTGCTGGTGATATTGCCGAATGCTCCGCTCGTGATATCCGAGTTGGCGGCCTGGAAATTAGTTCGATTAAATAAATTGAAAAACTCTGCGCGAATTTCAAGCCGCGAGACATCATTAATCGGGAGGGCAAATTGTTTGTGGACGCCGAGGTCGAATTGAAGGAAACTATCGCTCCGAGCGATGTTGCGTCCGGCATTGCCAAATGGCGCGGTTGCCGGGGGAACCGACACGCACGCCCGGTTAAAATATCCTTGCGTCGGATTTGGACGGGGATCGCGATTAGTCGGATCGCAAGTAATATTTGGGCGCAGGGCGACGCCGCCTAAAAATGTCGGTAAATTATTAGTCACGGGCGAGGTTGGAACTCGCAGATTAATCGGCTGGCCGCTGGTCGCAGTGTTGATTCCGGTTAAAGTCCAGCCGCCGGCAATCGCCTCAACTATTGGGTTAAGATTGTTGCCAAGCTGTCGTCCACGTCCAAAAGGAATCTCCCAAACAAAGCTGGTCGTATTATTAAACGGCTGGTCGTAAGCTCCGATGCCTCTGTCCGCGGCAATATTGTAAACGTTTTGCGGCGTTCCCGTATTGCCATTCGGTTCTTCCAAAACCTGCGATCCATTGTCGAGAGCTTTTGACCAGGTAAACGAATTAAGAATGTACAATCCGCGACTAAAACGACGTTCGAGCTTGATTTGGAGCGCGTTATATTCTGAAAACCCTTCCGGCAAAACAGCTGAAATCGAACCGAAACCGGCGATTGGTCGTCGCGCCTGGAGAGAAGGCTGCTGCGCGGCGGGCAAGGCAAATTCAGCCGTCGTCAGCGGACGCGCTTGGTTCAAATCTCAAAGCAAAACAAGGTCTTTGGCACGGTTGCCGACATAAGCGACATCAAGCACGAAATTAAACGGAAGTTCCTGCTGAATCGAAAGCTGCCAGTTTTGAATGCTCGAAGTCGGCGAGTCGCGCGGAATGTAGAGCGTGACGTTATTTGGCAAGCCACTCGTCGGATATCCCTGCTGGGTGGCGCGAAAACAATTGCCGGCGTAAACGCTGCCGACGCAGAGCGGATTGAGCGTCGGATCAGGCGCTCTCTGCGCGACGGCGGCGCGAGTGATAATCGGATAATTTGTGCCTAAAATATTGGCGCTCCCCAAACGGTTGAGGAACACATAGCCGAGTCCGTAACCGCCGCGAATTACTGTTTTATCAAAAATATTGTAGGCAAAACCGAGACGCGGGCCGAAATTATTACGGTCGGGATTAACCAGACCGCGATTGGAGAGCGATCCCGCGCTGGCCGTAATAATTGAATTGCTGACGGGATCGTAGTTTGATAAACGGTTATCTTTTTCGTAATAGGGCGTCCCGAATTCGTAACGCAGGCCAAGGTTGAGCGTTAATTTTTGACTGACCTTGAAATCGTCCTGCACAAAAGCAAAATGGAACCGCTGCCGCATTTGCGCGACCGTCAAATTCGCCAGTTCATATTGATTACGAAAACCAAAGAAAAAGTCGGCGAGGTTATAAGCGTTGTTTGCCGCGACGCCCGTCGGACGAGTGAATTGTCCGCTGTAGGTGTCCAAACCGTAAAGCGGATTCGTGTCCTGAACCGCCGTGTTGACCGCCAGATATTCGTAACCGACTTTAAAACTCTGTCGTCCAACGAGAAAAGCATAACTCAGTCGAAGATCGTTGTTGGTCGGATTTTGAAACTGCGGGTTGGTTGCCTGCCGCCCGATTTGCGCAAAGCCGGTGATGGTTTGAGTGTTTAAGCCGCCCGCCACCGATGGGTCATCGGGAAGTCCGGTGATGCCGTACAGTTCGCGAATGCTCTGCGTTCCAATCAGCGGCGGTCTCTTTCCGGCGTCAATTTTCGAGTATCCGAAACGGATGTCAAAGACCGAAGCGTTTTTAAAAGCATAAGTCGCGCCGAGAGTTAATTGTTTGTTGAGGATATCAACGAACCCGTTTTGATTGCTGCCCGACGGCCCCGGAATATTCGGGACCTGAAATTCTCTGGATTTGCGATAGCTCCAGCGTCCGAAAATATTGAAACTATCGGTAAATTTATGATCAATTCGAACGTTGTATTTGTTGTTGAAATTCCGGTTTAAAACCAATTCCTGATAATTATTTCCCGGAACGCCTACTAAATTCGGAGCCGGCAGTTCTCTTAAAACTTTTTGAGCAAATGGCGTAATATCAGACAGCGGAATCACTCCGTTGGAGTAGATAACGCCTGTGAGTGGATTACGAATCGGTTGAATTTGCATAGTCGTCGGATTAATGATTCTGACAATGCCTTGCCTCTGATCGAGCGTTGGAAGATTTGAGTAAACCAAGTTCTTTTGAATTTGCCGAAAACCTTCGTAATCGCCAAAGAAAAATGTCCGGTCTTTGATAATCGGCCCGCCAAAGGTAAAACCGAATTGGTTGCGGTTGAGAGGCGGTTTAACGCCGCCGGTCGGCTTAAAAAATCCGACCGCGTTTAAAACCGTATTGCGGTTAAATTCCCACGCCGCGCCGTGAAATTGGTTGGTTCCGCTGCGATACGAGGCGTTGATGACAGCGCCGCCGGAGCGACCGTATTCGGCGCTGTAAGTGTTTGTCTGGACTTTAAATTCAGCAATCGCATCGGGAGAAACCTGAACGACCTGGCTCGAAAAACTCTGGTTGCTCGTGCCGTAGGCGTTGTTGTCAATTCCGTCAAGCTGAAAATTATTAAAGGTCGCCCGCAAACCATTGACGTTAAAAGCCGCTTCGCGTCCGCCGCCGCCGATGTTGCTGTTGGTGCTTGATTCGCGGACGCCCGGCGCGAGCAGAATGAGATTGGCGTAAGAGCGACCGTTGAGCGGTAAATCCACAATTTGTTTTTGCCGGATAACCTGGCCGCGTTCGCTCGAATCGGTTTCCAGCGGGTTCGCCGCGTCCGTCACCGTCACGGTGGCGGCGGTCGTCGCGACTTGGAGCGAAACGTCAACGCGCTGGCGCGCGTTAACCGTGACGTTAACCTGATCGGCAATTGTTCGATTAAACCCAGCGGCTTCAACAATCACCTGATAGTTGCCGATTTTGACGTTGACAAACTGATAATCGCCGTTTGAATCGGTTTTAGCTTCCTGCGTGATTTCTGTCCCGATATTTTTGAGAGTAACATTTGCACCCTCAACGACGGCGCCGTTGGCGTCATGCACGGAACCCAGCACGGCAGCTGTT
Source organism: Pyrinomonadales bacterium (assembly GCA_038212235.1). Taxonomy (GTDB): domain Bacteria; phylum Acidobacteriota; class Blastocatellia; order Pyrinomonadales; family Pyrinomonadaceae; genus JBBQUS01. The sequence goes on from JBBQUS010000020.1 coordinate 50,154, forward strand.
TCAAATTGAGCGCAGACGTCGCCAGCTGAAAAGAAAAAGTTAGCGGCTAACATCAAAGCAAATATAAGCGCAGTAGATAAACGGATTTTTGAAATCATGTTTTAATTTTTGAAAATTCTTAAAGTTTTAATTTCTGACAAAACTTAAATTGTTGCTGATTTGTAAAGTGAGGCAGACAGACTCTCTGCGTTTGCGACCGGCTTTTCGCAAAGACGGATACGTTAGCTTCATTACCTGTATAGAAATTCAGTCCGGCTTTGTTAAAGGCATCAAATAATCGCAACGACAGGGTATTTTTCGGACGTGAGAAATATTTTCCGAATGGATAAATAAATCTCTGGTCGTTAGGATTATTTAAAAGAACGCTGAGAGTTTATGACCGGGAAATTAAAATTTGGTTAGCAATAAGTTGCGAGAATATTAAATGTCAGAATAATTAAGAGGCGTTAGGCGACAGCCAAATTCTGTTGGGCGATGGCGTAAAGCGCGGATTTAACCTGAAACGGCGTCAAATTCGGATTATCTTCAAGCAGCAGCGCGATAATTCCGACAATTTGCGGACAGGCAAAACTGTTTCCGGTCAGCTGGCGATAACCGCCGCCCGTCCAGGCTGTATGAACGTTGATGCCGGGCGCGACCAGTTCGATCACGTCTCCGTAGCGAAAGGAAAATTCAAAGGGATTTTGCATCTCGCCTTTGACGACTGAAATCAAACTTGATGAAAAAACGGATGGAAACGAAGGCTGCGGCAAATTATTGGCCGCCGCAACGACAATGCAGCCGGCAGTGTAAGCGCGGTCGAGCAAATCTCTGAGCGGCGCGACATACTGCGGTTTCGTCGTGCCCAAACTCAAATTAACCACTTTAAATCGGCGTTTGATCGCGTATTCGAGTCCGGCCAGAAACGGCATTCCCGCTCCGGCGGCGTTCGCGCCTAAAACTTTGATACTGTATAAATCGGCATCCGGCGCGATCCGCGCGATGATTCCGGCGCAAGCCGTGCCGTGACCGGCGGCGTCCGTCCCGTCGGCGGCGACGAACGAAACCTTGTTGCCTTCCGTTACCGCTTCGACCGATTCGCGCAGTTTTCCTGACAAATCCGGGTGCATTATATCAACGCCGCTGTCAATTACGGCGACAGAAACGCCGCGCCCGGTTCGCGTCTTCCAATCTTCCGACAAAATCAGATTTTCTCCTAAAAGTGTCATTAAAAACTCAGGAAACTTTCAGGCTTGGTTTTGAGTTCAGCATATCGGACAAATGACTCTAAAACTTCGCGGCAGACTTTCCGTTCGGCGTCGCCCGTTTGCGACAGCTCACGTACGAGCAAGGCAATCTCAAGCAATTCGCGGTGCGACGGAGCGGTTCTGACGGTTGCGAGCCATTTGCGCAAATCGGTTTTCTCACAGTTCTCAGCTATTTTGGCGCAGAGACTTTCGAGCAGCGCGGCTGATTCATGCGCGTCAACGAGGCTTGAAATTGCTTCGGCAAACAGCGCCGCTTTGTCCATCTCATCCGGCGTAAAAGGAGCGTAGGGAGGTTCTCCGATGCGATTGACAAATTCCAGAACTCCGATGATCTCCCCGTCAAACCGGAGCGGGGTGGCCAGAACGGTTTGCGTCGAATAACCCGTTTGCTGATCAATTTCGGCGTAAAAATTCGCGTCCTGCCCGACATCGGCAACGGCCATCGGCTGACCGGAAGAGAAGACAAATCCGGCGATTCCCTTGCCCTGCGGAATGCGCACCTCGCGCAATTTAGCGGCAACTTCGCCGACGGCGACCAGAAAGCGTAAATCGTTGCCGGCGCCGTCCCGCACAATTACCGAGCCTTCGTCCGAATTAACTTCGGCGGCGGCGAGCCGCAGCAAATTTTCAATCGAACGGGTTAGCGGGGCGGTCAGCGCATTGGCGACATCAACCGTTTCGATTACCGAGCGAAACTTTTCATCAAGATTTGTTGAGTCCATTTTTACTCTTTCTATTTTATTAATTTTGCCAGTGCGTTCGAATCTAAAGCTATTATCTCTATAATAATTTTTCAAGTAACCTAAAAATTGCGGACGCTATTCAACTTAAAAATAACACCCGAATCGCTTTGGAGTTGAGGTTTTTCGCTCACGTTATTATTTTGTCAATTGTGCAATTTTGGGTTTGCCCATAAAATCTAGCATTGACTTATTGACCGGCAATAATTTAACAATCTTAACGAACAAATTTTCACACGGCAAAAGTCGGCGAATTTTAATTTTTTATGACTTCAATTCTTGGTAGCTCCGCTCTCTCTGCCAATGACCAATCTCCCAACGAAAACTTTCTCTTTTGTTCCAGCTTTGCCGCCGACGCCTGGCATCAATCGGAAAAGCCGGTAGCCTACGAATGGTGGTATTTTGACGCTGTCAGCGACGATGGCCGCGATGCAATCGTCATAATTTTTCTCGATAATTTCGTATTTTCGCCGCGCTACAACGCCTTTTGCGACGCGGAAACCCGGCGGCGCGTGAGCGCCGCCAAAAACTCGCGCGCGGCTCAAACCGTTTCCGCCGCGCCCGCGTTTCCGCTTTCGCAAAAAAGTCCGGCGCTCGCCTTTACTTATTATCGCGACGGCAAACCGATTTATCGCGCCATCAATGAATTTGAGCCTGATGATTTTTCCGCTGAAACCAAAACGCCACGATGCAAAATCGGGGCGAATGAATTTCACTTTGAGCCGACGCCCTACGGCGCTCGCTATTTGCTCAAGATTAACGCCAACTTGCGGGGCGGCAAAAAGCTCACGGCCGCGCTCGAATGGCTGGCGGTGGAAAGCGATTTTGCGCCGCTTTCCGGTAATGCCAATTTTGAAGACAAACATTTCTGGAACCTGGTTTCTCCGCGCTCAGACGTCACCGGCAAAGTAGAGATTTTTGACCGCGCGCTCAACCAAACCGAACAAATTCAGTTTCGCGGCACGGGTTATCATGATCATAATCTGGATTCACGCTGGCTGCCGGCGACGGTGGCCGAATGGCAATGGGGACGCGCGCATTTTGCAGATGCGACAGCGGTTTTTTATCGTTACTGCGAAATTGGCAAACGCGAAAATGCGGTGACAAAACTATTTTTAGTTAACGAAGATAAATTTTCATCCAACGAAGCAAGCTTTGCCCCGAGCAAACCGCACCGCAATCTCTTTGGAATTAAGTATCCGCAAAAGCTGGATTTTTCAACTCCCAAAGATTATTCGTTGACGGTTAGCCAGACTAAATTAATTGACGCAAGTTTCTTTTATCTGCGGTTTCTAAGCGAGATGCGGCTTGATTTGGGTGACGGGAAAATGCGCGAAACAGTTGGAATTACCGAACATCTAGCACCCCGCTCACTGCGCTGGCGAAGTTTGGACTGGCTCATCAATATGCGAATCGGACGAAAAGGGCGCGGAGCATTTTTGCCTTAACGCCGAATAGCTATAGCCATTTTTTAAAGTGGATTGAACGCCCGACTTCCTGATAATCAAGGCTTAGATGAGCATTTAAGCTGACTTCATTATCAAGATCACAGTCCGAAGCCATTTCTTCGCAGCCCTGTTCGCGCGCCCAGTTTTCGGCAAATTCGACGAGCCGCCGACCGACGTTCTGGCGGCGAAAATCGGCTTCGACAAACCAGCCTTCGATATAACCGACACGCGCCGTGTCGCAGCCTTCGACATAATCCTGTCTGATTCCGGCTTCGAGAAAACCTGCCAGTTCGCTCTCGGCCGATTCGGCCACAACAATCAACAGTTTTTCGCTGTCTCTCAAAAAGTCATTAAAAAAATCCAGATTTTCTTCTTCGGTTGTCTGCGCCCAGAGTTTTCTTCGTAAACTCTGCCACCGCTCAAAATCAGTGTCACGCGCCTGATGAATGTCCATTTGTCTTATGGGATTAAAACTATTTTGCCAAGAGAATTTCCCGCTAAGATGGCGCGATGCGCTTGCGCGGCTTCGGCGAGCGGAAACGTTTGGCCGATAATGGGTTTTAAATGTCCGTCGCTCAAACCTCTCTGGAGTGCGTGGTGAATTTCCGTCATTTTTCCGGGGGGCGCGTTAAAAAGAGAAATTCCGTAAACAGCCGCATCTTTGCTCATAACCGCGCGCGGGTTAAAATCGAGCGAGCCGCGATTGCCAATCACAACCACCCGCCCGAACATGGCTAAAACTTCTAAATCTTTCTGCAGATTAACATTTGCCAGCATTTCCAGAACAATGTTGACACCGCGACCGTCGGTGATTTTCATGATTTCGTCAAGATAATTTTCGGTCTGGTGGTCAAAAACGTAATCCGCGCCGGCTTCCATCACCAGATTTCTGCCCGCTTCGCTCCCGCCCGTTCCGATGATTATCAAATTGGCGGCTCTGGCAAGCTGCACGGCGGCAATTCCGACGCTGCCCGACGCGCCGTGAATTAAAACGGTTTCGCCGCTCTGCGGGTCGGCTTTTTGGCAAAGCGCGCGGTAAGCGGTCGCGTAAGGCACAAAAACGCCCGCTCCCTGTTCAAACGAAATGTTCTCAGGAAGCGGGAAAACTTGATTTCCGTCGCACAGACAAAATTCGGCATAAGCGCCCGAAGAAGTTCCGGCCACATAAACCCGGTCGCCCTCTTTAAAATGAGAAACGCCGTCTCCGATTTTCTCAATCACTCCGGCAGCGTCCGAACCGGGTGTATATGGCAAACTTGGTTTTCGGGCGTACTGTCCGGCGCGAATATAGGTGTCAACGGGATTGACTCCGGCGGCTTTGACACGTACTAAAACTTGTTCGGCTGATGGAAGTAAGTCATCGGTTTCTTCGAGCTTCATCACTTCCGGCTCGCCAAATTCGTGAACTCGAATTGCCAACATAAGGTTATCAGTTATCAGTTTCAGTCAACAGTTATCAGTCAGCAAAAGTGTTGAACCTTTGTTAACTGTTTGCTGATGATTGATAACTGTTGACTGATTAAACGTATTTTTCAACTAATTTCGCAATAGCGTCGCGGCTGACCGCACCGACGACTCGTTCGGCTTCCTGGCCGCCTTTGAACAAAATCAGCGTTGGGATGCCTTTGATTCCGTAACGCGAAGGCGTGTCCATATTATCGTCCACATTCATTTTAACCACGCTCGCTTTGCCCGTAAATTGCTCGGCAACGGCTTCGACCGAAGGCGCAATCATCCGACAAGGGCCGCACCACGCCGCCCAAAAATCAACCAAGACCGGCTTATCCGAACCCAAGACGTTTGTTTGGAAATCCGAATCGTTTACTTCATTAACCATACCTGCCATTTTAATATCTCCTCACTAAATTTAGTTGTTTCTTATTTTTTTACCACAAAATAGCCTTAATTCAGAAACTGTTGTTCTGAACGGCTCTCGTGCGGAACAATACTGATATTCATTTTTTCAGTTCCGCGAATCACCGTCAGCCATTCTCTATTGCCCAATCTTTCATCGGTCAATAACCGGTGCAGTTCGTCAATGCCGCCGACGAAATTGTCGGCAAACTCAATGATGACATCGCCCGTCTTTAGTCCGGCTTGCTCCGCCGGGCTATTTTTTTCAAACGAAACCACTAGAATTCCGCTCTCTTTCGGCAAATTAAAGTGTCGGACGACGCGGCGCGGCAGCTGCACGTTTTGTCCGGCGAGGCCGATGTAGCTGCGGCGAATGCGCCCGTCGCGAATCAGGCGCGAAGCGACAAAACGAGCCGTATCAACCGCGACTGCAAAACAAATTCCCTGCGCCGGTAAAATCATGGCCGAATTAACGCCGATCACCTCGCCGCGCGAATTGACCAGCGGCCCGCCGGAATTACCGGGATTTAAGGCCGCATCCGTCTGGACAATATCGTCTATCAAACGCCCGGTGTTTGAACGCAGACTTCTGCCAAGCGCGCTGACAATGCCGGCCGTAACAGTCGTCTGAAAGCCGTAAGGATTACCAATCGCGATGGCCATTTGACCGACTTTGAGATTGCGCGAAGTTCCTAATTTAAGAAAATTTAAGTTCGGCGCGTTGATGCGAATTACCGCCAAATCCGTATCCGGGTCGTCGCCGACCAGATTTGCTTCGTGGCGGTTGCCATCGTGCAAAACGACGGTCAATTTGCTGGCGTTATGAACGACGTGGCTGTTCGTCAAAATAAATCCGTCAGGCGTGAAAACAAAGCCGGAGCCGGAACCGCCCTGCGTCTGCGGCGCTCTGCCGCGTCCCTTGGCATTCCGGGTTTGCTCGACTTCTATTTTAACCACCGAAGGGCTGACTTTTTCAGCGACGCTGACGACTGCGTTTGAGTAAGCGTCAAGGATTTCATCTTCGGTCAACAGCATCTCGTCATGGCTTTTGCCCGCCACGGAAGCGGGCAAGATGTCTGCCGCTCCGTTAATCAAAAATTCAAATTTACTGTCCATAGGTTTCTAAAACTAATTGTAACACTTTTGATTACAGATTAAAAACAAAAGTTGCTTGGCACAATGCGTCCGAAGTATGATAAAATGTTTAATCATTGAAACAAAATCATACAGATTCTTTGCAAATTTTTTGCAGATTTTTGTTTCGCAAATTTCAAACATAAGGGAGTTTTACAAATGGCTGACAAAGAAATCCAACAACATGCCGACGAAAGCAACACAATCAAAGACCCAGATAACTGGACAACCGGCGATGAGCCGATGACAGGCGCACAGCGTTCCTATTTATCAACCTTGAGCGAAGAAGCCAAAGAAGATTTTGATGAGAATCTCACCAAAGCCGAGGCTTCTAAACGAATCGAAGAGCTGCAGCAAACAACCGGACGCGGCACGGCTTCAGGCAAGTAAACAGTGAACAGTAAATCGTGAATAGATAAGAATGACAAAATAGTCAGAAAGCTATTCACGATTTACTATTTTCTATTTACGATTTTAAAGCAGCGTGCAGATTAATTTCCGTTCCGGCGAGAGCTTTTGAAACCGGACAATTTTCTTTGGCCGCTTTGGCAATCTCCTGAAATTTGGCGTCGTCAATGTCGGGGATTTCAGCCTCAGTCGTCAAATCAATTTTAGAAATTGAAAAACCTCCTTCGACCTTATCAAATCTGACTGCCGCCTTGGTGTGAATTGAATTAGGAGTAAAGCCCGCCTGCCCCAGCGCGGCTGACAAAGCCATCGAGTAGCATCCGGCGTGCGCCGCTCCGATTAATTCTTCGGGATTGGTTCCGGCTCCGTCTTCCATTCGCGACTTGAAGGAATAATTTCCTTCAAAAGCGCCGCTTCCGAGCTTCATTGTTCCTTTTCCGTCCAAGATTGAGCCGTTCCATTGGGCTTCCGCATTTCTAACTGGCATTATTTATTTCTCCTTAAAAATTAAGCGTTGACTGATTTCATCATTTCCGCAGGATAACGCGGCCCGGCAACATTTGGAGCCAGATCGTTGATTTCCCGCAAATCTTCAGCAGTTAAATTAACCTCGCTGGCGCCGACGTTTTCTTCCAAGCGATGACGTTTTTTGGTTCCCGGAATCGGCACAATGTCTTCGCCCTGCGCCAAAACCCAGGCGAGAGCAAGCTGCGCCGGAGTGCAGCTTTGACGCGCGGCAACTTCTTCGATTTTTTTGACCAGCTCGAGATTTTTATCAAAGTTTTCGCCTTGAAAACGCGGGCTCAAACGGCGGTAATCGTCCGCGGCCAAATCTTCGAACTTCTTGATTTCGCCGGTCAGAAATCCGCGCCCCAAGGGTGAATATGCGACGAGCGAAATTCCAAGTTCGCGGCAGGCTTGCAATGTTTCATTGTCTTCCGGGTCGCGCGTCCAAATCGAATACTCGCTTTGCAAAGCCGTGATCGGATGAACTTTTGAGGCGCGTTTCAAGGTTTCAGCAGAGGCTTCAGACAAACCTAAAAATCTGACTTTGCCTTCTTTGACCAGTTCGGCCATCGCTCCGACCGTATCTTCAATCGGCGTATTCGGGTCAACCCGGTGCTGATAATACAAATCAATTGTTTCAACGCCGAGCCGTTTCAGGCTGGCGTCGCAAGCCGTTTTGACGTAATCAGGGCTGCCGTTGATGCCGCGTTTTGTCGGATCGTTAGGATCGCGCTGAATTCCGAATTTGGTCGCTAAAACAACCTGCTCGCGTTTTCCTTTAATAGCTTTGCCAACCAGTTCCTCATTAAGAAAAGGACCGTACATATCGGCGGTGTCGAGGAAATTGACGCCCAGTTCAAGCGCCAGATCAATCGTCGCGATGCTTTCCGCGTCATCACGACCCGAATAAAAATCGGACATTCCCATACAGCCCAAACCGATTGCCGAAACGTTCAAATCGCTCTTGCCAAGTTGGCGGTATTTCATATTTTTAAGCCTTTCAAAATTCATTTTCGAGAACCATCCGATAACGCACGCTACTGCTTTCAAGTGGCGTGGAAAAATCTCACTGCTCCGCCGTTATTTTAATTTTTCCGTGACGATTTCAACCGACGGCTTTATGTCCGGTGACAAATAGAACTGTCGGTCGCTCGCCATTAATTTACGACTCCAATAATTGCCGGTAAGAACCGTCCTTGATATCGTCCAAGATTTTATTGGCAGCGCTTGGCGTCCAACCAAGTTCGCGCCTGGCCTTTTCGCTTGAAATCTGGTTATTGACCGTTAAGAATCCGGTCATCGCGCCGAATTTCTTCCTGGCTTCGTCAAACGAAATGCCGCGCGCCGGAACGCTCAGAAGTTCGCCAATAGCTTCAGCGATTTCGCGGTTCGATGGACTCTCGGCCGTGATGTTGTAAAGCCCGCGGGCGTTTGAATCCTCCAATGCTAAAACGTAAGCGCTTGCCACATCTTCGACATGCGCGGCGGATGTTCTCTGAGTGCCATCGCCTGCGTAATATGCCGCGCCGTGCTGTTTGGCCTGATTGATTAAAAACGGCACGAATGAGCTTGCGGCGCGGCCATAAACATAAAACGGAAGACGGAGCGCCACGCTTCTCACCAGTTTTTCGTCCGCGCGGACAATGTCTTCTTCGGCGCGAGCGCGAGCAGCAAACGGCGAATTTTCGTCAATCGGATAATTTTCGTCGGCTATTTTGTCCCCCGTGTCGCCCAAAAAAGCGGGCGCAGAGGTTGCAATCAGCGGATTGGTCGTCTCCGCCAAAGCTTCTATAAACATCGCGATGGCTGCGCGGTCGTTTTCCACCATTTTGTCGTAGTTGGCAAAATCGTGACCGAAGGCGGTGTGAATCGTCGCATCCGAATCGAGCGCTCCCGCACGCAACGAATTTAAATCGGTCAAATCGCCAAGCATCGGCTCGATTCCGCGCTCGCGCAGTCGCACTTCGGAAGTTTCGTTGCGCGCCAGCCCTAAAACCCGGTGTCCGTTTTGCAGCAGCTTTTCAGCAACAACTGCTCCGACATAGCCGGTCGCGCCGGTCAAGAATACTCTCATAAAATGTTCTCTCGTAATTCAAAATCCAAAATCAGAGAGTCGGGTAAGCGGTGTCAGCTCGTTCACCCGACGTGTTAAAAAATTGGTTGATGAGGCGCGTTTGATCCAGCATTTTTCACAAATCCTGCAGATTTTTTTGCTGGTAATCTTAAATTTACGCCTCCGCTTCCAGAATAATTTTGCCGCGCGTTTTGCCCTCTTCGCTCAATTCATGTGCCTGCTTGACATCGCTGAGCGGCAAGACTCTTTCGACTGACACCTTGATTTTACCGGCATCAACCATTTCGGCAATTTCTTTGAGTTGTTCGGATTTAGGCTGAACATTAATCATTGCGGCTTTTACGCCGTGTTTTGCCGCTTCGTCAGGCGAAGGCGGCTGGACGAGCGAGACGAGAACTCCACCCGGTTTTAAAACGGCAAACGAACGCGTCTGAGTGTCGCCGCCGACCGTATCAAAAACGACGTCAACGTTTTTTGCCGTGTCTTCAAATCTGGCGGTTGTGTAATCAACAAACTCGTCGGCTCCAAGTTCGCGGACAAATTCTTCATTTTTGCCCGAAGCCGTGCCGATTACTTTCGCGCCCTTGGCCTTTGCCAGTTGAATGGCTATCGAACCAACACCGCCGGACGCGGCATGAATCAAAACCGTCTGCCCGCTCTTTAAATTCGCCGTCTCAAAAAGCGCTTGCCACGAAGTCAGAGCGCCGACCGGAACCGCCGCCGCATCGAGAAAATTGAGCGTCTTTGGTTTGAGCGCCAATTCTGTTTCTTTGGCAACGGCAAATTCGGCGTAAGCGCCGTTTTTCATCAAATTGATAAACCCGAAAACTTCATCTCCCGCTTTGAGAGTCTTGATGTTTTCGCCGACGCTTTCGATTGTCCCGGAAACCTCGCAGCCTAAAGTAATCGGAAATTCGAGCGGCAAGATTGATTTCAAATGACCTTCGCGGATTTTCCAATCAACCGGATTGACGCCAACCGCAGCAATCCGCACCAAAATTTCATCGCCGGCAGGCTCAGGTTTTGGCGCGTCTTCGTAACGCAAAACTTCTGGACCGCCGTATTCGTGAATTCTAACTGCTTTCATCATTTCCATAATTTTTCACCTCTGCATTACCAGGGCAGTTCCTCGCCAAGGTGAATGTATTTGCCGGTAAATCCATCAGCGCCGAGCGTTGCCAGAGCGACCGATGTTTTAGCTCCGGTTTCAACATCGAGCGGCGCACCTTCGCCGCCCAATTCGGTTTTAACCCAGCCGGGATGCGACGCGTTAACCAAAATTTTAGTATTTTTAAGCTCGTTCGCCAGATGCACGGTGAACATATTAAGAGCCGCTTTCGAAGCGTGATAAGCTGTGCCGGAAAATGCTCCGGCTAAAAATCCATTGGGGTCGCTGTTGATGGTTAATGAACCGAGAATGCTGGTCAGATTGACGATTCTGCCCGCATCGGATTTTTTGATCAAAGGCAGCAGAGTTTGCGTCAGCGCGACTAGATTAAAAACGTTAGTCTCAAACGTCTCGCGCCATTGCTCAAGAGTTCCGGCAGAGGCCGCGACGCCAAAATCTTTGGCGATACCGGCGTTATTGACAAAAATATCGAGCCGTCCAAAATTTTCTTCGATAAATTTAGCCGCGTTTTGCCGCGAAGCGTGGTCGTTGACATCCAGCTGCAAAAACTGCACATCCAGATTTTCGCTCTGAAGCTGTTTGGCAGCCTCGCTTCCCTTTTGCTCGTCTCGGGCGCCAAGCAGAACCGTAATTCCCTGCTGCGCCAGCTGCCGGACGGTTTCAAAACCGATTCCTTTATTAGCGCCCGTGACGAGGGCGATTTTCTTCTCGCTCATAATGGTTAATTCCTCTTTTGATTTTTTATTTTTTCAAAACGTCTTTGACAAAATCGTCAATTGTTGTCGCGCCTTTGATTCGGCTGGCGACGTCCGTTTCCCACTCTAGCAAACCGGAATTACCGGCATTAGTCATCTCGATAAATGATTCGGCGTTTTTCCGGCTGCCGGAAATGCTCGAAAAAATTCCGAACCATTCGCTTTCCGGAATCGGCACGGCTTTGACTTCTTTGCCAAGCGCTCTCGAGAACGCAGCAGCAACATCGTTTGGCGAGAGATAAAAGCCTTCGAGTTCTTTCAGCTCAAAACTGCTTGCGTCTTCCGTGAGCGCTTCGGCGCAGACCCGCCCGATATCGCGGGCGGCGACCATCGGCAGTTTTTTGTCGAGCGGCGCAAACATGGTGGGCAAAACGCCTTTCTCTAAAACTGCGGGAACGACGGATTTCCAGTTTTCCATAAAGTTCGCGGCGCGTACCACCGTGACATTTTCCTTGCCGCCAAAGGCCTCTTCCAGTTTGTGATTAGTCAAAATATTGCCTGTTCCGCTCGCCCTTTGTCCGCCGCGTGAGGACAAAACAACGATTCGTTTGATTCCCTGATTTGCAGCAAGCGCTTTTTGAAAGGCGGTAATCACTTTGTCTTCTTCGGCGAACATATCCGCCTTGTCGTAGGCAGGCGGGTTCATCAAATACAATCCGGTTGCGCCCGTCAAAGCTTGGGTCACATCGCCAGCGCTTTGCATATCGGCAAACGCGACCTGAGCACCTGAATCCGTCCACTTTTTTGCATCCTTTTCATCGCGAATGATAACTCGCACAGGCAAACCTTTTTCGAGCAGTGTCTGAGCGACGACAGAACCGGTCTGCCCGTTAGCTCCTGAAACTATAAACATGACTTTCTCCTCCTTGAATTTTTAATTTAATCGCCAGCTAAAATGTTTTTGGCTTCTGCGACGGTCAGAGTTTTGTTGTAAACAGGCGTTCCCGGTTGCTGCCGCTGGCCGCCATCGGGCAAAAAGCCGGTGTCAACGGCGGCAAATCCTATTTCTTCAATCAGTTTTGCCACCGTTTCTTTTGCTCCCGAGTCGTCCGAAGCAATAAAAATCACCCGCCGTTCTTCGAGATTCAAACTCTTGTTGCCCTGCGTTTTTAAATGCTCCGACCAAATTGTGTTAAAGCTTTTGACGACGCGAGCGCCTTTTAAATGTTGTTCGAGCATTTCGCTCGAAGTCGTAGAATCGTTATCCAACTCGGTAATTTGCCCGTCGCGGTTTGGATAATAGTTGTTTGAATCAATCACAATTTTGCCGCGAAATGCTTCGACGGGAAGCGTTTTGTATTTGCCGAATGGAATTGAGATCAAAACGACTTCGCCAAACCGGGCGGCGTCTTCAATCGTCGCAGCCTGCGCGTCGGTGCCCAATTCGGCAATCAAATCTTTCAAAGTTTCCGGCCCGCGCGAATTGGCAATCGCAACTGCATGTCCGGCGTCAACAAATAATTTCGCCGTTGTCGAGCCGATATTTCCAGCTCCGATAATTCCGATTTTCATATTTTCCCTCCAATATTATTTAAGCGGCTTCAGCGCGGGCTTTTAGCGCCGTATTCATAGCGGCAAAACCCTGTTCTGTGCCGTTGCCGAGCCAGCTCCAAACTAATCTGACAAGAACGCCCGAAAAATTTTCACCGTGAACAAAGCGCACTAACTTTGCCTGACTTCGTCATGTCTATTCTTGAAAATGGGCTTTTCAATTTGTCAACACGACTTTGCCCGTTGTCTTACGCCCTTCAATTGCGCGATGCGCTTCCGCCGCTCGTTCGAGCGGAAACTCTGTGACCGAAACTTTGAGTCGTCCGGCAGAGACGTGCTCAAGAAGCTCGGCGGTGAATTTGGCCATGTTTGCCGGAGTTTCGTGGTTTAAGTTATAGCCTTTGACGGTTTGCATTTTTCCCAACAGGCTCAATGCTGAAATCTGAAAATCTTCGCCGGTTGCCGCTCCATAAACGATCATTGTGCCGCCCAGCGCCAGACACTCCAAGTTGCGTTTGCCGATTTCGCCGCCGACCATTTCGATAATTAAATTTGCGCCCGTCCCATTGGTTGCAGCTAAAACCTGTTTCGGCCAATCAGCTTCGGTGTAATTAATTCCCACATCTGCCCCCAGCCCGATGACTTTTTCAAGTTTTTCAGCGCTCGAAGCCGTGCCGATCACATGCGCGCCCTTATGTTTGGCCAGCTGGACGAGCAGAGTTCCCACTCCGCCCGCCGCCGCGTGAATGAGAATCGAATCGCCCGCCTGCAAATCCCTGAGCAGCCCGAGCGCAGTCAACCCCTGAACGAGCAGTGCGGTGGCTTCGCCAAAACTTAAGCCTTCGGGAATCGGCACAACCTGCGCCGCATTTGCCGTCGCGTATTCGGCGTAACCGCCGCCGCGCACCATCGCCAAAACTCGCTGTCCGGTCTGAAAATTCTTGACGTTCGCGCCGACCGCTTCGACGGTTCCGGCGACTTCAAAACCAATTGTAAACGGCAAGGGCGGCTTCATCAGGTAATTTCCGGCGCGCAGCATCGTGTCGGCGTAATTGATTCCGGCGGCAGCCGTTTTAATAAGAACTTCATCCGCGCCGGGCTCCGGTTTTTCAATTTCGTCAAGGCGCAGATTATCTATGCCGCCGTATTCATGAATTCTGACTGCTTTCATAATTTTTCTCCCTAAGCCGCAACTTTGGCGGTTTTGCTGTGCCAGACATCGGCGACAATTTCGTACGAGCGAAGTCTGGCCGCGTGATCAAAAATCATCGCGTTAACCATTAATTCGTCGGCGTTTGTTTCATTTAAAATCATCTCCAACCTGTTTTTTATGGTTGCCGGACTACCGATTATTGAACCGCCAACTCGCGCTTCAACGGCAGCTTTTTCGCGGGGCGTCCAAACCGCGTCCATATTTTCGACTGGCGGTTGAAGCTGTCCCGGCGTTCCGCGAATCAAATTTAGAAATGACTGAAACTGTGAAGTCGCTAAAACTTTGGCCTGCTTGTCCGTTTCGGCGGCGACAATGTTGAGCGCGAGCATGGCATAAGGCTTTTGCAGCGCGTCCGAAGGTTCAAACGAGCGCCGGTAAAGTTCAAGTGCGGGCAAAATGTATTCGGGCGAAAAATGACCGGCAAAAGCGAACTGCAAACCGAGCGCGCCGGCCAACTGCGCGGAAAATCCGCTGGAACCAAGCAGCCAGATCGGAATCTTTAGCCCACCGCCGGGAACAGCTCGGACACGCTGATTTTCAGCCGCCGCACCAAAGAAAAACCGCAGTTCTTCGAGCTGTTCGGGAAAATCATCCGCTCCGTCGAGTTTTCGGCGCAGAGCGCGCATTGTCGGCTGATCCGTGCCGGGCGCGCGTCCCAAACCGAGATCAATTCTTCCGGGATAAAGCGATTCGAGCGTGCCGAATTGTTCGGCAATCATTATCGGTGCGTGATTTGAGAGCATAATTCCGCCCGAGCCGACGCGGATTGTCTTTGTCCCGCCCGCCACGTAACCGATCACGACCGAAGTCGCCGCGCTGGCAATTCCGGTCATGTTGTGATGTTCAGCGAGCCAGAATCGCTTAAACCCGAGTTTTTCAGCGTGCTGCGCCAGATGCAAAGTATTTCGCAGTGCATCAGCCGGAGTTTCATTCTGATTAATCGGCGATAAATCCAGAACCGAGAATGGAATATTCGTAAAACTGCTCATCATCATTCCTCTCCTAAAACGGTAAAAATAAGAAAAGTGAAAAAGCTGCCGGGTTTGAAACCTCAAACTTTTTCACTTTTACCGTGTTTTTACTCTTTAACTTTTGCCGGCGCTTTTTACTTCCTGCGCGTTTTCAATTTCAATCGCGCGGCCGTACTGTTTCGGCACGTAGTCAATTTTCGCGCCGAGTTCGCGCGCTGCTTGAAAAACGAAATACGGCTCGCGCAAAAATTCGCGGGCGATTAAAACGGCGTCGGCTTCGCCATTTTCCAAAATTTGTTCGGCCTGGTTTGGTTCGGTAATCATTCCGACCGCGCCCGTTTTGATCCCGACTTGCCGCCGGATTTCAGCCGCGAACGAAACCTGGTAACTGGGCGCGACGGGGATTTTGGCGTTCGGGACGTTGCCGCCCGTTGAAACATCAATCAAATCAATACCCGTGTCTTTGAGCTGTCTGCAAAACTCGACTGACTGCGGTAAATCCCAGCCGCCGTCCGTCCAATCGGTCGCGGAAATGCGCACAAAAACCGGCAAATTTTCGGGGACAGCTTCGCGCACCGCTTTTGCCGTTTCAAGCGGAAAACGCAGACGGTTTTCCAGACTGCCGCCGTATTCGTCAGTTCGCTGGTTTGAAAGGGTGGATAAAAATTCGTGAAACAGATAACCGTGCGCCGCGTGAATTTCAACGACTTCAAAACCGGCGCTGACCGCGCGCTTTGCCGCCGCCACAAAATCGTTTTTAACTTTCTCGAGATCGTCCTTCGTCATTTCGCGCGGCAGCGGATAATCTTCGCTAAATTTTATCGCGCTCGGCGCAACCGTTTCCCAGCCGCCGTTTGCTTTGTCAACTTTTTTGCCGCCGTTCCAAGGTTCGGCAGTTGAGGCTTTGCGTCCGGCGTGCGCCAGTTGAATTCCGGCGACTGCCCCTTGCGCCTTGATGAACGTAACGATTCTTTTATACGCCTCAGCGTGCGCGTCCGACCAGATTCCGGCGTCAGACGGCGAAATTCGAGCTTCGGGCGAAACCGCCGTCGCTTCCTGAATAACAAGCGCCGCGCCGCCGACCGCGCGGCTTCCCAGATGCACCAAATGCCAATCCGTCGGCATTCCGTTTTCGCTCGAATACTGACACATCGGCGAAACCCAGATGCGATTGCGGAAGGTAATTTCTCTTAATTTTAAAGTCTCAAATAACTTACTCATAACTTCCTTTTGCTTGTTCTATTCGCTGATAGATATAATAAAAAGTTCAGGATATAAACTGTAATAAGTTTTCTTTCTAATGACCTTTACGCGGCTAACTGCCAGTGACTCTTTTTTGATTTGCTGTAATACTTGCCTGATATTTCGATTGGTCTTTATGCTATTCCAATTGGAAACAATAAAACCTTCAGATTTTGGACTGTTTTTTAGCTCTTTTATGAATGTTTTAACATTACTGTTAAATTCATTTTTGGCAGGTTGAGATGCTTCATTTTCATAATTACCTTGTAGATACAATCGTTTGGTATGCACTTTTTCAGCCAGAATAATTTCATCATTTTCCAAAGTAATATTTTTTGGAGCTAACCAGTATTGCTCGAAAATTATTTTAGACTTCTCGACACATCTCGATGAACGCGCCAAATAAATCTGGTCAGATGGTATGTTATAGCCTCTCATTAAATCGAAAAATCTATATGAATATCCCACCGAAGCAACCATTGCTGTCGGTAGTTTCTGGTATGAGCAAATTCTCACAACAGCTTTAACTTGAGGGCAATCTCTGAGTTCAATGAAATATCTATTGACTGTGTTATCAAAAAATTCGTAATAATCTTCGCCTCCGATCCAAGTCGAAATTAATGTTGGTTTGTTCAGCCCTTGTGGATATGAAGACGCAAAACAACAAAGAATAATGGCGAAGGCTGCAATTATTTTCTTCATAACTTTTTGCCTCTTAAATTGGCAATCTATAATTGTTTAGGTTTTTCCGTTCCAGGTGTCATCGGCAACTTCCTGCCAACGTTCGCGAATCTGGTTAAATTCTTCCGGCGACAAATTCCCTTGCCGGACTTGCCCGGCGTTTTCGCTCCAGCGCCCGGGTTTTGTCGTCCCGACTATCGCCGTCGTCACGCCCGGAATCGAAAGCGTGAATCGCAGAGCCGTGCCGACGGATTCGGAAAGCGGCTGCTTTAAAAAATCAAACTGCAATTTCTGGATTCGCTCCCAATAAGGTTGATGATACGCATCCTTCGGCATTTCCGAATTGCGCCAGACAGCGTTGGCAACTGGACGTTTGGCAATGACGCCGAGATTTTTGGCGGCGGCCAGCCTGATGTTTCCATCAATCGGTGATTGATCGGCGACCGAAACGGACGTTTGAAGAGTGTCAAAAACATTCATTTCAATCGCATACTGCGCATCTTCGTTATCGCCCGAATAACCGATGAAGCGCGTGTAACCGCGCTCCTTGGCAAGCTGCAGCGCTTCGACGACCTCGCCGCGTTTTAAGATTTCAGCGTCGCAGCTGTGAAGCTGCGCGATGTCTAGATAATCAGTCTTCAGATTCTTCAAACTTTGCTGAATCGTCTGGATAATTCCGTCTTTTGACCAATCGCTCCGGGTAAAACCGTCAACCGCGCCGCATTTTGTGATCAAAATAAATTCTTTGCGGCGCGTTCCGACAGCGTTGCCAATCATCGCTTCGCTCGAATGATACGCGGCGGCAGTGTCAATCAAATTCAAACTGGCATCGAGCGCGGCGTTGAGCAGCGCGTTAACGTCATCCTGCGTCGTGTTCGGGTCAAAACCGATTTCCGCTCCGCCAAATCCTAAAATGCTGACGTTTAGATCAGTTTTTCCAAGTTTTCTGTGTTCCATTGTTCGCCCAATTTTCCTCTTGTCAAAAGCGTCGCTTACTTTGCCAATTCCTGTTCGACTTTGTTAACTAACTGCTCGTTTTCCACCGTCGTGTCCGGCGCAAAACGTCCGACGACCGTGCCGTCTTTAGCCACCAGAAACTTTTCAAAATTCCACAAAACCTCGTCCGGCGTCGTCCGCGTGTGTCCGTAACCTTTGAGATTAGCTTCTAATTCGCCGCTGTTGACATCAGTTTCCGATTTTGCCCGTGTCAGATATTTGTAGAGCGGATGCTGGTCGTCGCCTTTGACCGAGATTTTGCTAAAGAGCGGAAACTCGACGTGATAGTTTGTCGAACAGAAATTCTTGATTTCCTCGTCGTTTCCCGGCTCCTGCCCCATAAAATTGTTAGCGGGAAATCCTAAAACTTCCAAACCCTGCTCGCGATAATGCTCGTAAAACTTCTCCAGACCGGCGTATTGCGGAGTTAAACCGCACTTTGACGCGACGTTGACGATTAACAAAACTTTGTCTTTGTAGTTGCTTAAATCCGTTTCCGTCCCGTCAATTTTTCGCACCGGGATTTCATAAAGTTCGTTTGCCATAAAACCAGCTCCCCAATAATTGTTTATTCAAAATTGTATAAATTATCTTTTAGGCCCAATCATCAATCAGTAATTTGATTTATGAGTTTCCGTCAAGCTTTGACTCAAACCGCAAGCTGATCAAAGCATTTTGATCATCAACGATTTCCAGCGCGTTTTCGCTGCCGTCAACTTCATATTGAACGGCGATTCCGCGCACGTTTTCAATCGTGTCGGTGTGCGGTTCGGCTTCGTTCGGGTTGACGCGGCGCACAATCACCGATGTTTTCTGACCTTCTTTTTTCAGCGAAACGATTTGCAAATGAACTTCCTGCGCTTCTTCTTCGGTTTTACCATTGGCCCTGAAGATGTTGAAACGCGCCCGGCGCTGACGGTTGCGTTTGGTAAACTCCTCCAAAAATTTCGCCCAGTTGGCCGGTTCGATGGCGGTTTTCGGTTCTCTCGGTTCGCTCATAGTTTCTCCTTTAAGTTTAAATAACGGCGATTATTCGCTGCCCAAAAATCAAAATTCAATCACAATCTTGCCAAAGTGTCCGGCGCTTTCCATATGTTTTAACGCTTCGCGCGATTCTTCAAACGCAAACGTTTGGTCAATCACCGGTTTTAGCCGGTTTAGTTCGATGGCGCGATTCATGTCTTCAAACATCCGGCGCGACCCGACAAAAATCCCCTGTACTTTAACCGATTTCATCAAAATCGAAATCGGATTGACTTCGCCGCCCGTCAAAGCTCCGATTAATGCGATATGACCGCCGACCTTGACCGCGTTGAGAGATTTCCCGAGCGTTCCCGCTCCGCCGACTTCGACGATGTGATCAACGCCCGTTTTGCCGGTTAATTCGAGAACGAATTTGTCCCAATCGGGCGTTTGTTTGTAATTGATAATTTCGCTGGCGCCAAACTCTTTAACTTTTTCAAGTTTATCGTCGCTGCTCGAAGTCGCAAAAACCTGCGCCCCAAACATGCGGGCGAATTGAAGAGCAAAAATCGAAACTCCGCCGGTTCCCTGCGTCAAAACTTTTTCGCCAGCCTTTAACTTGCCCGAAACAACCAGGGCGTTCCACGCCGTCACGGCGGCGCAGGGGAGCGTGGCGGCCTCCGAATATGATAAATGTTCGGGAATTCTCACCAGCGACTGCTCGTCAAACGCCCCAAATTCCCGCAGTGCGCCGTCCAGATCGCCGCCGAGAGCGGTGCGCGATTTCTGCGCATTCGGCTCGCCTTCAAACCAGCCCTGCATAAAAATCGGGCAAACCCGGTCGCCGACTTTCCATTTTTTAACCGTTTCGCCAACCGCGACGACTTCGCCGGCTCCGTCCGAAAGCGGCACGAGCGGCATTTTCAGTTTCGGATTGTAATGCCCGCGAATCATCATCAAATCACGGTAATTTAAAGACGCCGCGTGAAATTTGACTAAAACTTCCGCAGGCTGCGGCGCGGGAACGTCGCGCTCGACGAGAGCCAAATTTTCGATTCCGAACTGTTGAATTTCAAAAGCCTTCATTGCTCACCTTGTTGGCTGTTTTTCCAGCTTGCCGTCCTGTTTTTAATTGATATTTAGCTCTGCAGTTTTCGTTTTCCGTTTCGATCATTTGAAGCACTTCGGCCAGACTGATTTTGCCCAAACTCTCTTTGACCGCAGCGTCCAGAACATCCTGAATTTCGCCCAAAACCGCCTGAATACTGCGCCCGATGTCGCAGCTTTCCGGCGGTGTTTGGCGATGCAGAGTGAAAATCTCGCCGCCCTCGATTGCCTGATAGATTTCAAACAAATTAATTTCTTCGGGCTTTTTCGCAAGACGGCTGCCGCCTGCCGCGCCAGCTTGCGAAACAACTATTTTCGCGCATGACAAATCCGAAAGCAGCCTCCGAATGACGACCGCATTGGTTTTGACCAGACAGGCGATTGCCTCTGATTTCAAAGATTTATCCGCCGCGCCGTGCGCCAGCAAAGCCAGCGTGTGAACCGCAATTGAAAAACGACTGCTAGCCATTGCTTCTTCCGTATTAATTTTTAGCTTCAGTAACAAAGATAGTTACAGTTAACTTTACTGTCAAGTTAAATTTTTGAAAACTTTAGCAGAGTCGTGTAACCTCACGTTTTCGAGTTGGAAACTTATTGGAGGAGTGAATTGATGAATTTGAAGCAGCAGATTGTTGACGATTTGACGGCGGCAATGAAAGCCAGAGACGCCGAGAAAACCGGCGCGCTGAGAATGGTCAAAGCCGCAATTATGATGCGCGAAAAGGAAAAAACGCAGGACACTGTGTTGACCGATGAAGAAACGACGAAAGTATTGCAGTCGCTCGTCAAACAGCGTCGTGATTCAATTGAGCAGTACGAAAAAGCCGGTCGCGCGGATTTGAGGCAAAAAGAAGCGGAAGAACTAAAATATATCGAAGCTTATCTGCCGAAAGCCGCTTCCACAGAAGAAATCGAACGCGCCGTCAGCGAGGCGATTGCCGAAACCGGCGCCAGCTCGCCAAAAGAGATGGGCGCAGTCATGAAAGCAGCACAGGCAAAACTTGCGGGTCGCAACGCCGACGGCAAAACAGTCAGCGAACTCGTCAAAGCCCGGCTTTCCAATTAGTGGTTAATGTTGAATGGTGAATGGTGAATGGTTAATTAACAACAAAATGTTCCTTAATTCACAATTCACTATTCACCATTCACAATTTATTAGCCGCCTCGGTTTTGTGAATGTCGGAAGTTTGTTTGACGCGGCGGCGGGCGCGGTTGGCGCGCCGTTCGGTGGCTTGATGGCGAAGACTGGCCGCGTTGCGCGTCCAGTCGGTCATACGTCTGAGCGGATGCCAGGAAAATTCGCTGTGCGGTAAAACTTCGCTGGCCGCGTCTTTCAGGCGAATGGTGAAAAAAGCAAAGCAGAACAGCGTCAGGTTAAAAACGAACCCGACCGCAAATACCATCCAACCGGGAATCAGCCCAACCTCCGCGCGATTAACAAAAGTTTCAAAGTTCGGAGCCGGAAACGGATGCAGATAAACTTTCAGGTTGTAGCTGAGCGCCAGCAGAATAAAAATCCACAGATAATTGCTTCTCAGGCGTCGCCCGACCGCTTCCCATTCGCTAATCGTAAAATGCGGCGACATCAAATCGGCGGCGACGTGTTCCGCCCATTCCTGATCTTTCGGAACGGAGCGCGGCGAGAGCATCGGCGCGAAATAACCGGTTTCGATGACGCGGACGCGATTCGCCCAAACCTCGTAATAGCGATACCGACGCGCCTCCATAAAGAGAAAGATTGCCACCAGGATTGAGTTAATCGGAATCACAAAAGCCGGATTCGTCGGCGAGCTGAAAATAAACGAAAGCGTCGCGCCCGTCGTAAGAACCGCCCAGTTGGTCGTTGTATCGAGCCGGTTGCGCCAGGTATTTGAGCGTTGAACTTCACCCCGATAAAAGTGCACCATTGCCGTCGTAAACTCGGTCGAACTCATTTGGAGCGGAGCGGCTATCGGATCGGGCGTAACTTTTTCAGGTGGTTTTCGGTCAGTTGCTGCAGTGGGGAGAGACGAGCGGGTAGAATGACCGTTTTGGTTTATTTTGTTGCCGGAAAGCCTTACTCTTTCCCGCACTTTTTCTCTCATATCAGCAAAACAAAAATAATCATCAGAGGCCAACCGGACGACAAGCAGATATTTTATCGCCGCTTCAAGTCTAATGCTTAGAAGCAGGATTAAGCAAGGAAGTTGTTGAGAGGTGCGAGGTTAAAACGCTCCCTTGAAGATGAGGGCGTTAAACTACCGAAAAAAGAATGAAAACCGTTTGAATGAAAGTGTTCTGCCAAAAATAAATTCATGAATTCCGCCAAGCTGCCGATAAGAATCAGCGAAAGCAATTTTAGTGCTTCGTTTTCTCTCTCTTGATCGGTGCTAAACTCTCCCAAGACAAAGGCATTTGGCAGGATTTATCGGCGATTTGGAAAATATAATTGTAATTGTCCGGTCATTTAGTGTAATAATCAATGTCATAAGACAGCTCTGATTCAACTGTCTCCAAATTCTCACAAAGTCAAGTTAACACTTTTTGCATCATTTCCGGCATTACCAGGATTAACAAAGCTAGTTACTCTGTTAGCCGAGCGAAGTCTTGCATTTAGTAAAATTCTCACATATCCAAGCCTTAAATTAACAAAATGAAAATAATTGCCACACTCTACTTTGCTCTTTTTCTGACATCGGCGTCATTTGCGCAAACTACTTTGACCGGACGAGTTGCCGAAGTCATTGACGGTAAAACGGTTGTTATTAAGACCGCGAACTTCACCAAAGTGACGGTTAAGCTTCAGTTTATTAATGTTCCAGAGGAACCTAAAAACGATTTTACGGGCATCGTCAAAGGACATTTACTGCAGTTGCTGGAAGGCAAAACTCTTCAATTCCAAACGCGCCGAATGGCAGATTTCAGCATGTTGATCGGCGTCTTAACCGCCGACGGGGTGGATGTCAGCCAGCAAATGCTGCGTGACGGCGCGGCGTGGTATGCAATCCCGGAAATGGATAATCAGGAGTCGGCGGAACGCGAAACATATCTCAAAGTTGAAGCGGCGGCGAAAGCTGAAAAAAGAGGCATTTGGGGAATTAAAGATTTAAAACCGGTTTGGGAAAATACTGCCGCCAAAGCCGAACGCCCGGAATCAGCCGATAAAAAACAGCCGGTCAAATCAATTTTGTCTTCGGCTCAGGCAATCAATGCCGCATCTCCGTCCGGAAATTAATATTTTAATTCAGGCGCGGCCTCGCAAGTGCAAAAGAGGCCGGAACTTGCTAACATGACAATAAACATAGAGCTGGAAAGGATGTCTGTCATGCCTGATTGCAAACAATACGGCGGAATTACGAGAGTTGAGCTCAATCTATTGCGGGCGGAACTTAGTAAAGAAGGAGTTTCTCTTCCGGAGGGAGATGATGTCGCGGTGGCCGCCCCTTATGGCATTGAACTCCAGGCGACCTATCACGAAGCTCACGAGACGCTGAAAATATGCATTACCAAAAAGCCTTTCTTTATCCCTGAATCCGAGATCTGGAAAATTGTGGATACCGGAGTCGAACCCTTTGTCGGCTCCTAAAAAAATAAAATTTGTCACAAAAGCGAATCGGGCATCAACCGGATGATGCCCGATTCGCTTTTGTGACTGTAAATTGAAACAACTGCGAAAATTGCTGCGAATTTGGAGCCTGTTGTGGCAAAATTGGGATGATCCTGTCAAAATAACAGTAAACCTAAAAACGAATGACAAGTATGCCG
>JBBQUS010000021.1:0-72630 GCA_038212235.1 Pyrinomonadales bacterium
TCGAAAGCCTGATCAACATTCAAACCGTCTCGCTATGTTCGCGCATTTGCATACCAGAGACGGCTATCAGAATCTTGGATTTTCCGAAATGACTTTAACGGTTGATACATTTGCCGACAACGGTAAATTTACCTCGCGCAAAATATACGCCTTCTCCGACGTGCGGATCGAAAGTTTTTTCGCGCGCGACGGAGCGGACGAAATCACTTTTATTTGCGGCGGTTTAAATGAATTTGAGATATCACAAATTGGAGTCATTTTTTACTAAAATTTCGATGCGGATAACGATATGTCGAGTAACTAGAGATATTTACTCATAAACTCGTTATAAAATTAATCGAGAATAGAACATCTTCGTCCAAAAAATGGAAAAGATTTCACTTTCGAGGAGTGGTATAAACTTCTCAAAAAATACAGAGGACTTAAATATGAAAAATCTGTTGCCTTTAGGATTTTTGTTAATGATTTTGTTGGCAAGTTGCGGAATCAATTCCGTGACGAAAAAACAATTTGAAAACGTCAAGGTTGGCGACCATTTAGTTTACCGCTTTCAAAAGGACGGCAAATCATGGTTTTATGCCGATAAAATCACGCGCATCGAAAACGGCAAAATTTATTATAATCCGGGCAAAATGGAAGCGACTGCCGGAAATGACGACCGGTTAAACGCATTTCAGACTGACAAAGAAGGTTCAATCAACAAAGACGAACTGCTTAAATACGAAACCGAACAGGGCGACGAAAAAAGGGTGGTTATCTGGATTAAGTGATAGGTCGCAATTTTTCGCGAAAACTCTTAGCCCCACCAAAACGAAGTGGCAATCATGCAGTACAATCCGACGAGCGCCAGACCTTCGAGCCAGATTGATTCACCGTCATAAACAACAAAGGCGGTAACAATCGTTGAGAGTGCCAGCGCGATAACCAGCAGCGGCGAAAGCACAAACGTCAGAATCGAGCCACCGAGAACAAACGACAGCAAAACCAAAACCGGAAACAAACCGAGCGCAACCTGCAGGGAACTGTTCAAAATTACGCTGACCGCGTAATCGGACTGATTGCGATAGGCTAATTGAATGCCGATCAGATTTTCAATCGCGTTCCCCGCAATGGCCACGACGACCAAACCCGCAAAAGCCTCCGATAGATGCAGAGCTTTCATGGCCGGTTCCAGCGCGGAAACAAACCAATCCGAAACAAACGCCGCGCCTAAGCCGGCGCCGGCCAGCACTCCAATCGTCAAACCCAAAGACCACTCGGCCTCCTGTTCACAATCTTTTGGATTAGGACTGACAGCCTTGTCGCCTCTAATCGAAAAGTAGACACTGGCCGCCAGCAAAATTAACAAAACAATCGCGCAAACAATATCAAGCCTATTGAGATGGGATTCAGCTGGAGTATGAAGTTCTTTAACTACTGTCGGAATCATCAAAGCGGCGACCGCCAGCAGCATCAGAGTCGCAATCATTTTCGGAGTTTGAGACTTAAAACGCTGAGTGCCGTTTTTTAAGCCTCCGACAAATATCGCCAGCCCGAAAACAAGCAGGGAATTACCTAATATCGAACCTACTAATGCTGCTTGAACGACATTTGCCAAACCAGCCCGCAACGCGAAAATCGAAACGAAAAGTTCAGGCAAATTGCCGAGAGCCGACTGTAAAATCCCGGTTGCTCCTGGACCAAAGCGGCTGCCGAGCTGTTCGGTAGCATCGCCGACAAGCACCGCCAGAAGCGCCAGAGCAACAGCCGTCACCGCGAAAGCAACCACCGCATTTGCTCCCGAATAATGCAGCACACCCGCCGCGATTGTCGCTATTACGCCGAGCGCAATCACTATTTTTTCCTTCTTTTCCATCTCGTTAATTGTGCCCCTTGAATTTAACCGAAAGATAAAAGCGAATAATATCAATATTTTCGGCTGACATTTGCAATTTTCTTTGCTATTTTGCCTAAACAAAAAATAATGGCAAAAAACGCCTTTCAAACTTCAAACAAAAATTTCTCACAATTTCCGCTTCTCTGGCTGGCAATCTGTTTTGCCGCCGGTATTCTTGCCGCAAATTTTATTAATCTCTCGCCTTACTTCTGGCTTGCGTTTTTGCTGCTGGCGGCAACGCTCGCAGTGCGAAATTTTTTAAAGAATAATTTGTCACTGACGACGCTTTTTTTGTTCAGCGCTTTTGTCAGCGGCGGAGCATTGACCGTCGAAGCCGAACAATATCGGGTTAAATCAGACCGAATCAGCCAAATTTACGACGCCGGTCAAATCACGTTTGAAACTCCCGTTACGCTCACCGGCACGCTCCAAAACGAGCCGGAACAAACTCCCGACGGTTATTTTCTAACTGTTCAAACAAAACACATTACCTTCAATCAAGCAGAGCATTCTGTTTCAGGAACTATCCGACTTTTTCTGCCGCTCGATAGTTCTGGCGCAAAGCGCGATTTTGAAAATCTGTCGCTTGGCTACGGTGCGCAAATCACAGCCGCCACCAGATTGACGCGCGAAGACCGTTATCGTAATCCGGGCGGGACAATTGCCAGAGACATTTTGAAAAGCAAAAACCTGGATGCCAGCGGCGCAATTAAGAGTCTTGCCGGAATTCAAAAAATAGCCGAAGCGCCAGCGTTTTCACCGCTGGCGTTACTGTATCGTTGGCGCGGCAACCTGATTAAACAGTTTGAGGAGAATTTTTCAACCCAGACGAGCGGAGTTTTAGCCGCATCGCTCTTAAATAATCGTTACTTTCTGGATAAATCAACCGCCGAGCGTTTTCGCGAAGGCGGGACGTTTCACGTTCTGGTAATTTCCGGCGTCCACATTACGTTTATCGGATTTTTGATGGTCTGGCTGATGCGAAAGCTGACTCGCAGTGCGGTGGGGCAATTTTTGGCCGCCAACTTTTTGCTGTGGCTGTACGCAGTTGCCATCGGGGCGGAAACTCCCGTCATGCGAGCGGCGCTGATGTTTACGATTTTTCATGCGGCGGGGCTCTTTTATCGGCAAAACGTCTCGCTCAATTCGCTTGGCGCAACCGCTTTGATTCTATTGGTTTGGCGTCCTAATGATGTTTTTGACCAATCCTGGCAGCTGACCTTGTTTTCGGTAACGGCAATTATCGCGGTCGCTTTCCCGGTTCTCGAAAAAATGCGAGAAATCGGGATGTGGCAGCCGGCGGAAAAAACTCCGATTCCGCCGACGTGTGCTAAATGGCTGAGAACGCTTTGCGAGACGCTCTTTTGGAGCCAGAGAGATTGGAGCAGAGCGCAATCGCACTCAATTTGGAAAGCTAATTTATTCAAATCAAAGATTGCTAAAACTCTCGAAAGATCGCATTTGCAAATTATTTGGCGAACCATTTTCAGCGCTGTTTTCGTTTCCATTATTGTTACTGCGTGGCTTTTGCCGCTGATGGCAATCTACTTTCACCGGCTTTCGTTTGCTTCGATTTTTCTCAATGTTTTTGTCGGATTTTTGATAGCAGTTGTCAGCTTCGTCAGTCTTTTTGCTCTCCTGATTGCTCAAATCAGCTCGACTCTCGCTCAGCCTTTTATTGTTTGGGCAGAGTTTTTTAATTATTTGTTAATTTATAGCTCCGAACCATTTATTGCGGCAAAGTCTGCTTTTATCAGATTACCGATTTATACCGGCGCAGCCAGCGCAATTTACGGACTTTATTATTTGCCGCTGATCGGTTTAGCCGTTAAAGCCTACCGCTGGAATCCTTTTCAGTTAACAGTCAGCAATCAACAGTTATCAAAAAACAGAGCTCAATTGGTCGCCTTGTTAACTGTTAGCTGTTTACTGATAACTGTCATTATTTTTCACCCGTTGAGCGAGTTTTCGACAAACGGGCGCTTGCGAATTGATTTTCTCGATGTCGGACAGGGCGATTCGGCTTTGATTACTACGCCTCACGGCACAAAAATTCTGATTGACGGGGGCGGCAGACCGAGCTTTTTTGCCGTGAAGCGTGATGAAACGGGCGAGCCATCTGTTCCTGATACGCGTTCCGTCGGCGAAGCCGTCGTTTGCGAGTTTTTGTGGGAAAAAGGTTTTGACCGGGTTGATTTTATCCTGCCGACGCACGCTGACACCGATCATATTGACGGATTAAACGACGTGGCGCAAAACTTCCGCGTACAGTCGGCTCTGGTCGGACGCACGCCGGTTAAAAATCCTGGATTTGCACATTTCGCCGAAACGCTCGAAGGACGAGGAATTCCCATGCAAAAAGTTGCGCGCGGTGATGTTTTGCAGATTGATGACGTTAAAATCGAATTTCTCTCGCCGCAATTTGATGCGAATCCGGATGCCGCTTCGGATAACAACGATTCGGTGGTTTTCCGTCTCGTTTACGGTTCACGCTCATTTTTGTTTACCGGCGATATCGAGGCTCCGGCTGAAAAATTATTGGTGCAGCAGCCGGAAACTTTAGCCTGTGATGTAGTCAAAGTCGCGCATCACGGCTCGAAAACTTCTTCGACGACGGATTTTGTCAAAGCTGCGAACGCCAAATTCGCAATAATTTCGGTCGGACGCGAATCGCCTTTCGGGCATCCTCACCGGCAAACTCTCGAGCACTGGCAAAATGCCGGCGCACAAGTCATGACGACCGGCAAAAACGGCACAATTTCGTTCACTTCGGACGGCACGGATTTGGAGCTTGAAACATTTTGTCAATAACTAACACTGTTTCACTGCTTTAGATGTTTAAATGTTATGTTATTTGAGGTTAGGTTGCTGCACCGGTAATTGGGCGAAATGCTAAAAGTTGTGTTTTGTCAGTCATTTGGCTTGTTGAAAAGTGAAGTTTTCCACAGGGTTTTCCACAGCTCTGTGGAAAACTTTTCCCGCCATTTTGGCCTTTTTTATCCGGACATTTCATCCCAATCAGCGATCCGTTCGTAGGCTTTGCCAAGCACGGGGCGCGGTTTTGAAGCGCCGTCAGCCTGCCCGACATATCCGGCTCGCTCCATTCCATCAATAATTTTCGCCGCCCGCCCGTAACCGATTGAAAGACGGCGCTGCAAAACGCTGGTTGAAGCGCGTTTCATCTCGACGCAGATTCTCAGGGCCTGCTCAAAAAGCTCGTCCATTTCGCTGTCCTCAAGATCGCCGCCGTTTGCTTCTTCTTCGGTTTGCGTAATGGTTGTGTCGTATTCGGGCGCGCCCTGTTCTTTGACGTGGTTGACGATTTTGCCGATTTCGCTTTCCTCGACATAAGCGCCGTGGACGCGAACGAGTTTTGAGGCTCCCGGCGGCAAAAAGAGCATATCGCCGCGCCCCAAAAGATGTTCCGCGCCGGTCGTGTTGATAATCGTTTTGGAGTCAATCCCGGATGAAACGCGAAACGCGATGCGGCAGGGAAAATTGGCTTTAATAACGCCCGTGACGACATCAACCGAGGGGCGCTGGGTGGCCAGAATAAGATGAATGCCAACGGCGCGCGCCTTGGCGACGAGCCGCATAATGGATTCTTCGACTTCGTTGCGAGCGACAATCATCAAATCCGCAAATTCGTCAATAATAATCACGATATACGGGAGCGTTTTCCACGTTTCGCCATTCTCGTCAAATTCTTCGATAAAGTTGCGGCGGTGAACTTCCGAGTTGTAGCCTTCGATATTGCGGACAAACCAACCGGAAAGCGTTTTGTAGCGGCGTTCCATTTCCGCGACCGCCCATTTGAGAGCCGCCGAAGCGCGTTTCGGATCGGTGATAATCGGCGTCGCCAGATGCGGAATATCAGCGTAAAGATTGAGCTCAACTTGTTTCGGGTCAACCATGATGAATTTAACTTCATCGGGGCGAGCTTTGTAGAGAATTGACACGATTAGAGAGTTGACGCCGACTGATTTTCCTGCGCCGGTTGCGCCCGCTATCAGCAAATGCGGCATTTTCGTCAAATCAGCCACATAATTTAAACCGTCAACCGTTTTTCCGAGCGCGATTGTCAGCAGGGATTTGCTGTCGTTAAAAGCGCGGGCTTCCAGCACTTCGCGCAGGAAAATGGTTTCGCGGCGCGGGTTCGGCACTTCCACGCCGACAAAAGCTTTGCCCGGAATCCGATCAATGCGGACTGATTCGGCCTGCAATCCGAGACATAAATCATCAACCAGATTAGCGATTGTTTTAAACTGAACGCCGGTATTTAGTTTATATTCGTAGGTTGTCACAACAGGACCCGGGCAAATATTAACTACTTTGCCGGCTGCTTTGAATTCCTGGCATTTATCTTCGAGCGTTTTCGCGATGTCCAAGAGTTCGCCGTCGGCGTGATGAATTCTAGCAGGTGCGATATTTAAAAAATCGGTTGGCGGCAGTTCATAGTTGGCAAAAGGAATAAATACGCGCGGAGCTTCCGATTTCTGATTTGTGATTTCTGACTTTTGATTTTCTAGTTCACTATCGAATTCGTTTTCTGTTAAATCAGATTCGACGACATCGCCGGATTTAAGCGGTTGAATCGGAATATCTCGGTCAAAAATATTCTCTTCGGACTCTGGCTCAACATTTTTTCTGGATTTAATTGTTGATGAACCGTTTTTGGCGATTTCACGTTCAATCCGCGGTGGTTTGATTTCTGTTCTGGTGCCGTTTTCGGGTTGGGCATCAGCTTCACTAATTGATATCGGAATTTTTTCAGCCTCTTTTTCATCGTTGATGAAATCAGGCGGTTGGCTGATTCGCTGCAGGAAATTATTTAGCGAAGCTGAAACTGATTGCCAAGTGTAAATAAAAAAACTCGACGGCACGACAGCGTTTTCCGTCTCGGAAACTAACAAAGAGTCCTTTGGTTGGAGGTTTGATTTTCCGTCAAGCTGTTGCGTAAAATCTCGGAGAACTTCATTACGCGAATGTTTGCGGTTTTCAAGCCTGATTCGCGCTTGCTCGCGTTCCCGTTCGCGCCATCCCCGAAATTTTTCAATAAGTGAGTCGTACCAAACTTTGAATTGCACAATTAGCGGCGCATAGGAAACTCCGGTCACAAGCAGGAATGCCGCCGCGCCGATTGCAAGCAGTAGGATGCTTGCGCCGATAATGCCCAATCCGCCGGCCAAAAATCTTGAAAAAAGTGTTCCGATCAGCCCGCCTGCCGGAACGCTCTGGTCAAAAAATGTAACGAACCCAAAAAGAGGCAGCAGAGCAGACAAACAAACGACCAGCAAAACGAATCCGGCGATGCGGCTGATTGGAACAAAAAGACTCTCCGACCAGAAATACTGCCAGGCCGACCAGAGCAGTAAAATCGGCAGAATATAGGCCGTCAAACCGATTGACTGAAACAAGACGGTGGCGATATTCGCCCCGATTGCGCCGACAAAATTTTGCGTTGTTTGTCCGCTGACAGTATTGAGCGAGGGATCGCCCGCACTATAAGTCAGCAAACATAAAAAGAGCAAAACGCTGACCGCCAGCAAAACAATTCCGACAATTTCGTTTGCCAGCGAGTTATTTGTCGGAGTTTCAGAGATTATCGGCTTTTGAATGTTTGTAGCCACAGAAAATGAAGAAAAGGAAAATTGAAAAACGCCTCTTCTATATTATCAGTTTTCCAATTTTCGCTCCTCGTTTATCAATAAGTTTTTCTTAAATAGCAAAAATTCTTTGATAAAATCATCAATATCACCGTTCAAAACGTTTTCCACGTCGGAACGTTCATATTTTGTTCTGGCATCTTTGATTAGACGGTACGGCTGCAAAGTGTAATTGCGAATTTGTGAACCGAACGAGATGTCCTGTTTGCTGGATTCAAGTTCGGAGGTTTCCGCGCGGCGTTTTTCAAGCTCAGCTTCGTAAAGTTTCGAGCGCAGCACCTGCATCGCGACGGCCTTATTCTGATGCTGCGAACGTTGATTCTGACACTGAACGACGATTCCGGACGGCAAGTGTGTAATGCGAACGGCGGAATCAGTCGTGTTGATGTGTTGCCCGCCCGCGCCGGTCGCGCGATAAGTGTCAATTCGCAAATCTTTATCCAAAATTTCAACTTCGATGTTTTCGTCAATCTCAAATGATACGAAAAGCGAGGCGAAACTGGTTTCACGACTGCCGCCGGAATTAAACGGCGAAATTCGCACCAGACGATGAACTCCAGCCTCGGCGGACAGAAGGCCAAACGCATATTCACCTTTGATCGTAAAAGTCGCGGATTTGATGCCGGCTTCTTGACCTTCTTGTTCGTCCAAAACGTCTGCTTTAAAGCCTCGCTTTTCAGCCCAGCGTAAGTACATTCTCAATAACATTTGCGCCCAATCCTGCGCATCGGTTCCGCCCGCGCCTGATTGAATCGTGCAAATCGCGTTGCGAGCGTCATTTTCTCCTGAAAGGAGCGCTTCAATCTCAGCTTCAGTAACTTCTTTGGAGAGTTTTTCGAGCAATTCCTGCAGTTCAACCTGCGAATCGGCATCGGTTTCTGCAAACGAACACAAAACTTCAGCATCGGCAACCGATGTTTCAAAATGCTCCTGTCCGGAAATAATTTTTTCCAATCGGCTGCGCTGCTGCGTTACCTTTTGCGCTCTGGCAGAATCGTCCCAAAAACCCGGTTCGGAAATGCTTGTTTCGAGTTTTTCTAACTCTTGTTTTTTGGTTGGCAGGTCAAAGTAACCTCCCGAGTTGCTCAACTTGCGCCTGTATCTCCTCGTATCTTGCGCGCAAATCTTGGAGTGTAATTTCTACGATCACTAAATGTTTGAGCAGTGAGCACTAAGCAATTAATAGTTAAAAACCGTGTTGCTAAGCGCTCACTGATTTTTCCTTGTCTTTCTAAAGTTAAAAAACGTCAAACCTAAAAATACTGCGGTCAAAAACGTGCAAACCCAGGCAAATAAATCACCGTTGCGGACGTAAAATGTTTCTTTGCCGTCAGATTTGGCAACTGTCCAAATGCGCGTTGCCGTTTCGTAAGTTTTGCTCGCGTCGGAAATCTCGCCGCGTTCACTGATATATGCTGTAATTCCGACATTGGTGACGCGCAAAACCGGGCGGTTTGTTTCGACTGCTCGGAGAACTGCATTTGCCAAATGCTGTCGCAAAATCGGTGTGTTGCCGCCGTAGCCGTCGTTGGTTATTTCAAGTAATGCGTCGGCTCCGTTTTGAACAAAAGAGTTTGAAATATCGCCGAAAGCCGATTCGTAGCAAATCATCACGCCCGCTCTGACCTTAGAACCAAACGGCATCAAGCGAAAATCTTTGCCGGGTTTCGTCCGTCCAACGACAGTCGGCAAAAGCTCATTTCCCGGCAGCCATTCCGGCACGAATTCTCCGAACGGCACGAGCCTGATTTTATCATACTGGGCAATTTTCTCACCGCGCTCGTTTACCATCACGGCCGAATTGTGGTAACCGTCGCCTCTTAAATCCGGCTCACCGGCGTTAAAAATGAGAGAAATTTTATTGCGCGAAGTAAAATCCTGGAGAAATTCACGAAACTCTGAATTCTCGGCATAAGCAAAATTCATCGGCGATTCCGGAAACACAACAATTTTGGGCAAATTCTCTAATTCCGGATTAGCGTTAACTGCAACCAAGGCGTTTTCGGTCATCACAACGTGACGCTGCCGCAGTTCCTGATATTTTTCCATTGTCAAACCGCTCATCGGAACATTCGGCTGCAACGCGATAACAACAGCCGACGGATTTCTATTGACATCAAATTGAATCTTTGGAGAACCAAAAATTGAAATAAATACCGGAATAAATATAACGAGCGGCACAATGACGGAGAGAAAACCTTTCCGGACATAAATGATCAGACTAATTCCAACGTTCGAAATAACTGTCAGAAAGCTGAGCAGAAAAACTCCGCCAAAAGCCGCTGATTCGATAAAAGCCCCTGCTCCGGTAAGCGCCTGCGAATAACCAAGTGCGTTCCAGGCGTTGCCGGTAATTATTAATCGCAAGAATTCACAGCTCGCCCAGATAAACGGTGCGGCTAGAAAAGCGAGGTGTCCGAATTTTGACAGTAACCGTGCCAAAATGGCGGAAAAAATTCCAGTAAAAAAACCTGCTCCTAAAGTTGCGGGAATAAGCAAGAAAAAAACAATCGGCGCCGGAATCCCGCCATAGTAAATTGGAGCATAAGTCAGCCACCAGCATGAGCCGTAAAAGAAGATTGTTCCGCTAAACAACCCGAGCCAAAAGCTTTTCGAGGTCGAATTTTTATTTCGTTCAATTGCGACCAGAAGCGGTACAAGAGCGAACCAAGCTAAAATCCATAACTCAAAATCGGGGAATGCCAGAATTAACAAAATAGCTGTCAAAACTGATAAAAGGCCGTCCTGCCAACGCGGAAAAACCAAGACCCGGCGAAAAAATCTGATTATAAAAGGCTCCTCGGAAAGTTGTTCCGAATTTGGGGAATCTATCATATTGATAATTTTAGCTTGATTCGGCATCAATGCAAATTTTGCAAGCTAGACAGAAAACGTCAGTCTCTGGTGACAGAAAACGTCAAAATGTATTTTTTCTGACATAAATTGGCAAAAAACAGGGAAGTCATCTGAATTTATTAGCTAACTCTAAAGACCGAGAGATGCTTTCAAGTCACTTTGACATGTATTTGTTCATTGTCGTTATTTTGACAGTATTCGGTTAAATTTAACCCAAAATGCGGAAAGCCCGATTCCTTTTGGAATCGGGCTTAGAAAACTGGTAGGAGAAACTGGGGGAACGCTCGGAGGGTAGTCAAGCGCAGCGGCAAGCAGCACTCGAAGTGGAGAAGGCGGCGGGGTCTTGTTCGATTAAAACCTTTTTTAAATTTTCAAATCTAGCAAGCTAGCCGGTTCTGCTAACTGCACTTTCCGTGCCAAAGTTTTAGTAACTGTTCGATTGAATTAAAATTTCAATCCGGCTATTTTGTGCGACGTTCGATTTGTCTGACTAGAGCGATAGCTTCTTGGTTGTTGGAATCAAGTTGTAAAGCGTTTTTAGCGTATGTGGCAGCCTGGTTAAAATCGCTACGTTCGAGAAAAATCTTGGCTAGGGCTATATGGCCTTCGATCAAGTCATTTTTCCAGAAAATTGCGGTTTTCAAATTACTGACGGCAGCTTCGATGTCTCCGCGTCTGAGATGAATCTTGCCGATTAACAAATAGGATTCGGCGTTCATCGAATCTTTGACGAGGAGTCCGCGCAGTTCGGAGAGCGATTCGTCATCGCGTCCGGCTTGGTAGAATTCCTGCGCCTTTTGCAACATATCATGCAACTCATTTTCCGCAGATGCAAGTTGCGGTGTCTCTTTTTGACGAGTTAAATTAAAATAATCCGAGCGGTTGAAAGTTTTGTACAAACGAAATGGTATATCGTTAGTCGTTTGCGCTTTTTGCCACTCAGTTTGAACTTTTGCATAGGTTGCTAAGTAACGTCTGGCTTGGTTGTCCTGGTCAACGGCGGCTTGAGCATTACCTGTTTTTTCAAGCGCTTTGGCCATTAGAAAATAAGCCTGCCCATCGCGCGGATCCTGCGTCGTGGCTTCGCGCAAAACATCTGCTGCTTCTTTATAACGACGGGCTGCGAAAAGCGCATAGCCGTAGTTGAATCGCACCGTTGAGTCATCCGGGACGGATTTAGCGGATTCGTCCAACACTTTTAAACCTTCGTTAAGTAAATCAGCATCGCTTTTATTTTCAATTTTGCTGTTCCGCGACAGCTCTAAATCAATCGCACCGAGATTATTGTAGGCGGCGGTTAGTTTGGTTGAGTCGGCGAGCTGCTGATAGGTTTGCGCGGCAGTTTCTTTATTATTTAAATTGTACTGCGTTAAACCCGCATAAAAAGCGGCTTCCGGATAATACGGGTCGGTTGGTTTGAGTTTAGAAAAGTAATCTTCAGCAGCCTGCAAATTGTTTTGCCGCAAATAAAAATGCCCTAATTCGAGTGCCGCTTGTGGATAAACTTCATCAGCTTTTTCTTGAGCGTAAAGCCGCAAAGCATTTTTGAAAAAGTTAGCGCGGGACGGTTCGCCGCTCGCTGTCATTGAACCGTCAGGCGTCAGCATTCCTTTGACATATGCTTCAAATGCCTGAGACGGAACGCGTTTGGACATTTCGACAACTTCGTTTTGCGATAACGAGAGGCTGTTGCCTTCGCGCTGATAAAGAATCTGATGGGCGACTTGACCTTGCAGCGTTTGCAGCTTGGAAATTGCGTCCGCCAAATCAATTTCGCGCATCACGATGCGGCCGTCGCGGAGAACTTCGCCGACAAATGCGCCGTCCTGAACGCGCACGACTCTGGCCGTGACGCGCAAATTGGTGGCAATTTCGCCCTGGGCCGGGGTAACACTGTATTTTCCTAAAACCAGCAATGTCGCTTTTGATTGCTGAGCCAGCTTGAGCGAAGTCGCCAAACTCGGCAGCGTCGTCAGCGGCAAGCGCAATTTCTGCTGAACGATTTTGCGCTCATCGTTGGAAATAACGCGCAAACCGCCGGCGCCGCGCACTTCGAGACGCGCGAACAAATCGGTCATAGCTTCGGCAAAACTTTCGCCGACCCAGTTGTAAGTTGTCAGATCGGAAGTATTTTCAAATGGCAAAACCATTATTGTGTCGGTCGTTGTTGTGCGCGGTGACCCCTGCGTTTGGGCTGAAGCGTTGACGACTACTAAAAAAAGAACTAAAAGAATGGCTTTTAAAACTGCAGATAAATAATTATTTCGCATTGTTTTTTTGCTAAATTATGATGTAAATAAATTTGCCGTCGTGATTCGAAATAAACCACGACGGCTTTATGATGAAAGTTACCTGCTGAATGGTTGCGAGAAATGGTATCGCGTACGGGATTTGAACCCGTGTTACCGCCGTGAAAGGGCGGTGTCCTAGACCCCTAGACGAACGCGACATAGTTGAAGTTTACCTGACAAAAAAGCCGTTAAAAGGAAAACTGCTCACTTACTGTTTTTGCCAAGGCTTCGGTCAAAGAGTTTTGGATGTCTTTAACAATCAAAACTGAAACTTCAAATATCAGCTTGTTCCTCGTGTCACAAGCGAAGTTTCTAACTTACAAAACCATGCTTCCGTTTGTCAAATCCAAACCATCGAATGATTTGGCAGTTTCTAAATCAGAGGCTTTAAGCTAAATTTAATTTGCAGTCGCACTTCAGATAAAAAGACAAAAATTTGCTGATAGTTTAATGACATTTTCCTTTATTTTTCTTAATTCGATTGGACGCCTGCGAAGCGGTTGGCGGGCGGGATTTTTCGCCGCACTGTTTTTAATGCTCGTCATTATTTTGCAAACCACGGCAAACACCATTTATGGAATCTTGGGCGATTCTGCCAAAAGTGTGATTACCCCGCAACTGGCATATATCGTAGTTTCCCTTATTTTTTTGCTGGCAGCGGTCTTTATGGGATGGGTTTGCGCGCAGGGAATTGAGGGGTTGCCGTTTCGTTCTCTCGGTTGGGGGTTGAGCAGGCATTGGTGGCGTGATTTATCGGTTGGAATATTGATCGGCGCGGGCTCATTGTTACTGGCGGCGGGTGTTGCAGCGCTCGGCGGCGGTTTGAGATTTATGTTCAACCAAACGGCAGAGACAAATTTAATTGTGAAGACTGTTCTGCTTTCGGCAATTGTTTTTGCCGTAGCCGCCGCCGCCGAAGAAGCGGTTTTTCGCGGTTATCCGCTGCAAAGTTTCACTAGAGCAAAATTGATTTGGGTTGGCGCGCTGGTTAGTTCTTTGACTTTTGCCCTAGTGCACTTGGACAACGAAAACGTTACTGCATTCGGTTTGATAAATACCGCTCTGGCAGGAGTTTGGTTTGTCGCGGCCTTTTTGAAAACGCGTAATTTGTGGCTTCCAGTTGGAATGCACTGGGCTTGGAACTGGATGATGGCGGCAATTTTAGGTTTGCCAGTAAGCGGTATTACGCAAATCACGCCTGAACCGATTCTTTTCGGCATTGACACGGGCCCGACTTGGCTGACGGGCGGGCATTACGGCATCGAAGGCGGCGCGGCTTGTACAATTGCTCTGATTGTTTCAACCATTGGGATTTGGTTTGCGCCGCTTCTTAAACCAACCGCTGAAATGCTGGCCTTGACGAGTCAAGAAAATTTGCAAGAAGGGTTTTCAGATAAACACGAGACAAGATTAAATTTGTAGGGACAAGCCGCTGCCCCTATATTTCAAAAATCTGCTAAGTCGTTTGAATTTTAAAAGAAATATCCATCGCTCTGGCCGAGTGGGTGATTTTGCCGATGCTGATTAAATCAACGCCGACATCGGCATAAGCGCGAACGTTATCGAGACTGATGTTGCCGGACGCTTCGGTCAAAACTTGCGGATTCATTTCCTTGGTCATTTCGACGAGTTTCGCCGCTTCGCCCGGCGTCTGATTGTCGAGCATTACGATGTCTGCGCCGGCGTCAATCGCTTCGCGGAGCTGCGCCCAATTTGAGATTTCGACTTCGATTTTATGCAGATGCCCGACTTTTTCTTTTGCCCGCCGGACGGCTTCCTTGACGCCGCCGCCAAGCGCGATGTGGTTGTCTTTGATTAAAACACCGTCGTCCAACCCAAACCTGTGATTGCGTCCGCCGCCGACTGCAACCGCGTATTTTTCGATCATGCGCAGTCCGGGAGTCGTTTTGCGCGTGTCCACGATGTGCGCGTTTGTGCCTTCGATGGCTCTCACATACTGTTTGGTCAAAGTTGCAATGCCAGACATCCGCTGAATCAGGTTGAGCGCGACTCGTTCCCCGGCCAGCAAAACATCGGCGAAACCAGCCATTCTGGCAAAAATCTTTCCGGCCTCGACTTCATCGCCTTCGGTCACAAACGATTCCATTTCGGGCTGTTCCGGATCGAGATGCATAAAAACGGCTTCGGCAATTTCCAAACCGCAAACAATCATCGGCTCTTTCGCCAAAAATCTTCCCGCCGCGCTGATGTTACGAGCAATAGTCGCGCGCGTCGTAATGTCGCCGCGTCCCAAATCCTCCGCCAAAAATTCGGCGATATTCGTAAAAACTTCTCCGTTATCAAGCCAGCTCATATTAATTTCTTAATTAATTCTTTGGTGCTTCAATTTTGATGCTTGGATCGTACTCGTAAACTTCAATTTGGTGGTCGACAATTTTTGAGGGATTTATTAGACCATTTTCGTCTTCTTCTTTTATCAGTAAGTCGTGATTGTTTATCCATTTAGAGATTTTAAAGTATGCCTTTTGCCCAGTTGAATTCAGATAGATTGAAATGCTCTCATAAATTTTAACGT
This sequence comes from Pyrinomonadales bacterium, assembly GCA_038212235.1. Classification (GTDB taxonomy): domain Bacteria; phylum Acidobacteriota; class Blastocatellia; order Pyrinomonadales; family Pyrinomonadaceae; genus JBBQUS01. Next base: position 15,226 of record JBBQUS010000021.1, read on the forward strand.
TCTGATTATTAAACTTTGTTTTTTCGACTGTAAACTGTTCATTTTGAATATTGCCAATTCCAGAGCCCGAACCGAAACCACTTCCGCCTTTTCGCCATTCACCATTGTCCTTTTTGGAATTTATATCTTTGCCAATAGTTATAAATTCAATCAAGCTCACCTTTTTACCTATTTTGGTTTCAGTAACTGTATGCCATTTATCTGGAGGAATAAACTCGGTTGTCGTAGTTTCAACTTGTGTTAGCTTATCACTTGCATAATACTCGTTTTTTATTTTAAGGCGACGGGAAAGTTTCCATGATTTTATACGTGAAGTTTCTGAGGCCTCTATAAAGTCTGCTCGGGTGATTTGGTTTTGTTGGCTGCAAACATGTGTAACCAAACCGAAACAGCAGAAAGCCAAAAGAAAAATAGTTTTAGTTTTTCTCATTTTATTTCAAAGCCTCGAGTGTTTGATTCAAAGTTTTCGTGCGTTGCTCAATATCAAAAACGCGGGTGCGAATTTCTTCGACTTTTTCTGACGGAGCGCGCGCGACAAAATTTTCGTTTGACAGCTGCGCGTTTAATTTTTCGGCTTCATTAGTTAATTTTGCCGATTCTTTTTCGAGCCGGTCGGTTTCTTTAGCAAAATCAATCAAGCCTTCGAGCGGTATCGCGACTTCTGCGCCGCCCGCAAGCGCCGTGCGAGCTGACGCCTTTGGCGCGTCGAATTGCTCTGATAGCTTTAAATCGGTCGCTCTGGCTAATTTGAGAATCTGCGCCTGATTTTCGCCAAAAACCTTTTGCAGATCAGCGTTGGCGGCAACCAGAATGGCAATGCGCTCGCTCGGTTTAATGTTCATTTCGGCGCGGATGTTTCTGACTTTGCCGATTAAATCAATGACGGCCTGCATTTCCGCTTCGGCGCGTTCGTCAATCAGACTTTCCTCGGTTGTGGGGAAATCCGCCAGCATAATCGTTTTTGCCGCTTTTGAATAAGCTGCATTGTGTAGATTGGCGTTTGTTCCCGGCAGCGTGTGCCACAATTCTTCGGTTAGAAAAGGCATAAACGGATGCAGCAGACGCAGCGCCTGTTCGAGAATCGTGAGAATCCGCGTCCGCGCTGCGGCTTGTTGCTCGGAAACAACAGCTTCGGCAATTTCGGAGGAAACTTCTGTCTCTGCGCTCGAATATCCGCCCGTAATTTCGTCTTTGACAAGTTCAATGTACCAACTGCAAAAATCGTCCCAGAAAAAGTGGTAAAGCAATTGAACGGCTTCGTGGAAAAAATATTTTTCGAGAGCGCGATTGACTTCCAGCACAGTTTTATTCAATCGCGATAAAATCCAGCGGTCGGCAATCGAAGCTCCTTCTTCCGGTTTGAGCGAAGCCAAATTAACCGTCGCGCCGTCAGAATTCATCAGACAGAATCTGGCAGCATTCCAGATTTTATTGGCAAAATTGCGGTAGTTTTCGACCTGCGCTTCATTCCAGCGAACATCCATTCCGGTTGCTAAGCTCACCAGAGTCATCCGCGTTGCATCAACACCAAATTTGTCGAACATCACAAGCGGGTCAACACCGTTGCCCTTCATTTTTGACATTCGCTGACCGTTTTTATCCAGAACCGTGCCGGTAATGATTACGTCGTCAAACGGCCGCTGGCCGACAAATTTCAAACCGGTCATCACCATCCGGGAAACCCACAAAAAGATGATGTCGCGCCCCGTCACCAAAACATCGGTCGGATAAAACGTTTTTAAATCTTCGGTTTCAGTGATTTCGCCCGTCCAGCCCAAGGTCGAAAAAGCCCACAGCGCGGAGGAAAACCAGGTGTCGAGTACGTCCGCATCCTGCGTTAAATCGTTTGTGCCCGCTTGTTGTGCGGCTTCTTCCAAACTTTTCGCGACAAAAACCTTACCGTTAGCGTCGTACCAGGCCGGAATTTGATGCCCCCACCAGAGCTGGCGCGAAATCGTCCAATCGCGCAGATTTTCGAGCCACGTCGTATAAACTTTCTCGTTCGGCGTTTCGGGAAAAAAACGAGGAAAATGTTTTTCGCGCATTTCCTCTAAAGCCAAATCGCGCATTTCGTCCATGCGAACAAACCACTGCGTCGAAAGCAGCGGTTCAATCACGGTTTTGCAGCGTTCACAGACGGGCAGAGTGATTTCATAGTCGTCAATCTTTTCGAGCAAACCCAGTTCTTCAAACTTTTCAACTACTTTCTGGCGCGCCGCGTAACGATCAAGCCCGACAAAATCCGCGCCGGCAGCTTCGTTCATCGTCGCGTCGTCGTTCATCACGATGAGCTGTTCGAGATTGTGCCGCTCGCCCATTTCGTAATCGTTCGGGTCGTGCGCCGGAGTGATTTTAACCGCGCCGGTTCCAAATTCCGCGTCCACATAATCGTCGGCAATAATCGGAATTTCCCGGTTGGTGAGCGGCAGCGCAATCATTTTGCCGATTAAATCCTGATAGCGTTCATCGGTTGGCGAAACTGCGACCGCCGTATCGCCGAGCATCGTTTCGGGGCGCGTTGTCGCTACCGTCAATTTTCTCTCCGCGCCGACAATCGGATACTGCAGATAGTAAAGTTTGCCGTCGGCTCTTTTCTCTTCTTTGACTTCTAAATCGGACAAGACGGTTTTGTCATGCGGACACCAGTTGACGATGCGCTTGCCGCGATAGATATTGCCTTCTTCGTAGAGACGGACGAAAACTTCGCGAACGGCTTTTGAGAGCCCCTCGTCCATCGTAAATTTTTCCCGAGACCAATCAACGCTCGCGCCTTCGCGCCGGATTTGGCGCGTAATTTCGCCGCCGAATTTTGCTTTCCACGCCCAGACCTTTTCGGTAAACGCTTCGCGCCCGATTTCCTGCGGAGTTTTCTTTTCGTTTTTGAGCAGCTCTCTCGTGACCATCAGCTGCGTCGAGATTCCGGCGTGATCAACACCTGGCAAAAACAGAGTCCGAAATCCCTGCATTCGTCGTCGTCGGGTTAAAACATCCATCAGCGTATGCTGCAGCGCGTGTCCCATGTGCAGGCTGCCTGTCACGTTGGGCGGCGGAATGACAATCGAAAATGCTGGCGCATCCGGATTTTGGTTGATTTCCGGGGCAAAGCAGCCGCTCGTTTCCCAGCGCTCGTAATGTTTTTCTTCGGCTTGTTTCGGTTCGTAGGTTTTGGCTATTTCCATTATCTTCGGGAGTTCAGTTTTTCAGGTTCAATGGTTCTAAGGTTAAAATGTTTAGGTTCAAGGTTCAAGGCAAAAAATAAGGTTCGAGGTTTCTCAACTGATTTGAAACCTCGAACCTTTAGTTTTAGACCGTTAATTTAACAGTTATGAGTTGTGTTTATCCATCTGTTGGCGAACAATGCGCTCAAATCTGTCCGGAACTATTTCCCAAGCGATTCTTTCGATTACTTTGTCAGAGAGCTTTTCGATTACTAATTGCGCGATTGCTTCGATAACTTCCGGCGGAAATCCCAAATTCATGTTTGCGACCGCTTGATTGCCGACCTGCGCTACCACATTGTTTGACGGCTCGCTGAAATTCTGTCTGACGGCCGTTTCCTGCATCGCGGGAACTGGTTCAAACTCGACAGCCGGCATTTCATCCACCGTTTCTTCTTCATCCAAATCGAGAATCGAATCTTCATCATCAATGCGAAACATATCAGCATCGGTCAAGTCGAGCTCTAACGGTTCGTCATCAGCGACGCCTTCGGCAGTCTGCATTTGAGGCGCGGCTGAAGATTCGAAATCTTCGCCTGACGAAACGGCTTCAGCCGGATGATTCTCTTCGTTATCAACAAGTTCAAATTCAGCATGTTGGTAACTCTGTTCTTGAAAAGACGGCAAATCGAGTTCTACCTCGTATTCATTGTCATATTTATCGCTTGGCGCAGGTTGCTCCCAATTTATTGCAGGCGAAGTTTCGACCGCATCAGCGAGCGGCTGAGTCAAATCATTTGAAATATCAGTTTCAACGGCGTCAAAATCTTGCGGTTCTTCCTCTCTCTCGGATTGCGTCGGCGCGAGCATCATGGAGTTTATATCTCGAATGTCATCAAACGAGATGGGTTCGGTCTGGCGCATTTCGACAGGCTCCGCTTCCATCAAACTGTCTTCTTTGTTATTTGTCGCTTCACCTTCGCTCCGCTCGTCGGCTTCGAGCGTCATTTCATGCTCGTCAAAATTATTTTGCTCGCCGGATTGATTTAAAGATGTCGAAGCGGGAAAACCATTTTCAAAATTGTTGACGGAACTGGTTTCAATCATTTCGTCATCCAGAGCGGCATCGCTAAAATCATGATTTGGCGAACCGGAATCGCTTTGCAAAGACGTTGTTTCTTCGACATAGAAATCTTCCTGAGCGTTGGCTTGCGGAAACCCCTCATTCGAGGCTTCAGTTTCAACGGCAGGTTCGACCGTCTCGACTCCATCAATTCCGCTTTTCGGATTATCAAGCAGAGTCGTCACCTTTTGAATGAGCTGGCGGATTGATTGAAACGGCTTGGTCAAAAAATCATTCGCTCCTACTCTCTGCGCCTCGTTTTCGTCAAACGGCTCGAAAGAGCCGACCAACAGCATTACCGGGATGTTTTGAAAATGCGGGTTCTGTCTGATTTGCTCGCAGACCTCATAACCGTTCAAACCCGGCATATGAACATCTGCCAAAACTAAATCCGGCTCGATTTCCGACAATTTTTCAATCGCCAGGCTGCCGTTTCCCACCGTAAAAACCTCAATCCCCTCGTCGGCAAAAGTTAGATTGACGACCTTTTGAATTGTCATTGAATCATCCGCCAACAGTAGCTTGCGTTTTGACATTAGAAATTTGCTCCTTCTCGCTTGTTTTGCACGTTCACTTCATTGCTTTGTTGCGGTCGCAACAGAAGAATTTACGTTCGAAAAACCCCTCATAAATAATCTGACTAAATTTGGCGAGGAATCCGGTTATCATACTTTTTTTGAATTTAAAGCATGTGTTTTACCGATTAACATTCGCAGCATGACTTGTAACTGATTATTTGTAAAAGGTTTGGGGAGGAATACGACCGCTCCCGCTGCAAAGCTGTCAGATGAAAGTCTTGGATTTTGTTCGGCGGTCATAATCATTACCGGAATATTTTTTAAACGTTCTTCGGACTGCATGAAGCGCGCTAATTCCGTTCCCTGAATATGCGGCATGACTACATCTAAAATCGCGGCGACAAATTCATCTGACTGCAGACATTTATATGCCTCGCGCCCGTCGCGCGCCATGACAACGGTAAAACCCTCTTTTTCAACAACCGCTTTGATCAACCGCAGAATCGCCGGATCATCGTCAGCCACTAAAATTTGCGGTAACTGGGTTGTTTGAGTTTTGTCTGGTTGCATTCGATCCTCTCTGCTTGCGTCTGATTCTGTAATGATTGCTGAATAGCTGCTCAAACTTCCGGTCTAAACAGCTGCTCCGCTCTGAGACATCGGTTTCCGGCGGCTCAGTTCGGCTGCCAGCACAATAGCGGCTTTCATACTTGAAAATTCAGCCAGATTTTGACCTGCGATGTCAAAAGCCGTTCCATGATCAACCGAGGTTCTGATAAGCGGTAAACCAAGCGTTACATTGACTGCTTCGCCAAACGCCAGAGATTTGACCGGAATTGTCGCCTGGTCGTGATAATGCGCTATAACCACGTCGAATTCACCGCGCATATTGCGCAAAAATATTGTATCGGCGGAGAACGCGCCGGTAACGTTAATTCCTTCAGCGCGGCATTCGGCAATCGCCGGGTTGATTTCCTCTGCTTCTTCCAGGCCGAACATTTGATTTTCGCCGCCGTGCGGGTTGAGCGCGGCCACGGCTATTTTGGGATTAGCGACGCCTAGTTTTTGCATCTCGCGATGTGTTAAGCGGATAAGTTTGACAATCGCCGCATGCTTGACCAATTCTAAAGCGTTTTTGAGCGAAACGTGGGTTGAGAGCAGCACAACACGTAAGTTTCCGGAAAAAAAGGACATCGCAAATTCGTCAGTTTTAGTCAAGTGAGCCAAAAATTCAGTATGGCCGGGAAACGGCACACCAGCCATCTTGAGAGCGTTTTTGCTGATTGGCGCAGTTGCGATTGCGTCAATCAGCCCGCTTAAGCAAAGTGCAACGGCCTTTTCAATATAATCGGCGGAAGCCCTGCCGGTGACGGCTGATTCGATTCCGGGTTCGATAGCAGAATTGATATTTCGGCAGTCAAAAATCAGAGGCTCTTTTGATTCAAACAAAATCTTTGAAAGATTCTCGGTGTCTTCATCAACAATCCGGTAATCAGCCCGCAAACCCATCTTGTCAGCGGCGGCTCGCAAAAACCTGGCGTCGCCGATAATCATCGGCAAACAGTTTTCACGCAGGCTTTGGTCAGCAACAGCTTTTAAAGTGACCTCAATGCCGATTCCAGCCGGGTCGCCAACCGTTATTCCGATACGCGGGCAAGTGTTTTTGATGTTTTCTTTGAAACTTTTCGGCACTGATTTTCCAAGCGGGAGGCAGCAGCGTTTAATCCGAGGCAAATGGTGAATATTTTCCAACGACCTAGCGCGATTCACTCTCGCGCCCATCTCGAATTGTGTAGTTTTTAAAGAATTTTGTCCAGCATTTTTCTCACTTTTGGCCGGATTTGAATAAACTAACTGTAAATTAAGAACCTTTATTACATTTCAGACTTGTTTTGAGAGATCTGGTCCTCTGACTTAAACATGTATTTAATGTTGTGTTTGAGCAGCAGAATATTCGGAGCATTTTTACGATTCACCTTGAGAGCGTTACGGTCATACCACTCAATTGTACCTTCAATCTTTTCGTTGTCCTGCAAAACAATCACCATCAAAGTGTGTGAATCAATCTGTTTTTTATAGTAAAAAATCTCAGCGTTGGTTTCTGTTTGGGGAGGACGGCGTTTTGTGCCGGCGTTTTGAGCATGAGACTCAGCCGAATCAGCGACAGGCGCTTGTTTATTTGCCCTATCAGGAGCGGTTGGGGCAGTGTTTCGTACCGCCGCGCCGCGCAATTCACCGCTGCGCTCGTAATCCCGTTCTTGGCTTTTGACATCTGCCAGATTAGGCCTAATTAATTTTCGATTCATCTTCTTCGGGAACAACTTGTCAAACCTAAAAAAATTGCAAAGGGGGAGCTTTAGCAGTTTGTGTTTGTCATTATGCTACATAACGGTAGTTGAAGTTGCAAGTCAAGAATATTTCTCAGCCTGCTTCCGTTCATTCCTTTGAGTAACCGGCAAATCTTGGTAATTTATTGTCAAAAAAACGAGCGGAAGCCCCTTAGCCCCGCTCATTAGCAATAAGTTAGAGAGATTCTTCAGTCTGCTTTCTTGCGAATAAAAGTCGGAGTTTCAAAGTTATCAGAGTTAATAGCGCCAATCGGCTGTCGTTCAGCGTAACGCGTTCCAAAAGGCTGCTGATTAAAATGGTGAATATTCGGAGTGTTTTCAATCTCGTCAGGTTTGTCAAAGCCGGTGGCAATGACAGTAACTTTGACTTCATCAATCAGGTTTTCGTCAATTACCGCGCCAAAAATAATATTGGCATTGTCAGACGCTTCTTTTTCGACGAGCGAAACGGCTTCTTTGATTTCTCTTAGCGGCATGTCGCGTCCGCAAGTGATATTTACGAGAACGCCTTTAGCTCCGATAATTGAGTTTTCTTCGAGCAGCCGGGATTCAATCGCCGCTCTCATCGCCGCGATTCCGCGTCCTTCGCCGCGCGCTTTGCCGACACCCATCAGCGCAATACCCATGTCCTTCATGACAGACTTGACATCAGCAAAATCGAGATTAATCATGCCGGGCACGGTAATCAAATCCGAGATGCCCTGAACGGCTTGCAGCAGCACTTCGTCGGCGCGCTTAAACGATTCGGTAAATTCGATGTTGTCGTCAATCATTTCCAGCCGATCATTCGGAATTGTAATAATCGTATCAACACTGCCGCGCAGCTCGGCCAAACCTCTTTCGGCCTGGCGCATCCGGCGTTTGCCCTCAAACTCGAAAGGTTTGGTGACAACTGCTACCGTCAGCATATCCAATTCTTTGGCCAGCGCCGCGACAATCGGAGCCGCGCCGGTTCCGGTTCCGCCGCCTAATCCAGTTGTGACAAAAACCATGTGCGCGCCTTCGAGAGCTTCGATGATTTTCTCGGTGTCGGCCAACGCGGCATCATGACCGATTTCAGGATTAGCACCCGCGCCCAGGCCTCTGGTTAATTCACTCCCAAGTTGGATTTTGTAAGGCGCGCGGCTGCGCCGCAAAGCTTGTACGTCGGTATTGGCGACGATAAACTCAACTCCTTCGACACCGGCTTCGATCATATGATTAACGGCATTGCCGCCGCCGCCGCCGACACCGATGACCTTGATTCGCGCACCTGAGACGGGCGGGGCGTCATCGAGAAACATGGTGATTCCGTTGCCAATTTGTCCGTTTTCCACTTTGTGTAACTACCTTTGTTTAATATTTTGGAGTTTTTAACCGGCCTGCTCGTTGATCTTGTGCGTTAGTGCTTAAACCCGACGATATGTCGTCGCCATCATGTTGTATTAAGTCGCCGAAATAATACAACTAATTTACAAAAAAAACTACTGCTTAAGCAATAATTTTAAAAAAAACTTCCGAAATTTTCGCGGATTTTATTAAACCATCCGCGGACACCGCTGCCGGATGAATGTTTACTATCATTTCCATGAATTTCGCCGGTTTGGGTTTTAAGCGAAAATAATGCTAAACCGGTGGCCACTGTCCACGCCGGATCTTGGACGTCCTCAATGATGCCGCCAAATCGGTCTCGTTCCGGGAAACCGATGCGGACTGGAGCGTCAAAGATTTGTTCTCCGATTTCGGTTATTCCGCTTAAATTCGCTCCGCCGCCCGTGACGATAATGCCGCTGGAAAGCTGGCGATTGCCGACCACGCGCCGCATCTCGTCGGCGATATGCTGCAAAACTTCTTCGCCGCGCGGCTGGAGCATGTCGCATAAAATTTGGCGCGGCAACTGTTTTGAGGTTTTACCGCCGACCGGCAAAACTTCGATCATTTCGCTTCGCTCCTGTTCGCTTAAGCGGTAGGGGGCGATTGAGCCAAATTCTTTTTTAACTCTTTCAGCTTCGGGCGGCGCAACTCTTAAGCCAACCGCAATATCTTTGGTAAAAACGCTGCCACCGAAAGGAAAAACCTGCGTGTGCTGAACCGCGCCGCGTTGATAAATTACCAAACCGATGACTTCGGCGCCGATATTGACGAGCGCCGAGCCGTATTCTTTGTCATCGTCGCTTAAAGCCGATTCGGCTGCCGCCAATTGTTCGAGCATCAGATAATCAACTTTTAGTCCGGCGCGATTAACGGCTTTGATTGAATTTTGTCTGCCGGCTCCGGGTCCAATAACCAGATGAACGCGGCTTTCGAGCCTGGTGCCGCTCATTCCGACGGCGTTTGTAATCCCGTCCTGTCCGTCAACAATAAATTCCTGCGGGAGACGGTCAACAATGTCCCAGCCCGGCTGCATTTGCAGCGACGAGGCCGATTCGATTGCTCTCGTCACGTCTTCTTCGGTAATTTCGCGTTCTCTGCCGGCCACAATTGCCAAACCTGAGCTGTTTTTGCCTTGTAAATGTTCGCCCGACAAATTTATGGTGACCAGATCGGCTTCCAGCCCGCACATTCTTTCCGCATCCTCGACGGCGCGGCGAATGCATTCGGTCGCCGCCTCAGTATTAACGACGACGCCGCGTCTCAAGCCTCTTGCTTCAGCCTGTCCGATGCCGATAATGTCCATCGGCACGTATTCGCCCGTTTCACCGATGACGCAGCGTATTCTGCTCGTCCCGATGTCCAAACCAATTGCTACTAATGGGCGATTTGCCATAAACTAGAAATCCTTTTTCCTCAAATTCTTTTAACGAACAATTTTAGCCGCAATCTTTTGGGCTGCCCTGGTGTTGTTCGGCGCGCGAGGCGTGACGACCGGCGTGCGGTCATAGACAGTGACCTTTTCGACCGTTCCCAGAGCGCCGTTGTTTTCCAGTGGAACGAGGGCTGCCAGCGCCGGTTTTAAGCGCTCGACAAAATCCTGATTACCGAGCTTGATCGGGATGCTCGTGCCATTTTGATTGACTAAAACCTCGACATCCTGCAAAACCGATAAATCAATCGCCGTTATCCGAGAAGCTAATTCGGCTTTGCGAAATTGGTCTGAGAGCCGCAAATAAAGTTGGACGCGTTCCTGATTCTTCCTGACCGCTTCGCTGTCCTTTGCTTCGTTCCAGCCCATCATGACAAACTGTGTGCTTTCGCTTGAATTTACTTCGCCCAAAACGCGCGCGTCTTCGTCAACCCAAACTTTCGCGCCGGAATCAAGCCGGACTACAGCTTTTGGTTCGCGCTCGGTTAAGCGGATTCGTAAGCCGTCGGGCAAAACGCGCGAAACCGTGGCGGTTTTAACCCATGAAAGCTGCTCAATACCGCGCTGAATCGCCGTCAAATCCGTGTTCCAAACGCCGGTTTTCGCCGAAAAATTGCGAACCGCTTCTTCAACTTTTTTATTATCGGTGTGATTTGCACCGGCAATATCTATTCGTTTAACTTCAAAAATCGAGCTGGCAATAACTTTTTGATAGCCGACATACAATAGACAACCAATTACAATCGCTCCTGCGCCCAAAAACAGCCAGTGCATATTTTGGCGCAAAAATTTTCCCAAAGCCGAAGGTTTTGCTGGCCGAGAGCGAGCCGCCGTGACGGGGCGTTTGCTCCCGCTCGTGCGAACACCCGTTGTTTTGCGCGCTGTCGTTTTCGGTTTATTAATTGCTTTTGTCGGCATTAGTTAATATTCAAAGTTTTGTCCGCTTTCAAACGGGCGCTCGTCATAAAATTATTTTCCGCGAAGAATCTCTAGAATGCTGTCGCTAGCGCGGGAAACGCTGCCGGCGCCAAGCGTGATGCACAAATCTCCGGCTTGCAGTTCGGCGCAAACTCGCTCTGCCGCGCCTTCGAGTTCGCCAATGTAATGGACATTTTTATGCCCGAACTGACGAATTTTTTCGCTCAGGATTTCCGCCGTGATGCCTTCAATCGGGTCTTCCGAAGCGGCGTAAATGTCGAGCAGAAAAACCACATCGGCGTTGTTAAAAGAGCGTGCAAAATCTTCCATCAATTCTTTGGTGCGGGTGTAGCGATGCGGCTGGAACAAAACAACCGTCCGGCGCAGTCCGGAGCCGTATTTAGCGGCGGCGAGCGTGGCCTGGACTTCGGTCGGATGATGTCCGTAATCGTCAACGACGGAGATGCCGCGCACCTCACCTTTGAACTGAAAACGGCGGTCGGCGTTTGAGAAATCTTTAAACGCCGATACGATTTTTTCAAATTCGATATTGAGCTCAAGCGCCACCGCAATCGCCGCCAGAGCGTTGTAAACATTGTGACGGCCCGGAACGGTCAAGTGCATTTCGCCCAATACTTCGGTTCCGCGCCAAACCTGAAAGGACGAGCCGAAGTTGTTGTCAAAATTGATGTAGTGCGCCGAAACATCCGCTTGCGCCGATAATCCGTAAGTGATGCGGCGGCGCTTAATGCTCGGAATAATTGCCTGCACATTCGGATCATCGAGGCAGAGAATCGCCGCGCCGAAAAACGGCACTTTGTTGACGAAATCGCGAAAACAGCCGAGCACGTCAAGCATATCCGCGTAATAATCCATGTGTTCGCGGTCAATGTTGGTGACGACGGCAATCGTCGGGTTAAGCATTAGAAACGAGCGGTCGCTTTCGTCCGCTTCGGTCACAATCCAGTCGCTTTTGCCGAGTCTTGCGTTTGAACCGAACGCGCCGACCACGCCGCCGACAATCGCTGTTGGATCAAGTCCGGCGTGCCCCAAGACGGTTGCGACCATCGAAGTCGTTGTCGTTTTGCCGTGCGACCCGGCGATGGCTACCGAATAAGGTTTAAGCGACATCAATTCCGCCAGCATTTCAGCGCGCGGAATTACCGGAATCGAACGGTTTTTGGCTTCGATGATTTCCGGGTTGTCATCGCGCACGGCGGTTGAGCGGACGACGACGTGCGCATCGCCAATGTTTTCCGCCGCATGACCTTCGAAGATTGTTGCGCCTAACTTTTCGAGACGGTCGGTGTTCTTTGATTTTTTTAAATCCGAACCCGAAACGCGAAAACCCAGATTGCACAAAACCTCTGCGATTCCGGACATTCCGATTCCGCCGATTCCTACAAAATGAACGTGTTTGACGTGTCTAAACATCTGTCTCAGTTATCAGTTATCAGTTATCAGTTATCAGTTATTTATTAACTGTTGACTGTTGACTGATAACTGTTTTATCAAATCTACCATTATTGCCGCCGCATCGCCTTTTACCAGAGTTTTCGCCGCTTGCTCCATCGCGGAGATTTTTTCCGGCCGGGCAACTAATTCTTTAATTTCGCTCGCCAACTTATTACTGCTCAAATCGTTTTGCAAAATCATTTTTGCGGCGCCGGCGTTTTGCAGCGCTTCGGCATTTTTGCGCTGATGGTCGTCGGCAGCGGTTGGCAGGGGAATCATGATTGACGCTTTTCCGGCGGCGGCCAGCTCAGCGCAGGTCGTCGCTCCGGCGCGGCAGATAATCAAATCGGCGTGGGCAAATTCTGCGTTCATGTCGCTGATGTATTTAGTCACATTCGCGTTTGGCCAACCGGCTTCCTGATACCCTTTTTTGACCGTTTCATAATCCGGTTCGCCCGTTTGATGAACAATCTGCAAACGATTTTTCTCCGCCTCCAAATGCGGCAGTGCCGCGACTAAAGCTTGATTGATTGCTCTCGCGCCCTGTGAGCCGCCAAATGCCAGAAGGCAAAAACGTTCATTTTCCCTGGTCTTTGCCGGAATGTCAAAAAACTCTCTGCGCACCGGGTTGCCGGTCACAACGGCTTTGCCGGGGAAGAATTTGGCCGCTTCCTGAAACGTCACGGCGGCTTTGTCAACAAATCTCGCCAGCTGCCTGTTAGTAAAGCCGGGCAAAGCGTTTGATTCCATCACAAGCGTGGGGATTTTTAGCAAACTCGCCATCAGCAAAACCGAACCCGTCACGTAACCTCCGGCTCCGACAACTACGTCGGGTTTAAAACTTTTAATCAGCGTTCTGGCGGCTAAAAAGCTTTTCGGTAAAAGCCATAAACCTTTGAATGTTCCCGTTAATCCAACATTTTTAATTCCTGCGCTCTCAATTGTTTCGAGCCGGAATCCGGCTGCCGGGACGAGTTTTGTTTCCAAGCCGCGCGCCGTCCCGACAAATCGAACTTCCGCTTGAGAATCGCGCCGCATAATTTCATTTGCTACCGCAATGCCCGGATAAATGTGCCCGCCGGTTCCGCCGGCCGCAATCAAAACTTTCATTTTTCGTCCGTGAAATCGTAAGTTCCCGCATACTGAGAAATATTAAGCAGCAGACCGGCCGAAGCCAGCGTCACCACCACGGACGAACCGCCGTAAGAAATAAAAGGCAGGGGAATGCCTTTCGTCGGCAGCAGACCGATGACGACGCTAATGTTAAATAAAGCCTGAACAATAATATTGGTCGTCAAACCGATTGCCAGAAGCCGTCCGAATCGGTCGGGCGCAAAAATCGCTGTGCGGGCTCCTCGCCACAAAATCACGGCAAATATTAGAACCACTGCGAGTGCTCCGATTAATCCTAATTCCTCGCAAATCACGGCAAAAATAAAATCCGAATGAGCAAACGGCAGATAATAAATTTTCAGCTGGCTATTGGCGAAACCGACTCCGGTCAAACCTCCGGAACCGACCGCCATCAGCGATTGAACCAGTTGATAACCCGCGCCCTGCGCGTTGTCCGTATTCCACGGGTCGAGAAAAGCTAAAATCCGTTTCATCCGCCACGGCACTAAAATCAACGCACCCGCAAAAACGACGACGGCGACGATTCCCGTGATGGCAAAATGCCGCCAGTTTGCGCCGGCCGCGAAATAAACAACCGCAAAAGTGATTGCCAACACCAGAGTAGTTCCCAAATCGGGTTCCGCCATAACCAGCAGCAACATCATTCCGACGATAAAAGCGCACGGCAAAAAGGTAAATTTCAAATCCATCATTTGATCCGGATCGCGTTTGGAAAAGAAAAACGCCAAGAACAGAGCCAGAACCGGCTTGACGAGTTCGGACGATTGAAACGAAAATCCGACCAACTTGATCCATCGGCGCGCGCCGTTGATGGGCGAAAAACAAAGCGCCGCAATCAGCAGGAAAATTGTCACGAGCAGCAGCGCCGCCGTCAGCCAGCCTTGCCGTAACCAGCGGTAATCAAACCGCGTCGCCGCCAGCATCACCAAGAGTCCCGCGACCGTAAATGCAAACTGTTTAAAAACATAGCCGTATTGACTCGCGCCTTCTGTTTCCTTGAGAGCGACCATTGCCGAGGCGCTGTAAACCATCACGACGCCAAAGAGCGAAACGCCTGCGATCACCGCAAACAAAATCCAGTCAAATTGAAGCTTCTTTCCCATTTCGAGTTTTAGATTTTGGATTTTGGATTGGCGGATTGCACCAAACCTAAAACCGCGCCTTTAAATTGTCCACCTCTTTCTTCAAAACTCTTAAACATATCAAAGCTCGAGCAGGCCGGAGCAAGCAGCACCGAATCACCGTTTTCCGCCGCCGCAAAACTTTTTTCAACCGCATCTGTCATCGAACCGGCGCGCGTGACGGCGGCAAAATCTCTCAGCTGATTTTCAATATTGTCTGCGTCTTCGCCAATTAGAATCAGCTGTCGAACTTTCTTTTTAATCAAATCAGCCAGAGGTTGATAAGGGGCGTTTTTGCCGCGCCCGCCCAAAATCAAAACGATTTCACCTGATTCTTCAGAAAGCGCTTCGAGCGCTTTTTGAGTCGCATCAACGCTCGTCGCTTTTGAATCGTTGTAAAACTTGACGTTCCCTGTTTCAGCGACGAATTCGAGGCGGTGTTCGACAGCTTTAAAGTCGCGGATTGTCTCGCGCATCGAATCGGGTGCAGCGCCGCAAGCCAGCCCGGCCGCGAGCGCCGCCAAAACGTTTTCGACGTTGTGCAGCCCGCGCAGAGTCATTTCATCGCGCGTCGTTAAAATTTTCTCCGTCGCGTTGGCTCGGCAAATCAAATCTCGTCCGCGCAAAAACAGACCCTCATCCAATTCTTTCTGCGTCGAAAACAAAACTGTGTGCGCTTTTAAACCGCCTTTCGCCCAGCTCGCCGTGATTTCATTGTCGGCATTTAAAATTGCCAAATCTTCGGACGTTTGATTCATAAAAAGCCGGTGTTTGGCCGCAGCGTAATCGCTAAAAAAATTGTAACGGTCAAGATGATTCGGCGTGACGTTTAGGCAGATTCCGACGTTCGGGCGAAACTGGGTAATTGTTTCAAGCTGAAAGCTCGACAGTTCGACCACCGTCCAGGTATTTTCGGTTGACGTTTCGACCAGATCAATCAGCGGCGTTCCGATATTGCCGCCGACCTGCGCTGTAATTCCGGCGTTTTTCAACAGCTCATAAACCAGCGTCGTCGTAGTTGTTTTGCCGTTTGAACCGGTAATTCCGACAATCTTGCCCTGCAAAAATCTGTAAGCGAGTTCGATTTCGCCGATTACTTCGCCGTCTTTGCGGTCAACATAACGAGCCGGAAGCGTATTTGTCGGAACGCCCGGCGAAATTACTACGAGATCAATCTGGTCGAGCAGCCACGAGGGTAAATCTTTGTCAAGCAATCCGATTTTGGAGTCTTTTAGGGCGCGCGCCGCCTCGCTCCAGGTTTCAAGCGGTTTTTTGTCGTGGAGAGCGACGGTCGCGCCGCGCGCGCGCAAAAACCCGGCCGCGCTGACGCCGGATTTGCCCGCTCCCAAAACCAAAGTTTTTCTGCCCTCTAGTTCCATTTATCGCAATTTCAGAGTGGAAAGGCTTAACAAAGCAAACAAAATCGCCACGATGACAAACCGGAAAACTATTTTTGACTCTTTCCAACCGTAAAACTCAAAATGATGATGCAGCGGCGCTTGCTTGAAAATGCGCCGCCCCTGCCCGTAGGCTCGTTTTGTGATTTTGAAGACTGAAACTTGAAGCATCACCGAGAGTGCTTCGATGACAAAAACACCGCCGACCAGTGTGAGCAGCAGCTCGTTTTTCGTTAAAATAGCAATCGTGCCAATCGCGCCGCCAATTGCCAAACTTCCTACATCGCCCATAAAAACTTCCGCCGGAGGCGAGTTAAACCACAAAAAACCGAGGCTGGCGCCGACCATCGCGCCGCAGAAAACCGTTAATTCGGCGGCTTGCGGTTTATGCTGCAAATCCAAAATATTGGCCCAACGCGCATCGCTCGTGACATATGTCAGCGCCGTTAACGCTGTCATTGCGATAAAGGTAATGCTGATTGCCAACCCATCCAGTCCGTCCGTTAGATTTACTGCGTTTGACGAACCGAGCAACACCAAAACCATGAAAACAAAATAAATTATCGGATAAACTACGGTCACATTTGACTCTGCCGACTGTTTCCAAAATGGAATACTGATGTTCCATTCGTAGCTGCCGGAAAAATATAACGCCAGAAAAACTATCAGAGCCGCGAGCATTTGTCCGGCCAATTTTTGCTTGCCGGTCAAACCTAAACTGCGTTTTTTAACAACTTTTATATAATCATCCAGAAAACCGACCGCGCCGAAAACTCCGGTGGCAAAAATCACCAGCCAAACATAAAGCGCGTCCAGACGCGCCCAAAGCAGAGTGGAAATCAAGACTGAGCCCAGAATAAGAATGCCGCCCATCGTCGGCGTCCCTTTCTTTTCCTGATGCGACGCGGTTAATTCGGTACGAATTTCCTGTCCGAATTTGAGAGTTCGGAGCCAATTGATAGTTGGTCTGCCGAAAATAAGCGATAATAAAAGTGCGGTAATTGTGGCGTAAGCCGTGCGAAAAGTAACGTATTGAAAAACGTTGAGGAACTTGACGAAATAAGATTCGCTGCCCTTTAAACTCTCGTAAAGATAGCTGTATAAAAAGTGATATAACATTTGCCCTGCAAACTAAACCTAAAATTTTGAAATTGCAAAAGCTAAAAGTCTAATCGGTTAGCGAAAAATTTCCTAACAGTCTTTCAACGATTTTCTCGGTTCGCACTCCGCGCGAGCCTTTGACTAAAATCAAATCGCCCGGTTTTACTTCCGTCACAATTGCGTTTGCCGCTTCGTCCGAATCCGAAAAAAAACGAACGTCGGCGAGTCCTTTTTCTCTTGCTCCGTCAGCCAGATTTTGCGCCAAATTGCGAACGCCAAAGAAGGCATCCACCCCGAGTTCAGCGATTTTTTGGCCGGTTGAAAAATGAATTTGTTCGGCCTGGTCGCCAAGTTCGAGCATTTCTCCGGCAACGACGATTTTGCGTCTGGCGTGTCCGCCATTTTCAACCAGAGTTTTGACCATTGAGAGCAGCGCGTCCGGATTTGAATTGTAGGAATCATTAATCACTTCAAAACCTTCCGCAAAGCGTAAAATCTCGCCGCGCATCGGCGGCGGCGTGACGGAGCCGAGCGCGGCGGCAATTTCTGCGGGGCGCATCTCAAAACATAAACCGACGGCAGCCGCCGCGAGAGCATTTAAAACGTTGTGTCGCCCGACCAGCTGCAGCCGCACATTGGCTTTTCCCTGCGGCGTTTCGAGGACAAAACGCGTTTCGCCAAACCGCACCGTCTCGATTTCAACTGCCGTCACATCAGCCGCGTTTTTAATCGCATAAGTTAAAACTTGATTGCCGCTCGATTTTTCGCGCATTGCCGCCACCCGGAAATCGTCGTTATTTAAAATTGCGACGCCGCTCGGTTTCATGTTTTCCACCAGCTCGGCTTTGGCGGCGGCGATGTTTTCGATTGTGCCGAGATGTTCGAGATGAACCGGCAAAACATTGAGTTCAACCGCCACATCGGGCGGCGTAATGCGACAGAGCCGCGCGATTTCGTGACTCGGCGTGCTCATCCCCATTTCTAAAACTGCAACGTCAAAATCGCCTTCCGTAACTACCCTTAAAACAGTCAGCGGATGCCCCAAACCGTTGTTATAATTCTTGATGTTGGTCAAAACGCGCCTGCCGCTGGCGGCCAGAACCTGCGCCGTCAATTGTTTCGCTGTTGTTTTGCCGGCGCTGCCGGTGACGGCGACGACCGGCTTGTTCCACGCGGCGTAAACACCGGCCGCCAGTCTTTGCAAAGCCGCAATTCCGTCCTCGACAATTATTAGGCGCTCACGAAACTGATTTAGAAACTCGTGTTCCGCCAATTTATCAGCACGGACGACGGCGGCCAGCGCCCCCTTTTCAAAAGCTTCCGGCACATAATGATGCGCGTCGGCAAAATCGCCGTTAAAACCGTTGTTTTGATAATCGGGCTGCGCCAGCGCAAAAAAAAGTTCACCGGCGGCGGTCGAACGCGAGTCAATCGAAAAACCTGTCAGAACGGCAGACATTAAAGCGGGCGAAATTGCTTTCGCCTCGGCATTCATTAAACTGGCAGCCGTTTCTAAATTCAAGTTTTTCCTTTCTTGGCATTTGGTTTCGGCAAGCTTTCCGCTCTTGTTTTCGTGATCAGCGGCGGCTTTGGTCTTGTCGCGTTGAGAGTGGCGGAAGGTCTTTTGGATTCGACTATCCGTTCGCGTGGTTCATTTGATTTAAGCGGCGCTTTTTCCGGCGCTGCGGCTTTCGCCAGCATTGGCTTTTCTATTGTTTTCTTAGTCGCTGATTTCGCAGTCAGCGGATTTGACGGCGAAACTTTTTCGTCCGGCGAATTTGCGACGCTTTTGGTTTGAACGGTATTTTCGACCAAAGTATTTGACCCAACGGTTTTGGTTTGCTGCGCCAGCAGCGTTTCACCGTGAATCGGCATACTATCCGGATTGTCCGGGGTGACATGCAGCGTCGGCAAAATTTGTTCGGCAATATCGCTAAAAATCGGAGCGGCGACATCGCCGCCATGGTGTTCTCCGCCCATCGGTTCGTCAATCATTACGGCAATTACCACCGCCGGATTGTTGATGGGAGCGAAACCGACAAAAGACGCCACATATTTGCTTTCAGAATACTTGCGTTTTGCCGGATCGTATTTATACGCCGTTCCGGTTTTTCCGGCCGAAGTGTAACCGGCTAATTGCGCTCGTTTCGCGGTGCCGCCTGCTTCCGTCACGGCTTCGAGCATCTGACGCATTTGCCGGGCGGTCATTTCGCTGACAACGCGGCGCTGTTCCGGCGTCGGCTGCGAGAAAACTTTGCCGTCATCTTCGCGAATTTCTTTGATAATGTGCGGCGCGATTCTGACGCCGTCATTAGCGATTGTGCCGAATGCCGCAGCCGACTGCAGCGTTGTGACGCCGACCTCGTAACCGATGGGAACCGAACCGATTGAATCGGCGCTCCATTTTTCCGGCGCGGACAACATTCCGCGTGACTCGACCGGCAACTCGACGCCCGTCGTCGAACCGTAACCAAAGCGGCGAATGTAATCGTAGAGACGTTCCTTTCCAACGCGCTCTCCGAGCGTAACGGCAGCTACATTTGACGATCTGGCGAGCGCCTGAGTCAAAGTCAACACGCCGCCGCTGCCCGAATCTTTAATCGTCCGCGAGCCGATTTTTATTTGTCCGGCGCGGGCGTCAATCGTATCGTTCGGCGTCGCGATTTTTTCTTCGAGCGTGGCTGAATAAGTCACGAGTTTAAAGGTCGAGCCGGGTTCGTAAAAATTTTGGACGGCGCGGTTTGTCCACAATTCCGGTTTAGAATCTCCCGGTTTGTTCGGATTAAAAGTCGGCGCGTTGGCCATCGCCAGGATTTCGCCGTTTTGCGGATTTAAAACTACTGCCGCACCCGATTTCGCTTTGCTGGCCGCGATGCCGTCCACCAGAGCCTGTTCGACCGTATGCTGGAGCGCGTAATCAATCGTTAAAACGATGTCGCGCGGCTCCTGATTGATTGATTCGGTTAATTCGTAAACGCGGCCGCTGCCGTCGCGCTCTTCCGTCACCTGTCCGTAATCGCCGCGCAAGTTCTTTTCTTCGACTGATTCGATTCCGGCTTGCCCGACGTCTTCGCGATTGGTAAAACCCAGAACCTGCGCCGCCAGAGTTTCGTTCGGATAAAAACGTTTTTGCTCCTTTCGCCAAATTAAACCTTTGGCGATGCCTAAATTCTTGATTTTCTCGGCTGTCGCGGGTTCCAATTCGCGCGCTATCGGCATCGAGCGGCGGTGAGCGGCTTTTCCATCATTAAGAGCAAACAGCAATTCTTTTGGATTTTTACCCAAAATCTTGCCAAGCTGAAAAGCCGTCTGCTCGGTGTTTTCGAGTTCAGTCGGATCAATTTCCAGTGATTCGGCTTCGAGCGTAACCGCTAGTTCGCGACCGTTCCGGTCGAGGATTGAACCGCGCAGAGGTTTGGTTTTGTGCTCATGCCGTCGCTGGTCAACCGCTTTGGTCAGCAAAGCCTCGTGCTGATTAGTCTGCAAATCAACCAAGCGGAAGCCGATTCCGCATATCCACGCGACAAAGAGCACGACGATCAGCCCGAAGCGTTTCGCCGCCGAATCGCCGCTGCTGCCACTGCTGACAACTGTTTTCTTTGTTTGTAACTGCTTCTTTCGTGCTTTCATGTGCGCGGTTTAATTCCAACTGCTTTCACTCGCTGAATTTTACTTCAAAACTTTTCCAGTTTTCGCCATGTCCTGATTCGGCGTCATAATTGTTGATGAAGCTTTTACCTGATCAAATTCGGAATTCTCCGACATAGCCGGAAGCGCGGTGATTTGATTAACGGTTATTCCCTGCAGCCCTATTTTCACAGCCTTTTGCTTAAGGCGGTCGAGCGAGAGAGCCATTTCACGTTCGAGCAGCAGCCGTTTTTGTTCATTCTTCAACTGCTCGCATTCGCGCTGCAATTTGACGTTTTCAACACTGAATTCATGCGCGGTGAAATGCTGCCGGGCGGCTACGGCAAATCCGAGCACCACCATAATTCCGACGGCAATGCTGGACAGACCCCGCCACCACTGGCGCAGATCGCGCTCGCGCGGCACCGCGCCGTTGTATTTTTTAACTGATCTTTGTTCAATAACTGGCATTTGACTTTCTCTGCAGGCCTCCAAATAATGACAACATATAAATTTAACTATTCCGACTCTAAACGTCGGCAAACTCTTAACTTCGCGCTCCGCGCGCGAGGATTCGCCTGCATTTCCGCCTCGTTCGGAACAACCGGGCGATTGGTTAAAATTTCAACTCTGCGAACCGCTCCGCACTGGCAAAGCGGCAATCGCGGCGGGCATTCGCAAACTCCTGACAATTTGCGAAACGCCCTTTTGACAATCCGATCTTCGAGCGAGTGAAAGCTGATTACCGCCAGTTTGCCGTTTGGCTTTAAGACATCAATCGCATCCTGCAAAAACAAATCCAGATTTTCCAGCTCGCGGTTAACCGCAATTCGCAAAGCCTGAAAGGTACGCGTCGCCGGATGAATTCTTTCGTGTCGTCCGGCTTTAACCGCTTTTGCTACTAACTCGGCAAGCTGATCGGTTGTTTCGAGCGGTTCGCCGTTCTCCCGTTTTTCAATTATTCGGCGGGCAATTCGCCGCGAAAATCTCTCTTCTCCATATTCGTAAATAATGTTGGCGATTTCCTCTTCGGAAAGCGTTTTGAGCAGCTCAGCCGCCGTCAGCTCGGGGCTTTCGGCGTTCATCCTCATATCAAGAGGCGCGTCAAAGCGAAAACTAAAGCCTCGTTCAGGCGCGTCCAACTGCCATGAGGAAACTCCCAAATCAGCTAAAACGCCTGCAACCGGTGTTTCCCGCAGTTCCTTTAAAATACCTTTGATTTCTCGAAAATCATTGTGAACGGCGCGAAACCGCGCACCGAATTGACCAAGTCTCGCCGTCGCTTTGTCAATTGCCTGCGAGTCGCGGTCAATTCCGATGACGCTCGCACCGGGCGCGGATTTTAAAATCTCCTCGCTATGACCGCCCATTCCGAGCGTGCAGTCAACAAAAACACCGCCCCGTTCGGGTTCCAAAAAACGCAGGGTTTCAGAAAGCAGCACCGAAGTATGCAGTGCTGCTGCATTCTCGTCACCGGGCAAAACGCTTGCGGGTTTCAAAGATCTTGGCGAAGATTTTTTTCGCTTCACGGGCTTAAAAGTTTAAATAAATCGGGATAAAGCCGCTTCGTGTTCCGCCGTAAAAGGATTGTTTTGCAAGTGTGTTTGAAACTTTAGAGCGTCCCAAACTTCCAGAAAATGAAGTTGTCCGATGACCGAAACTTCGCCTAAAATTTCTGCCGTGCGACGCAGGATTGCCGGAATCAAAATGCGCCCTTGTGCATCAAACTCGGTTTGCTGGCCGTAGTAATTAGCGCGATAGAGAAACGCTCGTTTCGCCGCGTCCATAGCCGGCAAAACGGCGAGCCTTTGTTCAATGTTTTCCCACTCTTTAAGCGGGTAAATCCAAACACTGTCGCCCGTTAGACTGGTAATAAAAATTTCTGATCCGTATTTTGCTTCGATGCGCCGCCGAAAATTACTGGGAATTTTCAAGCGTCCTTTGTCGTCAACGGTTGCGGCATAGTTTCCACGAAGCATAGAAAATTAACGATTTGGCAAAGAGTGCTTAAAATTTTTTGTTAAGCAGTCGGGGAGATTGGAAATTTTATTCAATTTTCAAACATGGCCACTCTTGTCCATTTTATTCCACCTTGAGGCATCGTACGTGTGTTCTCTAGCTGTGTCAAGGAATTTCTAAATTTATTTTTTACAAATTTGATGATATCCGGCGCACCTCGAAGTTTAAGCAATCCTGCTTAAACTTCTCCTGATGGTTTTGCGCTTGACGAATAAGAATTGGTATTCAATACTTTATTAAAAAGTCAGATTTGAAATTTAAGTTTATAAGGACAAAAAATATGCCATATCCAGAAATCATGATTCAAGGAATGCGCCAGGAATTGACCAGACTCGGCGTCGAAGAAACCAAAACTCCGGAAGCTGTTAAAGACGCGGTTGAAAACACAGACGGCACATTGATGGTGGTCGTCAATTCGGTTTGCGGCTGTGCGGCGGGCGGCGTGCGCCCCGGAATCGCAATGGCGCTCCAGAGCGAAAATAAACCCGACCGCATCATCACGGTTTTTGCGGGAGCGGATATTGACGCAACCGAAGTTGCGCGTGACTATTTCACCGGTTATTCGCCGTCATCGCCCGCCATCGGAATTTTTAAAGATGGCAAGCTCGTGCAAATGTTCGAGCGCCGCGATCTCGAAGGCCGCCCGCCGGTCCAAATCGCGCAAACTCTGGCACAAGCATTTAACCAGCACTGTACGACTGCTACTGTCGCTGCCAATTAGTTAAAAAAACAAAATTCAAAAAGCGCTGAGTCTTTGCGGGCTCAACGCTTTTTTGTAAATAATAATTATTTTTATAAAACAACTAAGGTCAGGAAAAACCCAACGCGACATAAAAATAAGTCGTGCTCTGAATTTGGCGTCACTCCAGTAAGTGTTGTAACTTGCACAGTTAACAGTCGGCTAGTTCTTTGCATTATTATTAACTGTTGACTGTTTTCTACATTGATGGCTGATTGCCGAGCCATTTCGGGTTTTGCGCCGTGCTGTCAAACTTGACTTCGGTTTTAAAAAGTTCGTACTTGCCGTTTTTCGCGACATCGGCGGTTTTGGCGAGCAGAGTCGAAACTTCCGTTTGCGACATTGGTTTAAATGTCCGCGCGGCTTCGAGCGCTTGATCGAGGATTTCCATTTTCTCGCAGCCCGTAATGACCACCGACGTCGGCAAGTTCAGCGAATAATGCAAACATTCAATCGGCGTCACAACTTTGCTTTTCAAAATCTCACCGTCGCCCATTGACTTCATTCCCAAAACGCCGATTCCGTCCTGCACCAGTTTGGGCAAAACCTGTTTTTCGAATGAACGAAAATGCGCGTCCATCACGTTGAGCGGCATTTGCACGGTGTCAAACGTAAAATTATGCGCGGCGGCTGTTTCCAGCATTCTTAAATGCACCATCGGATCTTTGTGTCCGGTAAAACCGACAAAGCGCAGTTTTCCGGCTTTCTTAGCTTCCATCACGGCTTCAAACGCTCCGCCTGTCGCAAAAATACGGTCGGGGTCTTCGAGCCGGATAATTTCGTGAAACTGGAGTAAATCTAAGTGGTCGGTTTGCAGGCGTAAAAGTGATTCATCAATTTGCTGCGCCGCCGTTTTCTTGTTGCGTCCGTCAATTTTGGTCATCAAAAAAACTTTATTGCGATAACCGTCGCGCAGGGCTTTGCCCATTCGCACCTCGCTCACGCCGTCGTTGTAATCCCAGCAGTTGTCCATAAAGGTCACGCCGCGATCAATCGCGCTGCGCACCAATTGGATTCCTTCCTGTTCGTCTTTCGGGCGTCCGATGTGATGCCCGCCAAGCCCGATTGCCGAAACTTTTTCGCCCGTCCGCCCAAGCGTTCGATAAATCATCTCGCCGTTTTTCGTTTGCTCCATCGCTCTGTTTTGCCCTTCCTTGTAATTGCTGTTATCAGCGCCCAAAATCGTTTTGCGGGCAGCTAAAACAGCTGCGCCGACAGTTAATCCGTTGAGAAATCTTCTTCTGTTCATTATTGCCCCTAGACGATTTGTCAAAGTTAGTTATATTTACCACTAAATTCCAAATTGATTGATGCGGTTTCGCGCAAATGCAGGAAACATTTTTTATATTCATAGGCAAGTTACAAAAAATCGTTTTGGACGAAAAAACGACTCGCCGGCGCATCTCCGGTTTGCCCTGTTTCTTGTGTTATGATTGCCAAAATGTCGCCGATAACTCTGCAAACTCCGGTTATTAATTTTCATAAACTAGGTGTTGCCAATCTTTCCGAAGCGATGGCGCAGCGGCTGGCGCTGGCCGTGGCGACATTTGCCAATAAATCCGATGCGACCGAAGCGACGGTCGAGGATTTAGCCAATTATCTGCCGATGCGCTGGGAAGACCGCTCGAATTTGACGCAAATCGGGGATTTGTATGACGGAGCGGAAACTGCTGTGGAACTGTTTGTGCGCGTCGCGGGCGGTTTTCAGGTTGGTAAAAATCGAGGTTTTAAAGCTCCGCCGCTCTACATTTTTGAATTGACCGCGTCTGACGCCGAACGGACGCATAAACCGGTCGTCGTGTTTTGGTTTATTGCCGGAAAACAAGCCGGGCACATTGTTAATTATCACACTCGCCGGTTTCCGCGCGGAACCAGATTTGTCGCATTTGGCAAATGGGAATGGGACGGACGCCGCAACACTTTCGCTTTGCGGCTTAACAAACCGGACGAACTCGAAATTTTGCCCGAAACTGCCGACATAGATAATTTCGGCTTATTAAAAACAATTTCTGCTACAGAGAACGCGGAGAAACACAGAGAAGAAAATTCAATCCAAAATCCAAAATCCAAAATCCAAAATCAGGAAGAAGATTTGGATGATGATGAAGATATTCAATTTCCGGTGATTCACGTCGGGCGGCGCGTTCCGGTTTATCGCAAACTAGGGCAGTTTCAAACCAAACGGCTGCGGGAAATCATGTTCGACGTTTTGAACAAACTCGACAAAGATTCGATTGATGAAACTCTGCCGCCGGATTTAATTAAGCGGCAAAAATTGATTTCACGCCGTGAGGCGATTGGCGAAATTCACTTTCCGCCGGAAAACTCCGTCATTGCCGATTACGAAAGAGCCAGAAGCGCAGCGCATCTGCGATTGATTTTTGAGGAGTTTTTCTGGAATTCGTTTGCGCTAACCTTCAAACGCGGCGAGCGAGCCAAAGAACCAAAAGGCGCGGTGGTCGAAATTACCGCCCAAATCAGAAAAAGAATTTTTAATGTCTTACCGTTTGAGCTGACGGGCGCGCAAAAACGGGTTGTCGAGCGAATTCTCCAGGATATGCAGTCGGACGCGCCGATGAACCGTCTGGTGCAGGGCGATGTCGGGAGCGGCAAAACAATTGTCGCCGTTTTAGCAATGCTCGCCTCAATGGAAAACGGTTATCAAACCGCGCTGATGGCTCCGACCGAAATTCTGGCTGAACAGCATGCCCGCAACGTCAAAAAGCTGCTGGCCAAAACCCCTTTTCGCGTCGAACTGTTAACCGGCGGTTTAAAGGCTTCGGAAAAACGCAAGCTGCAGGCTGATTTGGCGGCTGGCGAAATCAATGCGGCGATTGGGACGCACGCGCTCATTCAGGAAGCTGTCGCGTTTGAAAAACTTGGTCTAATCGTGATTGACGAGCAGCATCGTTTCGGCGTGATGCAGCGGGCGGCGCTGCGCGCGCGCGGTTATTCGCCGGATGTGCTGGTGATGACGGCGACGCCGATTCCGCGCTCTCTGGCGATGACGGTTTACGGCGATTTGGACGCTTCCGTCATTGACGAGCTGCCGCCCGGTCGAACGCCCGTCAAAACAGTTGTCGTCGGCGAAGACAAACGCAGCGGCGTTTACAAAGGAATCGAACGCGAAGTTGAGTTAGGGCGACAGGTTTACGTGGTTTATCCGCTCGTCGAAGAATCTGAAAAAATGGACTTAAAAGCGGCAACCGAGATGCGCGATGAGATTCAAAAAACTTTTCCGCAGTATCGCGTCGGGTTGCTTCACGGTAAAATGAAGGGCGCGGAAAAAGAAACGACGATGAAAGAATTTGTCGCCGGGGATTATCAAATTCTGGTTTCGACGACTGTAATTGAGGTCGGAGTTGACGTGCCGAACGCGAGTTTGATGATTATCGAACATGCCGAACGTTTCGGTTTGTCGCAGCTGCATCAGTTGCGCGGCCGCGTCGGGCGCGGAGCCGAAGCCAGTTATTGCGTTCTGCTGACCGGCGACAAACAAACTTTTGTCGTCCGCGAACGGCTCGGAATCATGGAAGAAACCAATGACGGCTTTCGCATCGCCGAAAAAGACCTTGAAATCAGGGGCGAGGGCGAAGTTTTGGGCACGAGACAATCCGGCGTGCAAACTTTTCGGATTGCCAATCTGGTGAGAGATTTAGAAATACTCGAAAAGGCGCGCGACGAAGCCGAGTTTTACTTAACAACCAAAAAAATGACGAGGGAAACTTCTCAATTGATTGAAAAGGTAACGCGCGATCCGCGTTTTCGACTGGCGGAAATAGGGTAAGGCAAATGGTGAATTGTAAATTGTGAATGGTGAATTAAAAACAAAGGGAATTTCAATGGTAACTAACTTTTTGCCTTTAATAATTCACCATTCACCATTCACCATTCACCATTATTAATGTGTCTATGGATAGTTCTGAACAACTTGGATTTTTAGATTCGCGCGGTTTAATTGTTCGCGCGGCGCTCGTTATCGTCGTAGTTTTGATTCTTGTCGCAGCGTTCTACGGTGCGGAGTGGCAGCTTGGACAAGCGCTGGCGGAGTCTTTTTCGCCAAATGCGGAAAATTCCAGACAGACGGCGCTGGCGGCGGTAAGTTTAGCGCCGCGAAACTCTCTGGCATATTCGACTTCAGCCAAAGTTCAACAAGGGCGAACGCTCCCGGAAATTCTTGAAAAAGCCGGCAGCGACGATGAAAATGCGGTTCGTTACGCGCCCGCCGATTATCGGTACTGGCTCGAGCTCGGGCGAACGCGCGAGCAGGCCGGCGACCGCGAAGCCGCCGAAGCCGCTATGCGCCGGGCGGTTGAAATTGCTCCGGCTTACGCTTATCCGCGCTGGATGCTCGGCAACGTGCTGCTCCGCGAAAATAAAAAGGAAGAAGCACTGGAAGAATTTAAGCGTGTTGCCGCCACTCATTCGGTTTTGCGGCAGCAAGTTTTTTATCTTGTCTGGGAAACGTCGGACGGCAACGCCGATGAGCTGAAGCGCCTTTTCGGGGACACGCCGGTTGTCCGCGCGGCGCTCGCCGTTTTTTACGCCGGAAAAAATTTGCCCAATGAATCGGTGCAAATGTGGCAAAGTTTAAGCCCGGACGACAAAGAGGAAAATCGAGAAGCGGGCAAAAACGCTTTGCGCATCAATTACGAGAAGTTTAACGCGCAGGCCGCGACAGTTTTCGCCAGTGATTTAGGCTTTGAAGACGCAAAAATCGGTCAGATTACCAACGGCGGTTTCGAACAAAAAATTGCTGAATCATCCGCTGTAATTTTTGGCTGGCATATTGATCAAATCAAAAACGTCGGCCTCTCGCTCGACACGCGCCAACCGTTTGAAGGGAAATTGAGTTTGAAGATGAATTTTAATGGTTTCAGCGAGCCAACTTTGCAAGCCGTGCCCCAGTTTGTCGCGGTCGAATCGGGCGCGCGTTACCGCCTCAGTTGCGCCGTGCGGACAGCCGATTTAAAAAGCGCCGGAACGCCCGTGCTCGAAGTTGCCGACATGAAAACTTTAAAAACTCTCGGCGCGAGCCAGCCTTTCCCGACGGGAACGAGCGACTGGCAAAACATGACCGTCGAGTTTACCGTTCCGCCGGATTCGCAATCAATTTGGGTTCGCACCACCAGAGCTTTTTGCGGCGCAAATTGTCCGATTGTCGGCGCGGTTTGGTACGACGATTTTAAACTCGAACGGCTCGGCAGCAAAACTGACAAGAAGTAAATTGATTTTCTCTTTGATGACTGAAACGAATTCTAAAAATATTTATCTTGAGCCGCCGATTACCTGGGCGAGCCGTCTGATTTTCTTTGAGCTGTGCGCGGTAATCGTTTTAACCACACTCGGTTATGGAACCGTGCATCCATCGCTCGTCGGGTTGTTTTGGGTGAGCGCCGGGCTGCTCGTTGTTTTGTGGGCTGCCGACGCTTTTTGGAGCGGGGCGCTCAGGTTTAGCAAAAGCTGGCTGCAGATTCCGCTCCTCGGCGCAATTTTGTTTGGAATTGTTCAGATGATCCCGTTTGGTTTCGCGAACGTTGTTAATGTTGCGGGCGTCGCCAGAACAATTTCGCTTGACCCGTATCAAACGCAGCTGGCCGTCTGGCATTTTGCCGCCCTGCTGATTTTTTTTGCGGCGGCGCTGGCGTTTATTGACAGCCCGCAGCGGTTAAAATTCCTGGCGCTCTTTATCACAATTTTCGGGTTCGTCTTTGCTTTTTACGCGATTATTCAAAATCTGCTTGACCCGGGAAGAATCTACGGCATTTATGAACGCCCCTTTGTCCAGCCGTTCGGATCATTTGTCAATAAACACAATTTTGCCGCTTATATCGAAATGTGTCTGGCCGTTCCGCTCGGGCTGCTTTTTTCGGGCACTGTGAGCCGCGAAAAGCGGCTGCTTTATTTAACCGCCGTCGGGTTGATGGGGATTGCATTGGTCATGAGCGGTTCACGCGGAGGTCTGGTCGCGCTCATTGCCGAACTTGTTTTCCTCGCCGTTGTCGCCACTAAAAATCGAACTCCGGGCGCGCTCTTGATCAAAATCGGTTTAGCTGCGGCGCTCGTCGCGGCGATTGTTGTCGGCACAATTTTAATCGGCGGCGATTCGACTCTGACTCGAATCGCCGAAACCGCCGGTTCAAAAGACCCGACTTCGAGCCGTCTGCAAATCTGGGCGACGACAATTGAGGTCATCAAACAGCATCCGTTATTTGGATCGGGCTGGGGCGCATTCAGCGTCGCTTACACGCAGTTTGACCCGCTCAACGGGCGCGAACGCGTCGAACAGTCGCACAACGATTATTTGCAAATTCTGGCGGACGCCGGCGTTGTCGGCGCGATTTTAGGCGTCGGCTTTCTGTTTTTCTTGTTTCGCGACGGTTGGCGAAGGATTAAATCAAAAGACGAATTCCGGCGCGCCGTAGCGATTGGAGCTTTGGCGGGCTGCTTTGCAATTCTGGTTCACAGTCTCTTCGATTTTGTTTTGCACACAACCGCTGTTTCGCTGCTATTTTTAACTTTAGCGGCGCTGGCCACGCTTAACGGGCGCGTCGAAGCGGAAGAAACTGTGCGTCCCAAACGCCGCAAAGCGAGCGTCACTTCGATTGATTCCAAACGAAGAAAATCCGAAGCGCCTGGTTTAACAGAATAAAAGATTACTAAAATGACCAACGAACAATTGCTTCAACAAGTAGCGCAAGGCGAAATGATGCGCTTTTTCGGAGTGGAAATTGTTTCAGCGACAAATGAAAAAGTCGTCTTGACAATGCCGGTGACGCCGCGCATTCATCAATACGTCGGCATCATGCACGGCGGCGTTTCCCTCTTGCTGTGCGAAACCGCCGCCTCAATCGGAGCGGTTATTTCAACCGATTTGACCAAACAAACGCCCGTCGGGATTGAGATCAACGCCAATCACGTCCGCTCGGTCAGCAGCGGAATTATTACCGTCACCGCCACGCCGGTTTATTCGGGTCGCACCATCAGCGTCTGGCAAATCGAAATCACAACGGAGCGCGGCAAGCTGATTTGCACTTCGCGCTGCACATTCTCTCTCAAATCGGGCGGAGCTTTCCCAAAAAACGAACAATGAGATAAATATGTCAGAGTCTATTTCAAAAGAAGAATTGATTTATTGGATAGATAAATGGTTTGTTCAAGAAAGAGCAAAACAAATAATTGGTCGTGAACTGAACGAAGATGAAATAGTAAGAGCAACAGATTATATTGAATGGGGACTTTGTGACAGCGTTTTTGATGTTATTAGCGTTGCGATCAAAGAAACTGTTAAAGAGAGCGAATTATGAGCGAAGTAAATACAAAAATCATTCGAGGAAATTGCAGCAGAGAACTAAAATTCTTGCCAGAAAACTCAATTGATTTGATTGTCACTTCGCCGCCCTACGCCGACCAGCGAAAAACGACTTATGGCGGCGTCTCGCCCGATGAATACGTCGAATGGTTTCTGCCAATTTCTAGCGAATTGCTACGCGTCCTCAAACCTACTGGAACTTTTATTTTGAATATTAAGGAGCGCGTCAAAGACGGCGAACGTCATACCTACGTTTTAGAACTGATTCTGGAACTGCGAAAACAAGGTTGGCTTTGGACGGAGGAATTTATGTGGCATAAGAAAAATTCGTATCCAGGCAAATGGTCAAACCGTTTTCGTGACTCTTGGGAACGACTGTTACAGTTTAATAAAAACCGCAAATTTAAAATGTTTCAAGAGACAGTAATGGTTCCCACCGGAGATTGGGCAAAAAATAGATTAAAAAATTTAAGTGAAACAGACAAAATCCGCGATAATTCAAAGGTCGGAAGCGGATTTGGCAAAAACGTTTCGAATTGGCTCAACCGCGACAAGGCTTATCCAACTAATGTATTGCATTTAGCGACAGAGTGTAATAATAAAAATCACAGTGCGGCTTTTCCCGAAAGCCTGCCCGAATGGTTTATTAAACTTTTTACTGAAGTAGGCGACACTGTTCTTGACCCGTTTGCCGGTTCGGGAACAACTCTTTTTGTTGCTCAAAGATTGCAGCGAAACTCAATCGGAATTGAGCTTTCTCCAGAGTATTGCGAAATAATAGAAGGTAAAGTTGCCGCTATTGCTCAACCTCACCCACTTTTTTGGAGTTGAAGTCATGGCCAAAATGACGAACCTGAATTTAGCCGATGTTACTCATTATGTTGAAACGAACATTGGAAATTTTCACCAAAAGCGGCTTGACAGTTTAGACAAACTGAAACTATCTAAAGTTCTTAAGCGGAAAAACCCTTATCTTTTCAAAGCAAAAAATGTTTTAACCTCTGAGCAAATTGTCAAAGGAATGGTTGACGCTCACATTTCATCGAGCGAGGAAGGCCTCTTTGGCGATTGGTTAGAAGGGCTAGCAATTTTCATTAATCAGCAAGTATTCGGCGGATGGAAATCAGGAGTTGCTGGAATTGATTTAGAATTTAATGACGGCGGCGTTCGTTACATCATAACGATAAAATCGAGCCCGAATTGGGGCAACAGCAGCCAAGTGAAAAAGATGATCGCTGATTTCAACACAGCGCGTAAAATCTTGCGAACGAGCAATTCACAATTAAATGTTATTGCCATCAACGGTTGTTGCTCAGGAAGTGACAATCAGCCCGATAAAAACGGAGTTTATTTCAAATATTGCGGTCAGCGATTTTGGGAATTTGTTTCAGGTGAACCGGATTTGTATCTTGATATAATTGAGCCGCTCGGACATTTGGCAAAAGAAAAAAACGAAGAATTCGCCGTTTCACATGCCAAGATGCTTAACCGTTTTACGCGAGAATTTGCTAACGAGTTCTGTTTGATAGACGGTTCGATTGCTTGGGAAAAGCTTGTCGAATTTAACTCGGCGTCTAATAGATAATTCTTGCAAATTAAAAACAAATTTTCCTGTTGACTTGATTAAGAAGAAGCTCATATTACTGCAAATATCTGTCAATCAAGATGTTTCGGTGATGGAGTTCGTGACCGGCGATAATGTACGCGAGCGCTCTGACGCTCACTTCGCTGTCGCTGGCGGTTCCTATTCGCGTCCAGGCTGCTTGATCGAGATGCTTAAACAGAAAGAGGCTTGATTTTCTGACCGATTCAAATTCCGCCGCTAAATCATTGAGCGGATAATTATCAAACGAAGCGTTCACAATATAATCGTTTTCCTCAAAACCCGGCAAAGCGGTTTTATCGTTGCGGGCAAAACGCAACGCCCGGTAGGCGAAAACTCTTTCCCCGTCAATTAGATGGCCGACAACTTGTTTAATGCTCCATTTATCGGGCGCGTAGCGGAAACTTGCCTGGCCTTCCGGAACGGTTTGCAAAAGAGCCAGAGTTTCTTCCAGTTGTCTGCCTAGTATCGCGAGCAAATCGCCGTCGGGGACGAGCGAAATGTATCTGCCGTAGTAAGGAAGATATTCCGTGTCATTCGGCTTGCCGATTGCTGCATTCGTCATTTTATAAATTATTCTCCTTCTACAAAAACCATTAATTTAACATAATTTTTCACCATCACCGAGTTGAGCGACGGGACTAAAGTTAAACGTTTTAGCCTTGCTTTAATTTGTGGCTTGAAAACATTTAACTTAAAATAAACGTATTGCTTCAGGAAACAATCTCTGCAGGAGTTCAAAATGTTCTGTCCACAATGCGGCATCAGCCAAAGTGAAGAATTAAAGTTCTGTAACAAGTGCGGCGCTAATCTATACGCAGTTCGTCAGGTAGTTTTGACACGCGAGACGAATGATAAATTCGATTGGAATAAAACATGGCTGACGGAAATGTTTCTCTCCCAGAGCGAGCGGAAACGACGCGAAGAAGAAATTGAGATTCAGCGCGGCATCACACCGGAAGTCAAACGCTATCGGGAAATCAAAGCCGGTGTAATTACCAGCTGCGTTGGAATCGGTGTGATGATTGTTCTTTATATCCTGATGCAGGGCATTATCTTGAGCGGCAAAGCTGATCCGGACGCCGCCGAAATTCTGCGCCGCGTCTGGGTTGCGGGCGTCATTCCACTGATGGTTGGATTAGGATTGATAATTAATGGCGTTTTGGTGAGCAAAAAGCTAATCGAAACTATGCAGCGGAATCTGAAAGAGAAAGCACTCGCAACGCCAAACGCGTTGGGCAGAAATACCGGGCCATTTTCTCTCAACGCGGCTGATTCAACCGAATTTGTACCGCCGGATTTTAGCGTCACCGAAGATTCTACAAAACGGCTTAAAACTTTTGAACCGAAACGGTAGCTAAAAATTTACTGTCGCCAAGAAGGTTCAATATAATTTAAGGGCGATTTTTCGTCGGTAAGTGATTGATAATCTACACTTTTTGGAAAACCAAAAAATCGTCTGACAGATATTCTAACGAATAAATAATTCAAATAACCGTAAGGCCTTCACTGACGTTGTTTTTCCAGCCAAGATACGATGACATTTGCCAAAGCTATTCGGTGATCCGAATATGAATGGTCAGATTCAAGGATAACTTCAGTGAAATTATTTGCCTGAATAGATTTTAATGCTTCGACAACAGGAACATGATTTTGAACGAAAATATCGCGCCTCGCCGCAACTAGCAATAATGATTTTTGAGAGAGTTCGGGCGCGTAATTTACTAACTGCCATTCAGCGCGATGCTTGACCAAATCATCGGCCAGAAGTTCAGCGGACGCAAATTTTAGCGGGGTGAGCTCATCCTGCCATTCTCTAACCATCTTTTTGTATTGTTGTTGGTTGTTGCTGGCTAGCTCTCCGCTAAGACCCAGATTCCACCCTGAAATTGAAGCCACCGAACGAATATTTTTATCATGCAAGCTACTCATGATTGCAGCAAACCCGCCCATGCTGTGACCTATAAGGACGATCTGTTTTGAGTCAATCCGGTAGCGTTTTGCCACTGTAGCAGTTCGCAGGAACGAGATTGCGGTCGGTACATCTTCAAGCATATTGGTGAATGAGAATAAACCTTCGCTGCCCCAAGCGCCCCGGTAATGAAAAACTAAAACATTCCATCCCGCCCGGCGGATTACCTGCGCCAAATCAAGATTAAGCTCGGTGCCTGGAAAACCATGCAACAAAATCACCGTCGGATGCGGGCCTGCGCCTTGCGCCAGGTAAATCAGACCGTTCATCTGTGAACCGCTGCTACGAATTGTCACGGGCTCCAAAGATGCGGGAAACTTAGCATCGAAAGTTGTAGGGTCTGATGAAATAGAATCATGCGGTTGAAGAATTGTTTGAGGAAAAACTTTCATCCCACCGCACAATAAAAGAATCATGCAAAACAAATGAAGCAAACTTGATTGTATCCGCATACGCGCTTGTTCCAGAGATATACTGAATATTGAAGCCTGAACCAGTATTATACAATTCAAATTCAATTTTTATGAGGTAGTTTTTTGCATTTTAGTTTTTTGCTAAATTTGTTTATAATCATGCGTTTGTGACGTTTGAAAATTTACAAAAAATCACGATGCCGCCGGAGTTAGTTTTTTAACGTTGCGGCATAATTTTTATGACAGCAGAAGAGATAGTTGGTTTTGGCAATTTACCGCAAACGATTCCGCATTTGATGTTCGGAGCTATCCAGACATTTAACAAAGCGGATGCGCTCAGTTACAAAAATCAGGATTCGTGGGTCAGCATCGCGGCAACGCAGTTTGTCGAGCGCGTCAAACACGTCGCGCTGGGGCTTTACGAAATCGGCATCAGAGCCGGCGACCGCGTCGCAATTATATCTGAGAACCGTCCCGAATGGTCAATTACGGATTTAGCCATTCTTAGTTTACGCGCCGTCAACGTTCCGATTTACACTACGCAGGCGCCCGATCAGGTGCGCTACATTCTCGAAGATTCGGGCGCTAAAATCCTGTTTATTTCAGGCCGGAAAACTTTTCAACATGCCGCGCCCGGCATCGAAGGCGTCGAATCGCTCGAAAAACTGATTTTCTTTGATGCGGACGCGATTCCCGAAGAATTGCAGCGGGCGATGCCGCTCGAAACGCTTGAGAAAAAAGGCGTGGAAGCTCATCGGATTGACTCGGAAGCTTTTGATCGTTTTTTGAGCGAAGTGAAAGCCGATGATTTAGCCACCGTTATTTACACCTCTGGCACAACGGGCGAACCGAAGGGCGTAATGCTGACCAACGAAAATTTTGCTTCTAATATCAGAGCCATTACCGCCGAACTGCCGATTTCTGCCGCTGACCGTTCGCTTTCGGTGCTGCCGCTTTCGCACATTTTTGAACGTGCTTGTTTTTACACGCTCTGCTGCAACGGCGTTTCTATTTATTATTCGGCCAGCTTTGACCACTTGGCGCAGCATTTAAAAGAAGTCAAACCAACAATCATGACTGCCGTCCCGCGCCTTTTCGAGCAGGTTTATCACAAAATCGTCAAAAAAGGGATGTCGGCCGGCGGCTGGAAAACCAAACTCTTTTCGTGGGCTTTGGAGAACGGGCAGAAATACGCCGAAGCGCAAAACAAAGACAAAGGCGTTCCGCCGCTGCTCGCTTTGCAGCACGCGATTGCGAGCCGCCTCGTCTTTTCAAAATGGCGCGAAGGCGTCGGCGGCAACCTGCGTTTTTTTGTGTCGGGCGGCGCGCCGCTTTCGGCCAAACTAACCAACGCTTTTTGGGCGGCGGACATCGCGATTCTGCAGGGTTACGGGATGACCGAAGCCTGTATCGTTTCGGCCAATCGCCCCGACAATCACCGCGTTGGTTCAATCGGCATCCCGCTCAAAGATATTGAAGTTAAGATTGCCCCGGAAGACGGCGAAATATTGGTGCGCGGCAAAAACGTGATGCGCGGATATTTTAATAAGCCTGAATTGACCGAAGAAGTTTTAACCGGCGACGGTTGGTACAAAACCGGTGACGTCGGCGAAATCCGCGACGATGGCCACATTTATATTACCGACCGCAAAAAGGATTTATTCAAACTCTCAAACGGCAAATACATTGCTCCGCAACAGCTCGAAAGCTTGATTAAGCAAGCCTCTTTTGTCTCGCAGGCAATCGTTGTCGGCGCGGGACGCAAACAGCCGGCCGCTCTGATCGTACCCGAATTTGAATCGCTTAAGGCATTTTTAGCGGAAAAGGGAATTGATGCAAAGCGCAGCCGCGAAGAACTTTGCCAGGATCCAAAAGTTATCAAACTGGTTCAGCGCGAAGCTGCCGAATTAACGGCGGAGCGCGCCGATTATGAGCGCGTCAAAAAAGTCGCCCTGCTGCCCAGGGAATTTTCGATTGACCGCGGCGAAATGACACCGACCTTAAAAATCAAGCGCGGCGTCATTGACGAAAATTACCGCGAACTGCTTGATGAACTTTACGGCGGCGCAGGCGACGAATAATAAACAATACAAATAAAGCGCGAACAAACACTGTTCGCGCTTTATTTGCTTAAATGGAATCGCATTGATGAACAGATAAATTTATACCGGTTCTGTTCCGCATTCAGTCTTAATATTTTTGTGGCTGGCGCGTTTTAGTTTCCACCATTCGATTTATCTTTATTTCTGAAGACGCTGGAGAATTATTTCGCATCGTTCTCATCTTTATCGTCATGAATGAGATTGCCGCTTTCGTCAATCGCCTCTTTATCTTTCGTCTCAGTTTGCGGGGTTTTCTTTCCCGGCTGCGGCGCGTGCTGCGGATGCGCGCCGATTATCTCAAGTTTCTCTCCCTCGTGTTCTTCCATCACTTTTTTATCGTGAGCAATATCTCTTTCGTCGGGCATTTGTCAATATTCCTTATTCAGTTTTTAGGCTTGGCATTTCTGAAGTTTTATCGCTGATTTTCAACTAAGCTATAAAACGGATGCCTTTTTGCTAAAACTATAACAACCAACTGAAAAGAAATCGAACTGTATTTTTATGGCTGACCTTTGAGAGTGAAATTGTTTGAAGTTTTCCGTCAGCGTAATTCGTTAAATAAAAGTTCGAATTACTTCCTTGATGCTCTCCTCGGTATTATTCCAGGTATCTTCCAAGCCCTCCGGCGTCAGTCTCAGCTTCATGACGGATGCCGATGTTGAGAGAGCAGATTCGTCTTCGCACCGCAACCCGTAACCTTTGATATTGGCAATAATATCCGCTACTTCGACGACATGCGCGACCACCATCGGACACGGAGCCATTGCCGGGTTGTGATGATAGCAAATCGTATCGCAGACTTCATCCTGCAATCCCCACCGGCGGGCAACCAGAGATCCAATTTGAGCATGGTCGTAGCCATACAGCTCTCGCTCGTTATAGAGCATTTTGTTTTCGTCGTTTTCATTCAGGGTTGCGGTAAAATCCTGATAGTCATGAGTAAAGAGAATCAGCTTGCCAATATCGTGCAGCAATCCGCAGGTAAAAGCTTCTTCTGTTCCCTTCATTTTTAAATCTTTAGATAATTCGCGAGCAACTATGGCAACGGCCAGCGAATGTTCCCATATTTTACGGGCAACCGCAGAGGCGCGAATTTGTTTGGCAAATGTGGACGAACCGAGTCCCATCATCACAATTTCATGCAGTCTTTCATTGCCGATAGTTTTGATTGCCGCCTCAATCAAAGTCACCTTTCTCTCCAGCCCGTAAACCGGTGAATTGGCGAGCCGTAAAATATGCGCGACCAGCATCGGTTCATAACTGACGGCTTCCGTAACTTTCCGCGTCGGTGTATTAAAATCGTTTAAGAGCTTGGTAAGGCGCATAATATTGCCCGGTGACGGGGGCAAATTGGTTTCAACCAGAACCTCGATATCAACTTTCGGTTTTGACATTACAGTGTTCGTTTCGTATTGACTGGTTTGTAAATTCATCATGGAGAAATAGGCTAAACACTCCACTTTGCTTTTCGACAGGTTTTAGGAAAACTTTAATTTTTAAGAATTTATTTGTTTCAATATTGCTTTCCGATTTTAGAGAGCAACATCTATATCAAAAGGGCGGAAGCTACAATTAGCTTCCGCCCAAAAAGTGAAGATAGACTAAATTTATCGGTTAGAATTAAATCTCGTTTCTACAATGCTTTAGCCGTCAGTGAATCTTGGCTTAACTCTTCTTCTTCAATCAAATAAGGAGTTTTCTCAATCGCATCGTGATCTTCGGAAACAATTCTGGCAATTACCGGCAGGCTCAGCGAGCGGGTTTTTTTGATGCCCGGGACCTCTTTGCCTTTGGCGTAAACGGCGTGACGGCCGTTTTCTTTGTACCACTCGCTCAAACTCGCGGTTTTATGCATTTCTTCAATGATTTGTCGCCAGCCGACTCCTGTGTTATAAGCGCAAAAGGAAATTTCGCCTTCCTGTGTCCCGTAAGGAATTACACACATTTCGGTGCGGCGAAAATCATAGTTAAAAAGATCCTGAAACCACATTCCCTCAACGCAAAGCACGCGCCAGTTATCTTCCGCATTTTCGTTCGGCTGCGTTTTCATCCGGTCGTTGCGGTCGGAATTTGAGTTTGCCGAAGATGGTTTAAATAAATTCAGGATTTGCGAAATCGGGAAACCGGCGGGGGCATTAGACGAATTGTAGTTTCGCATAATCGCCATTCCAAGCTGCGCCATCGTCAGCTTTTTGCCGCGCGCCGTGTCGGTAATCGTCGCCACGTCTTTCATAAACTGCTCGTAGTTAAAAAAGTCGAAGAGCGAAGTCATCGCACCGGATTTCTTGTTAACCACGATGAGCGTGAAAATGCCGCAGTTTGGATGGCAGTTGCACGAAGACCAGCCCCACGGCGCATCCGCGCCCTGCAGCATATCCATCACGCTCGTAAAGGCCGAATAGCTGGAGAGCGGAAACCAGTCGCGCAACGGTTCGAGAGCGAGATTACCGTTCAGTTGACTCTTTAGATCCTGCGTCATTCCGGCGAGCGTGTACCGCTGTTGTTTGCGGTCTGCGTCGGAAACGTCTTCGTCACGTCCGGTAAAGGAAACGGGCTGGAAGGCAATCGTCTGAACTTTATCAATGTTTTCCGCCGCGAATTTGACGATGTCGCCGATGCCGTCGTTGTTGATTGAATTGACAATCGTCGTCACGAGCGTGACTTTAATTCCGACGCTGGCGAGGTTTTCAATCGCTTTTAATTTAACGTCAAACAAATTACCGACGCCGCGGTGTTTGTTTTTCTCTTCCGAAACGCCGTCAAATTGCAGGTAAACGCCGTGCTGTCCGGCTTCTTTGGCAGCTTTACAAAACTCAATGTCTTCAGCGTAACGAATGCCGTTGGTAGCGGCCAGAATTCGGTAAAAACCGATTTTTTTGGCGTAAGCGACCGATTCCAAAAAGTGCGGCGCAATGGTCGGCTCGCCGCCGGAAAACAAAATGATAATTTGGCGGCGCGGTTTGAAGCTAATCGCGCGATCTAAAATAGCTTTTGTATCTTCAAATGTCGGTTCGTGAACATAACCAACCTGGTTAGCGTCCATAAAACACGGGTTGCACATCATGTTGCAGCGGTTCGTTAAATCAACCGTCAACACCGCGCCGCGCCCGAATTTAATATCCGATGTGCCGTGATGATGAACGTGATTATCTTCAGCGGCTTTAAAATCGCGGCCGAAAAATAATCCTTCGATTCGTTCCAAAAACTTAGCGTCGGTCGCCAACACGTCTTCAAATTCGCCGTGTGTCGGACATGTTTTGCGCATCAGAACCTGCCCGTTCTCTTCAATAATTTGCGCTTTAATTTCTCCCGGATGAGAATCCATCAAAATCTCAAGCGGGATGGAGCCGGTTGTTACTCCTTCGCGCACTTGTTTGACGCATTTTGGACAAAGCGAATCGGTTTCGCGTGGAAACCCAAGCGGCGGCGCGGTGCGCTCATAAGATTTAAGCAGCGGTTCGGCAGCCCAAGCCGGTTGAATAGATTTGCCTTCGGGCAACGCTTTGTTGACAGTTTGAAAAGCGTTCCAGCCGATGTCAGCAAGCTTAGAAGCTATCTTTGAACCTGTTTTCCCTTTACCGTTTTCTTCGCCGCGACGAAAGTTATCACTAAACATTGGTTTCTTGAATTAAAGCTGATAGATAC
Source organism: Pyrinomonadales bacterium (assembly GCA_038212235.1). Classification (GTDB taxonomy): domain Bacteria; phylum Acidobacteriota; class Blastocatellia; order Pyrinomonadales; family Pyrinomonadaceae; genus JBBQUS01. The sequence continues at coordinate 55,713 of JBBQUS010000021.1, forward strand.
AAAAATATTATAAATTTACTGCCAGTAAAACCAATCATAACGATAAATCAGGAATAACGGCAAGGAAAAACAACAAAAAAGGACGACGTTAATAATTATTAACGTCGTCCTCTGGCTGGAATTTATTTATTTTTAAGCGAATGTTTTAATTATTTCCTGCAAAATCGGAGCGGATTTTTCCCAAACTTCCTCTAATTGACCGAAAGATAAACGCAGTGTTTCGAGAGATTCAGCGCGCAGAAATCCATTATGGTCAGCCACCTCAAGACCGCGAGTTTTCAAATCGGTGAGACCATCGGCGACGTTGGTAATATAAGTCATAAACAGCGCTTGTTCAGCTTTGGCGGGCGTGTGATGATTCAAAATCATATGACAGAGAGGCTCCGGCAAACCCCACCGATGTGCCGCCATCGCGCCAAGCTGCGCATGGTCAAATCCAAAAATTTCTTTTTCCCTCTCAGGCAAATCATTGATCTCGGTGCTCTCATGCAGCTCGGTGTAAAGCTTGCTGTCGGCGCGGAGCAGCAGAATTTTCCCGATATCGTGCAACAGCCCGCAAACAAAGGCCTCTTCGGTTCCGCGCATCTTGAGCAAGTCGCACAATTCACGCGCGACGATTGCTACGGCTATCGAATGTTCCCAATTGTCACGTCCGACTTTTGAATTGTAAATCTCCTTCCCAAAAACATCTGTCGTCGCGCCAATCATCACCATCTCGTAAATCGCTTTGTTGCCAACCGCGACGACCGCGTGGCTAAGTGTTGTGACGTTACGATTGCGCGCATAAACAGGTGAATTTGCCAGCCGCAAAATACGAGCCGCGAGCATCGGGTCGCAGCCGATCTCATCGGCAATGTCGCGCGGCGAAGCGTTAACATTTTGAAGCAAGGCCGAAATTTTACTGACGCTGCGGGGCAGCGGCGGAAGCTTGGTTTTAATAAGACTTTCAATGTCTATCTGACTGGTCGCGAGCATGATTTTTAATGGATGAGAATATTGAGTTGGTGAACAAAAGAAAATTATCCACAAATGTAAAGGTTGTTGGCCCAATCTACCTTTCGACATTTTGCGCAAAAACTTTACGTCGGTTTGAAATAATTTATTTCGAGTAATTGTGCTGCTTCGGAGGAAATCATTTCAGTATTAAATTCTAATGTGGGCAGTTTATTTGAAGTCTGCAAAATTAACCTTTTAATTGAGCGGGGAAACTCGACGAACCATCTGCAATATTGGCTAAAACGAAAATTTCCAGATTTTAATCAACAAGTTCGGATGACCGAAAATTCTTTAATTTAGATGAGGTTTTACAAAAATTAACATTAGTTAGAAACAGTGAATTTACGCTGTCTTGATATTAGAGCAAGCAAAATAATTGGCGATGACTGCTTGTGCAAAGTCATTATTTAATTTATACCTATAAACTACAAAGCAAACATTGTTGCAGGATCCTGGTGTTTTCATCTTTCACGGTCAATACTTTCTAAAAGAATAGACTAAAGAAATTAATAAAATCGGCCTACACAAAAAGCACTCAAAGGCTTTTTATGTTGGCTTTTTTATTTTAAGAACATTCTTCGTGCAATCCGATAACATCTCCGTTGTCGGTCTGGAAAACCTTTTGTTTTCCGAGACTTAATCTAATAATTTGGCGTAAGTTTGTTTTCTAATCACAGGCTTTGTGATTATTGAACGCCTGGACGGCAATTTAGGTTTGCTAAATATAAAACATTTATAAGGAATTAATACTCATGACGAAAAAGCGTTATCCGCTCTCATCAATTGATAATTTCCGATTTCTCTTTTTTTACATTTGCGTTTTCTGCGCCGCTTTTAGCTTGAACGAATTTGGAACGCAGGCTGCGACAATTACACTTTCTACCGGCGGGGATTTACAAGCTGCACTTAATCAAGCTCAGCCCGGCGATACGATTATTCTCCAAGCCGGGGCCGTATTTATCGGCGAATTCACTTTACCCTACAAAAACGGCAATTCTTATATTACAATTCGAACCTCAACTCCTGATTCCAATTTACCTGTCGGCATCAGAGTGACGCCTAACGATGCCGCCAAAATGCCAAAAATTGTTTCGCCGGGTTTCGGCGGCTCCGCTCTGCGCACCGCAACGGCTGCTCATCACTATCGGTTGATTGGTCTTGAAGTCCTGCCCATTGCGCCGCAGGCCGTGGTTTACGATTTAATTGCGTTTGGCACCGATGGGCCTGATCAGGACAATTACTCGGAAGTTCCGCATGATTTGAGTATTGACAGATGCTTTATCCATGGTTGGCCGAATGCGAATTTCAAACGCGGTGTCGCGCTCAACAGCGCCGAAACCGAAGTTATCAACTCGTACATCTCGGATATTCACTCGGACGAGCAGGATTCACAAGCAATTTCCGGTTATAACGGGCCGGGGCCGTTTCACATTATCAACAACCGACTCGAAGGTGCGGGAGAAAATATCTTGTTTGGCGGAGCGACGGCTTCGATCTATGGTCTTATTCCTTCAAACATTGAGATTCGGCGCAACAATATTTACAAATCCCTTTCGTGGCGGCAGGGCCAGCCCGGATCAACCAACTACATCCCCGTAGTAAAAAACCTGTTTGAGCTTAAAAACGCCAAAAACGTCGTGGTTGAAGGAAATATCTTTGAAAATAACTGGGCTGCGGCGCAGTCGGGAATAGGCATTTTATTTACGGTCAGAGGCGAAGCCGGAACGATGCCGTGGGCGACTGTCGAAGACATCACGTTTGTCAACAATATTATTCGCAACAGTGAAGGCGGAGTCAGTATTCTCGCGCATGACGACTTGAGCCCATCCGGGACAGCCAGGCGGATTTCAGTTAGAAACAATCTTTTTGACAATATCGGGGGTCTGTTTCTCCAGATGAGCGGCGGCGAAAGCTTTGGATTTTCGCACAATACCATTTTGCAGACGAACAATTTAATAAGTCTTTACGGCGACCAGTCAGGAGCGTTTACTTTTAAGGATAACATCGCTCGCAACAACGATTATGGCATTATTGGCGATGGTCGCGCTCCCGGCAACGATTCAATTAACACGTTTCTGCCCGGTTCGGTCTTTACTCGCAACATTCTCGAGGGAGCAAACTCAATAGTTTATCCGGTCGGTAATTACTTTCCGGCAAGCGACGCTCAAATCGGCTTTACCAATCCGGCGGCGGGCAATTACCGATTGGCTGCTTCAAGTCCGTATAAAAACGCCGGCAGCGATGGCACAGACGTGGGCGCGGACATCAATGCTATCGAAGCCGCTTACGGAGGCACAACCGGCAACACAAACACGCCGCCGAGTGCCGCGCTGACCTCTCCTGCCAACAACGCGTCATTTACAGCGCCCGCTGATATTACTTTGACTGCCGCGGCTTCAGATACGGATGGGACAGTCACAAACGTCGAGTTCTATAACGGCTCTACTAAAATTGGTGAAAACTCGACCGCTCCGTATAATTTTACCTGGACGAATGTTCCGGTAGGAACTTACGCTTTAACGGCCAAAGCATTTGATAATTCAGGCGCAAGCTCAGTTTCCGGGTCAGTCAGCGTTATTGTTAACGCGCCTTCGCCTTCGACTCAAATCCCGAACGGCACGTATAAAATCACTGCTAAACACAGCGGTAAATCTCTTGAAGTAAGCGGAGCTTCTCGAAGCAACGGCGCTGTTATCGATCAGTGGGATTATTTCGGCGGGCACAACCAAAAGTGGGTCGTTGAAGCGCTTGGGGACGGCACTTACAAGCTTACTGCGTTAAACAGCGGCAAAGTTTTGGATGTTTATGGAGCAGCAACCAACAACGGCGCCTTTATTACTCAATGGGACTACAACGGAGGCGATAATCAGCGGTGGCGAATCGAACTGGTCGGCGACGGCTATTATCGAGTAATTTCCAAGAATAGCGGTAAAGCGTTGGACGTTGCCGGAATTTCTTATGATAACGGCGCGCCGGTTCATCAGTGGACATACTTCGGTTTTGACAACCAACTCTGGCGGTTTGACTCTCTTCGGTAATCGGAAGATTCAATAATTTTTGAACAAAGATCTTTTTATTGATCTTTTCCCGGAGGCAAAAGTGTTCTGATAAAGAGCATTTTTGCCTCCATCCTTAGTTCAGGCCGGTCAAATTTATCAGCCAGCGCGGCGGTGCGCTCAAAATCAGCGGTGGCCAGATTAAACAACGGCTCTCTGAGGCCCAACACTCCGAGCGACTCGGTTGCTTCGACGGGAATCATTCCCATATTAAATTCACCATCGGCAATTTCTTTGATGTCCGCAAAATCAATCATTCGATTAAGCGCGGCTGTTACGCTGTTAAACTCAAGAATGGTGGACTCCATAATGACGAAAGCGCGCTCCGGTTCGATTCCCGAATAAGCGTCCGCAAGCATCAAATTTTGCAGCATTTCGGCAGCTTTGCGCGGCTGCGCCGACTGCATTTCGGCCACATCGGCGAGCAGGGCTTTGGCCGAATCCTTGTCGCCGTGCGTAATGAAAGCCTTAACAATCTGCGCCAGCGCAAAAAGTTTTTGCTGGCGATTGCGAATCAGACTCAAATTTTTTCGAGCTTCTTCGAGAGAGATTTTCCCATCCGGCGACGTGGCCGCTTCCGTTAGTTTTGATAACGCTTCCGATTGCGCCTGAGAGCGTGCTTCTTCAGCAGTTTGGCGGGCAGAAATTGCCGTGCTGCGGCGAACTGCGACGTTGCTGCTAACATTGCCATTCACGGTTGTTATGATGTTTGCGTTGCTGCTTGTGACATAGCCTACCGACCTGTTGCTCATGGCTGAATTTGAATTTGCCTGCTTATTAGTTTCGCGCTCAAACCGCGCATATGAGGCCGGGGCGTACTTCTTCAAATATTCATTATTGGACGAGCCATCATAATAATCTCCGTCTTGTTCAAATCTGTCAGACCTCTTTTTAATAATCAGTTCGGCCAGCTGGCTCAAATCGCTGTCGCTTAACATCGGCGTTTTGCCCGCCGCCTTGCCTTTTTCAGCGGCACTCTCCGCCGCCTTGCTAAATACAGAATTCAGAGGGTTTCCACCGTAGTAGTTATATCTATCGTTATTTGTTGATGAAGGATTCGCGCTCAACAGTTTTTTTACCGTTTCGGCAGCGAGTTTGGCTCCCTTATCGGCGTCTTTCTGGTAGAGATTTGCGATCAATTCGTCAATTCCATCGAGATTGCTTTTGGAAAGTTTTTGCATTCCGATTTCAAACGCCCGCGCCGGGTCGTTTTTCGCAATAATCGAACCGAGCTGCGATTCAAACTGCCCGTCGTTCCAGCCAAACGCCTTGAAATTATCGCGCTGCGTTTCGCGAAATAAAGCGAGCGCCGCGTTGCCGTCGCGTTTGGCCAGCGTTTTCAAAAGATTTTGGCGAATGGTATTGGTTGTATAAAATTTGCCGGAAACGCCGCGCCCGCCGCCGAAAAACATCGAACCGAGCGATTCATCTTCATCCTCGCCGCTTTCGTGTCGTTGATAAATCGCGTCGAGCGCTTGTACCAAACCGCGCAAATCATTGGAAGCGCTGGCAAATAAATCGCGCGCGGTTTTCGGATCGTGCGTCCACAGCATATCGGCTGCGGCGCTCTGGTAGCGGATTCGATTTTCCGGCAGGCTCAACGACGCAGAATCCTTGCCGGTCTCTTTTAGCAAAGCGACAAGCTTGGCTTCGAGTTCGGGTGAAATTTTGGGCGTCTCAGGTTTGATGATTTGGGGCTTGCTGGCGATTGACGGGGAATTGTCCTGTGTTTGGGTGAGAACGTCGGTCGAAGTCTGCATCTGCGCGACGATTGGAGGAATTGCAAAGAGAAGCGCGAGGAAGAGAATAATAATTTTTTTGGAATTTGTAGAGTTCATTTTGGTTTTTGTTTTCCTGCTTATTTGGTTTTCATCCAACTGTCGCCGATGCCGGTTTCGACAATCAACGGTACATCCAGGTTAACTGCCGTTTCCATTGCTTGTTTGGCTATGACGGCAACTCGCTCGGCATTTGCGGCGGGAGCTTCCAGCAATAGCTCGTCGTGAACCTGCATCACGATTCTAGCATCCAAATTTTCGCGTTTTAAAGCCTCGTCAACTTTGAGCATCGCGAGCTTAACCACATCGCTCGCCAAACCCTGAATCGGCAAATTGATGGCTTCGCGTTCGGCGCGCGTACGGATGGCGTGATTGCGATCATGAATGCCCGGAATCGGACGCCGACGCCCGAAGATTGACGACACGTAGCCTTGCTGACGAGCGGTTTCCGGCACTTCGTCCATATATTTGCGAACGCCTTTATAAGTTTCGTAATAATCCTCAATCGCTTTTTTGGCTTCTTTCATGCTGAGCCCGGTGCGCGCCGCCAAACCGTAAGGCTCGACCGCATAGGCAATGGCAAAATTGACGATTTTGGCGAGACGGCGTTTTTCCTTTAAATCAGAAGCCGTGCGCGCCCCGAAAACCAGTTCGGCAGTGCGGGTGTGGATGTCTTCGCCCGTGCGAAACGCTTCGACCATCACTGGGTCTTTGGTGACGTGAGCGAGCAGCCTGAGTTCAAGCTGCGAATAATCGGCGGAGATCAGTTTGTTTCCCGGCTCGGGCGTAAAGGCGTCTCTAATTCGTTGTCCGAGTTCGGTGCGAATGGGAATATTTTGCAAATTCGGATTGCTCGAAGAAAGTCGTCCGGTTGTCGTAATCGTTTGATTTAATTGCCCGTGAAGCCGTCCGTCCGCGCCAATCAGCAGCGGCAGCGCGTCGGTATAGGTACTTTTGAGTTTTTCGAGTTCGCGATATTCCAAAATCAGGCGCGGCAGTTCATAAGTTTCCGCCAGTTCGGTCAAGACATCTTTGCTGGTCGAAATCTGACCCGTCGCGGTTTTTTTGCCTTTACCGATATTCAGTTCCTGTAAAACCTCGCCGACTTGTTTAGGCGAGCCGATTTTAAACTCGCGCCCGGCCAGCTCGTAAATTTTAGTGGTTAGTTTGGCGGCTTCAGCTCCGAAGGTTGCCGATAGTCCCTGCAAAACTGCCGAGTTGACGTGCAAACCGTTGGCTTCGATTTTGGCCAGCAGCGGCGCGAGCGGGAGCTCCATCGTTTCGTAGATAATCTCAAGGCCGCTTTCATCAATCCGGACGCGCAAAATTGGCGCGACACGGGCGGTAAAATCGGCTGCTTCGGCAACGCGCCAGGCGCGTTCGGCTAATTTGGTCGAATCGTTTTCCGAAGTCAAAAGATTGGCCGCTTCCTCGTTTGCCTGATTGTTTGCCGAGTCACCGGCGAATTGACTAATCCAAGCTGCCGGAATCTCCAGCGCCGCTTCCGCGCCGACTGTTTCGCGGGCGAGACTGTTGAGCTCATATCGAGAGCGCGTCGGATCAAGCAAATATGCCGCCAGGAGCGTGTCTTCGGTTGCACCTTCGAGTTCGATATTTTCCCTGCCTAAAATCGCCGTCGCGCGTTTTAAATCGTGGACAAACTTTTGCAGAAAACCATTGGAGAGCGTATCGCGGAGCGGATCGAGAGCGGCTTCGCGCCCCGACTCAAAATTTTCCAAGTCAATCAAATTGGAAATTCCGGCGGCGGTTGCAATCGCCAGAAATTTCGGCGCGGTTTCGTTGTAAGAATTAAACTGCTCGCCGGCACTAACTTCGGACGTGCCGTCCACCGCGAGGCCGAAATAATCGGTTTCCCAGAGTTTTCTCACCAAAGAATCTAATTCAGCCCGAGTACGAATGATTTTGTAATTTTGCCGGATGTTTGAAGTATTGGCGAAAACGTCGGTCGGCGTGGCTGCGTCCGCAAATTCTCTGGTCAAAGATTGAAATTCAAGTTCGCGAAAAAGCTGGTAAGCGGCGGCGCGATTCGGCGTCTGCAGTCTTAGCTGTTCTAAGTCGAGCTGAACGGGAGCGTCGGTTCTGATGGTCGCCAGTTCGAGCGACTGCCGGATTAAGTCAACATTGTTTGTCAGCGATTCGCGATAGGTTTTATGTTTAACTTCCGCCGCGTGAGCCAGCGCGTTTTCGATTGTGCCGTACAGCTGAATAATCGAAACCGCGCCTTTTTCGCCGATTCCCGGCGCGCCCGGAATGTTGTCCACCGAATCGCCCATTAGCCCCAGCAAATCAATGATTTGCGTTGGTTCGACGCCGAATTTATTGCGTACCCAAGCTTCATCGCACCATTCGACCGGCGGAACGGGAACTTTTCGTTTGACGACTTGCGAATTGTGCCGCATACAAATTACGTGCGGATCGCGGACGAGCTGGCACATATCTTTATCGTTGGAAACAATCACGGCCTGCAAACCTTTTTGGGCGGCGATTTGCACGGCGAGCGTCCCAATCACGTCGTCCGCTTCGTAACCCGAAGACTGCAAAATCGGAATGTTAAAAACTTCGCAGACGCGGATGATATACGGAACCTGAATTGATAAATCATCGGGCATCTCGGCGCGATTGGCTTTATAATCGGCGGACATTTCGTGCCGAAATGTTTTCTCCCCCGATTCAAAAACGGCGGCGACGTAATGCGGTTTTTCATCAAGAAGTTTGCGCAAAATATTGGTAAAAACAAAAACAGCCTGCGTCGGCATTCCGGTGCTGGAGCGAAAAGTGTCGGTGCGATTGCCCATCGGAGCAAAAAATGCCCGGAAAATATGCGACATCGCGTCAATCAAAAAAACTCGTTCAAGCGGCGGTTGGGTTGGATTCTCGTTTGCCATCGTGTCTTGCATCATAAGTAAAGACAGTCGCGGAAACAAGCGCAAAAATTGTGTGATAAAATTTAGCGAATGAATGAGATGGTTAGCGAGATAAAAACAATTTCAAAATGGCGGCGCAACCTTTGGCTGGCGGGTTTGGGATTGCTCGTTTTGGCGCTCCTGACGTTTCTGATTTTGCTGCAGTCATCGCAGATTTGGAAATTATTTCAGGTTGATACGGCCAGTGACACGCTGACTTTGTATGCGCTGACCTCGCTTAATTTTTTCGCGCTCGTCATTTTCGCTTTTATCTTTTTGCGAAGCGTCGTCAAACTCGTCCGGGAACGCAAATCTTTAAAGCTCGGCGCGCGCCTTAAAACTCGCCTGCTCGTTTATTTTGTCGCCGTCTCGCTCTTGCCGATTGCGGCAATGGCGACGTTTTCTTACCTCTTTTTAAATCGCGCGCTCGAAAAATGGTTTAGCCGTCTGCCCGAAAACGTCATTGCCGAAGCTCGCGGCATTCAGCAGCGTTCAATCGGCGAACAGCTTTCAAAATTTGACGAAAAAGCGCAGCTTTTAGGCTTTTTAGTGCAAGCCGAGCCAAACATTGACGAGCAAAATCTGCGCAGCGCGCTCGAAAAAGGAAATTTGTCCGCGCTTGAAATTGCCGATCCAAGCGGCGCGGTTCTTGCGCATCTCGAACAAGCTGTGCCGGCCGAGCAGCGCCGCGAGCTAAAAACTATTTTTGAGAAAATCAGGGAACCGAACGATGATAAAACGCTCAGAGACGCCATCGGTTTTGACGCGGAAAGCCTTGTTTTACCGGACGGGCGAATTTTGCGCGTGGTTTCAAACTGGCGCGGCGAAACCAATATCAGCCCGGAGATCATGAATTCGCAGGGAGAATTTGAACGCCTGAAAATGCAGCAGTCGGAGGTGCGCCAACTCGGGTTTTCAACTCTGAGTTTGCTGACGTTTTTGCTGATTTTCGCGGCTTCGTGGGTAGCTTTTCACTTGGGACGCAGTTTGACGCAGCCGATTCGCGCCCTGGCCGAAGCTTCGACGCAGGTCACGCAGGGGAATTTAACTCACCGAATTGATATTCTGGCTGAAGACGAACTCGGATTATTGGTTGAATCTTTTAATCAAATGACCGCGCAGCTCGAAGAAAATCAGCATAAATTGCAGGAGCGAGGTAATTATATCGAAACCGTGCTGCAATCGCTTTCGACCGGAGTTATTTCGCTCGATGCGGAAAATCGCGTGACGACGATTAACGAAGCCGCAATTTCGATGTTTCGGCTCGAGAATGCGGCGGCTGAAAACAGTTTGCTGGCGGAGATTGTCAGCACAGAAGATTTAGTTGTGCTCGAAAGACTGCTGATTCGCGCCCGCCGTTTGGGACACGCTGCCGAACAAACTGTTTTGCTCCGCGAGCAAACCTCGAACAATGGCGAACATGGATTTTCACACCACTCGGCCAATCTTCCGGTTGCGTTAACAGCCACCGCGCTCGAACGCGACAGCGTTTCTCGCAAATTTTCCGGCGCGGTTTTAGTCATCGAAGACTTGACCGAACTGCTTGCCGCACAGCGTGCCGCTGCCTGGCAGGAAGTCGCCAAACGAATGGCGCATGAAATCAAAAATCCTTTGACTCCGATTCAGCTTGCGGCGGAGAGAATATTTAAAAATTTCCATCGTCATTCATCGGAAAACGGCAATAATTTATCGGTCAATGGCACAGGCCAACTTGGAAAAGTTGTTGACCAAAGCACTGAAACGATTTTGCAGGAAGTTTCGAGCCTCAAAGCGATGGTTGACGAATTCTCGCAATTTGCCAGACTTCCGCACGCTCAGCTCGAGGCCGGAGATTTAAACGAAATCGTCAGGCAAACTGCTCTTTTGTACGAAGACCGGCTTGCCGGCGTCCGGCTGGAAACTGATTTGGCAGCTGATTTGCCGCTCGCGATGATGGACGCTGAGCAATTGCGGCGAGTTTTTGTCAACCTGATCGAAAACGCCATCGAAGCCTTTGACCAGCAACAGGAGGAACAAATAATTTTGATCAAAACATGGCACGACGTCAGGCGCGGCTTAATTTTTGCGGAAACTTCGGACAACGGACGCGGCATCGCGGCAACTGATTTTACCAAACTTTTTCAACCGTATTTTTCAACCAAAGGGCGCGGAACGGGACTCGGATTGGCAATTGTCCAGAGAATCATCGGCGAACACGGAGGGCGAATCCGCGCCGCTTCGAATCTGCCCCGAGGCGCAAAATTTATTGTTGAATTGCCTTCAATCAATGCATAGCTCAATTTTAATAGTTGACGACGAGCGCGGGATTCGCGAGACATTGCGCGGCGTTTTGGAAGATGAGGGCTTTGAAGTCGAAGCCGTGGAAAGCGGCGCGCGGGCGCTCGAAATCTGCCTGAACCAAAATTTTGCTTGTATTTTGCTCGACATCTGGCTCAAAAACGGAATGGATGGGCTGGAGACTTTGGGAAAACTCCGCGAACAGGGAACGGATGCGCCGGTCGTGATGATTTCCGGTCATGGAACGATTGAAACCGCCGTCCGCGCAACCAAACTTGGCGCGTTTGATTTTTTGGAAAAACCGCTTTCGAGCGAAAAAACGCTCGTCACCGTCCGCAACGCCGTCAGACAGCGCGATTTGGAGCGCGCCAACGCAAATCTCGCCGAACAATTTGCTCAGGAATGCCAGATGATCGGCAATTCCGTTGTTATGCGGGCGCTCAGAAAACAAATTTCGATAGTCGCCCCGACCGACGGACGCGTATTAATTTCAGGCGAATCCGGGACCGGCAAAGAGCTGGTCGCGCGAGCAATCTACGCCAATTCGCGCCGCCACGCCGCGCCGTTTGTCGAAGTCAATTCCGCCGCTATCGCCGAAGAGCTGATTGAATCCGAGCTGTTCGGTCACGTCAAAGGCGCTTTTACCGGAGCGACCGGCGCGAAAAAAGGCAAGTTTGAAATGGCCGACGGCGCGACGCTTTTCCTGGACGAAATCGGTGATATGTCGCCGCGCGTTCAAGCCAAAATGCTCCGCGCGCTGGAGGAGCAGCGATTCGAGCCGGTCGGCGGAAATACAGTCATCAAAGTTGATGTCCGCGTCATTTCAGCGACCAATAAAAACCTTGATGAATTAATCGAAAACGGCGATTTTCGCCGCGATTTGTTTTATCGTTTAAACGTTATTCCGTTTGAAGTTCCGCCGCTCCGCGAACGGCTCGAAGACGTTCCGGCATTGGTTGACCATTTCAATCAAAAATTCTCACGAGCATACGGCAAACAACCGAAAGTTTTTACCGCCGAAGCCGTGGAACGTCTGCAAAATTACACGTTTCCAGGCAACGTTCGCGAACTCCGCAACACGACCGAGCGCGTCGTCATTATGAATCCGCAAACAAAAATCACAGCTGATGATTTGCCTAATTTTGCTGAACCTTTTGACTCGCCCGCCGCGATTACTTTTCGCTTTCCATCTTTTAGAGACGCGACCGACGCGTATCAGCGCGAATTTATTTTGCACAAACTCGCCGAAGCCGAAGGCAACATTTCCCGCGCCGCCGAATTGATGGAAGTTGACCGCAGCCATTTGTACCGGAGAATGAAAACTCTCGGAATCAATGGAGAGAAATTAAAAAATGATCCTTAAAACTGAAATTATATTTCTTTTATTAGAAACTCAAGATTCATCGGCAAAGTATTCGATTTTATCTGGCACTCCCAAATACGTAGGACATGCCAACCTTTTTCCACTAGAGTTTTAGCAACAGTCTCATCGCGGTTTTTGTTTCTTTCGATTTTCGCTTGCCAATAATCGGCGTTATCGGCTGGTTTAGTATTTCGGCAATTGTGACCATGCCAAAAACAGCCATCTACAAAAATAGCAATTCGTCATTTAGGAAAAACGAAATCGGGTTTGCCAAATAGTTTATAGTTTCTCCGCCATCCTATGATTTTGACGCTTTTAAAAATTTTGATTAATTGTATTTCGGTAGATTGATTGCCACGAGACTTTACAGCTCTCATAACTTCCGATCTTTTCCCCTTTGAAAATACATCTGCCATCTTTCTTTGCAGCCTCAATTCAGAAGATTCTCCTCGCTTGATTTACAGCCCAGTTCAATTTGATTTTGGTACCAACATATTCTATCTTCATCAAAACTAGCATTGCGTTTTATGAGCGAAGAATTTTCCTCAATTTACTCTCAAATAATTCATATCCCATCAGAAGCAAGCACAATTAAAGTTAACTCTTTGCCGGTCTCTGTTCGAATCCACCACGTTTTAAAACAAATTGGATGTCATCGGATGAGCGATTTGGAAGGTAAGTCATATTGGGATATAAAAACAACAAGAAACTGTGGTGAAAAGACGCTAGCTGAACTTGCAAGTATAATTGAACAACTTCAATCACTTGATTCTTCAGCACAAATAATTAGTCAAACCGCTACAGAGAAGCAAGTCTTGCAAAATTTAGCATTGACCTTATTGACAGAAAAGATCTACATCCCCGAACAAATGAGGGGGCTATCGCTTAAACAACTTCCGCTTTCCGTTCGCCTTGCCAATACTCTGAAATCTATGAACTTTCGCTTGCTTGGCGATTTGCAAGGCATTGAGTTCAATGAGTTCAACGAACTTCGCAATTGCGGTAATAAAACAATTAAAGAATTAAAACAACTAATTGAAAAGGCGCAAAATGGCGAGTTGTCGGAATTAGATTCAGCAAAGGAAATATTCGATATTTTACCTCATGAAGCGTCATTCGCCGATTTGTTGAATTTTATCGAAAACTTTTTAATTATGTTGCCAAACAAAGAACGAGATATTTTATTGTTTAGATTTGGCGGTATTGACAATAAAGCCCTCACGCTTGAAGAAGTTGGCAGCAAATATAATTTGACCAGAGAGCGAATCAGACAAATTCAAAGTAGAACTCTGAAAATTCTAAAGGATCGGATTGGCGATGACATCCTGCAAAAAATTACTCATGATTGTTTGACTTCAGTTTATCCATTTACGCCGCAGCTATTATTGCATTGGACTGGCGAGGCTGTAAAAATCCAGTATCCTCCAGCATTTTACGTTCGACTGCTGGCGGAGATATCTCCTGAAATCCCTGCGTTGGCTGGTGAAAATTGTAAAGCAAGTCAAATTTCACCACGCTGGCGCGAAATCCGTCGTGCAACCAAAGATTTTCTTCAACTAAACGCCGGACAAAATTTTTCGCTTATCGAAATCTTCAAACAGATTAAAAAGTCAGCTTACTTTGTCAATTTATCTGAAAAAGAGTTTATTGAAGCTGTTCAATCAGACAGTGCACTCGATTTGAATTTTGATAAACCCAATGAACCAATTATTAAGCCAAACAAAACTAAAACGACCGCGTGGGTGTTGCAGGTTCTTTCGCGAGCAGAAAACCCTCTTCTGCCCGAAGAAATTATCCAACGCGGAAAGGAGATTTTCGGAGAGTCAATTGGAATTTCGCCTTTCAGCCTAGCGAATATCCTTGACTACACTGACGGTTTTTACTTGCTTGATAGGCGCCGATTCGGACTACGTAAGCATTTTCGTCTGCCGGAAGATCGTTGGAATCAACTGCGAAACGATTTTTATAATTTGCTGCAACAGCATAAACGTCCGTTTTCAACTACGGAAGTTGTTGGCAACGAAATGTTTGACTGGGCGACGCAAACCAATTCGACCGAAGCGGCGCAAATTTTGCGCGAGGACGAGCGATTTGCGGATCTGCACCGATTTCATTTCGCGCTTGCCGAATGGGAAATCGAAGAACGCGGATATTTGCGCGATTTACTCATTGAAATTTTGGATCGTACCGGACATCCATTGACTGGCATGGAGATATTGGAACAAATGCAAAAGGTTCGTTCGGTTGCTCCAACTTCACTGCCGACGATTCTAAGTCAAAATGAAAATGTCAGAAACGTCGGGGCCGGTTTCTACGGTTTGAAAAAGTGGGGAAATAAAATTCAAAATTATTTAGTTTCGAGCCGGAAATTTGTCAATCGCGCTATTTCTCGATGCAAACCGCCATTGACATTTGGCGACTTGTGCCGAAAATTGGAAATCGCAGAAACCGGAATGCTTGCCGACAAACTTTGGCGCACTTTACAATCGTTGCCGAAAGTGCGCTTAAAACCGAATAAACAATCCCCCGATACGTATTTGGCGCATGAAAAATGGCGGTTTGAAAAAGCAATTCAAGCCGTTCTGGAGCAAGCAGTTCGCCCGTTGTCTATCTATGAAATCCAATGGGAATTAGAAAGGATTTTTGGCAAGACATTCGACGAAAAAGGTTTGGACGCAATAAAAAATTGTCTGCTTAATAATTCGCTGTTTGTTCGCAATCCGGCAGGCGAGTTTCTGCTAAACTCGCAGATTGAACAACACGAGTTTGACGGCGATTTAATACGGCAGGAGTGTTCGGAAATTTTGAGTGAAGGAAAAGGCGTTTTAAGTGCGGACGATTTGCTCGAAAAACTCGAAGCCGAAGATTTTGAGATGAAAAACATTTCCTCCGAAATGTTGGCGGCATTATTGCGCGGCGACGAAAACTTTGAAGAAATAGGAACAAATTTATTTAGATCAAAGAAATGAAAGCTCTAACCAAGTGGCAGAGAATTTTGGCGACGATGTACGACCTCAGCAGCAGTCGAGCTAAATCTTTGCAGTATGAAGATATTGTTGTGGAAGCATTCAAAAAATATCCTGAAGAATTTCAACTACGTGGTTATCCAAATTTTCCCGACGCGAGCGACGTTCATAAATCTCTATACGAGATGAAGAAAAAAGGCTTGCTGCGAACAGCCAACAAAACTTTTGAGTTGACTGAGCGCGGTTTGGATGTTGCAAAAGAACTGTTTCATGACGCGCCTGCCGAAAATAAAGATCGTTTGACCAAACAGGAAGAATCCGAAATCAAAAGAATTACTAACTCCAGACTTTAGTTGAAAAACTCATTTTCATCCGCAAGTGCGGCGATGGATTGGCAGGATACCGATTGCGCTTTTGCTCAGCGAAAAATATCCTTGGTCAGGCAATTTAACTTTGAAAACATCAAACGAGCCGTTGCGCGGAAAACTAGACACTCTCAATACAATTGATTTTATCGGAGAGGTCGGCGTAATCGGCAGTTACCGAATTCATGAACTCGGACAATCACGCTTTTCTAGTCAAACCGAATTCATATATGGCGAGTGCGAATGTCCGATTTTGGAAGATCCAGAAATGGATTCTGTCAAAAACGATAGAGAAAAATTGATTCCAAACGACCGTAGTAATGCTCTTATCGCTTGGGTACGCGAACAAATCGAAGCGTTAGCTGAGAAAATGGAGCTCAAAAATACGCGGGAGAAAAAACAGCAAGATTTGAAAAACACGTCCATTTTCAACGATATGCTCAATCGCTGGAAAGACCGTTTCATGAGTCAGGTTTGGGTTGAAGTTTTTATGGGCAAAGGTCCGGCTGGCGGCGACGGCCCTGAACTTGGAAGAGGAGCAGGCAGCGGAAGCGGCGGCGATGGCGGCGGAGGTGATGACAATCACGGTGGTAAAGGACAGGAAGGAGGCGAAGAAAAAAAGAAAAGACCACGTTTCCCGCAAGTTTTGATTTCCGGTCAAGACACCGATCCGCTCGATTCTCTAGCCACAGATCCGTTTCAATGTGATCCGCGCCATCCGGCAATTTATCAAAGAAGCAAAGATGTTGAATCCGGCATTTATTGGATTAATACCTCGCGGCGGCTTGCCGACAAAATTCTGAGCGAGTACAAAGCGGATTCAACGCGATGGCGCGAATACATGTTTCAGCGGTATGTTGACATTATGATTAAAGAAGGTATCTTCCAAATGGAGAAAACCGAAACCAGTTTAAGCGCAGATAACGTCAGTCGAAAGATTGACGATTTAACGACTTTGATTCACGACAAAGCCGCCGACGATTTGAATGATTTTCTGTTTGAGGAGCAATTCAACCTCGGATGAGCGAGAAAAAACAACTTTCTTTTATTGATCTATTCGCAATGGGGTTAGTACCCAGTCAGGTTGCTGCGGCTTTATAAGGTGTGAATGAGCGAGTTCATTGACACAAGCCACAATGTATCGGTTCTGATGTCTCACATCGTTTGCCCGGCCAAGTATCGCCGCGCCGTAT
>JBBQUS010000022.1:0-72124 GCA_038212235.1 Pyrinomonadales bacterium
GTTAATTAAAATCGGTTTGGTTGACATAAGTTTGGAGCTTAAAAGCACGTCAAACAAATGTTTAGCGTCTTCCGTTCGGGCATCTGGCACAAACTCAAACGGCGTACAAACATGACAAAAATCAAGCGCCCCTAAAACTTCCCGATATTTTTCAACTTCCCGGCGGCTGAGCGGAATTTGTTTATGAAAAGCCTTGTGACAACTGACGCCGGCGGTCTCACCCGCTGGGTTCGTCTCAAATTTAAGCGCGTCTCCGGAAAAAAGCATTTTAGCCGGCCGGTAATAAAGCACGGATTGTCCTTCATAATGACCGCCGACCAGGTGCAGTGAGGCTGTTTTGTCAATTTCGAGCCATTCGTCAAAAACAAAATTCACGTTTAAAGCTTTGGTAAACTGAATCGCCTCGCGCTGAAACGCAACAAACTGCGGTTTCAGCTCTTTCTCTAATTGCCACAATGCTCCGAACCCGTGCGGATGCGAGGCCGAGAGAAAATTAATTCCGCCGAGGCTGCGGATTTTCTCAAGCGCGTCCGCCGTGTACCAGCCGGCCGCTTCAAAAGCAATATTGCCTGTCGGACGCAAAATCAAATATCCGCTCGAACCAATTCCGATTGGCGGTGAGCTGGAAAACATCCAGATATCCGGCTCAACTTCCCGCCAGTGACAGATTATCTCGCCGGCTTCTTCGCGGCGGCGCATTTCCCGAGCGCTTGCAAATTCCCATCCGTTTTCGGGCAGCGCATTGCGGACATCCGAACACACCGGGCAGACGGGCGGCACGGTGAAATATTCTTGCCAGAATCCGCAGTTTAAACAGCTATAAAATTCAAATGCCATAAAATCTCTCAAACAGCGCTCAGCAAAATTCGCATCGTCGCCAAATCTCCCTCCGGTGAAAAGGGAAACGGCCGCCCCTTCAGCAGGCAATCGCTAAAAGTCTCGATTTGACGGTGAAACGGTGAAACATCTTCAGCAGCGGAGAGCGAAATTTCGCGCGTCTCACCGTCGCTTCCGGTCAAAAACAAGCTGCCGCCGGCAGTCTGTCCCATCGTATTAATGGCGACAACATTTGCTTGAGTGCCGATTATCTCTAGTGTCCGGCGCGGAAAATTGTCCGGGCAGTTATAAGCCACGTTCATCGTCATCAGGGCGCCGCCGGCAAAACGGCCAATGGCCACCGCGCCGTCGTCAACCGCGTAATCGTGAACCCGGTGCTGCAAAAACGCGGAAAAGTCTATCAGCTCCTCGCCGAGCAAAAATTGCAGTAAATCAATTCCGTGCGGAGCAAGATCAATAAACGCGCCGCCGCCGGCGGTTTCCCGGTCAATCCGCCAGTTATTTGCCGCCCAATTATCGGGCAGCCAACAGGCATAATGGATTCTCGCGGCAGTAATTTGACCAAGTTCGCCGGCGCTGATTAATTCCTTTAATTTGAGATGACGCGCTTGAAAACGCTGATCAAAGGCGGTTGCGTATAAAACTCTCCGGCGCTCGCAGATTTCGATCATCGCGGCTGCGTCGGCGAGATTTGTGGCCATCGGTTTTTCGCACAAAACATGCTTTCCGGCATTTGCGGCGTGCTCAGTTAAAAAGCGGTGCGAGCTGTTTGGCGTGGCGATATAAACTGCTTCCAAACCCGGCGCGGCCAAAAATTCACTGAGATTATCGGTGCGAACAATACTTTGGTCGCCCGGTAAAACCAAATCATAGCTGCGGCCGTCCGCATCACAGAGCGCGACTAAACCGGCATTTCCGGCTGCTAGAATTGCCGGAATCACGTAATCGCGCGCCACCCATCCGCAACCGACAACTCCGAATCCAATTGCAGTTTGAGAACTTTTGATTGATAAATTTTTAATTGCCAATTGATTTGAGCTCACTACCAACTCTCCGGTAAATCCAAAAAAATCCGGCGGCGGACAAGATTTGTCAGCGTCTCATCAGCCGTCCAGTTATTAACAGAGCCATTTATCTCTTCGACTAGAGAAAGTTCCTCAGCGTTTAAACAAAGGTAATTTGAGAGTTCGGCATATTCCTGTTGGTATCGTTCGGACGGAAAATTCGGGGCAGATAGTATTTGCCCGGCGGCCCCTCTCAACAATGGATTTAACTGGCAAGGACGGTTTGGAAGCGGCATTTCAAAACTTGGATATTCCCTGACATCCCGCCGGTTTCGCTTTTCCTGAACGAGTGCAATCGCCGAGCTTTTCTTTAATTCCTCAGCAGAATTTGTTTGCGGGCGTCTCTTTTCAATCACTGAACGGCTTAGTTCATAGTCGTCATACAACAGCGGCCGATCAAAAAGAAGCCGATATTCATCAACCGCAACTGCTGCTCCGCTGGAAAAGTTTTCAGCTTCGGAATTATGGACATGCCCGATCAAGACAGTCTTTGTCACCACTCTTTTAAGTTCGTTCGCGACCTGTGTTTTTTTAGGCAGGAAATAAAAGGCGTCATGACAAAACGCCGAGTCAAATGCCTGATCGGCAAAAGGAAAAGCAAAATTAGCATCCGCACAAATGAGTTTGGCGGCTGGGGCGACAAATTTTCGAGCCAGCCAGAGTTTGGAAAAAACCACATCAGACCCAATTGCTGCGATTCCGCGCAGAGTAAACTCGCGCAAGTAGTGACCAATTCCGCAGCAAAGCTCCAGAACATTGGCGGCCCGTTGCGGCAAATGATGCTCAAGCAGTGCCAAACCGCTTAAAAATGTCGGGTCCGACCACCGGTAAGCAAAATAATCAGCCACAGCTCCATAATTTAGAATTTCCAGCGCCCGGCGCAAAGTTGTCGGCTCATTGCCTAAAAGCGGCGCCAGTTCACTCGCTGTCGGCGGAGCAGTGGTCGCCCACTCATCCTGATCCTGAAAAAGCAGAGTCAGTGCCGCTCGCTTGTCCCCTAAATCGAGCGCGCGCAAAACTTCAGCCGCTAATTTTTCGCGTCCGAGACGCAGAAATGGAATTTCCTCAACTACCGGAAAACGCGGCCCACTCCCGCTCGAGAGTGAACAGAGGCTATCCCGTTCAAGCAGTTTTCCTGAAAATGGATTGATCAACTCTCCGTGACGCCACTTCATCCGATTATTTTTGCCTGTCTCAGGATTTCATAATGAAATGCCTGAATATTTCCGGCATGCACTAATTCCATTTCTTCGAGCGCGTATTTGAGGTTGAATTGATTGGCCTGATGGTGATGCCGCATCTGCAAAAGACGGTCAATCACATCGGCCGCATGAAATGCTTGCGACTCCGGCGACAAAGCGTTTTCAGTGATGACAAAAGTTTTCCGCACTGTTTCGCTTATGTTTTTCGGCAGTTGGGACAGACATTTTTCGCGCAGGTTGTGAAAAATGGACGGCAAAAACTCCCCTAATAATTCTTCTCCCGCAAAGCCCGCATCAGGCAAAAAAGCATTGTGAAAATGATGAATTAGAGCGGTCAGGAACACTGTCCCGATGTCTGCCTTAAAAACCGGCGCTAAGAGCACCCCGTAAATGCCCACAATAATCGAATGTTCGGCGTGATTCTCCGGCGAGTCAAAAATCAGGCGCGCCGAGCCTGTTTTGGTCGCCCCGGAACGTGGCTGACGAGATAGTTTTTGAACAAAATCAGGAGTTCCAGCAAAGACAAATCCGGTTGCGCCCATCAAGGTCTCGCGCAGTAACCCGCTCAATTGCGGATCAATCAAATGGGCGGATGAATCAAAAGCGCGGACAAGCACGCTTTCACTCTCGCTTTTTGAAAGTCCGCTCTGTGCCAGAATATTTTGATCAATTGCTCCGAGTTCGGCGGCTGCAACCGCGCCTGCTGTAGTTAGCAGAGCGACCTGACTAACATTTGCACCGCTCACAATCTCTCCCCAAGCTCGCTGAAATAAATCCGTCGCCACGGAAAATGGCAAATGAGCCGGTCTGATCCGCTTTAAATTGCCGATTTCCCAGAGCAGCGGAATTATCGCCGATAAATTTTCGCGTTCGGTTTGCATAATCAAGTCATCACAAAGAGCGGCAACTTGGTGACGTCTTAATTTTTTGCGCTCTCGTATGCGGCGGCGGCGATGGCTGGAACCCTGCCGTTACTTGCTCCGGTCGTTGCCGATGCCGCCTCCGCCATCCCGCGGTCATACCTGTCTTCGTTCACGAGAAGTTCTTGAGCAGGCTTGGCAAGCCATTCAAACAGCATGGTTTCCTGCGCATGAAGAGCGTGAATCGGCTTCTCCGTTGCTTCATCGGCAACCTGCGGGAGTTTGAAAAATACCGATAATTGTTTTTGAACGCCGCTCTCACCTCGCCGTTTAGCGAGATCGAGCACGCGAGCGATTTCGATGATCAGCGGTGCTGCCAAAATCGAATCCTTGCACAAAAAGTTGATTTTGATTTGCATTGGCTGACCGAGAAATCCGGTTACATCAATATTATCCCAGGCTTCTTTGTTGTCGCCGCGCGGTTTGTAGTAGCGA
Organism: Pyrinomonadales bacterium; assembly: GCA_038212235.1. GTDB lineage: Bacteria > Acidobacteriota > Blastocatellia > Pyrinomonadales > Pyrinomonadaceae > JBBQUS01. Next base: position 4,459 of record JBBQUS010000022.1, read on the forward strand.
ATGTCAACCAGATGATCTTCAACTTTGTAGCCCAATATATCGTCTATTACCGAGGCTTTAGTTGTTATTTTTGATTTAAGCGATTCCGGGTCGCTCAAAGCCAAACCGTCACGATTCCCCAAAATGTTGGTCGAATACCACCCGACGACTTTCAGCGCCCGGGTTTTAAGAGCGGGAGCCAGAGCCGTTTTCATCATCGTCTGACCGGTTTTACCGTCCTTGCCGGCGAGCGGAACTCCGTTTTTTTCGGCAAATTCGACCAGTGCCGGAATATCAGCCGCAACTGAAGGAGTAAAATTGCCGTACGGAATGCGCTCGGCAATAGCTGCATATGCATAGAGCATTGCCGGGGCGATTTCGGGAGCATTTGAATCAAGTGCTTGTTCAAAGTTTTTGAGTGAAGCAAAAGCGGATGAACTTTTATCAACAAACTTTTCCGTCGAGGCAAGATTGATAACAATAATTCGGTTGGTTTTGTGTTCGACGCCAAAATCTCTGATGTTTTGACGAATAATCTCGACGGCTTCGCGGTGTGATTCGGATGCAACACAATTTTGTCCGGTCACATTGCGGCAAAATTCAATGTTGCCGACTGCCGGAAATGGTTTGATGTTTTGCAGAACCGGCGCAACGGCTTGAAATTGTTGGAGGGTTAAAACATTGTGTGTCGCCGCTGCCATTGATAAATCATCATCCGCTAAATCCCAGCCGCCAAACGCGACGCTTTCGTAAGCAGCCAACTCACCAATCAACTCTTCCGACAGCCCGGCCAGAGGAAGCCCTTCGGTTCCAATTGTTTTGGATTTTAAGAGTTCGATTCCGGCAACCGCCGTGGTTGCGACGGCTCCGCCCAGCCCAATAATTAAAATACCCAGCTTTGTGGATTTCTCATCCGATAAATGATTCATAAAAAAGTTTCAAAAAAAATGAAAGCTTCAACATCCACAGTGCAGATGTTGAAGCTTTTTTTGTTATGAAGAACCGTCCAGTTGCTTCGAATTAGTCAAATTCAAGCATTAATATAGATTGATTGTAGTAATTAAAAACAGCGCTAACAGTACGTTTACGTACAATTAGCGGATGTCCTGCGAAACTTGGTGCGCGAACAATGCAGGCTGCAACATTGAGACAAATATCAATGCTGTATCTTCAGCTCGAACCTATCCAATTTGGCTATTTGAAAACAAGACACCGGGCGTTCAAGCTATGATAATTATCCTACCGGAAATAAATATTTATCACGCCGGAACTATTTTTTTTCCAATAACAGCAGATAAACATCATTTTCACGCAGGTTTAGTCGTTTTTGAAAATTTTGACCGGCCTCTATTCTAACTTCCGTCGTCTCGAGCGGCATCCCTTTCGTTTTTTCCTGAAGTTGTTTGACCTGTTCGCGTGATAGATTCTCGGGCTTGCCGATTCTTAAATATTCCGTATAAACGTCGTTGACCAGATAACCGACTTGATAAACGCTCAGTTTGTAATTGCCGACAGGCACATTGGCAGCCGAGACGTTGACCTCGCCAAGCATTTTGGCAGGTAGGTCTTTTAGATAAAGTTCCTGATCGCTTTCCCCAGTGAGCAGGGGCGAATAATTCCAGAGCAGAAGCTGCAGACCTTTTTGGCTGCGACAAGCCCAACTGTCTTGATCTGAATTTTGTAATTCCTGGTCGCCGAGGGCATTCAGATATTTGTAGGCATAAAAGGCTGGCTTTTTCAGCCCCTGAAAGTTTATTAAACCGAATCCGCCGTGGAAAGGATTTGGAACCGGGCCGTTTTCCTCAAAAATATCCGTAAAAGTCCAGTAACTCATCGAATCAATAAATCCCTCGGAGCGTTTTAATCTGGACAAGATATAAGACGCCGAAAGGTATGAGTCATGAACCGGATCGCGCGGCGTATATGATGTGCTCCATTCGGTGTAATGAAGCGGGAGATTCGGCATCACCGAATTTTTGATTCTGGCGCGGGTTTCGCGCACGCCGCCGCTGATCGCGTTTTTGTCAGTATCGAGAAAAAGTTTCTGGTTGCCGTCGGCATCCAGTCCGTTGCCGTTGACGCCGTAATCATGCGTGGTAATAAAATCGAGCGGGACTTTATTTTTTGCGGCGAAATCAATCATTTCTGAAATCCACGCCCGACCTGCCGTCGCCGGCCCGCCCACCTGATAATCTTTTGAAACGGATTTGATCGCCCGTGTCGTGACCTGATAAAGTTTGAAATAATCAGCCTGCGTGCCCGACCAGAAACCTTCGAGATTAGGTTCGTTCCAAACCTCGAAATACCAAGATGACACTTCTTTTTCTCCGTAACGCTCCGTCCAGTGCCGGATGAGAGCTGTGATCAGATTTTCCCATTTCGCGTAATCTTTCGGAGGCGTGACGTTGCCTTTCCACCAAAAAATTGAGCTGCTGCCGCTCGCGAGTTTTTCCGGCATAAAACCGAGTTCGACAAACGGCTTCATGCCGCGCTTTAAAATCGCATCGTACAGCTGGTCAAGATATTGAAAGTTATAAACCGGCGCGCCACTTTTATCTTCGTGATAAACGCCCATTTCATCATGCAAAAGGGCGTGAAAGCGAATGTATTTAAAACCGCATTCACGATTAACCGTCGCCAGCTGCTCCTGCCAGTCGGCACGCAATCCTTCGGCGGCGCGTCCCGCGCCGACCGTCATTTGGTAAAACTCGTCATGCTTGCCTTTGACGGCCTTGTAATCAACGTTGATCTGGCGGACAAGCGGTAACCTTTGACTTTTGGCAAACGGCTGCCACGCGCCGAAAACAAGCGCCGCAATCAAAAGGAATCGCAAAAACAAAATACGTGAAAAGTATATTTTCATTTTAATTTTTTAAATTTAATGAAATTTGTTTCCCTCCGTGACGCCGTGCCAGTCGTCAGTGCGAAAAGGGGAAGCGGGAAAACCGTTGGAGTTATATAGATTGGCGTCAGCCGGCGCGTCCGACCAGGCGTATCGGAGAGCGACCGGATTTTTTACCTTTTCGCTTGAAACAATGACTTTGTCGCCCGCGATTTCGGCTTTGGCGTAATAAAAAACTTTGTCCGCGCCCGCAATCTCAAAGCCGCGAACATAACCGAATTTATCTTTCGTCGTCAAACCGCCGTCGGCAAATTTAAACGCAACCACCGCTTTGCCGTTTTCAAACGCGACCCGATCAAACAAAGGGCTGCCATATGGGATGTTCTGACCGTAAATTAATGTCAAAGCGTTCGCCGCCAGGCGTTTCCCGACATCCTGTTTATTCGTCGGATGAATATTGTCCGGATTGCCAATGTCGGTCGTCACCGCCATCCCGGTTTTCGGCAGCCCCAGCGCCATCGTTTGCGCCTCGCGCAGTTCCGCCCAGCCGCTGCCAACGTTGCTGCTCTGATTAGCGCCGAAGCTCGACAACTGGACGAAATAAAAATAAAAATCATCGTTCCATTTTTTGCGCCAGCCTTCGATCAAGAGCGGAAAAGTCTGACGATACTGGTACGACCGACCGGCATTTGATTCTCCCTGATACCAGAGAACGCCGCGCAGCGGGAACGAGACGAGCGGCGCAATCATCCCATTATAAATTAACGTTCCGACGTTGTTGCTTGAATGCGCATATTCGTGGGGTTCGGCGAAAGACGGCATCAATTTCCATTGCTCGTCTCCAAGCGGAATTTTCTCATCGTCCGCTTTAACGAAAACGTCTTCCGCCGCGCCCTGAAAACCGAGTCCGAACCATTCCGGCTCGATGGCGCGGTTCATTTTGACGACGAGACGATTCTTTCCTGCGCGCCAGACGTTTTTCGGCACGATTATTTCGCGCTTGCCTTTGGTGATGCCGGAGAAAACCAGTTTTCCGTTAAGGTAAATTTCGTTGTAACTGTAACTTTCGGCCAGCCCCAAAACGGTTTCCCGACCGGCGAAATTTGGCGGAATGTCCACATCGCGCGCCAAAAAACCGTTGCCGCGCCACGCCCAGATGCCTTTCCAATCCCATTGTCCGATTGGATTGTTCGTGATCCATTTCGAAAGATCGCAGTCTGGCGCCAGATATTTTTTCTCGTCCGTTAAAGTCCGATTCGCGTTGGCGTCGCCGAGCGTCGCCAGTTTGACATTGCGTTCGAGCAGCGCGTCAGCCTCCGTCCAGTTTGTCGGCAGATGGCGCCCGTAATCTTTTAATTCGTCCGATGCCAGCATTCCTTCTTTTGAAATCCAGCCTTCGATTTGCGAGCCGCCCCACGACGAATGAACGAGACCAATCGGCACTTTTAATTTTTGATACATTTCGCGCGCGAAAAAGAAACCAATCGCCGTGAAATCGCCGACCGTCTCTTTTGAGCTCGCCCGCCATTGGCCGGTTCTGAAATCCGTCTGCGGCTCGATTTCGACTGTGTGTTCGACGTAAAACTGTCGAATCTGCGGGTAGTCGGCGTCCGTCTTTTCGGCGGCAAAGTTGTCCGCCTGCTTGACCGCGAATTCCATATTCGACTGCCCGGAACACAGCCACACTTCGCCGATTAAAACGTCTTTGATAATTAGATTTCCCGACGTTGATGAGACTTTTAATTCGAGCGGTACGCCGGCCGCTTCCATCGGCGCAAATACCACAGTCCATTTGCCCGCCGCGTCGGCGCGCGCCGTTTTGTTCTGTCCGCTGAGCGAAACGCTGACTGTTTCTCCCTGATTTGCCCAGCCCCAGACCGGAATCGGTTTCTGCCGCTGCAAAACGACGTGATCGGAAAAGATTCGCGCTAATTTTACTTCGGCGAAAACGAAAGAATTGCCGAAAACAAAACAAAAAAAGAGCGTAAAAAAAGCACTTTTTAAAGCTGCGATGATGCTTGAATTATTCATCGGTTTAGGAAAAAACGAAATTCCAAATTATCCTCAATTGACCGGAAAAGAATACCAGCAAATTTTAAAAAAGGCAGTCAAGAAAGCCGAAATAAAACAACTGGCAATGGACGGCTCGACCAATTTAGTCACAGAAAAGAAAATACAGCAGTATCTCTGCCCGCGGTGTGATTATTCACTTGATGAAAACACTCCAGGAAACTACTGTCCTGTTTGCAATGGTTTTGTCAGTGGAATTGTCCCGCCCAGAACTTTTTGGCGAGCGTTAACCCCGCGGATGGTTTTAACAGTTGCGCTCAAATATTTTGCCTTAATCTATATTTTTTTGTTTCTGTTTATTATGGCAGCTATCATCTTGAGCATTGTGGTCAAAATTCTTAAAGGATTATTGGGGAGTTGAGAGAAGATTAGTTCGATAGGTGTTGTCAGTTTTATCAGTGCAATTCAAAATAGCATTTAGATTTTGAAGATATTCGACAATTTAAGATTGAACAGACAGTTTGATTTGGCTCTCGTAAGTCTCGAGCCAAATCAAACTTTTTACTGCTAAAAGGCGCGTGAGAAATTGATGTTCTACGGCGTCGGCGTCGCTTTTTCCTCGGATAGATCAATTCGCGCGTAAAATATGTCGGTCTGTTTGCTCTTTTCATCCTCGGCTAGAATAATCGCCAAACCTTCTTTTTTATCTCCGTCTTCGCGATTGAAAAAGCAAACTGCTCCCTGGCTCTTTTTACCTTCGGTGTCGCCCATGCAGCCTTTGTCGCTCATTTTCCAGCCTGCTGACTTCATTCGCTCTTTGGTGTAAAAATTCTGCACATCCTGCGCGCTGCGGTCGGTGGTGAAGGTAATGAAATTTATCTTTCCCTGCATGAAGGCGCGAATTGCCAGCCGCGCTCCGAGCGGGATTGAGACGTCTGTTTTAGTAGCTCCGTCAAAGGGCGGAACGTCGGACCAAAGGTTTTCGACGGTTCCAGCGCTGCCATTATTAGTCAAAGTGTCAATCATCCGGCAAGAAAGACAGAGCGTTAAGCAGAGCACGCAAAGCAAAGCGGTTTTTAAGTTTTCCATATTATAATAACTCCGCCTCAAAGACGCCCAATGAAGGGCGTTTTGCTTTGAACATTGTAATCCGCAGTTCGGTTTAGCTCTCTCCTATCGTAAATCAAAAAACCTATTTGTACGGACAATCCGGTTCATTACATCTACCTAACGGCATAGTGCCGACAAAACCTTTGCCATTTTTTTTTAGTTCAAGAATATGCTCGTCACATAAATTAGTGTGCGTCTGACCGATGCCCATTCGGTTGAAGTCCTCTGCGCCGATGACAGTGGGCTGCGAGTCGTAATGAATCACATGTAAACTGGCCGGAGCTGAACAACCGTCCCATTTACATTCCTCGATATTTTCACTTGCCATATTTTTACTCGTTAAATTTTAAGATTGCAGTCCGTGATGTTGTCTCATACTGCCCATCAGAAATCAACAAACTCAATGCGACATCGAATCAAGAAGCAAATAAATATCATTATGATTGAGAGAGCAGGATATTTCCCGCTCTGACTAGAACGGCGAAGTTATTGAGTCGGAAAGTCGTTTAACGAGAGCGGCTTTTCTTTATTTTAACGCAAAGAATAAATGCGGTATGATTTGCCTGCACTGGAGAATCTCGCTGATAATCGGGAATTTTCTAACTATGAATATTCATACGGAAACAATTGCGTGAATCTCAAGGGTTATTTGAAACGCATCAATTATCGCGGGTCGCTTGCTCCAACCTCTGAGACTTTGCGACAGCTGCAAGTGGCGCATCTGTTGACTGTGCCTTTTGAAAATTTGAGTATTCATGACAAAGAAGCAATTGTGCTTGAGACGGAGGCCTTGTTTGAAAAGATAGTTGAAAATCGGCGCGGCGGTTTCTGTTATGAAGTGAATGGTTTATTTGCCGCTTTGTTAAGCGGTTTGGGTTTTCAGGTGGAAATGCTGGCAGCCGAAGTTGCGAAGTCGGACGGCGGCTTCGGACCGAACTTTGATCATATGGCATTGATGGTAACGTTGGAGCGGCGGTGGTTAGTGGACGTCGGCTTTGGTGATTCGTTTCGAGAACCGTTGCTGCTTGACGAACTCGGCGCGCAGGTTCAGGATGAGCGCGCCTATCAAATTATTCCTGACGGAACTAAACTGATTCTGAAGCAAAGAGACCAAAGCGATCTATGGACGACTCAATATCGTTTTACGTTGCAGCCATATGAGTTTGCTGATTATGCCGAAATGTGTCGCTTTCATCAAACCTCGCCGCTCTCGCATTTTATGCAAAAACGTGTTTGTTCGCGAATAACTGAGGAAGGGCGCATCACATTGAGCGAGACAAGTTTTATCACCACACTTAAAAGCGGCGAGCGGACGGAGCGCGCGGTAACGAGTCAGGAAGATTATGCGGCAATCCTAAGCGAGCATTTTGGTATTCTCATGGCAAAATAATGACCCAAATGGAGTAACTAAAGGAGACTATGAAACAAAATTATACACATATCAGCGTTGTTCTTGACCGCTCCGGCTCGATGGCGTCGGTCGTCACGGATACCATCGGCGGCTTTAACTCCTTTTTAGAAGAACAGAAAAATGTTGAAGGATCCGGCACTCTGACTCTGGTTCAGTTTGATAACGTTTATGAAGTCGTTAATGACTTTGTTGAGCTTAAGCAAGTCCAGCCGCTCACCAAAGAGACATTTCAGCCGCGCGGCTCGACCGCTTTGCTGGACGCTATCGGGCGGACTATTAACGAAACCGGCCGGAAATTAGGCGAGTTGGCCGAACAGGGGCGCCCCGAAAAGGTTGTCTTCGTGATTCTCACCGATGGCGAAGAAAATTCGAGCCGTGAATTTAACAATCAACAGGTGAATGATTTAATTACTCACCAGAGAGATGTTTACAAATGGGAATTTGTCTTTCTGGGAGCGAATCAGGATGCGATTGCAACCGCCTCACAAATGGGCATCAGCACCCAACACGCGATGACTTATGCCGCTAACAGCGTCGGCACACAAGCCGCATTTTCAGCCGTGAGCAGAAATTTGGCTGGTTACAGAATGAACGCCGCTCCGAGTTCAGCGTTTGATGCCGAAGATTACGAAGCGCAAAAAAAGGCCGGGGTTAAATAATTCTTAAGCCTTTGTAAAGATAAAGATGGTAGAGAGCGATGTCAACGGCAATGCCAATGGCATCGCATGGCTCAAACAGGTTGAAGCGAGTTTGGCAGCCATCTACATGTGAAAAGTTTGAACTGTTATTAAATTTGACGGAGCACAAAAATGCCGGAACCAATAAATTATTTTTTAGATCAGGCCACTGGCACAGTTGATTTGACGCTGACTGAAGCGCGATTGACTACTAAAACTAAAGGTAAGGGATTGCTCGATAAGTTACGAATCATTGACATTCCGCTTTCGGATTTGACACATTTCTGTTTAGTCCCAACGATTGCACCTCAAAATCTGGTTAGCTACGCGTCCGAGGGCGATCTCTCCTACGATTCCGAGTTTGTTTTTTCCTACCGGGAAGGCGAGCAGTTAAAGAAGAAAAGAGTTTTCGTCAATAGTCGGGACGAGGCATTTAAAAAGCTTTTAGAAAATTTAAAAAGAGAATGCCCGAGCGCAAGTTTGCTGCATCTTGAGCCTGCCGAAGCGCAAAAGCAAATTGGCGTCATGGCGTCGAGCAGAGCCTTGTATTTAATTATCGGCTTGCTCATTGGAGTGCCGGTACTCATTGCGTTAATTGTAATTACTTCCAAAGTAATCTAAAAATTCGGGTAAAAACCAAGCGTGGTAACGACCAATCAAACCGTGCTAAAATTCACTTGCCGCGATTCTGCTTTTTTGGAAAACAAATGAAAAAATTACTTTTAACAGCAATTGTTTTAATTGCTTTTTCGTCCGCCGAAGGGCAGCGTCGAACCGTTAATTTGCCCGCTCAGTATTGGACGCTCGAACAAAGTCAGGCAATTCTTGATAACACACAAACGACCCGACTCGCGCCGGATATTTCTGACTTAAGCGCCGGAGAGCGAGCAGCGGTTGGGAAGCTTAACGAAGTCGGTGAAATCTTTCAAAAAATTTACGTCAAACAGCGTTATCCCGAAGCTCTCTCCTCACTCGATATCCTTAACCAGCTTGACAAACGTTTGGGCTCGACCGCTGCAACTCAAAATTTGTTAACACTTTACCGGCTTAATCAGGGACCTGTCGCCACGACGCTCGATAACAAACGCGAGCCATTCTTGCCCGTTAAATCCCTCCACGCCGGGGGCGGAATGTATCCGGCAGACGCGACCAAAGCCGAACTCGATGCTTTTATCTCGGCAAACCCTGAAAAAACCGATGAAATTCTTGATCAGCGGACTCTCGTCCGGCGCACCACAGCAGTAAATCTGCAAATGGATTTGGCGACTCTCCGAAAATATGCTGTTTTGGACGCGCTTCATCCAAATTTGAAAAAGCAACTGCTGAGTCTGAAGCCGGACGCCAAAAGTTTTTACGCAGTTCCGTATTCAATCGCTTACTCGGATGAATTAATTAAAGCTCACGGTCTGTTAAATCAGGCCGCCGATGCGGTCGAGAAAGACGATGCCGAGTTTGCAGGATATTTGAGAAACCGCAGTCGCGATCTTCTTGCGGACAATTACGAATCGGGCGATGCGGCTTGGGCGACGGCAAATTTTAAGAATTTAAACGGCCAAATCGGAGCTTATGAAACCTACGATGACCCGCTCTATGGAGTTAAAACTTTCTTTTCGCTCAACGTCCTTAAAACCCGCCGGCCGGAAACTACAAACTTGCGCAAAGCTCTCAAAGGCCTGCAATTGCTCGAAGATTCGCTGCCCGACGGCGACCACAAAAAAGTCAAAGAAGATATTTCGGTTGGAGTTTATGATGTCGTCACGGATTTTGCTCAATCGCGCGGCGGCAATACGGCAACGATTCTGCCCAATGAGAGTTTGTACGCCAGACGTTACGGGCGCACGATCATGATTCGCGCCAACATTCTGCAAAACCCGGAAATCTTTGACGCGAGTTTAAAAGGTTTTCAAATCGCGGTTGCTCAAAAAAACGTCAACGATCTAACTTCCGAAGGCACCTTTTATAACACCCTCTGGCACGAAGTCGGGCATTATTTAGGCGTTGACCGCACCAAAAACGGCCAGGAAATTCACGCGGCGCTCCAGGAAAATTCGGATATTTACGAGGAGATGAAGGCGGATTTAGTCTCGCTCTATGTGGCGGAGGGGCTGGAAAAATCGGGTTATTACACCAAAGCTCAACTGCGTTCGGTTTACGCCGCCGGAATCCGCCGCGTGCTGCAAAACAACAAACCGCGCCGCAGTCAACCGTACAACACGATGCAGCTCATGCAGTGGAATTTCTTTCTCGAAAACGGTCTGCTCGCCTATGACCGGAAATCGGAGCGGATGACGATTGATTACGACAAATATCACGAAACCGTCGGCAAAATGCTCGCCAAGGTTTTTGAAATTCAATTTAACGGCGACAAAGGAGCGTCCGACCGGTTTATCGATCAATACACAACCTGGAACGAAAATCTGCACGGAACGATTGCCAAAAACATCCGCGAGCAGCAGCGCTACCGCTTTCGTTTGTTTAAATATGCCGCTCTCGGCGAATAACCTCACCCGAATTAAGTTTCATTTTAAATTCCCCTTTCAACCGACACGAGGAGATACACATGTCAAAACAACAGTCTCGCAAAGTGAACCGAAGAAATTTTTTCGCCGATTCGGCAACGGGTTTAACCGGTGCGACAATCGCGATTGCCGCTTTATCAAATGATTCGCTGGCTGCGTCCGAAGCAGTAACGCCGCGCACCAGCGTTGAAATTATCAAATATTCAATCGAATGGAATCCGGGCAAGAAAAAGGGGCGAGTTTTAATTCAAACCAAAGATACTGACGAGCCATATGTGATTGATATTACGTCGCTGGCCGAAGCGGCCGGTTACGGCGCAATTCTCAATCAAAGACCGGTTGTTTTATGGTCTGATCATTCCGTCGGAGCGCCGCTGCAGGTTACATCAACTAAGCCTTGAGCGCGATATTCGATCTGGAAAGCGAATTAAATTTCCGGCAACGCCCTGCTTGCTTTTAAGATGAGCGAAGAATTACAAAGCAGCTATGACCGCGTGGCGAAAGATTATGCCGAGCATTTTCGTGATGAAATGGACAAAAAGCCATTCGACCGGAAGATGCTTGATTGGTTGATTGAAAAAGTAGGCGACGGCGGAATAGTCTGCGACATTGGATGCGGTCCCGGACAGGCGGCGCGCTATTTGTTTGATCGGGGAGCGCAGACGTGCGGCATTGATTTGTCGCCGCAAATGGTTGAGAGTGCGCAGAAACTGAATCCGGGCATTTCATTTCAGCAAGGGAATATGCTGGCTCTGGCGGATGTTGCCGACAACACTTTTGGAGGAGCGGCGGCTTTTTATTCCATCATTCATATTCCCCGACCGGCAGTGAATCAGGCTCTGACGGAATTGAAGCGAGTGCTGCGTCCGGGCGGAACGTTGCTGCTCGCATTTCACGTCGGCCACGAAATTATTCACAGGGACGAATGGTGGGGCAAGAAAGTGTCTTTAGATTTTATTTTCTTTGAAGCCGAAGAAATGAAGGAGAATCTTCAGGCTGCCGGGTTTGAATTGCAGGAAGTAATCGGGAGAGACCCTTATCCTGATCTCGAATACCCGAGCCGGCGGGCATATATCTTTGCCCGAAAGCCATAGCAAACTTTCCAGAAAACAACAGAGACGAGACAATAGAGTCCGTACCTGAAAAAAACACGCTTCTTTTTTCGCCGGTTTAATTTTTGGCTGATTCATGTTTTCTAACGTGCTTGTAACAAACGCTTGAGTTCACCGAGGCGGGCTTCGGGCTCGCCGAAGGCGGCGCGATAATCGTCCTGACTGCGGCGGATAACTGAATGTGCCTCATCGCGCCCATAAACGTCCGTGATTTCAACAAACCGCTCGCTTTCAGTGGGGAGTTGTTTATAAGTCAAAAAATAATGCCGGAGGCGTTCGATTTGCCCGGGCGGACAATCGGCAATGTCTTCGAAGCTGCCGAAAGTTACGTCGTCGTATAAAATCGCGATAATTTTGTCGTCAGCCTCGTTTTTATCAATCATCCGCAAACCGCCGATGGGTTTGGCTTTGAGCAAAAAATTTCCGTGCATCATCGTCGTCTCGGTTAAAACGCAGATGTCGAGCGGGTCGCCATCGCCTTTGATGCCCATTCTGCCGGTTTTTTCCATGCAAAATTCAGCAATCGAATCGCCGCAAAAAGTTTGCGGAATAAAACCGTAAGGCAGCGGGCAGAGCGAAGAAAAACGCTGCGGCCGGTCAACTCGCAAACGCCCGGAAGGTTTATCGAGTTCATACTTAATATTGTCGTTCGGCACAATTTCGACAAAAACGTTGACCAATTCGGGCGCATCTACGCCCGCCGAAACGCCGTGCCAGGGGTGCGCTTGAAACATCAAAGAAAATAAATCGCTCAAATCCGAAGCGTTATTGCTCATAAAATATAATGTTGAAAATATGCTGCCGACTTTGGCGCGACAACAAAAGATTCATTCCTTCTTTAGTTTTCTCAAAAAATTGTTAAAATTGCGTTTTGTTCGATTATGCGGTCAAGTGCGCCGGAGTGTCTAATGACGGAAACCGCGAGCTAAAAAAATGCTAACGCTTCTTAAAATCAACAATATCGCCTTGATCGAAAGCCTCGAACTCGATTTCACGGCGGGTTTAAATTTATTGACCGGCGAAACCGGTTCCGGAAAATCAATTATTGTGGATTCGCTCGGCGCGCTGACAGGTGAACGTGTTTCCGCCGACATTATCAAAGAAGGAACAGATAATGCCAGAATCGAAGGGCTTTTTTCAGTCCGGCCGAACGGCGATTTGCTCCAGATTTTCGATGAAGCCGGAATTGACGTTGACGAAAAAGATTTGGCGGAACTAATCGTTCGGCGAGAGCTTTCGGCAGCTGGGAAAAACCGCATTTTTGTTAATAATCAATTGGTTACGCAGACATTTCTGAAACGCATCGGCGGTTTTCTGGTTGATATTCACGGTCAGGGCGAGCAGCAGACGCTATTCGACCCCAAAACGCATCTCGAAATGCTCGACGAATATGCCGCAGTTTCTGAACAGCGGCGCGAGCTTGAGGGAAATTATCGCTCCTGGCAAGCGGTTTTGCGCGAACTCGAATCTCTGCGCGCGGACGAAACGCAAAAGCTGCAGCTGATTGATATTTTGGGTTTTCAGGTTGACGAATTAAAACGGGCAAAGCTGCAAACGGGCGAGGACGACGAACTCGAACAGGAGCGCCGGCGTTTGATGAACGTCGAAAAGCTCTCCGCGCTCAGCGAAGAATCATACGCGCTGTTGTACGAATCGAGCGAGGCGGTGATTTCCAATCTTGCGCAAGTCACCAAAAACGTTGACGAGCTGGCGACCTACGAAACGAGCTTTGGCGAATACCATGAAAATCTGGCCACTGCGCAGGCTGTGATCGAAGATTTGGCAATCACGCTGCGGTCGTTCCGAAGCGGCCTGGAGTATTCGCCCGAACGCGTGGCGGAAATTGAAAACCGTCTGGCCGAGATTTCCCGCCTCAAACGCAAATATGGCGGTTCGGTGGAAAGCGCTCTGGAGCATTTGGCCGAATCCGAAGAGCGTCTTTCGCGAATCGAATCCGCCGAACTGCGCGAAATTGAGCTGCGCGCTAAAGCTAATGCCGCGCGAGCCGATTATTTGCGAATCGCGCGACAGGTTCACGACAAAAGATTCACGGCAGCCGTGAAATACTCAAAAGCCGTCGAATCCGCGCTCAAAGATGTCGCTCTCGAACGCGCCCGTTTTGAAGTCCGAATTAATATGCCCGCCGAAGAAGATTTACAAACTGAAAACTCGAACAAACAACTGACGACAAAAGGCTTTGACCAGGTTGAATTTTATTTTTCCGCCAACGTCGGCGAAAGTCTCAAACCAATTGCCCGCGTCGCGTCCGGCGGCGAAGTTTCGCGATTGATGCTGGTTTTAAAAACTACGGGAAAACTCATCGAAAGCCCGAAAACGGCGGTTTTTGATGAAATTGACGTCGGAATTTCCGGTCGCGTCGCCGAAGCAGTGGGGCGCAAGCTAAAACAGCTGGCCGAATATCATCAGGTTTTATGCGTGACGCATCAACCGCAGGTCGCCGCACTGGCCGATTCGCATTTTGTCGTGCTCAAAGAAATGTCGGGCGAACGAACTACGGTCGAAGTCGTCAAACTCAACAAAAATGCCCGCGTCGAGGAACTTGCCAGAATGCTGACGGGCGCCACCGTCACCGAAACAGCCCGCAAACACGCCAAAGAAATGCTCAAAGCGGCAGCCTAGAGATTTTATAGATGTAGGGGCGGCGGCTTGTCCCCGCCTAATGAGCCGACAGGCGAACAATGCGTGTTTATCCACAGATGTTCGATAATCAATGTTAGTTTTCGCGTTCAAAGCAACGCTCATTGGGCGGGGACAAGCCCGCGCCCCTACAAATATATCTCGCGCCCCTACAAAAACCTCATATCAATTTTTGCGGTGAACGTAATAAATCACCCCGGCGCGGTCGTCGCTGAATAAAAACGATTTTTCATCGAGCCGCATAATATCGCAGGGACGCCCGGATACTTTTCCGCCGCTTAAAAAACCGTTGATAAAATCAACGATCTTTTCGCCCCGTTTGAAGAGCACGATTTTGTAACCGTGTCCGATTCGCTCGTTGGTCGAGCCATGCAGGGCGAGCAAAAAAGCCCCTTTTAAATCGGCGTCCGGTGTGTTTTCATCAAAATAATCAAACCCGAGCGCCGAGCTGTGCGCCGGAAAAAAGGCGAAAGAGGCCGGAACGTTGCGGCAGCCGGCTTTGCGCGGGAATTTCGGATCTGAAACAACACGCCCGTTTGTTTGGTAACACGAAGCCCAACCGTAATCCGTCCCGTCTTTGAGCTCATAAAAAGTTTCGTCCGGTTTATCATTGCCCAAATGATCTGCTCCCTGATTTGAAGCAAAAAGCGTAGTGCCGACAAATTTCAGCCCGACGGCGTTGCGCAAACCTCTGGCAAAATATCTCTGCTCGCTGCCGTCCGGGTTCATTTCCAAAACGCTGGCGCGCACTTCTTCTTTTTCCAGACAGGCGTTGCAGCTGCTGCCGACCGAAACGTAAATTTTGTCGTTTGCGCCGACCGCGATTGTTCTGGTTAAATGCCAGCCGCCGTATTTGTAGCTCAGACCGTAATCGGGAAACGTCGCTAAAGTTTCTGGCCGTTTGTCGGTCGGGGCGGTTTCGCCTTTGGTAAATTTGTACCGAACGAGCTTGTCAGTGAGCGCCAGATAAAGCCAATCCTGCCCATTCCCGTCGGTGTAAAACTGGACGCTGTTCGGATTTCGCAAATTGGTCAGATACGGAGTGACTTTTCTAAATTTCCCGGTTTCCAAATCGAATTCTTCGAGAATGTAAATCGCGCCGCGTTTGTTGTCGGCGAGATTGTACAGATCGGTCACAAAAATTCTGCCGTCGGGCGCTTTGGCGAAAAACCGCACGCGTTTTAAACCTTCGGCGGCGGGAGCGATGTCATAGTTTGCGGGCAAATTGAGACTAAAACTTTGGCCGTTTTTGAGCGTGATTTTGTGCGGCGCAAGACGCGGCTGCGCGCTGACCAAAATACTAAGAATCGTAATGAGCAAAATTGATTGACAAAAAGTTTTCATAAATTTAACTTGGCGTTTATGAATCACAAAGATTTTCTCGTTCCCGATGGCAAACAGCTAAAGCTTGCCGATTACGACGCAAATTTTACCGGAAATTATGCGGATAAAGAAGCCGGTCTCGCCGATTTGGAAAAGTCGCGCGAAAAAATAATTACGCTCCAGGAAATCATGTACGCCCAGAGCGTCTACTCCCTCGTCGTAATTTTTCAAGCAATGGACGCGGCGGGCAAAGACAGCACTCTCAAACATGTTTTTGCGGGCATTAATCCGCAAGGCTTGCAAACCGCCGCTTTCAAACCACCGACCGAAGAAGAACTGGATCACGATTTTCTCTGGCGAGCGTCAAAGCTTTTGCCGGAGCGCGGTAAAATCGGCATTTTTAGCCGCTCATATTACGAAGAAGTCTTGGTCGTTCGCGTTCACGCGGAAATTCTGCAAGCCGCGCCGCTTCCCGAAAAAGTTAAAAGCGACAAAAAGATTTGGGAAAAGCGTTTGTCAGACATTCGCAATTTTGAAAATTATCTTGCTAACAACGGCGTCTTGGTTTTGAAATTCTTTATCAACATTTCAAAAGACGAGCAAAAAAAACAATTTATGGAGCGGATCGAAGACCCGTCGAAACACTGGAAATTTTCGTTTGGTGATCTGGCCGACCGCCAGCACTGGGACGAATATATGCAGGCTTACGCGGCAGCATTTGCGGCCACCAGCACCGAAGTTGCTCCCTGGTACGTCGTGCCGGGCAACAAGCGCTGGTTTACCAGAGCGACCATTGCTCGAATTATCGCCGAAAGGTTAGAATCGCTCGATTTAAAATTCCCGGAAGTGTCGGACAAGCAAAAACAGCAAATCGAAGAAGCGCGAAAAATGCTCGCCAGCGAGTAGTTATTCGGCTCTTCATGATAAAAACTATGTGTCATCTAAATAAACAAAAAATTGTATTCTCGTTTGTCATTTGCCTGCTTTTGAGCGCAACCAAAGTTTTAGCTTGCTCTTGCTTTTATTTGCCAAATGAAAAAGTGGAAAATGCAGTTAATACCGCATTCAAAGAAGCAACAGCAGTCTTTTCCGGCAAAGTTGTAGGTTTTGAGTATCGCAAAGGCATCCCGAATGAATTATTGGAATCGCAAGAGAACTACTTGGGTAAACATTTTGACTACGAAACTATGGTTGTCAAATTTCAAGTTGAGCGCTGGTGGAAGGGCGAAGCATCATCAGTGATTTTCTTAGTTACAAGCAACACAAAAAATTCTGACGGCTCGACAAGCGGTACAAGTTGTGATTACGGTTTCGAGAAAGATCGGAGTTATCTGACATATACATACGGTCAAGATAGTGAGCTACGAACAAACTCTTGCACGAGAACAAAACTATTGAATAGTGCTGAAGATGACTTAAAAATTTTAGGCGAAGGGAAAGAGCCCATCGAAGAAAAAGACAAGCCGAAAAAACCATCAAACGCGAGGCGAAATAAATATCTTTCATTATACGTAGCTATGTTTTGGGAAGCTACTTCAGAACGCATCAGCAATGTATTTTCATCACTCGAAATTTGCTTCTGTCATTAAAGCGTTTCATCCATATAGGTTGATTGTTAGAATTACTTGTACTGATGGATAATTATTTTCGAGCAAACATGGCGAAAGACGTTTCTTACATCAACGATTATTACGATACCGATTTTCGCAAGCATCCTGAAAAATACCGAATCGGACGCGGCGAATACGGAGTTTTGACCGCCGAGCCTTACAAATCTGAAATTCTGCCGCATTGGAGATTTAAAACGCCCGAAATCGCCCGCGAATCCGCCGACAAAATTTACCGGCTTTACTTGGATTATCGCGAAAAAAGCGATTTCGTCGGGATGGATCTGGCGCGGAAATTTCTGGAAATGGGTTATACGCGGGCGAGGCGTTACGCCAATCATCCTTCGGGGAAAAAATACGAAACGTCAAAAGACGGGGGAAAAATCGCCCGCCCGCAAGCTGCCGACGCGCTGACAAGCGAAAAAGCAAAATCCGCCGAAATCTTTAAAAAGATGCGCGACAAGGTGATGGAAGATTCGGTCTATCAGGAGATGCGCGAAAAGCATCGCCAGATCGAGCAGAAGTCAGCCAAACAGCCGAGTTAAAACCTTTCTCGCATTTTGGCGTATAAACGGGTACAGTCGGAAAAAGTTATCCATTCATAAGCAAACAGGGACAATTAAATTTAAGGAGAAAGCTATGCGTAAACTCTTGCTGGGAATCGTCGGATTGATGTTTTTCGCCCTACCCGCGACGGCGCAAACCGCCGATGAAATCGTGGCCAAATATATTCAAAAAATCGGCGGAATGGAAAAAATTCAAGCTATCAAATCAATGCGTCAAACCGGAAAATTTTCCGGCGGCGGCGGTTTTGAAGCCGTAGTCGTCAATGAAAATAAGCGTCCCAACAAAACCCGTCAAGAGTTTGCGCTGCAGGGATTAACCGCCGTTTCGGCTTACGACGGTCAGGACGGTTGGAAAATCAATCCGTTTCAAGGCAAAAAAGACGCGGAATCTTTGGGCGAAGACGAGATGAAAGCCATGATTGACGAAGCCGGCTTTGATGATTCGCTGATCAATTATCAGGCGCGCGGCAACAAGGTCGAATACGTCGGGATGGATGCGGTTGACGGCACTGACACTTTCAAGCTAAAGGTGACGCTGCCGAGCGGAACGGTTAAAACTTACTATATGGACACGGATTATTACGTGCCGATCAAAATTGAAACTAAACGGATGATTCGCGGCGCGGAAGTTGAAACCGAAACCATTCTCGGCGATTACAAAGAAATCAACGGAGTTTACTATCCGCATTCGTTTGAATCGGGAGCAAAGGGGAGCCAGAACAAAGCCAAGATTACCATTGAAAAAATCGAAGCTAATGTCCCGCTTGACGACACACGCTTTGCCAGACCCGCCATGAAATCCGCCGCGCAGCCGACCAAAACGCCGGAAGACACCAACGTTCCGAAAACAAACGATAAGAAAACCGCACCGTCAACAATGGGCAAACCGCCCGTGCGGAAATAGAATTTTGCAGCGAAAGAGGAATCGAACAATGAAAACAATAAAATCCTTAAATTTATTTTTGGCACTGGCGCTCGGTTTGGTTTTTTCGGTTGGCGCGGCGGCGCAAACGTCCGGTTCAGCAGTTAAATTTGATTCGGATACGATTTCCGGTCTGGGAGCCAGAAACATCGGCTCGGCGGCGATGAGCGGCCGCATCTCGGCGGTTGACGCCGTACAGGAAGGAAACCGCCTGACGATTTACGTCGGCTCGGCATCGGGCGGCGTTTGGAAATCAACCAACGGCGGAACAACTTATAAACCCGTTTTTGATAAACAGTCGGTGCAGTCAATCGGAGCCGTCGCGATTGATCCGAAAAATCCCAAGACAATCTGGGTCGGGACGGGTGAGACGTGGACGCGCAATTCGGTATCGGTCGGCGACGGCGTTTACAAGTCGGTGGACGGCGGCGAAAACTGGACAAATTTAGGCTTAAAAGATTCCGAACGCATCGCCAAAATTCTGGTTGACCCAACCGATTCAAACAATGTGTATGTCTGCGCGACCGGAAAACTCTGGTCTGATTCCGATGAGCGCGGCGTGTATAGAACTACGGACGGCGGTAGGACTTGGGCGAAAATTTTAAAAGGCGTTAATGCTTCGACCGGCTGTTCGATGATTTCGCTGGACAAATCGAATCCGAAAACTTTGTACGCCGGAATGTGGGATTTTCGGCGGCAAGACTGGACGTTTCGCTCCGGCGGCGACGGCGAAACAGCCGCCAGCGGAAGCGGTTTGTTCAAAAGCACAGACGGCGGCCAGACCTGGGCTGAATTGGACGAAAAATCGGCCAAAGGCTTGCCCGCCAAACCCTGGGGACGAATCGCGGTCGCGGTTGCGCCTTCCAAACCAAATGTCGTTTACGCTTTTGTCGAAGCCGTTCCGCCGAAAAACGCGCTTTATCGTTCGGACGACGGCGGCCAAACCTGGGCGGCGCTCGACCGCAGTCAGATGATGATCTGGCGACCGTTTTATTTCGCCAATTTAATTGTTGATCCGAAAGACGAAAACAAAGTTTACAAAGCAGGCGGCTCCTTGATTGTGAGCAATGACGGCGGACGCAGTTTCAGCAACGTGGCGGGCGGCGCGCACGGCGATTTTCACGACGTCTGGATTGATCCGAATAACACAAGCCACGTCATTACGGGCGACGACGGCGGCCTTTGGTATTCCTACGACGGAGCGAATAAATGGTGGAAAGCCGAAAACCTGCCGGTTTCGCAGTTTTATCACGTCAGCGTTGATATGGAAAGGCCGTACCGTGTTTACGGCGGTCTGCAGGACAACAGCTCCTGGGTTGGCGAATCGGATTATCCCGGCGGCATTACCAACAGTCAATGGGAAAATATGTACGGCGGCGACGGTTTCTGGATGTTCGCAGACCCGACCGACCCCGATTATATTTATGCCGAATCGCAGGGCGGATATATCGGGCGCGTTAACCGTAAAACGCATGAAACGCGCGGAATTCAACCGCTCGCCGGTTATCAGGAAGATAAGCTGCGCTACAACTGGAACACGCCAATTCACGTCACCCGCGACGGAACCTTGTATATCGGCTCGCAGTATCTTTTCCGTTCAAAAGATAAAGGCCAGAGCTGGGAAAAAATCTCGCCCGATTTAACGACTAACGATAAACAAAAGCAGCGACAGGAAGAATCCGGCGGCGTCAGCGTTGATAATTCGTCGGCGGAAATGCACACCACGATTTATGCGATTTGCGAATCGCCGAAAAATTCGAGCGTGATTTGGGCAGGAACCGACGACGGCAACGTGCAGGTGACGCGCGACGGGGGCAAAAACTGGACAAATGTTGCGGGAAATATTTCGGGTTTGCCAAAAAACGCCTGGGTTTCTTCGCTCGACGCCGGACATTTTGATGAAGGTACGGCTTACGCCAGCTTTGATTTGCACACCTTCGGCGATCTCAAACCATATGTTTACAAAACTACGGATTTCGGCAAAACCTGGACGCCGATGATTCCCACGAATTCAAGTGTTCACGGCTACGCTCACGTCGTCAAAGAAGATTTGGTTAATCGCGACTTACTTTTTGTCGGAACGGAATTCGGTTTGTTCATAAGTTTGGACGGCGGCAAACAATGGGCACAATATAAAGGCAATGATTTTCCAAACGTTGCCGTGCGCGATTTAGCGATTCATCCGCGCGATAATGATCTGGTGATTGCCACGCACGGGCGCGGCATCTGGATTGTGGACGACATTACGCCGCTGCGCGCGCTGACGCCAGACGCAATGACCAAAGAAATCGTCTTTCTGCAGGCGCAGCCCGCCGTTCAGCGGATTCAGGCCAACGGCGGCTGGGCCAACGGTGACGCAGCCTTTGCCGGTGATAATCCTTCAGACGAAGCCGTTATTACTTACTATCAGAAAAAACGGCACATCTTCGGCGATTTAAAAATCGAAGTTTTCGACGCCAACAACCAATCGCTCGGCGTTATTCCGAGCAGCAAACGGCGCGGCCTCAACCGTGTGACGTGGCCGATGCGTCTGCCTGCGCCGAAAGTTCCGAGCGCGGCCAGCATTGCGGGGGGCGCGACCATCGGCCCGCGCGTTTTGCCCGGAACTTACACCGTCAAAATGACTAAGGACAAGGAAGTTTACACTACGAAGCTGGAGGTTCTGCCCGACCCGCGCGTAAAATACACGGCTCAGGATCGGCAGGCGCAGTTTGAACTTTCGATGAAATTGTATAAATTGCTAGGCGAAATGACGTTTGCCACTGACAGAATCAACCGCACCCGGCTGGCTCTTGACGAACGCGCGGCGAAAATGCCGGAGAACGATCCAGCCCGCGGACAGCTTTTATCAGCTTCGGCAAAAGTTGACGAACTGCGCAAGAAAATCGTGGCGACCAAAGAAGGCGGCGCGATTACCGGCGAAGAGCGTCTCCGGGAATTCCTGGCCAATCTTTACGGCGATGTCGTGTCGTACGAAGGACGCCCGTCAGATATGCAAATCGCTCGTGCCGATGCCCTTTCGCGTTCTCTCGCGGACGTGATCAAAGATTTCGACGCGTGGGCGGCAAAAGATTTAAGCCCAATCAATTCGATGTTGACAAAAGAAAAACTTGAACCGATTCAAATGATGACGCGTAATGAATGGGAGAAAGCAAATGGGAAAAGCGAATAAATAAATGAGATAAAATGTAGGGGTGGCGGCTTGTCCCCACCCAATGAGCGCGTGAGCGCGAACAACGCGCCCGTTTCCACGAAACTCTATTAATCAAAGACGTTTGCTAATTAAGCTCAGTTTTCGCGTTTGCAAAGCCAAACACTCATTGGGCGGGGACAAGCCGCCACCCCTACATTTATATCGAAATGTCGCATTTTAAAATTATTGAAATATTGCGTTTTAAAATTGCCAAACCCGTTCGGGCGTTACGCAAAAATCAAGTCGGACATCAAAATCCTCAACATCATCAATTTTTTCCACAGGTGGAAAAAGCGACAATCCTATTTTCCGGCAGTCGGCGCGGCAGTCTTTGAGAAACTTGTCGTAAAAGCCTTTGCCGTAGCCGACTCTAAAACCGCGCTCGTCAAACGCCAGAAGCGGGACTAAAACCGCGTCAAGTTTTTCAGTTTCGACAACTTTGTCGCCTTCCGGTTCAAAAATCCACCATTTATTCTCGATTAATTTGGTATCGGGCGAAATGCGAACGTTTTCAAGCAGATTCGTTTCAAAATTGACGCGCGGCGCGGTTGTTGTGATGTGTGGAAATTCATTCCATAGACGCTTGAAAATATGCCAAGTATCAAACTCATTGTTTTTTTCGAGCGTGATAAAACAATTTACAAAACGCTTAACGCTAAAATCGAAATTTTCAAATAAAAGGCTGATTGCTTGCTTGCTTTTCACACACCATTTTGTTTGTGAAAACGTTTTTTGTTTGTCGAGGTATATTTTGCGGAGTTGATCTTTTTTCATTCTTCTAAGTTGGGTTTTCAAAATGAATATGTATAAATGCTAAATTAAACTTGTATGAATCAGCACTTCATTCCACAATTTTACCAAAAAGGATGGGAGGTGATAGTTAATAATCAACGCAACCAGATTTATGTCTATGAGCGTAATAAACCTTCTATTTATAGTTCTATAGCCAAGAAAGTCAGTTGTGAAGAAGATTATTATGCTTTTAGAAATCAAGACGGCGCAATTGACAATATTACAGTTGAAAAATGGCTAGGTGATTTGGAGCATAAAACAAGTTTTATAATTAAAAAGGTTGAAGATGGTATTCGATTAACCTTAGATGATAAACGTAATCTTTCAGAATTCATTTCCGTATTTTGGCGACGAGTTCCGTATCATAAAGTTGAACATGATAAGAAAATGACAGAGCTTCTTCCAATTTATTTCTCAAGAATTTATGAGGAGCTTAGAATTTTAGGAATTAAAGAAGAGAATCCAAAAGTGACTGAATTGCGAAGAATAGAACAGCAATATGAAGAAGAAATTCCTAGTTCATTTTATTCACAAAATATAATGAGGGATTCAGAAATCACAAAAGCTATTTTGGCGATGGACTGGGTTTTTATTAAAGCGCCGAAAGACACGCCGTTTGTAACCTGTGATAATCCTTTTGTATTTGAAAGGGGTGCTGGCATAGGAAATTCTCAACATGGTCATATAATTTTCCCCATTAGTAAATCTGTAGTTTTACAGGCTGCTCAATTTACTCATTTCAATGGTTATTACCAACAGATAAAAGACACTCTTGCGCGAGATATAAATAAAAGAATCGTTGGTAATGCATATTTAAAAGTTTATTCATCTTTCAAATCTAAATATTTTGCTCAATTTGTAGATAACTGGATTGGTAGTGATTTACCACAAATTTAAAATTTTTAGAATTTCAGTTTGTTTCGTTACCCGCGCTTCTTTTCCGGTCTCAATTTATTCGGCGCGCTTGTTTTGACTGTGGTATCAGTCGGTTTAAAGTTCGCGTCGGACTTTGCTTCGTTTGTCGTTTTGGCCGCTGCTAATAATTCTGAGTCTTTGAGCACCTTGGCAACTGCTTTGGCGCGTTTATTTGGTCTTTTTTGTGGCATTTATTTGCTTCCTTTTGTTTTCGGCTTTGACATCCGCCGTAGTTTTAAATTTATTTCTGCAATCTAAGGTTGGCAATTTGTCCGCCAACCTTTGTGTCAGGGCGAGGAAAGGCGGATTTTTATTCCTTAACAATAATTTTTCCGTCAGGCATTTCGTAAATCAGCTTTCCGTCGCGCCGCGAGTAAATATTTGGCAGACCGAGACGGCGATTTTCTTCCTGCGCCAAGCGAACAGCTTTTTTTCCAATACGAACAATTTCCATTGTTTGCTCGTAAGTTTCGAGACTTAATTTAGGTTTGTTCATTTAGATTTCCTTTGAACAGCTGAAACAAATCTTGATCAATAATCCAAAAACTTTCTTTTTCGCCGAAAGCAACTTCCTGAAAGTTTTCTTCCGAATTATAGATTAAAACCCAGTGATTAGTCAGGTTTTTATAGATGTTCCAAAAGTTATTTTGCCCACGCATGAATCTTCGCCTGACATCTTCATCCGGAACAAAATGTCCGCCTTTTCTGACTCTTTCAGCAATGCGAGCAATGGAAACTTCCGGCGCATCAACAATGATAAAGACAATTTGGATTTGATAATTATGCGCTTTCCAAATTTCAAAATAATCCTGCAAATACCGACCTGAAAGCGTGCTTTCGATTAGCAGCGATTTTCCTCGCGCGGTTGCTTCATGCAGCTTTTTGAAAAAGATTTTGCCCGCGCTGATCTTCTTTTTAGCTGGATTTTCTGATGAAAGCTCCTTGGCAATTTCATCAGCATTTAAGAATTCATAATCATATTCATACAAAAACTGAAGCGCGAATGTTGTTTTGCCAACTCCATTTGCGCCCGCAACGACGACAATTCGCTTTTCTGATTCTAATAAATCCACGTTTTAACTTTTGACAATCCAGCCGCCGCCCATAACTTCTTCGCCGTCGTAAAAAATTGTCGCCTGACCGGGCGTGACGGCGCGCTGCGGTTGATCAAAAATTATATTTGCCCTGTTGTCAGGCAAAGCAGTGATTGTCGCCGTTGCCGGTTCGTGACGATAACGAATTCTGACCATTGCGCGAACGGGCGTCGTCGGGCAATCAAAAGCGACCCAATTGACGCCCGCTGCGGTGAATTCGGTTTGAAAAACTTCTTCGTGCTCGCCGACGACGATTCGATTTCTGGCGGCTTCGATTTGGACGACGTACAAAGGTTTTTCGTAAGCGCTTTCGTTGGGAATGTTGAGCCCGCGACGTTGACCGAGCGTGTAACGGTGAATTCCTGCGTGTTCGCCAATCACTTCGCCGCTCGTGTTGACGATTTCGCCCGCGCCGGGAATTTCATCGGAGCGTTCTTCCGCGTCCAAATAACGATCAATAAATTCCGAATATTTGCCGTCCGGGACAAAGCATATTTCCTGCGATTCTTTTTTGTCGGCGGTGTATAAATCAGTTGCGCGGGCGATTTCGCGCACCTCAGATTTGAGCATTTCGCCGAGCGGAAAGTAAGCGCGCGACAGTTGTTCCTGTGTCAATTCCCACAAAAAATAGCTTTGATCTTTCCAGTGATTTTTTCCGCGAAAAAGCCGATATCGGCTTGCCGCCTGGTCAAATTCGACGCGGGCGTAATGCCCGGTCGCCACTTTATCGCAGCCCAGACTTTGCGCCAGCCGGTCGAGCGAAGCGAATTTGAGGCGCGAATTACACGCCACGCACGGAATCGGCGTTTCGCCCGACAGATAACCTTTGACAAACGGCTCAACCACAGCGCGTTCGAAATCGGATTCGAGATTGAGCACGTAAAAAGGAATTTCGAGTGTGTTTGCCACTCGGCGCGCGTCGTAAACATCGTCGAGCGAGCAGCAGCGCGACGGTAATGGATCGCCGTTTTCGTCCACGTTGATATTGCGCCGCTGATTCCACAACTGCATGGTGAAACCGACCAGCTCGTGTCCCTGTTCTTTTAAAAGCGCGGCCGCCGCCGAAGAATCAACGCCGCCGCTCATGGCTACTGCTATTTTCATTTCAAAAAGTTCAAAGTCTTCAAAAGTCCAAAGTCTCAAGTCTAATGTCCAAAGTCAAAATCGCTGTGTTATTTTAGATGTTGAATAATTAAATTCAGCAATTACATGTTAAAGAATAACGCATTTATCAGTTAATAGTCAGCCTAGAGAGTTTGAAGCCGAATGACTTTGGGCTTTGGACTTGAGACTTTGGACTTATTTTATGGAACTTGAAACCGAAGAATACCGAATTTTAGAAGAGCCTTATTACCGACCGCTGCGTAACGAAGTCGAATTATTTGAAGCCGCTTATAAAGGCAGGCTGCCCGTGATGCTGAAAGGGCCGACGGGCTGCGGCAAAACCCGTTTTGTCGAACATATGGCCTGGAAGCTCGGTCGTCCGCTAATCACCGTCGCCTGTCACGAAGATTTGTCTTCGACCGATTTGGTTGGGCGCTTTTTGCTCGAAGGCGAAGAAACCGTCTGGCACGACGGGCCGCTGACGCGAGCGGTTCGGCAGGGCGCGATTTGCTATCTCGATGAAGTCGTCGAAGCGCGCAAAGATACGGTCGTCATTATTCACCCGCTGACCGATCACCGGCGGCGGCTCCCGATTGAAAAACGCGGGACGGTTGTTGACGCGCCGCCGGAATTTATGCTCGTCGTTTCATACAATCCGGGTTATCAATCAATTTTGAAAGATTTGAAACAATCCACCCGTCAGCGTTTTGTCGCGATGGAATTTGATTATCCGAAGCCGGAGCTGGAAACCGAAATTGTCGTTCGCGAAGGCGGCATCGAAGAACCGATGGCGAGAGATTTAGTGACCATCGGGCAAAAGGTGCGAAATCTGCGCGGTCACGGACTCGAAGAAGGCGTTTCGACAAGGCTTTTGATTTACGCCGCGCAGCTTATTTCGAGCGGCATCAATCCCGCAGACGCCGCTGAAGTCGCGCTTTCCTCGCCCATCACCGACGACCGCGAGTTGCAGCGCAGCATTCGAGAAATTGTCACCACAGTAATTTAAAACGGAAAATGGAAAATGGAAAACCGCATCTGAAGAAATGTTGTTTGCTAATCCGTTTCTTGATTTTCCGTTTTCCATTTTTCATTTCCAAGACAAAGCCAACTGTTTAACATTAAAAAGCGTCAAATTTTCGCAATTCAAGTTAGACAATAATAGGACAAGTAAATGCAAATAAACTTTTTGCCGAATTTTTTAAGACGCGGCGTTTTTGTTTTGGCCGGCGTCGCGCTGACCGTCGGTTTTACTTTCGCGCAGCAGGCGCAAAAGGCGCGTTTTGACGTTACCAACTATCGAATTGATGCCCAGATTGTACCCTCCGCAAATCGTTTGCAGGCGACTTCGGACGTGACGTTCGTTCCCGCCGATGCGACCCGCAGCGTCGTTTTTGAATTAAACGGCTCGCTCAAAGTTGAGAGCATCACGCGAATCGGCGCCGGACAAACGGCCGCCTCTGCTGTCCAAACGACTCCGACCACCGCAGCAACCCGCAACTCCAAACAACCACGCCCGGCAGCCACTCTGCAGCCGTCACAAACTTTGACGGCGACTGGCGGAGCGGGAAGCATTACTTTTGTGCAGGATCAGGTTGGTGTCAGCGACACCGGCCCGAGCGTCCGAATTGATTTGGGCGACACGGTTGCGGCCGGAACACCGGTGACGCTTCGTTTTAAATATGCAGGCACGCTCTTAACACCCGAAGGCGGCCCGCTGGCCAGCAAAAAGCTGGCGTCGGTGGGCAATTCGGTTTCATATTTGATGTATGCTTCGCGCTGGTTTCCGTTTCATGATTACGCGGCTGATCGCGCGACCGCCGAAATATTTATGACGGCTCCGGCCGGAACGCAGGTCGTCGGTTTTAGCGATGAACCTGTGACGCAAACCGCGAGCAATGGACAAACGCGTTATCGTTTTGTGAACACGAAACCCGCTCTGATCGGCAATTTTGCGGCGGGCAAATTCATCACCAAATCGCTGCGTTTCGGCAGCAACGAAATTCAGTTTTTCGCGCAGCCGACTAATGAAGCGCGCGTTAACGAGTTTGCCGAAACAATCGGCAAGTCGCTCGAATTTTATACTTCCAGATTCGGCGCGGCCGACAACGCCGGCAAACTGGTCGTGGCGCAGATTGACGACGAAAGTCTTGACACTTATTCAGGTCATGGAATGATGTTTTTGTCCTCAAAGTTTTTTGGTAACACTCCACTTAACGCCAACGAACGATTGGAGCGTGAAACGGCGTATCAATGGTGGGGACAGACGGTCGGCTTAAAATCTTTTGACGACGCCTGGCTCTCGCAGGGCCTGGCAGAATACAGCGCGCTCGAATTGCGCGAAAGCCGCGCCAACTCGACGCAGATGGAAGAGATGAATCGCGAGCTGCTCGAACGCGCTTTGACTTTTGAACAGACGGCTTCGCTCGTCCGCGCTCCGGCGACTCTCGACGATCAATCTTCGGCGTATCAATACATTGTTTTCTACAAAGGTTCGGCGGTTTTCCGGCTCCTGCGCGAAACGATGGGGCGTGACAAATTTAATCAGATGCTGAAGAGTTATTTGACGCAGTTTCGCGGCAAAAACGCTTCGATTGACGATTTTGAAACGTTCGCATCGCAGGCCAACGGCGCTCCGCTGCGTTATTTTTTCGCGCGCTGGGTGGAAGGCACGGGCGTTCCCGAATTCAAATCCGATTATCAAATCATTCGCACCCGGGCGGGCAAATTTATTGCTCGCGGAACGGTTAGCCAAAACTACGATAATCTGCGGCTCCCGGTTGACGTCCGCCTGCGTTCGGAAGGCGACGGTAACAACCAAACCCAAACGCTCAAAGTTGAAGAATCAAGCGAAGATTTTAATCTAACTTCGAGCGGCAAACCGCTCGAAGTAGTAATTGACCCGAGCTATAAATTGCTCAGAATTGACGATGATTTGCGCGTTTCGGCGATTGCCAGACGCGGCATCGAACAATATAAAGAAGGCAATTACGCCGAAGCGCAGCAGCAATTTGAAGCCGCCTTAAAATTAGACCGCTCAAATTCTTGGGTTTATTACAATCTCGGTCTGCTCCTTCTCGAACAGCGCAATTACGATTTAGCGGTTGATAATTTCAAAGCTACCTTGAGCGGCAATTTGCGCCCCTCCTGGCTGCAGGTTTGGGCAAACGTCAAAATGGGCAACGCCTATGATTCGAAAGGCGACCGCACCCGCGCCGTAGCTGCTTATAAACGAGCCGAAAATCTCGGCGACAACTACGATGACGCGCAAACGGCAGTCAAAAAATATCTGGCCGCACCTTTTGACCCGAAAAATAAAGACGCAACCGCGAGCAAATAGTTAAATAAAATGTCGGGGCGTGGGCTCGTCCCCGCCCCGACATTTTACTCAACGAATGTAAATCGGATTTGAAATAATCCACGGCGCGTCCGAAAAATTTAGAGAATCTAGATACGCCTCAACCCGGTAAACTCCGGCTTCGGTCGCCGCAAAACTCATTTCGCTCGCATCCGCAAATTCACCGATTTTGACGCCGTTTTTAAAGAGCACGAAGCGACATTTGGCAGGAGCCTCGGCAATTAGTTTAACGCCGCCGCGCAAAGCGATTTCATCGCCCATCGTTTTTTTCTCGGCATTGTTTTCGGCTCTGAAAACAAATCCGTCAGCATCGCCAAAAACGTCAAAGGCCGGATAACAATGCCCGTTTTTAACGGCTTCGAGCAAATTTTCCGCAGTTAATTCTTTGCCGTTTTCGAGCCAAACGTGAAGCCTGACAAGTTTGAAAATGCTTTTGTAAGGATCAACCTGAGTTCTCAGTAAATCGTGATTGGCGCGGTCGGAGAGACTCAGACCAATGTTTGAATGAGCGTCGGACGCGCCGAACAAAACCAATCTTTTGCCCTCTGTTGTCAGCTCGTCAAATTTCGCGAGATTTTCGTTCGGGCGCGCAAATTGGCGCGCCATCGTGAGTTCCGGGTATTGCCCGAAAGACCAAAAATAATCAAAAAACATCAACAGGCGCGGAAAGTTTTTGGCGTTGGTGTTGAGACTGTAAACTTCGCTGCCGTCAAAATCTCTGGCCGTCTCCCAAGCCTGGTATTTATCGGGATAAGTTATCAAAACCAGACGGTTATTTTGCTTTGCCCAGTTTAATAAATCGGGCGTGTCTTTCGTATTGTCCTGATTGGCCTCCGCATCGCCCGGCAGAATCAGAAAGCGGTCGCCCTGTTTACTTGAAACTTCGTTGCCGCCGACGAACAACACGCCGTTGTGCAAGCCGTTGAGAGTTTGTTTCGCCGTATCATAAAGCTGGCTGGGGTGTTCGGTCAGCAAGACAAAATCGAGCTGATTTTCCTGTGCCGCTGCAATCAATTCGTTAAAACTGCCCGCACTGTGTCCGCCGAGCGCAGTGTGAACGTGAATAACACCTTTGAAATGCCGGAAACCTTCATTATGTGTTTCCAGACGATTCGTGTTGAGTTCGTTAATTTTGGAATTGACCGCGCCAAGCTGGAATCTGCGCCAGCAAAACGGAATCTGCACGGCAACAAACAAAACCAGCAAACCGAGCGCAAGTTTTTTCCAAAGATTCATAATCAGTTAACAGTCATCAGTCAACAGCTATCATAAGCCAAAAATCATTTATTGTTGACTGCTAACTGTTGACTGTTAACTGATAAAGTCAACCGAAACAACGTGCGCGGCGATTTCTTTTCCTAGAGCCGCGACTTTTAGATGCTCACTGTTGTTTGTGTAAACATCGAGCGCGGCCCGGTCGGCAAATGTCGCGACGAGTCCGGTGTCGTACGAGCGAGGCAAATCGAGCATGTCCGCGCCGACATCCAGATTGATAATTTCGGGGATAATATTTGTTAGATGTTTTAGTTTTTGGCGGTGTTCGTTTCGTTGCTCTTCGGTGATTTCGGGTTTGTATTTCCAGGCAACAAGATGAGTCAGCATATTTACTTGATAGTTTCGCGCAAAGACGCAAAGGCCGCAAAGGTAAATACATTAAGCAAAAAATTTTCATAGACTTAAATAGCTAATAATGATTTCTTTGCGTTCTTTGCGCCTTTGCGCGAAACCTTTTAACTTTCGCACCATTTTCTGGTGACTTGATGACGATATTCAAACATCTTTTCAAGTTTTGGCAAAACTGCAAAAGGCGCGGCCAGTTTGCCGAAAATCCAAAACGGCGGTTCAAACTCGATTTCGTCGCGCAAAACCGCTCCGTCTGGATATGGTTTGATGATGTGCCGGTGTCGCCAGGATTTAAACGGCCCTGAAATCTGCGTATCTTCAAACATTCTGGGCGGGTCGTACGCGGTATGCTCGGCAATCCATTTTTTGGAAATCAATCCGAAAATTTTGACTGCGATAATGGCTTGCGAACCAACGTGTAAATTTGGCGCCGGCTGAATAATTTCCGCGTTTTCCCACGGCGGCGTCAAACGGTTGATCGCATCCGGCAATTCGTGAAACGCGAAAACCCGTTCCGGCGCGGCTTTGATAACAGATTCTTTAATAAATTTCATAAAAGTTTCGCGCAAAGGCGCAAAGTACGCAAAGTTAGAAAAAGGTATTTTAAAGGTAGCATCCGACTGTCATAACTTATGCTCTTGTCTTAACTTGGCGTGCTTTGCGCCTTTGCGCGAACTACTAAAGATTATTGACCAATCTGGTGATGCCATCCTTGATCAAATCAACGTTAAAATTAATGAGAAGACCAAGTTTTTTATTTGTCAGGCGCAAATAGGTCAGCAACTGTTTTTTATGAACAGGCGCAACTAATTCGATTGATTTAATTTCAATAATTACTTTGTCATTGACAATTAAATCTGCTCGGAACCCCACATCTAACTGAACACTTTCATAAACAACAGGTATTGCTTGCTGACGAATCACTTGACAGCCAAGTTTTTCAAGCTCATAGGCCAAAACAGCTTCATAAACCGATTCAAGCAAACCCGGTCCCAAATTTACATGAACGTTAAAAGCAGAATTAACCACCAGCTTTGCAATTTCATTTTAGTCATAATTATCTAGTAAGAAGTTTCGCGCAAAGACGCAAAGGCCACAAAGGTAAAAGAAAACAAATAGAAAGAATTGAAAAAATATTTTCTAACTTGGCGTACTTTGCGCCTTTGCGCGAAACTGTTTTTTAAATTTCAAGTATCATTTCGTTCAGTAAATCCCAGAGCTTTCGCATCTTTTCTTCGGTCACTTGAATACTGCCAATTGAAAGGCGCAAAGTAAATTTACCGTTCAGTTTTGTGTGCGACAAGTAGGCTTTGCCCGAAGCATTGATTTCGTTCATCAGCTTTTCGTTAAACGAATCTAAATCTTGAACATTGTTTGGCGTCGCCCGAAAACAAACTAGCGCGAACGGGACCGGCGCTATCATTTCCCAATTGTCGCTTTCGCTAATCCAGGTTTCCAGTAATTTTGCCAGCCGACAGTGTTCGCGAATTCTTTCAATCAAACCGGTCTGTCCAAAGTAACGCATGACGAACCACAACTTGAGCGAACGGAAACGGCGTCCAAGCTGAATGCCGTAATCCATCAAATTGTCAACGGTTTCATCGGTTTTGAGATATTCCGGGACAAGGGTAAACGCGCGTTTGAGCAAATCCGGGTGACGACAGTAAAGAATTGACAAATCAAACGGCGTAAAAAGCCATTTGTGCGGATTGGTGACGACTGAATCAGCGTGTTCGCAGCCCTTAAGACACGCCTGAAGCTCAGGCACAATCGCCGCGCTTCCGGCGTAAGCCGCGTCAACGTGCAGCCAGAGCGTGTTTTCTTCGCAGACAGCGACAAATTCGTCAACCGGATCAATGCTCGTCGTCGAAGTCGTTCCCACCGTCGCCACCACGCAAAAGGGTTTAAAGCCGCTTTTCTTGTCTTCTTCGATTGCTTCGCGCAGTTTGTCGGCGCGCATTCGAAATTGTTCGTCAGCTTCGATTTTCCGCAAACCGCGCTGTCCCAAACCGAGCGCGATGACGGCTTTTTCAACCGAAGAATGCGCCTGTTCCGAGCAGTAAACTCGCAGAAGCGGCAAATCGGCGCGTCCGCTCATTCCGTCTTCGCGGATTCTTAAGTCAAGACCTTCGCGCGCGGCGGCGATTGCGTGCATCGTCGAAACGCTCGCCGTGTCGTAGATAATTCCTTTAAAACCGTCGTCAAGTCCCATCATTTGCCGGAGCCAGTCGGTTGTTACCTGTTCGAGCTCGGTCACGGCGGGCGAAGTGCGCCAGAGCATTCCTTTGGCGTCAAAGGCGGCGGAAAGCATCTCGCCGAAAATTCCGGGCGCGCTCGTCGAAGTGCCGAAAAGTCCGTGAAAATGCGGGTGATTCCAGTGCGTCATGGCCGGAAGAATCAGTTTTTCGACATCGGCGAAAATGTTTTCAAAATCTTCGCCCAGCTGCGGCGCGACGGTCGGCAATTGATTTTTTAACCAATTGGGCTCGACTTGCGACAACACCGGCAAATCTTCGAGACGTTCAAAATAATCTGAAATCCAATCCACGATTTCGTGACCGAAGCGACGAAAATCTTCTTTCGGCATATCGCCGAAGCTGTTTTGTTTATTCATAAAAAACCAAACTTTTTGTTAAAAATTCTGTAACAAACTCGACACTTAACCCAAAATCATTATATTATGCCAACACTCTCGCATCTCCGGTACGGTTTTACCAAAATTTTAGGACAAAAAGTTAGAAAGTTTGCCTTCGCAGTTTGAGAGGCTGCCGTGAAATTTAAGAATGGAAGCTGTCATTACGGAAGAAAATTCGGGCGATGGAACGACTGATCAAGGCTTTGTCCGCGGCCTCGGGCTGCTTGATTCAACCATGATTGTCGCCGGTTCAATGATTGGCAGCGGCATTTTTATTGTTTCCGCCGACATCGCCAGACAGGTCGGTTCTCCCTTTTGGCTGCTCGTCGTCTGGGTTATCACCGGACTTTTAACCGTTGCCGCCGCGCTTTCCTACGGCGAACTAGCGGCAATGATGCCAAAAGCGGGCGGGCAATATGTTTATCTGCGCGAAGCATACTCGCCGTTTTGGGGTTTCTTGTACGGCTGGACGCTCTTTCTGGTGATTCAAACGGCCACGATTGCCGCAGTTGCCGTTGGTTTCGGGCGTTACCTGGGCGTTTTATTTCCCCAAATTTCCGAAAGCAAATATTTGATCGAACCAATCCGAATCGGTTCGTCAAGCTACGCGTTTTCACTTTCGACCGCGCAACTCGTCGGAATTTTGATGATTGCGCTCCTGACCTGGATGAACACGCGCGGATTAAAGCTCGGTAAGCTCATCCAAAATGTGTTTACGGTTGCCAAAACGGGTTCATTGATTGCGCTGATTTTGCTCGGACTAATTGTCGGGCTGATTTGGCACGGCAATGTCGCCGCCGCGAATTTTGGAAACTTTTTTGCAGTGCGCGGCAATCTCCAAGACGTTGGCGCAGGTTTGACTGCCGCCACCGCTTTCGGGCTTTTCGTCGGTCTCTGCGTCGCCCAGACAAATTCACTTTTTTCAGCCGACGCCTGGAACAACATCACTTTTACCGCCGGCGAAGTCAAAAATCCGAAACGCAACATCCCGCTCTCGCTCGCGCTTGGAACCGGTCTGGTAATTACGCTCTATTTGCTCGCCAACATCGCCTATCTGGTGACGCTGCCGTTTGAAACGATTCAACAAGTGCCAAGCGACCGCGTGGCCTCAGCGACTGCCGAAGTAATCGTGCCGGGGTTGGGCGCGACTTTGATGGCGGCGGCGATTATTGTTTCGACTTTCGGCTGCAACAACGGCTTGATTCTGGCCGGTTCGCGCGCCTATTACGCGATGGCGCAGGACGGGCTGTTTTTTAAATCATCGAGCAAGCTCAATCGCCATCATGTTCCAGCCTGGGGTTTGCTGATTCAGGGCATCTGGTCTGCCGTTTACGTCCTGCCGCGAACGGTTAAAACCGCTCCGGACGGAACGCTTTCTTATGGCAATTTGTACGGCGATCTTTTGACTTATGTTATTTCGGCGGCGCTGATATTTTATATTTTGACGATCATCGGAATCTATGTTTTGCGCGTCAAGCGTCCCGACGCCGACCGCCCGTACAAAGCGTTTGGCTATCCGGTTGTTCCGGCGCTTTATGTCGTTGGCGCGACCGTCATTTTAGCCGTCTTATTTATTTACCAAACAACCACGACGCTGCCCGGCCTCTTCATAGTTTTGACGGGCGTTCCGGTTTATTTTATTTGGCGTTCCCTCGCCAACAAACAGCAATCGTAAATCTAAAATTAAACTTTTTGGAGAAATTATGTCATCACTTTTTGCGACCAAGCCAATTGACCAAATCGTTGCCGAAGCCGAACAGCAGGGCGAACATACACTCAAGAAAACTCTGAGCGTGACGGCTCTCACGATGCTCGGAGTTGGCGCGATCATTGGTACGGGTATCTTCGTTTTGACCGGACAAGCCGCCGGCAAACATTCGGGTCCGGCGGTTGTCATTTCAATGATTATTGCCGGTATCGTCAGTCTTTTTGCCGCGTTATGTTATTCGGAATTTGCCGCCGCCGTGCCGATTTCCGGTTCGGCCTACGCTTACGGTTACGCCACGCTCGGCGAATTTGTGGCTTGGATTATCGGTTGGGATTTAATTCTGGAATATGCCTTCGGCGCGGCAACTGTTGCCGTCGGCTGGTCGGGCAACGTCATCAAACTACTGGGTGCGCTCGGCATTCCGTTTCCGGTCAGTTTGAGCGCTGCACCGGGAACAAAATTTGTCGCGTTCACCTCCGATATGATTCAGCGGGTTGACGGTCAGAAAATCGGAGATACGATATTGCATCCAAACTTAGGTTACAACGTCGTCACCGATGAATTGTTAAAAGCAATGACGCAAGTCGGACTAACTCCGACGATTGAGACGGCGGCTTTTAATTTACCGGCGTTTCTCATTTCGATTGCCGTTACCCTCTTGCTTATTAAAGGTATTCAAGAATCGGCAAATTTCAATTCCCTCGTGGTGATGGTCAAAATTTTTATCGTGTTGCTGTTTATTATCGCCGGTATCGGTTTTGTCAACATGTCGAATATTGGAATCGGCTGCACGGCCGGGGCTGAAGGGTGCGCTCCGTTTATTCCGCCGAACACAGGTACTTTCGGCGAGTTCGGCATTAGCGGAATCTTCACCGGCGCGGCTGTGATTTTCTTTGCCTATATTGGTTTCGCTGCGGTTTCGACAGCCGCTCAGGAAGCGAAGAATCCTCAGCGAGATATGCCTCGTGCAATCATCGGTTCACTTTTGATTTGTACGATTCTTTACATCCTGGTTTCCGGAATTATGGTCGGACTAATTTCATATACACAGCTCAAAGGCGAGTCCGCGCCAATCGCCGCCGCAATGAGCGCTGCCGCGAACCAAGCCACCGATGGAACTTTTCTCAAGTCCCTGCTTAAATCATTTACCTACATCGTTCTCATCGGTACGGTTTTAGGTTTGAGTTCGACGATGGTCGTCATGATGATGGGACAGCCGCGCGTATTTTATTCGATGGCTAAAGACGGCTTGCTGCCCGGATGGGCGGCGAAGATTCACCCGCGCTATCAAACACCGTACATTACCACGCTCGTCACCGGCGGCATCGTCGCGGTAATGTCAGCCCTCGTGCCGATCAGCCTACTTGGAGAATTGGTTTCAATCGGAACACTGTTCGCGTTTGTGATTGTCGCCATCGGAATTTTGGTAATGCGTCAAACCAAACCGGATTTGCCGCGTCCGTTCAAAGTTCCGGCGGTTTGGATTATTGCCCCGCTGTCAGCGATAACAAGCCTTTTGCTGATGGCGAGCTTGCCGCTTGACACTTGGCTGCGGCTAATTATCTGGATGGCAATCGGTCTCGTAATTTATTTCATCTACGGCAGAAGCCACAGTAAATTGCAGAATCCCGAGCGAATCTCAGGCGATTAACTTTTTAACAGACGTTCGTAATCGGCGGGCGTGTCAACATCAAAAGCGGCTTCGGGAACGGCAATCTTAGCCAATTCCGAAGCCGCTTGTTTTTTGATTAAACTGCGTGCTCCCGCATCTCCTTCCAAAGCGAGCAGGTCGTCAAACTTTTCTGCCGCAAAAAGCGCCGGAACTCCGAGTGTTTGATTGTATTCAGCCGCGACAATCTGTTTTCTGGTTTTTTGATATTCTTCGATTAGATTTTCGATTGTTTGCGATGTAATCAACGGCTGATCGCAGAGCAGCACAATGACTGCGGACAAATCCGGTGCGGCTTTGATGATTAGCAGCAGTCCCGCGCTAATTGACCGGCTCATGCCGTCCTGCCAGTTTTCTGCAACAACTATCTCAAGCGGCAAATCTTCGATTTCTTTCTTCAGAAGATCGGCATTGGAGCCTAAAACAACGGTAACTAAACTAGTGTCAGCAGCGAGTGCCGTCAGAGCGGCGCGTCTCAGAAGTGTTTTGCCTTCAAATTTGAGCAGTTGTTTCGCCTCGCCCAGACGCGAAGATGAACCGGCGGCGAGAATTAAAATGCTGATTTTCTCCTTCATGCTCTAGCGATTGTAAATTGAGCCCTGCCGGTTTCGCAAAAATCCGCCTTTGCGGCCGGCTAAAACGCTTTGAATCTCAGCAATAATCGAAAGCGCGATTGATTCGGGCGTGTCTGCGCCGATGTCTAAACCAACCGGAGCGTGTAGTTTTTGCAGCTGCAAATCCGTGAATTGTTGGCCTGTCTCGTTTAATTCTGCCAGCAAGCCCTGCGTCCGGCGTTTCGGCCCGAGCGCGCCGACATAAACTGCTTCAGATGTCAGCAGAAATTTTAAAAGCTCGCGATCGCGGTCGTAATTATGCGTCATAACAACTGCCGCCGTGTTTTCATCAAACGTCAAATACAGATTTTCAGCCCGCGCAACCGTAATTTCATCGGCGTTTGGAAAACGCTCTTTTGTGGCGAAAGCACTTCGGTGGTCAATAACCGAAACACGCCAACCCAGATTTTTCGCAAATTCTGCGAGAGGAACCGCGTCCGCGCCTGCACCAAAGACGAATAAGTGAAGCGGCGGAGCAATAAACTCTAAAAACACTTCACCAAAATCATACGACTGCAGGCTGGATTTTTCTTCAGCAAGCGCGGCGCGAACATCCGGCAAAATTTTCTCTTGCAAATCGGCAGCAAAATCGCTTGCGACAATTTGTTCTCCGTTTGCCAAAAGACGCGCCCCCGTTCGTTCGTCGCCCATGATGAGTGTCGCGATAACGCCGGGTTTTCTCGTCTTAACGCAATTTTCCAGAAATTCAAATAGCTGGTTTTCCGCCGGTTCGAGCAGAATCCGAATCACGCCGCGACAGCCTATATTGAGGCTGAAAACAGAATCCTCTGTGCCGGTTGTATCGTAAACGAAAACTTGCGGCTCGCCGGTTTTTAAAACCTTTTTAGCGCGTTCCAAAACATCAGCTTCCAAACATCCGCCGCTGACTGTGCCGAAGCTGTCGCCTGTTTCCGTAATCAGCATTTTGGCTCCCGGCAGACGATAACTTGACCCTTTGACGTCAACCACGGTCGCTAAAACGGCTCGTCCGTTTTTACTCGCTATCTGCTTCTGCAATTCTAGGATGACTTGAATTTCCTTCATTTTTCTTTTGTGAAATCGGCGATTGGAACCAGCTCGTCGTGCCGTAAACGACCGGAATCATTACTACTGCCAGCAATATACCGAGCAGCACGTAAGTTCCCACCGCAGTCCAGCCAACTGCGAGCGGAGCGATTATTCCAAGCGCGATTTTCAAGTTTGCACTTAAATATTGATTGACCGGCTCTTCTTTATCAAGCGGCAGAGTGTGTTCGATTAAACCAATCGCCACGAGGGACAAACCGACCGCGACGGAAATCAGCCAGCGTTCTGCTCCTGTTAGCCCATCGGCTTCGCTCGCCACGACCGACTGCACGCCCGCGCCGATCCCGGCGATGCTGATTAAAAGCGGCAGATGCAGATAACCGTAGTACCACTTCCAGGTAACATTCGGTTTGGCGAAACGCCGCCCGATAAAATCAAAATAAACCCACCACAACGCAAAAGCCAGAGCGATTCCGAAAGTGCCTGTCAGAGCCACCCGAACGGTTGCTTGCGGAACGGAAGCAATTCCGCGCACCACGCCCGCGACGGCTTCGCCCAAAACAATAATTGTAAATAATCCGAAGCGTTCGGGAAGATGCGACGAACTAAGAGCAGGCAGCTTCGCTTGCTGTTTGAGCGTGAAAAAAGGCGTGATTAAGTCAATTGTTAATCCGATTGCCCATAACAGGAAACGCCACGGAATCGGCACAAAAACCGAAGCAATCCATAATCCGACTGAAATTGTAAACCCGGCGGTGAAACGATAAGCAACCGGGCGAAAATCACGGTTATAAATGCCGCCGCGCATCCACAACAGCAAAATCAAGGTTCGTCCCGCCGCGTATGAGAGCGCAAAGGGAACGCTGGTGCCGGCCAAACCGTCGTGGACAAAAGCCGCTAAAGCAGCCGCCGGAATAATTTGCAAAAGCGTCGAAAGCCGGTGGCTGACGTCTTCTGTTTCAAAACGGTCGTTATAATAAGTGCCGCCAATCCAGAGCCACCACGCCGTGATAAAAAGCAAGACGTATCCCAAAGCGCCTTCGAGCGAAACATGCGTGGCGAGAAAATGAGCCAGTTCCGCAACTACGACGACGAAAACCAGATCGTAAAAAAGTTCGAGCCATGAAGTTTTTCGTTCGCGCCCCTCGTCCTCATCGGTTCTCAGCTGCGGAGGCCGCCACCAGCTTCTCATTATTTTCCCTTGTTCGCTGTTTTAAAATTAAAAGAAGTTTTAATGTTTTGAATTTGTTGGAGCTTCGATCTGGCTAAACCAGGTTTGTTTGTCGAAATAGCCGCGCTGAAAAATAATTTTGCCGTTGACGATGCGCAGGAAACCGCAGCCGCGCACCTTAAAACTTTTCCCCGTCGGCAACGTTTCGCCCAAATTGCCCAAAAATGTGCCGCCACCGCTCCATTCGATGATTGCCCATTCGCCGTCCTCAAAAATATTTTCCGGATTAGTGTAATTGTCAGGGAAAGCGCGGAAAAAATCAACAAAACTGGCCAGCAGAGCTTCGCGTCCGATGAGCGGAGCAGCGTTAAAAGCAACCTGGTCAACTTCCGCGTCGTCGGCGTACAACTCAATCAACGCAAACGGGTCGCAGCTGTTGTAAGCCGCAACCCACTCGTGCAAAACCTGTTTCGGCGTTTTTGTGTCCATAACGCCAAAACTAGCCGATTAGAAATTTAATTTCAAGCCGAATTGAATGACGCGCGGATCACCCGCGCTCGTGATTGAACCGAATCCGGCAGCGCCCTGAACGACGTTCGGATTGCCGAGCGGCGGCGTGTTGGTAAAATTAAAAATCTCGGCGCGAAATTCGATGTTGGCGCGTTCGGTCAAACTTGTCCGTTTGATAACGCCCAAATCGAGATTGCGATAGCCGGGGCCGCGCACCGGATTGCGCGAAGCCGTGCCCACTGTAAATTGCGGCGCGGTTTGAAACGCGGCGGTATTAAACCAGGCGGCGGCGGTGCGTGTCCCGTGCGGCAGCGACGGATCGGCTACGAGATTCGGACGCTGTGTGCCAAATCCGGCGAAAGCGTTAAAATTCGTCGCCTGCGTCACCGCCAGCGGAATGCCGTCCTGGACGTTGACGATGCCGTTCACGCTCCAGCCGCGCAAAAGCTTTTCAATCAACCTGCGACTTGATTTAAAAAAGTCAAACTCATAATTAAAACTTGCGACAAAAACATTCGGAATATCGCCGG
Source organism: Pyrinomonadales bacterium (assembly GCA_038212235.1). GTDB lineage: Bacteria > Acidobacteriota > Blastocatellia > Pyrinomonadales > Pyrinomonadaceae > JBBQUS01. The sequence goes on from JBBQUS010000022.1 coordinate 45,134, forward strand.
TCGAAAGATCGCGTTCGAGCTTGCGGTTAAAGCTGTCGGCAACGGGAAAATTGGCGATGGGCCCGGTTTGAATCGTCGCATCAAAAACCGAACTTGCTTCATCAATCAGTTTGGAGCGCGTGTAAGCGACGAGAAAAGACAGGCCGCTCGTCAAACGTTGTTCGATTTTGGCTTGAAGAGCATTGTAATTGGTGCTGCCGACATTATTGCGATAAAGCGAAACCGTGTTGTAGCAGGGAAACGGACGCAGATTTTGCGCGAGCGAGACGGTCGGATCGCCCAAATTTGAGCGACTCCGCGGCACGATTCCGAAGCACGGATTCGGCACTTGCATTTGCAGTACGCTGCCGAGCGCCAGCTGCTGCGCGGTCAGCTGGTTAATGTTGACATCGGGAATGCCGACATGAGTGATTTTGCTGCCCGCATACGCGATTTCAAAAGCGAGATTACGCGTTAACTGGCGCTGAACGCCCACATTCCACTGCTGAACGTAGCCCGAACCTAAATTTCGGTCAACGCCGAAAACGCTTTGCCCAAGTCCGGCGTTTGCATCAAAAGCCACCGGAGAAACGCTCGGACGACTCGCGCCCGACAGCACAAAAGCGGCGTTGCGATTATCGAGACTGCGCTCTGTAACGGTTTGCACGAAGGGGAAAAACGGCGTGGTAAACGGCGTGGTAATTCCGGCCTGTTCAATCCAGACGACGCCGTAACCGATGCGGAAAACCGTTTTATTCGTTAACCGGTAAGCCAGACCGATGCGAGGCGCGAAATTTAATTTATGCAGCTTGCGGGCGGCGTCCGGATTTCCGTTCTGTCCGGCGTAATCAAGCTGCTGCGTGTTTAGATTGAAAACCGCCGCCTGGTTATTTTTTTCCACTGAAGGAAAATTCAAGGTGTAACGCACCCCCAAATTCAAGGTCAGACGTCGGTTGACGCGCCAATCGTCCTGGGCAAACAGCTCTAAAAATTCGGCGCGCGGCCGCAAAACTTCCGGCTGCAAATCAATCGAAAAATTCTGCACCTGTCCGAGCAGAAAACTGGCCAGAGCGTTGCCGGTTAAACTTGCCAAACCTGACGGCGCGCCGCCAGCGCCGCTTGAATTAGTCAAAACTTGATTAAAAGTAAACTGTCCGGTCGGGCTCGGCGGCTGCAAAACGTTCAGCCGTTCACGACGAAAATCGCCGCCGAATTTGAACGAATGACTGTCGCGATTAAACGAGACCGCGTCAAAAATTTCGGTAACATCGGTTGAAAAATCGGTGTTGGTATTGGCCGAAGAGCCAAGCTGCTGAAATCCGGCGACCAGGATTGTCGGGAGAGAATCGCGAAACGCCGCCGATTCGGGAATGCCGCGCAGCAAATCCGTGTTGTCGCCGACAAGCGCGGCGGAGCGTCTTTGCACATTGCGACGCGTATAGCCAAACCGCGCTTCGTTAAGCAAGTTGCCGGAAAAAATTTGAGTGTGGTTTAAGACGAGTGAGTCGGCGCGAGTGTCGGTCGTGCCAATTGCGCCGCTCACAAATGTTCCGCTGCCTTCGGCAAACGGCGCGACCGGATCGGAGAAATCTTTGGCAAACGAATAACGTCCGAAAATGTTTGATTTGTTGTTAAAACGATGGTCAATCCGAGCGTCAAACCGGTTCTGATTCTGCGTTTCATTACCGACGCGGGTAAAATTATTCGCCGCTCCGCTCGTCGTCGGCAGCGGATAACGCTGCAGCAGCAGCAAAGAGGATTGATCGAAATCCGCCAGCGGAACGATGTTTCCGGCAAAAGCCCGTTTATCGGAAGGGCGAAAGATTTGATTTTGTCTGGCTTGAATCTGACTGCCATTGGTGTCTGTAACTAAAATCGGCGTGTTTCCTGAAGCCGTGGTTGTGACCGCTCCCGCTGGCGTTCGATAGAGCAGCGCACCCAAAGTTGAGGCAAAATTCCCACTGCGCTGGGCAATCGTCGGAACGGTCGAAGTGCGAACGCGACCGATGAGCTGCCGCGTGCCTTGATAATCGGCAAAAAAGAATGTTTTGTCTTTGATAACGGGGCCGCCTAAAACAGCGCCAAATTGATTGCGGCGGAAAACGGGTTTGGCTTGATTGACCGGAGCAAACAGATTGCGGGCATTCAAAGCCTCATTGCGAAAAAACTCGAAAACCGAGCCGTGAAAAGCATTGGTTCCGGCTTTGGTCGTTAAATTTACCACTCCGCCGTTAAAGCGCCCGAATTCGGCGGGCGGATTATTAATTTCGACTTTGAACTCCTGAATTGCGTCCACAACGGGAAAAAACGCGACCTGACCGGGTTCGGGCTGCAGGACGGAAACGCCGTCGAACAAATATTCATTGGTGCGCGGGCGACCGCCGTTGATGCGCGGCAGACTCGCGCCTTCCGTGGTGCGCGGCGGCTGAGCGACGCCGGGAGCGAGCCCGACAAGCGACAAAAAATTGCGCCCGTTGAGCGGCAAATCAACAATTTTTTTATTGTCAATCACCTGCCCCAAACTGCTCGTTTCCGAACGCAGGAGCGGAGCGTCAGCAGTTATTGTCAGAGCAGATTCCAAATCTGTTACGGACAAAGCGACATCAACGCGAATTCGTTCGCCTGTCGTCAGATTTACGCCCTCTCGAATTAGTTTGCCAAAACCGTTCGCAGTAAATGTAATTGTGTACAGTCCCGGTTTTTGGTTGGTAAAAATATAATTCCCGCTCGCATCCGTTTCTGTTTCGGCATTGCGCCCCGTCGCCGTTTCGGTCAGCCCGACATACGCCGCTTTGATTCCAGCGCCGTTAACATCGCTGACAAAGCCGGCCAACTCCGCCTGACCGGCTTGGGGGTAAATGACGCTGCTTGTCAACACCAAAATTGCTGCCGTTTGCAAAAAGATAAACGCAGCTTTACACAATGTTAATCTCATATTTCGTCGCCTGGATTTTATCCGCGAATCACCATTACTTCAGTAGCTTTAACCAGCGCGTAAACCGTCATGCCCGGTTCGAGTTCGAGGCTGCGGGCAGAATCCGATGTAATAATTGAAGTCATCATCTGACCGTTAACATTAATTCCGATTTGCGCCAGCAGCCCTTCATACCGCACTTCAGTTACCGTTCCGCGCAGTTTGTTGCGCCCGCTGATAGTTTTTAGTTGGACGGAACTTTCGGAGCGCTCTTTTGTCCCCAAAATACGATCAATCTCGTGTTGCGGAATCCGATGATGACCGCCCGCCGTTTTGACCGAACGGATTTTGCCCGCATAAATCCATTGCTTGATGGTCGGGTAGCTGACTCCGACAAGTTTCGCCGCGTCATTTAATTTCAATAATTCCATCGAATATTCTCCTTATACAGTTCCCTTCGTTTTAATGCAACACAATAAATATCATAAAATACGGTTTAATACGATTTTTGGCGAATTTATCGTTAAAGTTCAAGAAATTTTTAAGCCGTAGTCGCAGCTGAATTTGCATTTCGCCGCGCTCTGGATTATTTATTATTTGTGCAAGTCAACTGGAGAAATCCCAAAAACCAAGAACCTATTTTGTATAATCGTCACGCCAAATGGACGGGCTTTAGAATCACGCATCAACGGATCGCGCCCGGAGAACTGCTTGAACACCGCCCGTCGGAACACGAGGTTAACGTCACGCTCGCCGGTACTCTGACGACGACCAGACAGTCGGGAACGGGCAAAGCAGAATGCACAGCGGGAAATATCGGCAGCATTTGTCTGACTCCGGCCGGACAGCCGATTTCAGCATCGTGGGAAGATGAGTATGAATATCTGGCGATTGACTTGAATCCGGCTTACGTTGCTCAGGCTGCCGTGGAAATTAATTTGCCGCCGCGCCTTGAACTGGTTGAAATTTATAAAACCGAAGATCCGTTGATTCAGCACATCGGTTTGACCCTCTTGACAGAAGCAAATTCTCAAGCACCGGCCGGAAAACTATATGCCGAATCGCTCGCGCAAACTCTGGTGCTGCATCTGCTCAAAAATTACAGCACTGCGAATTATCAGCAGGCGAACTTTAACGGCGGTCTGTCGGGTTACAAACTGCGCCGCGCAACGGAATTTATTAACGAACATCTCGAACAGGATTTAAGTTTGACGGAAATCGCCGAAGCTGTCGGTTTGAGCCAGTTTCATTTTGCCCGCGCTTTTCGCCGCACGGTCGGAATGACGCCGCAGCAATATTTGATGCAAAAACGCATCGAACGGGCTAAGCAACTGCTGACGCACGGTGATTTGCCGCTCGTTGAAATCAGCCTGTTGACCGGTTTTAAAAATCAAAGTCATTTCACTACGCTTTTCCGCAAATTTACCGACTTGACGCCAAAGGTCTGGCGCGAACTTAAACACGCCTAAAAACTCTTTTGTCTTTTTTCCTGGTTGTCTTTCGAGCAAGCAGATGTAACAAACAGCAAAGAGAGATAAGACGCCGCCGCATTTCTTCTCCTAAACTCGGTTCAAGATTGAATGGAGATAAAAGAAATGCGATTAATATGGTTTTTTGTCTTGGTGATTTTGTTGACAGTTTCGATTGAGGCGCAAACCGCGCATAACGCTCTAAAAAAAGGCGCTTCTGCAGCAAACGCGGGAGATTACGCAGAAGCGCTGCGGCAGTATCAAAAATCTCTGGCGCAGTTAGAAAAGGCCGGTGATTCACTAACCGATTTGCTTGTCAAAACTCATTACAACATCGGCGTTTGTCTTTATCATTTGAACCAATCCGCCGAAGCGGTTAAAGAATATCGCCGGACCATCGAGCTGCGGCCAACCTATCAAAAAGCCTTTCGCGCTAAAGCAATGGCTGAAATTGAATTAAAGAATTTGCGGGCGGCGCGCAAAGATTTTGAATCCGCCATTCGTCTCGATCAAAACGACGGTGAATCATGGTTTGATTTAGCCCTGGTTTTGACTGCGGAAAATGATTACGAACGGGCCGCCGCCGCTTTCCGGCAAGCGATTATCAACCAAACAATCAGTTCTCCGGTCGCTCATAACAATTTGGGCGTTATCCTGGCGCTGAAAAATGATTTCCCGGCGGCGGAAAAAGAGTTTGAAAAGTCTCTAAATGAATCCAACGGAGCTTTTAAAATTGCCCGCAATAATCTTGAATTTTGCCGCACGCGGCGCGACAACGCAAAGCAGGAGACATTGGCAAAATTTGAGTTTGACTTGCAGGAACAAAATAACAGGAGATAAAAATGGACAAACAGCAGGATGCGCTGGTGATTTTAAAACTTTACGAATTGCGGCGCGATGAAAATATGCGGCAGGCACGCGCCTGGTTTCATTCGGAATTTAATCCGACGAGCGCGGCTGATATTGTCGGGCTGACGGTCAGCGGCGAAAAGGCGAGCGCCTATTACCGGATGGTTTCGTCCTACTGGGACATGGCCGCATCGCTGGTTAACAATGGCGCGATTGATGAAAAGCTGTTTCTCGATGCCAACACCGAACATCTCATGGTTTTCGCCAAGCTAGAGCCGTTTCTCGCGGAAGTCAGAACGATTTTTAAAGAACCGAGTTATCATGCGCAGCTCGAGCAACTGGTGATGAAAATTCCAAACATCGAAGAAAAGTTAGAAATGCGCCGCCGTTTAGCCGCGCATTGGAGAAAAGCCGCTGCTAAAACTGATTTGGACTCAGGTTCAATAACCTGAAATTGCAATCTACTTTTTTAACCATCCGGCCGGCGGTTCGGCGATTGGCGCGGAGTCGTAAAATTCGTCGCCGTTCCACGCGGCAATTGTCAGCGAAAGCGGCGAGGCGAGGCCGAGCCAAATAATCAAAGTCGAGAGCGACAGAGCGGTTTTTTCGTCCTTTAATTTTTTAAGCGCGATGTAGAGACTCGCCAGCGTCAAACCCAGATAAAGATTGGTTAAAACCGCGCTGTTATAATTTGAACGAAGTCCAAAACTGGCGCTGCTAAAAAGCACAAAATCCGCCCACGAAGCCACTTGCAGATTGATAAATTCGTTGCGCCCTGATTTTTCTTCCGGCATATTCAAAACTCGCAGCAGCCCGTAGAGGCAAAGCGCGTTATTAATCGTCCAGGCCGGAGCGAATGCCCACGCAGGCGGCGCAAAAATCGGCTGCTTTTGCTGGCCGTAATATTTTTTCGTATCTTCCTGCGTGTTGCTTCTCGCTCGCCTGACGATTGCTTCCAGACCGAACGTCGCCGCCTGGATTCCGGCATAAATCAGAACGCCGTGAATCAAACGCCATTTGCCCTTTCCGTCGCTGCGGTTTGTTTTATTTTTTGTCATAAACCGCTCTTTGATTTTTTATGGATATTGCCATCGTCTCACCAATAACCTTCGGCATAGTAACGATTAATATTTCACAGCATAACTCTACCAAAACCATAATCGCGGCGAATCATGCGAACCAATAGAGTAGTCATTCTTGCCATGCAAAATGCTGTCAATACATTCACTGAATAATTGTAATTTTTGAGTTCCAACTGAAAGAATAACAATGCTCTCGCTTTCCTCTAAAGCGAAATAATCTTCATGGGCTTTGTTTTTCGGATATTTTAATAAAAATGATTGCGCTGTTTTCCAACGCGCTTGATCACCGCGATTGTTCGGAATGCGCAGAACTTTTGCGTTTGGCGGCGTGACTGAAAGAGCTTTTTGTGAGTTCCAACGAGAGGCAAACATCAGTGTGGTTAGATCAGCGAAATTTTGGCAAAAGAGTTTGTCTGCGGTTAAATGCCAGCCCGGAAAATTACCTATGTTTTCCAGATAACGCCATAGATATAAACAGCCTTGCTGCTTCCATTTATTAACGCTTTCGTCAGGCATAACATCGTGAATTTTAAATTATCTCCTCTAATACAAGATGTTCGGCGTTAAATGTAAAAATCTGGTGTCGGTTGTTTGTTTGAGCATAAAATCAGCGACATCCGCTCTGCCGATTTTTCCGACCGGAAAAGAATCGGCGAGGTGAACGCCGGTTTTATATTTGCCCGTTCGCGGCTGATTGGTGAGACGCGTCGGACGAACAATAACCCAGTCTAAATTGCTCTCTTTGATAGTTTGTTCGTCTTCATTGTGATCGGCGAAAGGATTTCGCAAAACAACGGGGATAAAAAAGTAGCGAGCAATCAAACCGGCATCCACAATGCTTTCGCCCGCGCCGAGCGCAGATTCGTAAACCAGCCGCCGAACATTTGTTTTTTCCATCGCGCCCACAATATTTCTCGTTCCTTGGGTCAGCGACGGATTTCGCGCGAGCGGATTTGACGAGCCGAGCGCGACCAGCACGGCGTCTTGTCCTTCGACCGCGCCTTCAATCTTTTCGTAGTCGGTAAGGTCGCCGGCGGCAATTTTCAGATTGTCATGTTTGATATTGAATTTCTCGGGCGAGCGGACAAACGCCTTCACAACGTGATTTTGCGCGAGCGCCTGATTGACTATCTCGCGTCCGGTCAGCCCGGACGCGCCGAAAACAAGTAACTTCATATTCGATACGCCTCAGCAAATCGTTATTGAGCATTTAGAGTTATTGAAAGCCAGCCGACGATAGAGCGCCTACTCAATTTCTTACCGTTCACAAAAGTTTATCGAGCGTAATCGGCAAATCTCTGACGCGTTTGCCGGTGGCGTTAAAAACCGCATTAGCGACCGCCGCCGCGACTCCAGTAATTCCGATTTCGCCAATTCCGCGCGCGCCGATTGGCGAAATGTGCGGATCGGGTTTGCCGATGAAATGCACGTCAATCACGGGAACGTCCAGGTTCGACGGAATATGATAATCGGCAAATGTTCGCGTTACCGGGTTCGCCCAGCGTTTATCGTAGGCTGTTTCTTCCATCAATGCTTGTCCGAGACCGTAAATAACGCCGCCGATAATCTGCGACCGAGCTGTTTTTTCGTTCAAAATTCGTCCAACATCCTGCACGCTCGTAAAACGCGAAACGCGGACAACGCCCGTATCTTCGTCAACCATCACTTCGGCAAACTGCGCGCCGAACGAATGGAACGAATATTTTTTCGCGTCCGAATCTTCTTCCGCCGTGAATCTGTCTGTCTCGCACGGCGTGAACATACCGCCGAGACCGCCGCCGTTTTGCGGCAGGCTCGTCGCACAAACTTCCATCATTTCTTTGTTGTTGCGCTTTAAAATATCCGTGTAATCATCGGATTTTGAAGCGTCGCTTTTGACGAAAAAGCGAGCATTGGCAAATTCGATTTCAGATTCGTTTCTGCCGTTTAATTTCGATTTCGCATCTTTCATCGCCATTGCCATTAAATCTTTTTTGAGCATTTCGCCCGCCGTCAAAACCGCCGCCGTAACGCTCGCGGCGGTCGTCGAACCGCCGGAAACAGGCGCGGGCGGCAAAGAAGAATCACCTATTTCAACCGAGATTCTCTCGACCGGAACGCCAAGCGCATCAGCCAAAGTTTGCGCCATAATTGTATAAGTTCCCGTCCCGATATCCTGCGTCGCGCTCATCACTTTAACGTCGCCGTTTTGGAAAATTTGCACTTTTGCCGAAGCCGTCGAGCGCGTCGCCGGATACGTTGCCGTCGCCATTCCGTGACCGACAAGATATTTGCCGACGCGGTTCATACGCGGCTGTGCTTTGCGGCTTGTCCAACCGAATTTTTCCGCGCCGAGGGTGTAACATTCGATGATATTTTCCATCGAAAATGGAAGTTTCGATTCGGGATCAACTGCAGTGTGATTGATCGTCCGCAATTCAATCGGGTCTATTTTCAATTCATATGCGAGTTCGTCCATCGCCGATTCGAGCGCGAAGGTTCCGGGCGTTTCGCCGGGAGCGCGCATAAAGGTCGGCGGATTGATGTTGAAGTTGACCACTTTATAAGTGATTTCGCGTTCGGGCGCGGAATATAAAGTTTTCGTCTGCGTACCGCTTTCCTCGAAATAAAATGAATCCGCTTTATAAGTCGCATTTTGATGACGAATCGCCGTCAGTTTGCCGTTTTTATCCGAAGCGAGCGCGACTGTCTGCATTGTCTCCGAGCGGCGGCCGACATTGGTCACCATCATCTGACGCGTTAAAACGAATTTAACCGGACGTTTGACTTGTTTCGCCGCCATAATCGTCATCAAAATATGCGACCACTGCGACCCCTTACAGCCAAAACCGCCACCGACAAACGGTGATCTGATCTGCACGTTATCCGGCTTTAAATCGAAGAAATACGCCGCCAAACCCTGCACGCCTTTCACGCCTTGGGTCGCGTCGTAAATAAGCAATTTGTCATCGCCGTTCCACACGACAATCGTCGCGTGCGGCTCCATCGGATGATGATTTTCCGTCCGCGTCGTATAAGTCTGCTCGATTTTGACGGGCGAAGATTTAATAATGCTTTCGGTTTTGCCAGCGTTTAACTGCACCGGGCCGCTGAATCCTGCCGCCGGCGCGACGGCTTTCGGCATCTCGGTTTTCAGGTCAATCGCTGGAATTTGTTTGTCGTAAGTGACTTTTACCATCCCGGCGGCGGTTCGCGCCTGCTCATAAGTTTCGGCGACCACCAAACCGATGTATTGCCCAAAATAACTAACCTTTTTATCCTGCAAAGGCAAAGTCGCCTCGCCCAAAAACGCGCCGACTTTGAACATTTCCATCATATTTGCTGCTTTTAAACGCGGTGCGTTGTCGGGCGTGAAAATCTCTAGGACGCCGCCCGCTTTTTGCGCCGCGCTCGTATCAAACGCGGTAATCGTTCCGTTCGCAATCGTCGAACGAATCGGAAAAGCGTAAACCATATTATTTTGATTAAACTCGGCGGCATACTTCGCCGCACCTGTCACCTTTGCGCGGCCGTCTTTGCGGTCAATCGGTTTGCCGATAACATTTGTCTTGATCATTTTTCTTCCCTCGTTTGTTAGGAATTCTTCGTTACTCCTGAAATTCCCATTTTTTATAACAATTTATCGAGCGTTATCGGCAGTTCCCGAATACGTTTTCCGGTCGCATTATAGATCGCGTTAGCAATGGCCGCCGCGACGCCGGTGATGCCGATTTCACCGACTCCGTGCGCGCCCAGAGGCGAGTGTTTGTCCGCGATGTTGTTGTAAATTATTTCGATTTTCGGCACGTCCAGATTGACCGGAACGTGATATTCGGCGAGCGACGGGTTCATAATTCTGCCCGTCCGTTCGTCAAACAAAGTTTCTTCCGTTAAAGCCATGCCGATGCCCATAATTATTCCGCCGCGAAACTGGCTCGTGGCGGTTTTCGGGTTCAAAATTGTGCCGCAGTCAACTGAACCTAAAAATCTGGAAACGCGAGTTTCACCGGTTTCTCCGTTGATGCGGACTTCGCAAAACTGCGCGCCGTAGGAAAACATCGCGTATTTCATCATTTCAAGCGGCGCGGCGGCGCTCGCTTCGGCTTCGACGTATTCCTGCCCGACGCGTTTTAAAATTGACTCGTAAGTTTCGCCTTTTGATGGATCTGTTTTGCTGAAAATTCCGGCGTCGCGTGTTTCAATGTCCTGGTATTTGACGTTTGATAAAGGTGAATCAAAATCGTCGCCGGCGAGCGTGAGCAGTTCCTGCAAAGCCTTTTCGATTGCCGCCGTTGCAGACGCAACGATGCTTGCCGTTTGATTTGAACCTCCCGCGACAGGCGATTCGGGCAAATCGGAATTGCCGTATTCAAACGAAACTTTATCAATTGATAAACCTAATCTTTCAGCCGCGTGCTGAATCTGAACGGTCGCCGTTCCCATTCCCATTTCGTGCGCTGCCGCCTGCACCACGGCGCGTCCGTCCGCTGAAATGCGCACGCGAGCCGACGCGGACATTCGATAATACGGATAAAACGCCGTCGCCACACCTTGACCGACGAGCCATTTGCCATCTTTTTGAGTGCGCGGTTCTTTCCAGTTCCAGCCGAATTTTTCCGCGCCGCGTTTGTAAGCTTCGACGATATTCCGCATCGAAAATTCCGCGCCTTTGACCGGATCTTTGGCGGGTTCGTTGATTTTGCGAAGCTCGACCGGATCAATTTTCAGTTGATACGCGAGTTCGTCCATCGCCGATTCGAGCGCGAACGTGCCGATTGATTCCCCTGGCGCACGCATAAAAGTGTTTGGAACGGTGTCGAGATTGACGATTTTCTGCCCGATGTAGAAATTTTCCGACTGGTATAAATGCCGGACGGGAAACGAAAATTGTTCGGCTTGAAACGCGCTGTGCGGCATCGTTGCAGTAACGCCGCTTTGAATGACCGACGCGAATTTCCCGTCTTTTCCTGCGCCGAGCGCGACGCGCTGTTCTGATAGCGTGCGTCCGCCGACGGCGCGAAAAACCCCTTCGCGCGACAACACCAGTTTCACCGGACGTTTGACGACTTTCGCCGCCGCCGCGCACAACAGGGTGTGTCCCCAAACGCTGCCTTTGCCGCCGAAACCGCCGCCGACAAACGGCGCGATTGTACGAACTTTTTCCGGCGCGATGTCAAAGACTTCGGCGAGCGTGTATTTGCTGCCCGTGACGTATTGCGAAGCGTCGAAAACCGTCAAACCGCCTTCTTCGTCCCACGCGGCGATCATCGGATGCGGCTCAATCGCGTTGTGATTGTAGCGCGGCGTTCGATAAATGTTGTCAACTTTAAATTCCGCACTTTTGAGCGCGTCTTCCGCGTCGCCGATTTTCACCTCCGCCGGTTCGCCCATAATATTTCGCGGGCTCTTTGCTTCCGGTTTCGCCGCGTCGAACGAAACTTCAAATTCTTCCTCTTTATATTCGACTTTAATTAACGACGCGGCATAATCCGCCTGATCGAGCGTTTCCGCAACGACTACCGCAATCGGCTGACCGTTCCAGTAAATTTTCGCGTCCTGCAGAACCGGCAGATCGAAAGCGCCCGAACCTTTACTGCCTCCGCCGGGCGCGAACATCGGCGGTTTATTCATTTTCGGCGCGTTTTCGTGCGTGATAACCGCCAGAACGCCGTTCGATTTTTCCGCTTCGGAAGTTTCGATTTTCGTAATTTCGCCTTTCACAATCGTCGAGTAAATGATGGCCGCGTGCGCGATATCGTCAAAAGCGAATTCCGCCGCAAATGTCGCCGCGCCCTTTACTTTCAAAGGTCCGTCAACACGACTCAAAGGTTTGCCGATGTAGCCGTGCTTGTCATGAATCAGCGGATCGGGTTCTTTGTCGGGCATATACTGCACGACCGTTTCCATAATTTTCTGCATGATGCTCATTATTTTCCACCCCCATTTTCCGCCAATTCTTTCAAAGCGCTGACGATTGTGCGTTTTGCCAGTTCGATTTTGAAATCGTTATGACCGAAACCTTTCGCCGCTTTTAATTCGGCTTCCGTCGCGCTTCTGAAATTTTCCTCCGTTGCTGTTTTTTCGGTCAGGAAATTTTCCGCGTCAGTCGCTCGCCAGGGTTTGTGCGCGACACCGCCGAGTGCGATACGGACGTTTTTGATCAAATCGTTTTCCGTTTCCACAATCGCCGCGACCGAAACGAGCGCAAAAGCGTAACTCGCGCGGTCGCGCACCTTTCGATAGAGCGAATTTTTGGCGAAATCGGTTTTCGGAATTTCGATTGCCGTAATCAATTCGCCGTCTTTTAAGTCGGTTTCAATGTTCGGCGTATTTTCGGGAAGTTTATGAAAATCGTTAAAGGCAATTTCACGTTTTCCGTTCGCGCCTTCGACCAAAATTTTTGCATCCAGCGCGGCGAGCGCGACGCACATATCCGACGGGTGCGTCGCAATGCACGAGTCGGAAGTTCCGAGAATCGCGTGAATTCGATTAAAGCCGCCGATGGCCTCACAGCCCGAATCGGGAGCGCGTTTATTACATTTGGCCGCCTCGTCGTAAAAATAATAACAGCGCGTGCGCTGCAAAAGATTGCCTCCCGCGGTCGCCATGTTGCGAATTTGTCCCGACGCGCCGAACAGAATCGCCTGCGACAAAACCGGAAATCTTTGGCGAATCAGTTGATGGTTGGCAACGGCCGTATTTTTCGCCGCCGCGCCGATTCTGATTCCGCCATCAGCCGTTTCTTCAATCTCACTTGAAAGACGCGTGACATCAACGAGCGCGTCGGGCTGTTCGATGTTTTCGCGCATCAAATCAACCAGATTCGTGCCGCCGCCTAAGAATTTCGCGCCCGCGTTTCCGGCAATTAAATTAATCGCGCTTTCTGATGATTCAGCGCGTTGGTAAGTGAAATTTTTCATCGTTTCGCCTCTGCGTCAAACGCTTCGTGAATCGCGTCAACGATGCCGACGTACGCGCCGCATCTGCACAAATTTCCGCTCATTCGTTCCTTGATTTCTTCGTCGGAAAATTCATAATCGCCGGTCATTTTTGCCGAAACCGCGCTCGGCAAATTGTTCTGAAACTCATTAAACATCCCGACAGCCGAACAAATTTGTCCCGGCGTGCAGTAACCGCACTGAAAACCGTCATGTTCGATAAACGCGGCTTGCAATGCGTGAAGTTCGTCGCCCGTCGCCAATCCTTCAATCGTCGTAATTTCCCGGCCTTCATATTGCACGGCGAGGGCAAAACAAGAATTGATCCGCTCGCCGTCAACCAGAACGGTGCAAGCGCCGCACGCACCCTGGTTACATCCCTTTTTGGTTCCGGTCAAACCGATAAATTCGCGCAGGGCGTCAAGCAGGGAAACGCGCGGCTCAATCTGCAAATCGTGTTTTTCGCCGTTGATTTGCAGATTAAGCGAAACAGTTCCGTTCTCACTCATCCTATTTCTCCTTCGTCTCCAATTTATAAAAGTTTATCGGGCGTCAAAGGCAAATCGCGAATTCGTTTGCCGGTCGCGTTGAAAATCGCGTTAGCAACCGCCGCCGCGACACCAGTAATCCCGATTTCGCCGATACCGCGTGCGCCAATCGGAGAAATATGCGGGTCGTCTTTGCCGATAAAGTGAACATCAATTACCGGCACATCCAGATTGACCGGAACGTGATAATCAGCCAGAGCGCGGTTGATTGGATTTGCCCAGCGTTTGTCGTACTGAGTTTCCTCCATCAACGCCTGCCCCAAACCGTAAACTACGCCGCCGATAATCTGCGAGCGAGCGGTTTTTTCGTTCAAAACGCGTCCGATGTCCTGAACGCTCGTAAAGCGCGAGACGCGGACAGTTCCTAAATCTTCGTCAACAATGACTTCGGCAAACTGCGCTCCGAACGAATGGAACGAATATTTTTCCTTGTTAGAATCAAGCTCCGCGTCGGGTTGCGCCGGACTGCACGGCGACGCTCCGCCCTGTCCGTTTTGACCGCCGCCCTGTTCTTTTTTAGCTTCGGGATTGGATTCGTTTGGTTTTTTTGTTGAAAAAGGTTTGGCTGTAGCACACGCTTCGATCACTTTTTTACCGCTCCGGCGCAAAATTTCAACGTAAGAATCGCTCTTTGTCGAATCGCCTCTGACAAAAAACTTGGCGTCGGCGTAGGTGATTTCCCCAATATTTCTGCCGCTCAATCTGGAATTTTTATCGCCGACCGCCATCGCCATCAAATCTTTTTTGAGCATTTCCGCTGCCGCCAGAACCGCCGAAGTAACGCTGACGGCCGTTTGCGAACCGCCGGAAACCGGCGCGGGCGGCAAAAACGAATCGCCCAGTTCGACCGACACTTTTTCTACCGGAACGCCGAGCGCGTCGGCAGCAACCTGAGCCATAATCGTATAAGTTCCCGTCCCGATGTCCTGCGTCGCGCTCATGACTTTGACATTGCCGTCCGCCGTCATTTGGATTCTCGCGGCAGCCGTTCCGCGATTCGCCGGATACGTCGCCGTCGCCATTCCCATTCCGACCAGATATCTGCCGCTGCGGTTGGCGCGCGGCTCGCTTTTGCGGTTCGCCCAGCCGAATTTTTCTGCTCCAATGCGGTAACAATCAAGCAAATATTCACTCGAAAACGGTAGGTTTTGCAGCGGATCAACCGCAGTCTGATTCAAAATTCTAAGCTCAATCGGATCAATTTTCAGCTCGTGCGCCAGTTCGTCCATCGCCGATTCGAGCGCGAAGGTTCCGGGCGTTTCGCCGGGAGCGCGCATAAAAGTCGGCGCATTGATGTTGAATTTGGCGATTTTGTAAGTGATTTCTCTGACGGGGGCGCTGTACAGAATTTTCGTTTGAACGCCGCTCTGCTCAAAATATTCCGAAAAAGCTTTGTAGGAATTGTTTTCGTGGCGAATCGCCGCGAGTTTTCCGCTTTGGTCGGCGGCGAGGGCGACTTTTTGAATCGTTTCCGGTCTGCGCCCGACGTTTGTCACCATCATCTGTCTCGTAATAGCAAATTTAACCGGACGATTAACCGATTTTGCCGCCATCGCCGTCAGCAAAACGTGCGCCCATTGCGATCCTTTGCAGCCGAAGCCGCCGCCGACATATGGCGAAATTATCTGGACGTTCTGTGGCTTTAAACTGAGAAAATGCGCGACAATGCCTTGCGCGCCGATAACGCCTTGGGTGGCATCGTAAATCTTTATTTTATCCGCGCCGTCCCAGACGGCAATGGTCGCGTGCGGTTCCATCGGATGATGATTTTCCGTCGGCGTCGTGTAGGTTTGTTCGATTTTAACGGGCGCGGCGGCAATGATGCCGGCCGTTTTGCCTTCGTTAGTCTGAACGTCCTCGCCACGCGCTTTCTGCGGTTTTTCGGCGTTCGGCAATTCTTTTTCAAGGTCAATCGCCGGTGTTTCTTTGGCGTAATTAACTTTGACTAATTTAGCCGCGCCTCTCGCCTGCTCGTATGTTTCGGCGATGATAAGCGCAATGTATTGCCCGTAGTAATTGATTTTATTATCCTGAAGCGACAAAAATTGCTCGCCCGTCATCCCACCCGTTTTTGAAACTTCCTGCTGAACGTAAGGTTTAAGGCGCGGAGCGTTTTCATGAGTCAAAACTTTAATCACTCCTGTTTCTTTTTCCGCCGCGCCCGTGTCTATCGCCGTGATTTTTCCGTTGCCAATTTCGGAACGCACCGCAAAAGCAAACGCCACATTATTTACTTTAAATTCGGCGGCGTACTTCGCTCCGCCAGTCACTTTTAGACGCGCGTCTTTGCGATCAATCGGTTTCCCTATAACTGCTCTCATTTGTATTTCCTTTAAAACAGTTTGCCGAGAGATTTCTCCGGCTTGAGGTTTTTTTACGCCGTTGCTCCGTTCATCGCGCGCTGCAGGGCACGAACGACAGCGCGGCGTCCCAGTTCGATTTTGTATTCGTTGTATTTGAATCCTTTGGCGTCTTTCAGCGCGGCGGTCGCAGCGGCTTTGAAAGTGTCATCGGTCGCAGGTTTGCCAACCAGAGTGTTTTCGGCTTCCGCGCTGCGCCAGGGCTTGTGCGCCACTCCGCCCAAAACGACGCGGGCCTGTTTGATATTGCTGCCGTCCATTTCGAGCGCGGCGGCGACCGAAACGAGCGCGAACGCGTAAGAAGCGCGGTCACGAACTTTTAAGTAGTAGCTGCGGGCGGCGAAATTATTTTTTGGCAGCTCGATTGACTGAATCAGTTCGCCGTGAACCAGATTGTTGTCTTTTTCAGGATTATCACCCGGCAGCCGGTGAAAATCGTTGATCGGAATCGCTCTCTCTTTGCCATCCGCGCCGCGCACTTTGACCACTGCGTCGAACGCGTAAAGCGCGTTGGCCATGTCGCCCGGATAGGTCGCAATACATTTTTCAGACCAGCCCAAAATCGCGTGAATCCGGTTGACGCCTTCGAGCGCGCCGCAGCCCGTTCCCGGTTCACGTTTGTTGCACGGCATCGCCGTCTCATAAAAATACTGGCATCTGGTGCGCTGCATCAGATTTCCGCCGTTGGTCGCCATGTTGCGAAGCTGTGCGGAAGCTCCCGCCAGAATCGCCTGTGAGAGGAGCGGAAAATTTTGTCTGACGAGCGGATGATTTGCCGTGTCGGAATTTCGCGCCAAAGCTCCGATTGAAATGCCGCCGTTCATTTCTCTGATTTGCGACAAATTAAGTCTGGCAATATCAACCAGGGCGTTCGGATTTTCGACCCCTTCTTTCATCAAATCGAGCAGATTTGTGCCGCCCGCAATAAACTTGGCGTCTTTGTTGGCGGAAACGTCTTTAACGGCGCTGCCCGCTTCGGTCGCTCTCGAATAATTAAACGGTCTCATCGGTTAACTCCTTTTCCGCAAAACTCCAGTTTTGCGCGACATCACGGCCCGTGTGAACTTCGCGAATAGCGGCGACAATATTCGGATACGCGCCGCAACGGCAAATATTTCCGCTCATTCGCTCTTTGATTTCTTCGTCCGACAATTGCAGACTCTTAGCCCCCGTTCTGAAATTTGTCGTGACGTAACTCGCTTCGCCGTTTTTAGCTTCAGTCAGAAGCGCAACCGCCGAACAAATTTGTCCCGGCGTGCAGTAGCCGCACTGAAAACCGTCGTGTTTGATAAACGCCGCCTGCATCGGATGCAGTTCTTCGCCTTTGGCGAGTCCTTCAATCGTTGTGATTTCCTGCCCGTCGCTCATTGCCGCGAGCGTGAGACACGACAAAGTGCGGCGTCCGTTGACGAGCACAGTGCAGGCTCCGCATTGTCCGTGATCGCAGCCTTTTTTCGTTCCGGTCAAGCCGATTCTTTCGCGGAGAGCGTCGAGCAGAGTGACGCGCGGCTCAATGCTTACGGATTGTTCCGCGCCGTTGATTTTGAGCTTGACGGTCATCGCGTCAGCCGGCGCTGCAACGGCATTGACACCCGGCTCGGCAGATGTATAGTTTGATAAATTAGAAGCGGCCTTTGCTTCCTGTTCGGCCAGCAGCTGCGCCGCCAAAATGCCCAATCCGGCGGCGGAAGCCTGTCCTAAAAAGTGCCGCCGCGATTCGCCAAAATCCGAGAGATGTTTTAACAAATCGGTTTGCTCGGGCGTCGGCTCGGACAACAGCTCTGTTTCGTCCTCTGACATATGCGCTTCCTGCGCTTCGAGATAATCTTCTGACATAGAGATTTAACCCTTTCTGTGACTCTTTTGTGAGAGCCACGAAAACCTGATAAATTTTGAAAGATGTATGTTTTTCAAGTTATCACGATGAAATAACCTTGTCACTAAAAACTTTCCGGCATGAAAAAAGGCGCTTCCCACGGGAAGCGCCTTTTTGGCATTTAATCAAAGCGAGTTTTATTGATCTTCGCCGGGAGCGGGTTTGCCCGCGCCGTCAATTTTAGCAATCGCATCCTGATAAATTTTGATGCGCCCTTCTTTATCCATTTTTTGCCGTAGATCGCTTAGGTAATCACCGAAAAGCTGGCCTTTTTTGGTTTGCAAAGCGGTATCAACAAGCTGCTCGTGCTGTTTGGCAAATTCTTCCATATTGGCCTCAGTTCGTTTGGTCACACCGACCACAAAATAATTATCGCCGGATTTGATCGGAGTTTTGACGACTTCTCCGGCTTTCAGATTGTAAACGGCTTCGTCCAAAACAGGTGAACTTGCCGAAATCGCGCCTTCGCCAAGCGGCGAGCCGAGTTTGTAATCTTTGGCATCCGCAGCCTTTAAACCGTATTTTTCGGCAAGCGTTTTGATGGCCTCGGGCGATGCCGCGCCGCTCGCGATTTCCCCCGCGATTGATTCGATTTTGGCTTTCGCCTGCTCGATTTTAACGGCTCCGGCAACCTTATCTTTAACCTCGTCAAACTCGGCATCGCGCGGGTCTCGCTTTTCAACCAGAGTGGGAATCGCAAACCCGTCTTTGACCGGCGTCACATCGCCGACTTCTCCGGCGGCTTCGAGCGGCGCAATACCTTGTTCAAACTGCGGCGCGACGCCGATATTTGCCACTTCATCACCGGGAGCGACAAAGCCGGTTTCGCGCACCATTTCGTCCGGTTTCATATTGGCCTGCGGAGCGAATTCTTCGGCGACCTTGCGGACATCTTTGACTTCTTTGAGGCGCGCGTCGGCTTTTTGCGCCAGATCGGCGGCGACTTTGTAGGCGCGGCGATTGCGCAGGGAAACGAGCAGTTCCGGTTTCGCGTTTTCAAAAGTTTTCGGGACAATCGCGCCGCGCCGGAAAATATAATAGCTGCTGCCGAATTTAATCGGGTCAGTAACCTGGCCTTCTTCCAGACTCAAAACTTTTTGCAAGGGATCGTCCGGGTTGTTTGGATTGGCGCGGACGAGGCCGGTGATTTTACCGCCGCTCGGAGCGGTTCGGGTGTCTTCGGAATTGCCGCGCGCGAGATTGGCAAAAGCTTCTTCGCTCGATTTGCCGCCGTCTTTTTTGGCTTGCTGCGCAAGCTTGTTGGCTTTTTCTGCCTGAGTTGCTTCATTTTTGCCGTCAGCGGCAACTCTTAAAACGATTTGCTGCGCCTGTACACCCTGTTGTTTTTTATCTTCCGGGAGGGCGTCATATTCGGCGCGCAAATCGGCTTCGGGAATGTCCAGCTTTTCGCCGACTTTGCTTTGATTGATAAAGAGATAACGAATTTTCTTTTGCGGGGTGGAAATGTAATAAGTTGACTTGTGCTGGTCAAAATAAGCGCGCAGGTCAGCGTCCGAAGGCTGTAATTTGGCGGCCAGAGCAGCGGTTGAAACCGGCACGTAAACGAGGTCGAATGAAGTTCCGGTGCGTTTGTACGTGTCAACGATTTCGTCTTCGGAAACCTGCACCCCGCCGGTTAAAAACGCCACCAGTTTTTTCTGCGTCAAATCATCCCGCACCGATTGCTCCAACCGTTCGACACTGCCGACGTTTTCCGTCGCCAGCCGCCGGTAAGCTTCCTTGTCGTTGAGGTCAAATCCGGGAATCGTTTTAAGCTGCTGGCGGATGTTGGCCGCGACTTCCTGGTCCGAAGGGGCTAAACCCAAACGCGCCGCTTCGAGACGAATCAGACGATTTGAAATCTCGTTGTTCAAAACGGTTTTGGCAGGCGTTGGCGGCGGCGTAAACTGGGCTCCGAACTGAGCATACTGCCGGGCCATTCGTTGAGCCTCGTTTTGCTGTTCGATAGCCACGTCGCCGACCGTAATCGTTTCGCTGCCAACGGTTGCCGCCGTATCCTGACTGCGGGTTAAATTCCCCTGTGTCACGGCGTTGCGGGCCGGGGCGTAAAAAAGAACCAGACTGATCGCCATCAGCGCGACAAAAAGAAGCAAAATCGTGTTGCGCGTTTTTTCCAAACGGGAAAGCTGCTTTAACATTGTTATTACTGCTCGAAACTTTCGATGTGATTGATAAGATTGAGATGCGCATGGTCAACCGGAGATTGACGTTGAATCTTGAGACCATCTAAGGCGCGAAACTCTAATTGTAACCAAAACTAGCAAGCAGCGCAATTTGAGAGAGTAGATTATACATTTTGGGAGCAATACAAACACTAAATTTGGAGAGAAGATCAGCTTAATCGCCTCATCAATTTCAGCTCTATCTAATTGTCCGGCGCGCGCTGACTGCTTTACGGAACACCAGGTTTGAAAGGCGAAGCAACCGGAATATCCGACGGTAATCCCCAGAATTGAGTTTTGAGCGTTCCGTTCGAGGTCAGCAAAATGTACCAGATTCCCTGCCTGAAAACGGCCACGTCAATTTTGCCGTCACCATCATAATCGCCGGGCGCAAGCGCGTCGTCGGCAAATCCCCAAATTTGCCGGTCGAAGCTGCGCGCGGCGTCGGTTGAGCGAAACCAGGTGGTGATGCTCGGTCTAAAGAGGGCGAAACTAGCCCGCCCGTCGCCGTCGTAATCTGCCGGAACGGGAAGGTCTTCGCCAACTCCGAATTGATAAGTCAGCAGGCGATTATTGCTGCTTGCTCGTTCAAACCAGACGCTCGGTGATTCCGCCGTCGCTCCGGCGCGGTAAAGCGCCAAATCAAACTTTCCGTCGCCGTCATAATCAGCCGGAACCGGTCGGTCTGAGCCGGAGCCGAAGACTTGAACCGTGACCCCGCCGTCAACCGAGCGCAAAACGTACCAGGTGGAGGTTGACGGGCGAAAAACCGCAATGTCCGCTTTGCCGTCGCCGTCATAATCGCCCGGCACAGCCGCGTCTCCGCTCATGCCCCATTGCAGACCGCGAAAAACGTTGTTTGAGCTATTTAAAATGTACCAGCTGCCGTTGCGGAAAACTGCGACGTCCGTTTTGCGGTCGCCATCGTAATCAGCCGCCGCGAGCCGGTCGGTAGCAATCCCGAACTGCACCGCATAAGGCGAGTTGTCCGCGCTCCGCAAAACATACCAAATGCCGTTTGAAGGGCGGAACACCGAAACATCCGTTTTATTATCGCCGTCAAAATCAAACGGCGCGGCAATCTGGCTGCGGCCCTGTCCGATGGTTAAAATCCGGCCGTTGACAGTGATTGTGCCGCTCCGGGAAACATTTGCTCCGTTCGGCGCGATTGTGAAATTAACCGTTCCGTTCCCGCTGCCTGAAGTCGGATTAACAGTTATCCAACCGGCGCTGCTCATCGCTGTCCAGCTGCAAGTATTGGCCGCCAAAACGTCAAAACTGCCCGTTCCGCCTGTCGCCGGTGAATAATCAGAATCTTTGCTCAAAGTGTAGGGACAGGCTGTTCCGGCGTCCTGTGTAATGGTCAAAATTCTGGCGCCAATTGCGATTGTGCCGGTGCGCGCGGCGTTCGTGCCGTTTGGCGCGACGGTAAAAGTCACAATGCTGCTGCCGAGAATGCCGCCTGACGCCGAATCAACTGTAATCCAGTTTGCGCCGCTCGTAACTTGCCAAAAACAACCGCTCACAGCCGTCACGCTGACGCTGCCCGCGCCGCCGCTGACCGAAAAATTTTGCGCCTCGGTGCCAAGCGCAAACGGGCAGCCCGAACCTTGCTGCGCCGTAAACGAGCGCGTCACGCTGTTGTTTGAAACTTCGATAGTGCCGGTGCGCGCTCCGCCCATGTTCGGCGGAACTGTAAAATTCACCGTCCCGCTGCCCGCGCCGTTCGGATTGGAAGTAATCGTCAGGAAACTAAAAGCCGGAACGGTCGCCGTCCAGGAGCATCTGGCGGGCGTGGAAACCGTCACAGCCCCCGTCCCGCCGGTATATGCAAAGCTTTGAATGTCCGGCGCAATCGTGAGCGGACAAGCGGTTGTCGAAGTATTGATTGCCAAACCCCAGCCGCCGGAGAGCGTTCCGGCATTGCCGCTCGTGTCGTCAACCAGATACAAATTCCACGCTCCGTTCGGATTGATTCCGTTAAAAGCGGCCAGTGCGGTTGCGGTCGGCGCGTCGGTCGGTGCGGGCTGCGGAAATACATCACCGCCGCCGATATTAGTCGGTTTAAAAGTTCCGGACACAATTTGTCCGTTATCGGGGAGCGCATTTTGAGCCGCGTCGTCAAAAATCAAGGAAATGTCGTTAACCGCAAAATTGCCGCCAACGTCGGACATTAAAACGACGCTCCGACCGTTGGGAGCGACCAGCAATAAATCAATGTCATCGGGCGCGGTGTGACTGAGATTGTTAAGAAAAACTCTGACTCTCGTGACGCTCCCGGTTAAACCGGCGACGTTAATGGTAGAAGGATACAGCGACCCGACACCCGCATCGGGGATATTGATCGGAGTTTGGTTTTGAGCCGTGATGCCGTTGCTAATGCTAAAACTCCAACCGCCGGCAATCATTCCGGCATCCTGTCCTGTGTCGTCAACCGCAAAAAGGCGCCAGTTTCCGTTTGGATTAATCCCGTTAAATGCTGCCAACATGCTGTTTCTCGGCGCAGGCGGAGCGGGCGGCGGAAAGTCGTCGCCCGGCTCGAAATCAGTCGGTTTAAAAGTTCCAGAAACGATTTGTGCGTTGTCGGGAAGCGCGTTTTGAGCCGCGTCGTCAAAGGTCAAAGTTGCCCCGCTAACGTTGCGGCTGCCGCCCGCATCCGACATCAAAATGACGCTCTGCCCGTTCGGAGCAACCAGTAAAATGTCAACATCGTCTGGAAAGCTGTGCTGGAAATCATTGAGTGTTACCGTTATTTTTTGAATCGTTCCGGGAACATTTGAAACCGCGATGCTCGACGGATACGGGTCGGCGATGGTGTTGTCATTGATGACAATCGGCGAAACGTTTGAAAACTCAAAATTCGATTCGGGAGAAAAATCGTCTGTGCCGGCGATAATCTGCGGTTTGTTCCTTTTCTCGGCTGACGCGACAGTTTCGAGCGCGGCGGTTTTAGTCGTTAAACCGACGCCGAATAAAAAGGCGGCAACCAGAACGAATGACCAAAAAACTTTGTGGGACATAAATTTAAAACTTTCGGCTGAATGATGCTGCGGTTTCGTTTCGTTCAGGACTCTTGCAAAAATATGTGAGTATTAACTTTAAGTCAAAGAACGGTTAAGCGAAAACAATCCTTTGACCAGAATTTTTTGAAACTTGTCTTTTGAATCAAGCGGCCGGCAAATGGTATTTTAACGAAACGATGAACGAAATAGCTTTTCCGCTCTGGGCTTGGATCAGCTTCGGCATTTTTATTTTGCTGATGCTTGCCGTTGACCTCGGCCTGTTTAATCGTCAGGCGCATGTTCCGTCCTCAAAAGAGACGCTTTTTTGGAGCGTCACCTGGGTTGGCCTCGCGCTCGTTTTTAACGTCCTGATTTATTATTACGCGCTCCAGTATTTCGCCGCCGAAGCTGCTACCGCAAGGGAACAGGCATGGGACATCGCCCTCAAATTCTTGACCGGTTACGTCATCGAACTATCGCTCTCGGTTGATAATTTATTTGTCTTTCTGCTGATTTTCTCGTATTTCAAAGTTCCTAAAAACTATCAGCACCGCGTTCTCTTTTGGGGAGTTTTGGGGGCGCTGGTGATTAGAATTATCATGATTTTCATTGGCGCTGAATTGATTGATCGATTCGGCTGGATCATTTACATTTTCGGGGCGTTTCTGATTTACACCGGAATCAAAATGTTTCGCGAGGACGAAGCCGAAATCGAACCGGACAAAAATCCGGTCGTCCGTTTCGTCACCAGATTTATTCCGCTCACAAAACGCTATGACGGCGATAAATTTTTCAACGTCGAAAACGGCAACAGAGTCGGCACATTGTTACTGCTCGTTTTAATTGTGGTCGAAGTAACCGATTTGATTTTCGCGGTGGATTCGATTCCGGCGATTTTCGGAATTACGACAGACAGGTTTATTGTTTACACCTCAAACGTTTTCGCCATTTTAGGGTTGCGGACTTTTTTCTTTTTGCTTGTCAGCGTCGTCGAAAAATTTTATCTGCTGCGCGTCGGACTCGCTTTTGTGCTGACCTTTATCGGCGTCAAAATGATTTTGCCCCTGGTTGTTTGGTTGGGCGCTTACGCTGACGGCATCAGAGACTCCGACCAGCTCGATTACATCGAGGAACATTACGGGCACATTCCAATTTACATCGCGCTCCTTGTTATTGTTGGGGCGCTCGCGTTCTCAATCGTATTATCAGTAATTTTTCCGCAGGACAAAAGAGAACGGATCGGAGATGTTGAAACTGAAATTGAAGATGATTATCCAGAGAGACAACGAAAGTAAGTGAGTAATTCCATTCAGCTTGGTTATGGCAAAGAAAAATTAGCGTTTGCTTTTGACGCTGATCGCTTTGACGTTTTGGCAAAGGAAAATCCGGATGAAGATTCGCTCTCGGACGCGGAAATAAATGCTGCGCTCGACGCTCCCATTGATTCGGACGTTTTGGAGACGGTTATCGAAGCGGGCGAAACGGTTTTAATTGTCGTCCCGGACGCTACGCGCGCGGCGGCAAGCGGACAAATCATCAATTTGCTCGTGCGAAGATTGATTGCAAATGGCGTGATGCCGTTTGATATTCGCATTATTTTTGCGACCGGAATCCACCGCCAAACCAGCCCAGACGAAAAAATTGATTTGCTGACTCAATTTATCGTCCAGCGCGTCAAAACCTTGGATCATAATCCGCGCGATCTGGTGCGTTTGATAAATTTGGGCGCGACAGCGCGCGGAACAACCATAGAACTCAATCGCGCCCTCGTCGAACACGACAAAGTTATCTTAGTTGGCGGCGTTTCGTTCCACTATTTTGCGGGTTTCGGGGGGGGGCGCAAATTGGTTTGTCCGGGTCTGGCTTCGTCGCGAACTGCAAACGAAACGCACAAAATCACTTTTGATTTTGAAAAAAAGCTCCGTCGCTCCGGCGTAGGAATTGGAAAACTTGATGGCAATCCGGTTCACGAAGAATTTATTGAAATCGTCGAAAAAATCAATCCCGCATTTGCCGTCAATACGATTGTTGATGAACGCGGAAAGGCGGCGCGAATCTTTGCCGGTCATTGGCGCACGTCTCATGAAAAAGCGTGCGAGTTTTATCTGCAAACTCATTCGGTAGAGATTACGGAAAAACGTGAGATTGTCATTGTCAGTGCGGGCGGCGCGCCATTTGACTTAAATCTCGTTCAAGCGCACAAAGCATTAGAGATGGCATCGCTCGCTTGCGCCGCTGGCGGCACAATCATCTGGCTGGCAGAATGCGTTGACGGTTTGGGCAGAAACGATTTTATCAATTGGTTTTCAGCGGAAAACGCTGACAAACTTGCTGAAAATTTAGAAAAAAAATTTCAAGTTAACGGACAAACCGCTTGGAGTTTACTGGAAAAAGCCGAACGATTCAAAATTCACCTAATCTCAAATTTGCCTGAAGAACAAGCGCGTCAAATGCGGCTCAATCCCGCTCACAATTTGAACGAGGCATTAATGCAAATTGATGAAAACGCAAAAGGTTACATTTTGCCCTTTGGCGCGAAATTCTATCCGCAATTAGTAGAAAATTCGTTATAACAAGAAAATTTCCGACAATCTAACCGATAATTATTAACAGAGTTATAATTTTGAAAAGATAAGGTTCTTGCCCTCAATACGCTTATGCCAAACGTTAATAATTCGCTTGTGGCTTCAGACGCGCTTTATACCGATGCTTCCGCTCTTAATCAAACGAACGGCGGCAAAGATCACGAACCCGTGACTTATATTTTAACGCCCGGCGAAGCCGGAGCGCGGCGTGACTCTTCAGGCAAGCTGCCGCCAACCGTCCATATTTCCGAAGAAGCGGCTGAACGGGCTCTATTCAAAAAATTTGGATTTGACGTTGACCAGACAACTGATTTGAACAAGCTAAAAGCCTTACTAAAAGCTGGCGGCGAGAGTCCGTTTGACAAAGTGAAAACCGAAGGCGCAATGATTGCTTACCTCAATCAAAAAACCGGCAAATACGAGATTAAAGCGAGCGTCGAGAAATCTCTTTACCGCCAATTACAGGGCAAAGCCGCCGAAGTCAAATCGCAAATTACTAAACCTGCTGCGCCGCCAACAGACCCGAGCGAAACCATTGCCGCCCGCAACAACACAATTCTCACTCCGAATAATCAAGGCAATGGTATTGATGGCGTGCTGCCAATTTTGCCGGGTGACGTTTCGCCAACGATTAAAGACAACGTTTGGATGCCGCGCGAAGGAGGCGCGACAAATGACCGGA
This sequence comes from Pyrinomonadales bacterium, assembly GCA_038212235.1. Classification (GTDB taxonomy): domain Bacteria; phylum Acidobacteriota; class Blastocatellia; order Pyrinomonadales; family Pyrinomonadaceae; genus JBBQUS01. The sequence goes on from JBBQUS010000022.1 coordinate 71,580, forward strand.
CGGTTCTTTATCACATTCACTGATGTTACGCAAAATGCGTTGAGAAACGGAATTTGATAGCATTTCTCGCATGACTGAATTACTGGATTTATACACTGATTATTTGCAAGTGGCTTTCGGACAAGCCAGTGCCACCGGTTTGTCCGAACTGCTTGATCAGGCCGTCAGTCACGACAAAATCACACGCTTGCTTTCAAACAATGATTTTTCTTCAACTGATTTGTGGCTGTTGGTCAAAGCCTTAGTCCGGGAACACGAAACAAATGATGCTTGTTTGATTTTTGACGACACCATTATCCACAAACCACACACCGAGGAAAATGAACTGAGATGGTCAAGTAAAAGTGGAGACAAAACTCTCTCTGCTCCTTCTTTCCTTAGTTTTCAATTCTGCTTCAAATTCGAGCGGCGTTTTGTAGCCTAGACTTGAATGCAATCTGACCCGGTTGTAATAGCCTTCAATGTAACTGAAGATTTCCGACCGTGCCTGTTCGACCGTCTCAAACACGCCGCCCTCGACCAACTCAGCTTTGAAGCGCGAAAAG
>JBBQUS010000023.1:0-72099 GCA_038212235.1 Pyrinomonadales bacterium
ATCGCCAACCTGAACTGAAAGAGTGCCGGATACGATATAAAATTCCGGAGAAAAAGGCAAGAAAAGTTGAAAACGTAAGAGAGAGATGTTATCCCTAAATAACTGAAGGCGCTGAGCTTAGGCCCTTACCTGAACAGTTACAGAATGTAATTCAAGACTGATAAGGCGGTTTATGTTTGGAGCATTTTGGAAGATTGAACGAAACCTGCCCTCAACCCTTAAGGCGAGAGTTATCAGTCGCCAGACAATATATTGATTGCATGGCACAGGTTAAACAAAATCTTTTGAGTAATTTATTTCGACTATTTTTCTCTGGTCGTCAAAACCGAGTTAACGTTTCCATATTCGTCCGGTTCGGTCACCGAATTCTCCGGATCGGTAATCCAGGAGCCATCGACAATAAACTTGTAAAAATATTTGCCGGGTTCGAGGTTGATCCGGCACACCCATTCCTCGCCCTCTTTGTAAAAAAGCGTCTCGGATTGGTTCCAGTTGTTAAAGGAACCGGCCAGCGCGATGATTTTGGCGTTTTCGTAACCTTTTAGTTTAAAAGCGGTGTTGCCGGTGATGCTCGGCGGGGGCAATTCGAGTTTCCTGGCGTCAGCATCCGCTCCGCCCGCCACCATCCGGCTGGTCACGTTACTCTGATCGTCAAAGTAATAAGTCATCCGCAGATTGTGCATCGTCAGACCATTGATCCTGCCATTCTTATTGCGGTTGAAGGTGAGATGAATTTTGTCTGATTCTGAATCAACAAAACTGTCCCTGGCTGCAAACAGAAACTCGCGCGTTTGGCGGTGTGACAGCCTTAAGGTTAAAGAATTATCTTTGGCCTCAACATCTACCGTAAAATTTGGAAATCTGGTTGGATTAAATTCAAACCTTCCCTCATATTCTTTAAGAAGATCGGAGTCGACGACAACTTGCGGTTGAGCGCCCTTTTGATTGGTTGTCGTTTGAGCCATGTCTTGGCTGGCTGCAAAAAAAAGCAAACTGCCGCTCACCGCCGCCGTAACAATTATTCCCCACAGCTTTTTCATTTGTCCTCGCCCTTTCTTCAAGTTATTTTTTATTAGCCGCCAACCGCTGTTTGAGTTTGGCAATTCTTTCGGTGAGCGACCCTTTAATGCCGATGTCAATTTTGAGGGCTTGATCAAATTCGGCTTGCGCGGCCGCTTCGTTGCCGAGTTCCAGATACACCAGACCCCGCCCGGCATAAGCATATCCGCCGTCAGGATTGATTTCGAGGGCTCGATTAAAGTCCGTCAGCGCTTCGTTCAAGAGACCCCGCGCCTGGCGTGCCGCCCCTCGATTAATGTAGGCCATTGAATTGCGCCCATCAATTTCAATCACCCGCGTAAAATCTGTAATGGCCCCGTCTAATCTCCCATTAACAAATTCAAACTCTCCTCGGGCAAAATAAAGATCGGCCGCCGCTTCCGGATGATACTGCAAGGCCAGGTCATATTTGGCCAGCAGTTCGTCGACCGAGACTTCGCCTTTGAGCGCTCTTAAAAGCTCTCGGGCGGTGCGCCCCGCATCACTGTCCGGATTAATTTGAATTCCTTGTTCGAGGTCTTTTTCTGCCTCGGCAAGATTCCCCTGCACTTGTTTGAGACGGCCGCGCTCAAAATAGGCGGTTTGATTGCGCCCATCAATTTCAATGATTTTATTAAGATCGGCCATCGCCGCCGGATATTCTTTAAAAGACGAGTTCAAATTAGCCCGGTGAAAGTAAGCTTCAACGAATTGCGGACGGCGGGCGATGGCGGCGCTAAAATCCGCCATCGCCCGTTCACGTTCGCGGCTGATTTCAAAAGCGATTCCGCGCCTGAAGTAAACATCTGCTGACGATGGATCAAGTTCAAGCGCACGATTATAGTCTTCGATCGCCTGAGTGATGCTTCCTTTATTAATCCGCTCTGCCGCTCGATCCAGGTACTGCCGGAGGGTCATTGGCGCCCCCTCCTGCGCAAAAGCCGCAGAAACGCTGAAAATAAACAAGAAAAGCGTAATTTTTAGGCGGATTTTCATCAAACCACTCTCTGCCCCCTTTAGACAATTTGCTCAAGTAACGACGCCCGGCGGTGCTTGGAATATCTTCCCACAGTTTACCGTCAGAGCGGAAGGATCACTAACCAAGAAAACGAAAAATTAACGATGAATTGAGGCTCACAATCGCCAACGGGATACTTCTTTGAGTAATCTTCGGCAAGTGATGCCGCCGCCGCTTGCCGCCGATTTTGTTGATCTTGGTGCCAGTTCTTAAGATCGGTGCCTGGCGGCAAGCTGATGTCTCACATCGGCCAAATACGCTTGGCGGCGTTAAAATGGAAGATGTTGCCAGGGAATTTGCCGTCGCTGGTTAAAAAGGTTGATCATCACCCGAACCTGAGCTTTCTCAATTCTCTCAGGTCTTGAGCTTTTGCTAGAGATCTGCTCTCGCGCCGGTGGCCTCCAGTCGCCCGGTCGGTGTCACTGCCACCAGCCGCCGCTCGCACAAATCTGCAATGGCGAGTTTGGCGGTTTCTTCCTCAAACTCCGTCTCCCGGCCCAGGGTGTGGTCAATGATCCAGCCGGCCAGTCCGACTCGCTGGCTCGCTCCGACCGAGACGATTAGTTGTTCCGGCCCGTAGCGGTTGGGCAGCTCGGCGATGATTCCGAGGAGGGCCAGTTCAGCACCTGAAATTTCCGGTTTCTGAAGCGGCTGGTCTGTCGAAGGCAGTGAATTGTTTTCGATGAGAGAAGTTGGCTGTGACGGCAAAAGCTCCGGCGGCGGTTCCGGCACTTTCTTTTGCGGAACAGATGTTTGACTCCGCGAATTATCGATCAGCGGCAGCCGCGCCTGCTCCTTGACGGCGGCTGTTCCTCTCAGACGATAATTCCCAAAAAGGTTTCTTCGCTGCTGATGTTCGTAAAGCCGGAGCGTGGCCGCCGCATCCAGCGCCGCGTAATGCAGCTGGTGCGGGGTCAGCGGGCGACGGCTCCAATCGGAACGCTGCGCGCCCTTCTCCAGATGGAGACCGAGATGGGCCGCGGCTTGCGCCTGGAGCGAATACTTCTTTTCCTGGTTGAGCCGGGCGGCGACCATCGTGTCGTGAACGGGTGCCACTTGTAATTGGTAATGCGCCTGGAGCCGGACGGCATCAAAAGCGGCGTTGTGGATGACTTTGAGGGTTGACTGATTTTCGAATGATTGGCGCAGGGGTTCAAGCTTTTCAAGGGCAAGCGAATCAATCACGGCAACTTTAATTTCCGAGGCGGAGCGATAAGCAATTTGGACGAGCGCGATTCGTTCGCGCTCGCGATTCCACCATTCAATGGTTTCCAGATCAACCGCCATCACCGCCACTAGCGTCAAGCGCTCAACCAGACTGGCCAGGCATGGTTGATCATTAATCTGTTCAATCGAAAAATCCGACATTTCACCCTCGCTGCCCCTTCTGCCGGCTGCTCAGATTGTCCGAGCCCAGGACTGCTTTAAGATTACAAACGCTCCTCATAATTGATCAGGATTCCGGCACCATTAGTCCAAGTCTCGCCCATTGTTTTCTTGCCTCTGTCTGCGATCTGCTGTTGATTCTGAGTCGCATTACGGTGGCTCTCCCGATGTCGGTCAGACCTTGAATTTCACCGGTTTCCACGCTCAGCGAGAAATGCGTTTGCCAGTGGTCTCGTCGCGGATGAAAAAGCCTTGTTTCTGTTTGCCTTGCTCCGTCAAAACCAGTGACAAAGTCTGATTTATAAAGATTGCACGAGCGGCAGGAGAGAGCCAGGTTTTCTTCCGCGCTGCTGTCGCCGCCGCGAGCCAGGGGGAAAATGTGCTCGACTTCAAAGGGCAAATTAAAGACGACTTCCGGAGCCCGGCAATATTCGCAAAGATGATGCGCGCGAGCCGAACAGAGTGGATAATGCGGGTTCATGGCTTGAGATCAGCCAGGAGAGTTTCAGCTCTGTGTCTGGCGCCATCAAGCTCAGCCTCAACCAGGCTTTCCAGTTCCGTTTCCTCAGTCAGGGATAAAGAGTTTTGCGCGCGCAGCTGTAATAACTCGGTCAACCGCATTTGTTGCGAGCGGGTAAAAAAGCGATCGGCCTTCTGGTTTTGCACAATGACGAGCGTTCCCGTTTCGTCGTCCCGCAGCTGAACGATCAAGGCATCAAGCGCCTGACCGGCGGTGTTTCCGGTTGATTCTTTGCTCCCGGCGACGGCGCGGTAACTGCCGCTCTGTTCAGGTAAAATGGCAATGGTAGTCATAACAATCGAAAATTATAACATGAAGAGTGAGATTTGCGCGCTGGCAATTGCAGCAAAAAATAGCTGGTGGCGGCTCTCATGGACAAAGAATAGCGGGGACAATCTTATTAACCTTGCCGACCTTTCCGGCTAAGCTTTAATAGGTAATTGTCAGCCAGCACAAACATCCAGACCAATACCTAATGAGCGACGACGGCTTGGAGCGAGAGGCGCTGACGGAAAACCTTCAGGCTAATTAAAAGAATTAGAATAAGGACAAAGTTATGTACAACCAAATGATTCAGATAGATAAAGAGCGAGATGGTGTAACTATTCAGGTAGGTCTACCGCTAAATTGTGTGGATTATATTTTTCAGCATCTCATTTTAACGAGTGTTTTTTCTCTTGAATAATTAAAACCACTCACTCTTGTTCATAACCATTGACCAACGAAATTATTAAGGATAAGTGCTGTAAAAAATAACTTCTTTGTCATGATTTTTCTCCTTGGTTTCCACCATCTCTTACTTGCCCCGCCGTTTTAATTGGCAATTGGGATCGTATTTATTAATTAAGCAGTTAAACAAAAGTTACGTGGTATTTTGATCCGATTTGCGAGAGCACCTTATCCAACTCTTCTCGTAAACTTTGCTCCGATTTGTACGCCTCCCACGACAACCAATCGTATTTGATTTTTTGCCACAGCATTTCAATCCGGTTCAGTTCCGGGCAGTAACTTGGCAACCGATAAATTGTCAGCCCTCGCTCCGCCCATTCTTCAATCTTCTCCTCAAAATCTGCCGACCTGTGCATCGGGGCGTTGTCAATCACAACCACCGTTTCGCGTTTTAACGTTGCCGCCACCCGGTCAAAGCAATCAATGACCACGCCCGCATCAATGCTGCCCTCAAAGACAAACGATTCAAAGCGCTCTCCAGCCGTGCCACATAAATCCTCAAACGTTTTGCAGTTTGCTTTTTGTTACCGGCACCACAATCCGTTCGCCCCTTTTTTGCCAGGCATCAACCACTTTCGCCCACAAGTTAAAGCCCGATTGATCAAAGTAGATTAAATCTATCTGACCTTGATCAGCTTGCTCGTTTAATTGCTCCAACTCCTGTCGAGCAATTGTTTTCTCGGTTTCGCCCTGCTCGCTTCCACAATCCTAACTTGATCCGTTTCCAGAGGTAGTCTTTTTTTTGAGCCACCGCTTGAGCGTCAACTCGCTGATTTGTTTACCCGTTGCCACAGCAATCTCGTTGATTTGCCGCTTGGGAAAACGCGGATTCAAAAGTGCGATTGACACGGCTTGCTCTGCTTGTGCCGGAGTAAGTGTTCGGGGACGTCCCGAACGCGCTTCATCCGCCAAACCCGCCAACTTTGATTCATTCCAAAGGTTGAGCCAACCGCTGACAGTATCTCGATCAACGCGGCAGATTTGTGCAATTTCATCAATCGGATAACCTTGATGCGATAGTAAAACGGCGTGCGAGCGATTGCGGACGCGAAAATTCTGGTTGGCTTGATGATTCTCAATCAGCGCTGCAATTTCTGCCGGGGACAAATCAGTGATAAATTTGGTTGGGATTTTCATCATCCCACTGTACCTGAGAATTTCTTATTACCTGCTTATCAACCTCAATCGTAATTTTGGATCGAGAACACCTTTTTGATTCTTAGGTTCACCGCCAATGAAAAATTACAAATCCTTACGTGGCTGACAGCATTCATGGATTAGTTTTATTTAATTCCGCCAATCTTTGCTCATCGGCTTCGGCTTTGGCGATGTCAGCTGCTGCCAGATAGGCTTCGGCTCGCGCTTTGTAATTACTCTTACTGGTCGGTCGCAATTGAATGCATTGACTAAAATCGCTGATGGCGGATTGATAATCTTTTTTAAGAAGATACGTCATTCCACGATAATAAAAGGTAAATTCATCTTTGGGATCCAGAGAAATCGCCTTTGTATAATCTTTGATCGCCGCATCATCATTACCTGACTTCCGGTAAGCGTCTGCCCGGTCTGAGTAATAATTCGCTTGGTTGGGATGAATCTCAATTCCTTTTGTCAGAGCATTAACGGCTTGATCAAAGGCACCGGTTTGAAAATTGACCTCTCCGAGGGCAAAATATGGATCAAACCCCAGATCCGACGAATCTGGGCGCAGCTCTATCATTTTATTTAAATCCTGCCGGGACAGCTCGACTTGTCCGATTAGAAAATAACACTTAGCGCGAGTGTAATATGCTTTTTCCACTTTCGGATTTAACTCAATAACTTTAGTTAAATCACTGATCGCATTCTTACAATCAACAATTGAAAAATAAGCCATTGCGCGGGAAAAATAGGCATCGATGTAATTTGGTTTAGCATTTATAGCCCTGGTGTAAAGCGGAATCGCACCTTTGACGTTTTCTTTTTTATAAAGCTCTTCCGCACGTTTAAAGTATTCCTCCGCCGTCAGCGGTTTGGTTTGTGCTTTAACTGAAATATTAAGTTGAAAACAGGCTCCAATTAAAATTAGAGCTGTCAGTATAATTTTCCCGGACATTGTTTTTCTCTCCTCTGCATTTAAAAATCTCTCATCTTGATAGAGCATGTTAGGAACATAGTGCCGATGCCACCTATAATTATCAAATCAGGCTCTTTCATTTTAGAAGCATTATTTAATCCAGATGAAAAATTTCTTACACATAGAGGTGGAGATAATAATATACGCAATTATGAAGCAACTTACCCCGGGCGAATTGCCGCAGTATCAATTTTACAATACGATGAATCACCATTAGGTAATGTTTATCCGCATGGCTTTTTGTATTGTAAGAAACGCCTTTCCATTGAAATTGAATTTAACAACAAACGATCCGCTGAAATCGATTACATCTTTGATGAAAACAATACTGGCGGAACCACCACATTTCAGTTAGAATTTAGAGGTTTTAAAAGGCTAAAGAAAACAGCTAAGAGGCATAGTAGGAGACCCAATTATTGGGAGGACGACGATGAAGAATATGGAATTCGGTTTGAAAAAGTAACATTAATTGCTGAAGACAATGACTATCCCAATCAAACGCCACTACCTCCTTATTCGCAAACTGCTGAGCAGGATTTGGATTATATTATAGCGATTTATGAGGATGATACTAGACTCCTCTCTGAGAGAAACCATAAGGCAAAGAAACCATAGAAAGTTTCTTAAAGTATTGAAAATATCCATCAAAACTTGTTTTTGAGGCAGCGTTTGGCAGCGCTTTAGAAACTAAAGGCAAATACTTTTAATTGGTTTTGCAGAATGCTTCAAATTTTATGGTTGTCTGTCGGATTCAGAATGCGGTTCGATTCTCGACTCTGCTCGTTTTGCTTTTGGTTTTTGTCACGGGTGCGTTTAGTCAGTCGAAATGCGTGGCCGATGATGAAGTAAAGAAAATCGTTGACGGGATTAATTCTCAGGAATACGGGGCGTTTAATAAAGATTTGCAGCAGAAATTGCTGCAAATTAAACAGGATACGGCGCGTATATATGGAGAAATGTCGAGGCAGACAACGGAATCTCAACCGCTAGAGGAACGTCTCAATCAACAAAGAGAAAAGAACGCCGCGAGTTTCTGTCAGATTCTGCGGCAATACGGCTGGGCGAAAAAGGGCGCAGTTGGGGCGGAAGCCAGTGACATCGCAGCGAGCGTTTTTCTCGACAGTTTATCGCTGGAATCGCAAAAGCAGCTGATTCCGGTGATCGAGGCGGCGTTCAAAGCCGGTGAAATCTCGAAAAGCAATTATGCGAAAATGATTGACCAATTTCATATTCGCTCCGGTCAAAAACAAGTTTTCGGCACTGTTATTGGAGTTTCCAAAGATTTGCTGCTGCTTTATTCAATCCAAAATGAAGCAATGGTTGATAATCTGCGCCGCCAATACGAACTGCCGCCGCTCTCTCAGCAAATCCGGCGCTTCGAACAGCAATATCAAGCCGTCGTAATCAAAGCGCCGTCCTCTCTGCCGCTTTCGGCTCAAACGACGCAGCCAAAAATCAAGCTTGGAATGACGACTCCGGATGATGAAAAAGATGAAGTTATCAAGGTTGAAACGAATTTGGTTAGTTTGAACGCGACCGTGATGCCGGAAAAGCCGGGAATGATTGTGCCGCCGCTTAACAAAGAAGATTTTACTATCACGGAAAACGGGCACGAACTGCCGGTTGAATTTTTTGCCGCTTCTCAAGTTCCTTTCGACATCACTTTGCTGATTGATATTTCGGGTTCGACCTCCAACAAAATCAAGCTGATTCGCAAAACAACCCGCAGCTTTATCAAAGCGGCGCGACCGTTCGACCGAATCTCAATCGTTGTTTTTGACGATCAAGTTTCTCAAATTTCTCCGCTCACGGAAAATCGCGAAGTTTTGATGGCAAGCGTTGAGAAAATCAAAAGCGGCGGCGGTTCCAAAGTCTGGGACGCTCTGGCCGTGACGCTTGATAAAAGCGCCGCGCTGCAAAATGCCAATCCGCAAAACCGCGAGCGGCGCAGCGGAATCGTTTTTATGACCGACGGCGCGGATAATTCGTTTGCTAACGACGTGGATGCTTCGACGATTACGTTTGCCGATTTACTGGAAAAAGTTCGGCGCCGCTCGACCCTGATTGTGCCGATTCATCTTGATACCCGCCAGGATTATGGACTCAGCGAAAAGCTTTATTACGGAACGCGCCGCGCGCTCAATTTACTGGCCGATGAAAGCGGCGGTTTGTTTTACGAAGCTAAAAAATACGAGGATTTGGAAAGCGTTTATGATCAGGTCATCAACGATTTGAGCCGGGTTTACAGTCTCGGTTATTCGCCGTCAACGGATTCCAAATCGGTTTGGCGCACCGTCAGGCTCAAAGTCAAAAATCATCCCGACCTCACCGTTCGTTCGCGGAATGGTTATTACGCGAATTAACGCAATTCACAACAGAATCAAGCCGCGCCGGAGAGCCCGGGTGACGGCTTCGGTGCGCGTATTGACACCGAGTTTGGCAAAGATCGAAGCGACGTGGAATTTAACCGTGTGTTCTGAAATGTCGAGCTGATAAGCGATTGATTTGTTGCTGGCGCCTTCGCCCAACATTTCTAGAATCTCCGCTTCGCGCGGCGTCAGCGCCTCAATTAAATCATCCGAGGGAAAATTTTGCTTGTCGTTTTCACTCGCCGTATTCCATTCATTTGTCGTCCCATTTGTCGTCGCCGAAAAAATCTCTTCCAACATCTCAGGCAGCAAACTAACCAAACCATTTGCCGCAGATGTCACAGCGGCCATAATTTCGTTTGTCGAAGCATCATTCGGCAAAATCCCGCGGACGCCGCTTTGCAGCGCTTTGGTAAAATATTCCTGACTTTGCAGCTCAGGCGGCAGCAGCGCAACGATGGCCGGAGATTCCAACTCTTCAGGGTTACCGTTTAGCGCGACGAGCAATTCGGAAAAATCCTGTTCGCGTTCGACATTAACCAAAATAACGTCGGCTGTTTGACCGACTAAAAAATCGAACGGCGCGGCAGAAATATCTGCCGCGCTGCCCGTCACAGCGAAATCTTCATTGTTTTGGAGGACGGATTCTAACCCGGCGCGCATAATTGCCGAACCGGCAACAATAAAAACCGTTAGAGAATCATTTTCGCCGTTTATCTTTAACGCCATCCGCGCCATCCGCCGCGACCTCTGCCGCGACCGTGTCCTTGATGTTCTCTGGCGGGACGTTCGCCCAAAGTAATTTCAACTTCTTTGAGCTCGCCGCCGCGCAGGATTTGAGCTTTGACGACATCGCCGGCTGTTTGTCCGGAGAGCGAAAATTGTACGCCCATCGGTTCAAGCGTCGGTTTATCGTTGAGCGAAAGCAGCACGTCGCCAATTAACAAACCTGCTTTTTCTGCGGGCCCGTCAGATTCTATCGTCAAAATCATCAAGCCGCTGGTTTGGGACACATTTAATTTCGCGCGCAAACTCTCTGATAACGGAACGGCCTGCGTGCCGATTCCCAGGAACGGGCGAGCGATTTTTCCCTTTGCAAGTAAGACATCAACCACCCGATTAACGGTTTCGGCCGGAATTGTCAGAGCCACTCCGCGTCCAAAAGCCGAAGTGTTGATGCCGAGAACTTTTCCTTCCGGGTTGATCAGCGCGCCGCCGGAAAAGCCTAGATAGATTGATGCGTCAAGGCCGATAAAGCGTTCGATTTTGTCGCCGCGCCAAGTTTGCCAAGCGCCGCCGACGGCATTGACGATGCCGAAACTGGCTGAGATGCCACTGTCCGCGCTCGTTCGTCCGACGGCTAAAACTATGCTTCCGACTTTAATTTCTGCTTCGGCAATTTCTACCGGTTTCAAAGATTTAGCCGTTTCCTCATCATTAATTTTTAGCACGGCCAGATCGGTTCCGGCGTCTCGCCCGACGAGTGTGGCGGCAACGGTTTTTCCGCCTTCGAGCGCAACAGTAATGTTTTCATCGCGGCGAATTGTATGATTGGTAGAAACGATGACGCCTTCGCGCCAGACGACGCCGCTGGTCGCGACGCGCGGGCGGGCATCAACTGCGACAATTGATGCGGCAGCACTTTCGACGGCTGCCGCAATTTGCGCGGAAAATTCAGATAACTGATTTCCGCTGTTTGAATTATTTGTTTCCATTTTAAAACCTCAATTTACTTTCAATCAAAAATTATCTTTTTGATAAACGAATTATGGCTCTAATAAATTTACCGCGCATCAGCCGAACGGGTAGGGCAGCAATTAGTAAATTCGACTAGGCTGCCTGGCGTTTGTTAGTTTAGAGTCTTGCCGACAACTCTTTCGTCAATCATTTTAAAATTAAACTATGAATATTCTTTCGCTTGAAAACGTCAGCAAAAATTACGGTTTTAAGCCGCTTTTTGAAAACGCCACTCTCGGACTCGAAGAACGGGAACGGGTCGGCATCATCGGCGCGAACGGTTCCGGCAAAACCACTCTGCTCCGAATTATCGCCGGTCAGGAACCCCCGGATGCGGGCCGAGTGGTTAGAGCGAGCGGAAAAATAATTGCTTATCTGCCGCAGAATCCGCCGTTTGATGATCAGGCGACAGTTTTGGAAACAGTTTTCGCGGCCACCGGCGGCGTTATTAAACTGCTCAAAGATTATGAAACTGCCTGTCATGATTTGGCACTTCACGGCGGGGCGGATGACGCGCTGCTTGGCAAAGTCGCCGCGCTGCAGCATGAGCTGGAATTAGCCAACGGCTGGGATTTGGAATCAAACGCCCGGACGGTTCTGACTCGGTTAGGAATCAATGATACGACGGCCAAGATGGGGACTCTCTCAGGCGGTCAGCGCAAACGCGTCGCGCTCGCCCGCGAGTTGATCGTCAAACCTGATTTGCTGATTTTAGACGAACCGACCAATCATCTGGACGCCGACACAATTAACTGGCTTGAATCTTATCTGGCCAATTATTCGGGCGCGCTTCTTCTTGTCACTCACGACCGATATTTTCTCGACCGCGTCACCGACCGCATTTTAGAGATTGACCACGGCACAATTCAAAATTTCGCCGGAAATTACGCTTATTACCTCGAAAAAAAAGACGAGCAGGACACCTTGCGCGCGGTCGAAGGACAAAAGCGCAAAATGCTGATTCGCAAGGAACTTGCCTGGCTCAGACGCGGCGCCAAGGCGCGAACTCGCAAATCCAAATCACGCATCAACGCCGCCTACGATTTGATGGCGGAGCCGGTCGAAAGGGCGAAAAACGAACTCGATATTGCCACCGGGTCGCGAAGACTCGGCTCAAAAGTCGTCGAGCTCGAAAACGTTTCCAAATCCTACGACGGCAAAAAGCTGATTGATAACTTCAGCTATATTCTCAAGCGCGATGACCGGATCGGAATCATCGGCGCGAACGGCGCGGGCAAAACTACTCTCCTGGAAATTCTGACGGGAAGACTCTCGCCCGACGACGGTAAAATTGAAACCGGCGCGACCGTCGTTATTGGTTATTACGATCAGGAAAGCCGCGCTCTTAGCGATGAGCAGCGGGTGATTGATTACGTTCGCGAGGCGGCCGAATACGTTGCGACGGCTGACGGCACTCAAATTACGGCGGGTCAAATGCTCGAAAAGTTTTTGTTTCCGCCCGCCGCTCAATATGCCATGGTCGGCAGACTTTCCGGCGGCGAACGCCGGAGACTTTATCTGCTGCGAATTTTGATGAGCGCGCCAAACGTTTTGATTTTGGACGAACCGACCAATGACCTTGATATTCCGACTTTAATCGCGCTCGAAGAATATTTAGATGATTTTCCCGGAGCCTTAATCGCTGTCAGTCACGACCGTTATTTTTTAGACCGAACGATTGACAGGGTTTTTAAGTTTGAAAACGCGGGAAAAATTCGCGAGTATCCGGGCGATTACAGCGCTTATCTCGAAATTTCGGGGCGCGAAGAGGCAGCTAAAACAGTTGAACTAATCGAGAGTAAAACAACGACGAAACATCCTGTTTCGTCCTCTATATCAGCTGTCGCCGCACCACGCAAATTATCCTTTAAAGAACAACGGGAACTGGAATCGCTCGAAACAAAAATCGCTTCGGCTGAAGAGAAAAAGACAGAACTTGAATCGGCTTTGAATCGTAATTCAAGTGACGCAGGCAAAGTTCATGAGCTTTTCAGAGAGCAGCAAAAACTGAATATTCAACTTGAAAACGATATGGAGAGATGGCTGGAGTTAAGCGAGAGAGACAGCTAAGATTTATCGTAAAACTTAATCGTCATCAATAGTTTCTGACAGAAATAAAATGTAAAGGTTAATCAGGAAAGAATTAAAAATCACAGCATTTTATTAATTTTCACTATGATTAGAGCGTTTAGGTAAATTTAATATTGGATTGGTTTGGTTAAATAAAAGGGTTGAGTTATAATTTTCGCCATCATGCCTCCCGAACAATTCTCGTCAACCGAGACCTTAGAAAATTTTGAGGATTTAGTCGTTTCGCTGTACACACGGTGTGCTGAAACTTCGCCGAATTTTGGTGTGACTCTGGAATGTTTTGAAACTTCTCTGTCCAAAGCTGTTCGCAAATATCTCTTTGCCGGTGAGATTATTCCAACTGCGGCGGAGATTGAACAATTCTTAAACGAATTAAATATTAACGATTTATTTTTAGCGCTTGCTTGTTCAAACAGCAGCGAAAGAGCCTGGTGGGAATTCGATCAGCATCACCGAACATATTTGGAGCGCGTTGCAAGACATCTGGCCAGTTCTGAAATGAATGCGTCGGAAGTCGTTGATTCGGTTTACGTTGAGCTTTACGGAACGCGCATTGTGGACGGGGTGCGGCAGTCAAAATTTGCCAGCTACACGGGAAAAGGAAGTTTGCGCGGATGGCTGAGAACAATTGTTTGGCACGCGCTGGTTGATTTACACCGCGCCAGTCATGATGAAGTTTCCCTCGACGAAATGACCGAAAATGTTGGCGAGGGTTACGCTCAGTCAACATTTTTGAACCCGTCAAACGGCGGTGAAGCAGAAATGCTTGACGAAATTGTGCGCGAGCGATATCGCGGCGTTACCTTTCGCGCCTTAGAAACTTCTTTTGCCGCGCTTGATGATCATGAAAAATTGCTGTTGCTTTACTATCATGTTGAAAATATGAAACTGCGTGAAATCGCCAGAATCGTTGAGGTTCCGACTTCGCCGCTCAGAAGCTGGTTTCAGCGGCGCTCAGCGCAGCGCGAAAATGCTCCAAACAGTCGCGTTCACGAATCAACCGTAATGCGCTGGCTGGAGAAAACATACGAAAAAGTTCTCCGAACGTTTCGCGGCGAATTGACGCGCACGGCTGGATTAAAGGAAACTGAAATAGAATTGTGTATGACGGTTGCGGCTCAGGATTTAGTTCACGGTGATATTCGCCGACATTTATCCGTCACCGCAGCATAGGGAAAGCCAGTTAACACAATTTTAGGCAAAACTTTATGAAAGTGGTCGTCTTCCTGCCGGGAGGCAAGTTAGAACAGTGACAAAATCATATCAAGGGGAAAAACAGTTTGAAGGCTTGCTTAGCCTTTACTTGCGAGAACGCCAAACTGAAAAGGGTTCCGGCAAAACTCAATCTCATTTAGACGAAGACAGTTTATCAGCCTTTGTCGAAGGAGCCTTAACTCAACCCCAAGCCGCACTAATCTTAAAACATTTAGTTGATTGTATTTCCTGCCGTCGAGTTACTGCACAGCTTGCCGAATTAGATTCCGCTTTGGATAGCGCACCGATGAATGTTGATGTGGTGAAAGTAAGCAATAAGTGGGACGATTATTGGAGCTATCTAACCGAAAGCGTTTTCCGTCCTGACGATATTGCCATCGTTGCTCACGAATCAAAAAAAGATACTGACCAAGATCAGGAAAGCGAACCTGACAAAAAGTAATCAGCCGCCTCAATTTAAACTTAAAAAGCGTGAATTTATAATCCACGCTTTTTATTATGCGATTTACTTTAATGTTCTTGTTAATTGCCTAAATAAGACTTATAATCCGGCCCATCTATAAAATTTGACTCTTGCTAATATTGATAGACAAAATAATAACGGCGATTCGTTTATTGCTACTAAACTCGATATCTGTAATTCACCAATCTCAATTTAGGAGGTGATTTTCGTGAAAACGAAATTTCTTTTGATAATATGTTTTGTCTTTTTTTCGGGTGCGAACAATTCTTTTTCAAAAAATATATTATTTGTTGTTAAAGAAAAGAGTTTAATTTACCTATTGCAAAGCGGAAACTCTATTAGCGGTTTCGTGTTTATTTCTAAGGGACAGACCCTACCTCAAACTAATGTTGAGTTGCTTGACGAATTTGAGCGCACAGTTTCACGTACACGAACTGATGGAGCTGGCAGATATAGTTTCTACCGCCTTCCTGCTGGAAACTACAAAGTTCGCGTAACACCAAGTGAAACCGGATATGAGGAACAAATTCAAAATGTAGAAATTGTAAATGTTACTCGACGGAGTTCTAATGGAGGTCTTCAAATCTCTGGCAGCGAAAACGTACAGCTAGATTTTTATCTACGTCCCCGTAAAAAGCAAAATAACATAGTTGGCAATTCAAATACTATCTTCGTTCAAGATATCCCCGAATCAGCTAAGCTGGTTTACGATGATGCTGTTTCTAAGTTTAAAAATAACAATAATGATGCTGCTTTGAAGGAACTTGAAAACGCAACAGAGATATTTCCCGATTACTATGATGCACTTAATAGGTTGGGTCAGGAGTATATTAAAATAGGGCAGTACAAATCTGCTAAGAAGGTACTTGAAAATGCCGTCAAAGTTAATCCTCGTAGCGCAGAAACCTGGTATGCTCTTGCTTATTCATTTTATGTTTTAAAGGAGTATAAAGAGGCCGTTGAACCTGCAAACAAAGCAGTTAACTTAAAGCAAAATTCTGCAGAATCAGCATTTTTACTAGGAGTTATTCTAAGGCAGGTATCTGATTATGACAATGCTGAAAGATATCTAAAACATGCCAATACACTTGCAAAGGAATCGTTACCTGATGTTCATTGGCAACTAGCATTATTATATGCTAACAATTTAAAACGTTTTAATTTAGCCGCAGACGAGCTAGAGTTGTTTCTTAAATTTGAGCCAAATAGCCGAGATGCTGAAAACATCAAAAAACTTATTGCAAATTTTCGGGCCAAAGCAAATACGGTTGTGCAATTTAACAAAGAATAAAGATGTTATCTGCCGCAATTTAGCGCGTTGGGAGATTTGGTGGGGGACGTTCACAACATCAAAATAAACTGGAATAAAAACAACTGGAACATATCTAAAAGCTAAGGCGGGACACCTTTTATCCGTAGCCTGAGAATCCCATTCACAATTGTGAGATTTGGCTAGAGTACGGTGTTAAAACAAATAGATTGCAATAATAAAAGCCCGTCCAATTTTGGACGGGCTTTTATTATTGCAATCTATTTGGAGATTAGAAGAGAAATCTAAATCCAAACCGAACCGAGCGCGGGTCTTGAAAAAGTTGCGCTTGATTGTATCGCACATCTCTATTTGAAGGAGAAGCGGCGGCAAAACTCACGATCTTTGCAGCTGTAACTTGACCATTAAAAAATCCACGGTCAATGCATCTCAGCGGCGTGTCATTGGGAGCGGTAGTCGGGCAGCCAAAATATGCAGGCGGAATGTTTACTCGAGTATTTGTTTCACGACGTGATAATTCAGTTGCTGAGTTAAGCAAATTCAGAATATTGACGTCAAAAGCTACCCCTAAACGATCTTCTCTACCGAAATGATAGGTATGTGAAACAGAGAAGTCTGTTTGCGCAAACCTTTTGGTGCGACCAAGATCACCGCGACCATTGACAATTTGACCGCTGACAAATGCGATGCGAGTGCGGGTTGTGACAGGCGTACCACTTTGAACCACTTGGAAAATATTCAAATCTGTTAAATTAGACTTGCTTCCAAACCATTTAAACTGGTATCCGGCCGCCACTTTGAAAGCGTGTGGGCGATCTGTCGGCAGGCGACCATCATCCGGTTTACCATCAGCAGTAAAGCCAATGAATGGCAAGTCAAAATTACGATTGACATTTGGGCTGTTACGTCCGACACCAGCCCCGCGTTGAGCCTCATCTGAACTGGCTAATCCAGAATAATTACCGAACAACCGACTGTATGTGTAGCTAGCGTTAACAAAAAAGTCATTAGCGAGACGTTTTTCAACGCGAAGTTCCAGTGCATCATATTGACGTTTAGCTTTGGCAGCTTTTCCGCCCGGAATATTAACAGAGTACTTTCCGCAAGCTGGCTGAGCGCAAACGCCGAATCCAGGATTACCTATATAGTATTCTTCATCGTCATTTAAGTTATGGTAACCAATATCTTCAATCGCACGGTCAACTTTTTTGCGCGTGTAGCGTGCGCCAAAAATAAAGTTTTTACCAAATTCATACTCAGTCCCAACAGTAAATTCCGTTTGACGAAAAGCTTTTAAATTCGGGTCAACTCGGTTATCACTCGGATCATTTGAGGGAACTCTAAAATCAGTGAAATTGATGTTATTGGAAATAAGCGCGTTACGTTGATAGGAAAAGATATCCGGATTGGTAATCACGAAATCATAAACATAAAAAATGTCTCCACCAAACGAGCCACGCGGTAATTCGTATTTGAAGCGGTCGTAAAACTGTCCATAACTGGCAAACGCCTTCAACTTGCCGTTTCCAAGAACATCGTAAGCAACACCCAAACGAGGAGCAATCTTATCTTTGAATTTGAATTCGATTCCAGGCGCGCCTGCTCTAAATGAGGGTACGTTTTCTCTCTCAATGCGTACACCAAGATTAAGAGTTAATTGCTTGAAAGGTTGCCAGCTATCTTGAATAAACAATCCTTCATTTTTGCTTTTCGCTTTGCCGGATGTTCCAAACAATGTCAAACTGCCAACGCCAAGCGAGTTCGGATCAGCTGCTGTTTGATAACCGCGAGTTACACCATTGCGATCAGCCGTCGTGCCACGAAATGCAAAATCGATAATTCCGGTAGTAACGTAACCTTCGTTTACGTCATTGCTTAAGCCGTTGTACTGATAACCTCCCTTAAAACTATGACGCCCGCCAAAATTATTAAGATAAAAGGTTCCAAGCGCGTCAAAAGTTCGACGGATTGAAATATCTTTATCTGTAAAGAAATTGCTGGCGTTAAGAAGATTAAAGTTAGTGTTGCAATTTACTCCCGGTAAGGGTGGCTGCCCACCAGTTGCTTCACCACCGGTGCTGCAAGTGTAATTAACGGTGTTGGGAACTCCGTAATTGCTGATTTTTTCGTTCAAATAGCTACG
Source organism: Pyrinomonadales bacterium (assembly GCA_038212235.1). Lineage (GTDB taxonomy): Bacteria > Acidobacteriota > Blastocatellia > Pyrinomonadales > Pyrinomonadaceae > JBBQUS01. The sequence continues at coordinate 18,096 of JBBQUS010000023.1, forward strand.
CCCAAAACGCACATCAATTGAGATACTTTGGGTCGGATTATAAAATCCTTCAACATTAACATTGGTCGCTGGAATGCGTCCGCCTTGGTTTCTGAGGTCTGCAGTATTGAAATCAGCGGCAGTTGCCCCACCAGTTGACAACTGATTAAAGGTTGGAATAATCCCAAGTTGACGCGTCGGATTGTAAAGGTATGTCGCATTGACGCGCAATTTGCTGTTTACCTCGCCGTCAAGCCGCACAAAATCATAGTCGTTGCGCACATCGGATTTGAACGAAGCTACTTGTCCATTGGCAAAAGTGTAACTTCTCTTGAGCGGCAATAATTGCGGCAGATAACTGGCGAAAAACGTCAAGCGGTTTTTAACAATAGGGCCACCCAAAACTAGAGACGGATATACATTGTCAAATGTGTCTTTAGTTGGTCGGATATATGAAAGATTAGTTGTACTTGCGTTTAGGATGGGGCGATTTATGGCAAACAGTTTGCTCGTTTCAAATTGAAGACCAGCTTCACCAAAAAACTTGTTGCCGCCGCGTTTTGATACAACGTTAATTACGCCGCCAGTCGCGCCTCCGAATTCAGCTTCAAAACCGTTTGATTTAATTTGAATTTCTTGAACTAATTGAAACGGAACGTTGTTTTGTTGATTCAAAGCACCGGTACGGAAGTTTGTCACCTCTTGACCGTCAAGGACAAATGTATTTTCAGAGCCGCTGGCTCCATCAATCTGGAATCCACCACCTGTGACCTCTGGGCGAACGGCAGGGGCAGCTTTTAGAGCTGAAGTAAAATTAGTACCTTTCGGTAGCAATTCAAGATTTTTCGCGGTTAAATTAGTTTGAATTTTGCTCGCCGTTGCGTCAATTCCGATTTCGTCACCTGCCGTTACGGTAACAACATTTGTTCCTGTACCGCCAATCTGTAAACCAAAGTCAACGACTGTCGCTTGACCAAGCGTAACGGTAACATCATTTTGCGGAGGCGCATTAAAGTTAGCTGCTGTAACGGTGACGACATATTCACCTGGCGGAACATCAAGCACTCGATAAAATCCGCCTCCATCGGTTTGAACAGTTTTATTAAAACTGGCACCAGCAACCGCAACTGTAGCGTTTGGTACAACTGCTTGATTGGGATCTTTAATTGTTCCTTCAATTCGACCCGTTCGTTCTTGTCCAAATGCAATTGCTGATAAGCAAAAGAAAATGGACAAAACCAAAGAGAAAAATTTGAAATTTTTACTCATTTTTGCTCCTAAAAAAAGAATTATATAGTTTAAGTATCTGGATGGATTATCTGCTTTACATTTAAAGCGGAATATCCCAAGGGTGTCTCCTAGTTTAGAGGCAATTACGTTGCCACGTTTTTGGAATACAGGCTTTGGCCTATAAGTAGTTGCAAAATAATCTTTTAGTCATGATAAGCCTGGTTGTTATCTTCGGAAAAGAGGTATTACATTTCCAATAAAATGAATTTTTACTAAAAACGTGAACTTTTAATATGATAGTTTTTCTTGCAGATTTCAGCTAGATAATTCAAAATTGTTTTGACCAAGAAAAGAAACAAACTTCACTAAATTTGGCTGAAAGAATATACCGCGACCCGGTTCACAACATTATTCGCCTAGACGCACACACTGACAAAGGTGATTTGCTTATTCGCCTTGTTGACACAGCGGAGTTTCAGCGACTTCGGCGTGTGCGTCAGCTTGGATTGGCGGCGTTTGCCTATCAGGGGGCGGAGCATTCCAGGTTTTCACACTCGCTCGGCGTGCTGCATCTGGCGACCCGGATTCTGGAAAAATTCGGCCGTAAATATCAAATCTCAGATTTTGACGAGGTGACGATACGCGCCGCCGCTCTCCTGCATGACATTGGACACGGAGCGTTTTCCCATGTGATGGAAAGCGTGCTTGGTTTTCATCACGAAGATTTTACCGTCGCCGCTCTTGTGAGCGAGGAAACCGAAGTCGGGCAAATTCTCCGCGCTTACCATCCAGAATTGCCAGAGCGCGTCAGCAGCGTTATTCGCGGCGAATTTAAACCGGCCGCGCTGGCGCAAATCGTTTCTTCGCAGCTTGACGCCGACCGGATGGATTATCTGCTCCGCGACAGTTTGATGACCGGCGCTAAATACGGCGTTTACGATCTCGAGTGGATTATCAAAACGCTCGAGATTGATCCCGCGCATGACCGCATTTATGTTTCAGCGCACGGACTGTTTGCCGTCGAAGATTACCTGCAAGCCCGTTATTATATGTTTCGGCAGGTTTATTTCCACCGCACTTTGCGTTCGGCGGAAGTCGTCTTGCGGGCTTTGCTCGGTCGCGCGCTCGAACTTTTCGAAACAGGCAAAAAAGTATGGTTCGCGCCCGGCACCGCGTTTGAGAAAATTTTGCGGCGCGAGAAATTAAATTTGCGCGAGCATCTTGAACTGGACGATTCGGACATCATCTTTCACGTCAAACAGTGGCAGCACAGCGAAGACGCGATTCTGGCTGATTTATCACGGCGTTTTACCAATCGCCGACTTTTTAAGGCTTTGGATTTGGATATGCCGGAGGATGAGCGCGCCGAATTTCTTGCGCAGGGCAGAAAAATTATTGAAAACGCGGAGCTGCCGGCACAATTTTATTTTGTCGAAGATCGCGCCGGAGAAGCGCCGTATTGCCCGCTAAATTCACCGCAGGCTAAACCGAACAGCGCGATTTATGTCGAAGATGGTTTTTCCCGCCCGGTAATCCGGGAAATCAGCGAAATCAGCACGGCGGCGCGCAGTCTGCTGCAGGGATTTGTCGCGCACCGGGTCTGCTTTCCGTACGAGTTTCTCGATCAAATCAATAAAATCTATCGCCAGTGATGAAACACCCGATTTGGCTTTTCGCCGCGCAATCGGGCATCATATAAATCAAAGAAGTTTTATTAAGTTCAAAGTTCTCGGCGTGTTTGATGGAAGAATTTAAGAAGTTTATTCGTTATTTTCGTCCGTACAAAATCCAGGTTTGTCTCGGCGTTTTTTTTATTCTGGCTTCGACTGTTTTCAGTCTGCTGACGCCGTATTTTGTCGGACAAGCGGTTGATGTTCTGGGCGACACAAAAAATCTGACGTGGCAAAAAGTTTTGTTTTTTCCGCTGGCTATTCTGGGTGCGAACATTATCAGCGGCGTGATGCTGTTTTGGCAGCGGAGATTGATTATCAACATGTCGCGCGATATCGAATTTGATATGCGCCGCGAGCTTTACGCGCATCTCGTCGATCAGCCGCTCGAATTTTTTCAAAATAATCGCGTCGGCGATTTAATGTCGCGGGCGACAAACGATTTATCCGCCGTGCGGCAAATCGTCGGCCCGATGATTTTATACACTTGTCAGGCGGTTTTCGTTGTTTTGATCTCACTGCCGCTACTGCTGCGCGTCAGTCCTTTTCTGACAGCCATGCTGCTGATTCCAATGCCTTTTGTTTCCCTCACGGTCAAGTATTTCGGGCAGCAAGTGCACGTTCGTTTTGAAAAGATTCAGGACTTCTTTTCGCAAATTTCAGCTCGCGCGCAGGAAAATCTGACGGGCGTCAGAGTCGTTCGGGCTTATGCGCAGGAGCAACCCGAAATCGCCAAATTTCAAGAATTAAATCTCGAATATGCCAATCGAAATCTAGGATTGGTCAAATTTCAAGCGGCGATGCGACCGCTTTTGCAGTTTTTTGTCGGCATCGGTTTTGTGATTATCATCGGCGTCGGCGTTCCGATGGCGGTCAGGGGCGAAATTTCGCCGGGCGACTTTACCGCTTTTAATTTGTATTTGCAGCGAATGATTTTTCCGCTCATCGCGCTCGGTTACGTCGTTAATTTATGGCAGCGCGGAACGGCTTCGCTCAAACGCATCGAGCAGATTTATCAAGTCAAACCGACTATTTTTGACGAGTCCGATGTTGTGCTGCAGTCACCAATCAAAGGCGAAATTGAATTTCGCAATCTGAATTTTTCCTACGGTGACGCGCCGGTTTTGCGCCGCATCAATCTCAAAATCGAAGCCGGAAAAACCGTCGCTTTTGTCGGACGCACCGGCAGCGGCAAATCAACTCTGGTCAGTCTGATTCCGCGCCTGCTTGACGCGCCCTCCGACGCGGTTTTGATAGACAATAAATCGGTTAGAAAATATCCGCTCGAGCAACTGCGCCGCGCGGTTGGTTTTGTGCCGCAGGAAACTTTTCTGTTTTCCGATACGCTCGCCGAAAATATTGCCTTTGGAGTCGAAAGAGTTGAGCCGGAAAATGTCGAACAGGCCGCTAATGTGGCGGGTCTGGCCGACGATGTAAACGGTTTCCCGCAAGGTTATGAGCAAATTGTCGGCGAGCGCGGAATCACTTTGTCGGGTGGTCAAAAACAGCGGACGGCAATTGCCCGCGCGGTCATTAAAAATCCGCGCATTTTGATTTTGGATGATTCGCTTTCGGCTGTTGACACGTTGACTGAAGAAAAAGTTTTGAATAATTTGCGCGAAGTGCGGCAGGGGCGAACGACTTTAATTGTTTCGCACCGCATTTCAACCGTTCGCGATGCCGATTTGATTTGTGTTTTGGAGAACGGCTCCATCATTGAGCAGGGAACACACGACGAATTGCTAAAGCTCGGCGGCGAATACGCTGATTTGTACGAGCGTCAACTGCTTGAAGAGGAACTGGCGGCAACCGCCTGAAAAGAGGAGAAAGCAAAATGGAGCCGATTTACACTAACCCCCAAGTACCGACCGTCGAACAAGTTTACCGGACGAACGTTTTTATTTGGGCGGGAATTTTGATCTCGCAAGTTCTGTTTCTGATCGTGCTTTATTTTACCAAACCTGATTTATTCAGACTGAATCCGACAACGAATTCTCCAACAGCCGTCAGCCCGATTATTTATCTTCTGGCGTTTGTCGGTCTGGCGACTTTTGCGCTGTCGTTCGTTTTGAAAGCCAGATTTGTAAAGCTGGCAATCGAAAGTAAGGCAGCCGGGTTGGTTCAGACCGCTTATATTCTGGCTTACGCGCTTTGCGAAGCGACTTCACTTTTAGGATTCGTGGCGGCGTTCGCTTTTGACTTTTCGTTGTTTTTCGCTTGGTTTGTCGTCGGAATCATCGGTCTGGTACTGCATTTTCCGCGCAGAGAAGCGTTTCAAGCCGCCGCTTTTACCGGAGTAGCCTAGATAAAATGGCTGAAATAGCAGATCCGACGCCAAATCAGGAAGCGGCTAAAAAAGCGCTGCGCCGATTTATCGAAAACATTGAGAAAACGAAAAGAGTTGTCTGCCTGCATGATTCGGATGCGGACGGCGTGACGGCTGGCGTCGTCTGGCAGCGCGCGATGGAACAACTTGGTTTTACCGATGTGAAACGATTGTCCGCGACTAGAGAGCGCAATGCGTTTGCCCCGGAAACAAAAACGATTATCGCCGCCGAGAAACCTGATTTTTTATTTGTTATGGATTTGGGCAGTCAGCCGCAGAAAATTGTCGAAAACGTTCCGACCTGTTTTATTGACCATCACCGTCCGGGCGGAGCGCTTTCCGTGGATACTTTGATTAGCGCTTACACCTGGAATCCGGTGCCGAACACTTCGCTGATTGTTTATGATTTATTTTCTGCTTTAACCGATCTCAGCCAATATGATTGGATTGCGGCAATCGGCATAATCAGCGACTTGGGCGAAAAAGCGCCGTTTGAGCTGCTGGCGGCGGCGCGGCAAAAATACACGGCAAAATGGCTTAAAGAAGCCGTTTCGCTCGTCAATGCCGCGCGCCGCGCGGCGGTTTACGAACCGGAAACTGCCGCTCAAGCGCTCTTAACCTTTACCAATCCAAAGGATTTGGTAAGTTCAGATACGGCCCAGGTCGAACGTTTGCGCGCAGCAAAACGCGAGGTCAACGTTGAGCTTAACGAAGCGCGCAAAGCGGCGCCGGTTTTTGCCGGAAAAGTAGCTTTGATTCGGATGAATTCACCGTGCCAGATTCACCCGCTGATTGCTCAATCCTGGCGAACGCGCTTGCCAAAATATATTGTCATTGCCGCCAACGAAAGTTTTATGCCGGGCAAAGTCAATTTTGCCGCTCGAACCTCCGCTGACGGAGTTTCAGTCCTGGATTTTCTTCGCAGTTTTAAATTAGAAAATGTCGGAACCGGCAGTTACGGGCAGGGACACGATCAGGCATCGGGCGGCGTTTTGCCAATTATGGCATGGAACGAACTGCTCAAAAAAATGGGTTTTCCCGACGGCGCATTTGCTAAAATGAAATGACGAAAGGAATTTACTTATGAATCTAAGAGAGGAAATTGTTGCTGATATTCAAACGCTGCCGGAAGCCGTTCTGCCGAAACTTCAAGAAACAATCAAAAAATTGCGTGAGGATGAAGAAAAACCCGGATTTTTGAAACGTCTGCAAAAAATAAAAATTAACGATCTGCCGTCGGATTTTTCGAGAAACATTGATCTCTACTTAAATGGAGAGAAAGAGCTTGATTAAGACATTTATTGACACGGCGTATGTTGTTGCTTTAGTCGGCGAACGTGATGAGAATCATGAAAAAGCCAATGAATTGGTTATTCGTTACGACAAATTGCCTTTGCTTGTTACCGATGCGGTCCTGCTTAAAATCGGCAATACACTTGCCAAAAATCACAAGCAGGAGGCAATAGAGATTTTTCGAAGAATTTTTTGCTTCCTCCAAAGTTGAAATATTGCGACTCGATGAAACACTTTTTAATCAAGCATTTGAGCTTTACAAATCTCATAGCGATAAAACTTGGGGCTTGGTTGATTGTATCTCTTTCGTCGTAATGCGCGAACGTAATCTCACCGACGCGTTGACTTCGGATAAGCATTTTGTTCAGGCCGGTTTTCGCGCTCTGATGCTCGATTTAGAAAATTAAATGGCAACTGCTTTAGAAAAACATAATGAAGAAGAAGCGCTGACTAAGACTTACGATTGGACTGTCACGCGACGCCTTTTGCGCTATCTTAAACCTTACATGCGGCTGGTTATTCCGGCGCTCTTCCTGACTGTTTTACTTAACTTTGTCGGGAATTTACAGCCTTTTTTTACCGAATATGCGATTGACGGTTACATTGTGCCCCGCCAGACGGAGGGTCTCTGGTTATTTGTAACAGCATTTTTCGGCGTTTTTTTGTTGCTATTTATTTTTTCTTACACGCAGGAAATCTTGCTCAACCGTGTTGGGCAACGAGTCATGTATGATCTTCGCACCGAAATTTATACCAAACTGCAGCATCAGGAAGTCGCTTATTTTGATAAATACCCGGTCGGACGGGTGATTACGCGGATTACTTCGGATGTTGACTCACTCAACGAGCTTTTTACTTCGGGCGTGATTGACGTGCTTGGCGATTTAGTCAGCATTTTCGTGATTATCGGTTTCTTGTTTTATATGGACTGGCGGCTCGCGCTGGTCTCGCTCGTCACCGTCCCGCTGCTTTTTGCCGCGACAAATTGGTTTCGTTTGAGCGCACGCAAAGGTTTTGACGCGGTTCGCACGAGGCTTGCCAAACTCAACGCTTTTCTGCAGGAACATATTTCCGGCGCGCAAACTGTTCAGCTTTTTAACGCCGAACACAAAACTCTGGGGCGTTTTGACGAAATTAACGAAGATTACCGCCGCGCCAATATTGAAACGATTTATTACTACTCGATTTTTTATCCGCTCGTGGATTTTATCGGCGCTATCGGCATTGCCGTCACGCTCTGGTATTTCGGCTGGCAAACTCTATCGGCTGTTTCCGCTAATAAAGAAACGTTGACAATCGGAATTTTGGTCGCATTCGTTCAGTATTCGCAAAAACTTTTCCAGCCGATTCGAGATTTGTCCGATAAATTTAACGTGCTGCAGGCGGCAATCGTCGCTTCGCATCGAATTTTTCAACTGCTCGACCGACCCATTTTGATTGAAACTCCGGTCAATCCTCAAAAAACGGGACGCGCAGTGGGTAAAATTGAATTCGAAAACGTGTGGTTTGCGTACAAAGAAGAAGATTGGGTTTTGCACGACGTTTCTTTTACCGTCGAACCCGGTCAGGCCGTCGCTCTGGTCGGTCATACGGGCAGCGGCAAAACCACGATTACTAATTTGCTGATGCGTTTTTACGACGTTCAGCAAGGGCGAATTCTGCTTGACGGTGTTGATGTCAAAGAATGGGATTTGCAGGCTTTGAGAGAAAATTTCGCGGTTGTTCTGCAAGACGTTTTTCTCTTTTCAGGTTCGATTGAAAGCAACATCCGGCTCGGCAACGAAAAAATTACCGACGAGAAAGTCGAATGGGCGGCTGAAGAAGTTCGCGCTTCGGATTTTATCAAAAAACTGCCCGAAGGTTATCACGCCGAATTAAGAGAGCGCGGCGCAGGGTTGTCGGTCGGTCAAAAACAGCTTATTTCGTTTGCCAGAGCGTTGGCGTTTGATCCGGCGATTCTGGTTTTGGACGAGGCCACCAGTTCGATTGACACGGAAACCGAGCAGCTTATTCAGACGGCGGTTGACCGCGTGATGCTGGCGAGAACTTCGATTGTCGTCGCGCACCGGCTCTCGACGATTCAGCGCGCCGACCGCATTATCGTTTTGCATCACGGCGAATTGCGCGAAACCGGCACGCATCAGGAATTGCTTAATTTAAAAGGCTTGTATTGGCGGCTCTTCCAGCTTCAATACGCCGACGCGTCCGAACGCCGAGTTCCTGTTCCGACAAACGGCAACGGCAAATTAGAAACGAATCTCGCTTTTGGTGAATAACAAACTTTCTTTGAGTTTAACGGGAACTCGATAAGGAATTTTCGATGATGCCGTTTTTTATCAGCATTCCGATTTGGGCGCGGTCATAAACATCAGCTTTGACGGCAACTTCAAACTGCGTTCCGTTTTTATCTTCGATCAGCAATCGTCTCCTGATGCCGGAACCAAGCTGCGTTTCGCTAAAAGTAAGAGATTTATCAACGATGCGGCCTTCGTATTCGTCCCGGTGCAAACTCGGTGAAAAGTTCCAACCGTAAGCAAAGCCAAATATAATTAATAGCAGGATAACGACAAGAATCGGCACAGATGCTTTCAAAAAATTCCAGAATTTTAAAGGTTCTTTCATCAAATCCTTTCAATAATCAAAGCCTTTTCACCATTTTTCCTGACAAAATAAATTGCCAGTAGAAATGCGCTAAACATAATTCCGGCAGCCGTCCAAAACGTTCGGTAGAGCGAGGCGTCATCGAGCGTTTCGGGCGTAATCGCGCTGTTAAGCAAAATTCCGGCGAGCGCCGGGCCTAAAGCTCTGGCCAGACTTGCCGCCGATTGCAAAACGCCGAGCCCAGCGCCTTGCGCGTCGGACGGCGAGAGTTTTGAACCCAAGCTCGTCAAACTCGGCGAGGCTAAAAAGTTGCCAATCGCGAACGCGGCGACGCCCGCCAGCAAACCGGCTAAACCGCCGTAGCTTGGCGAAACAATCGGGACAAAAATAAACGCCACTCCCATCACGAAAGAACCTGCGACGACCAAAAGCGGCTCGCCGAATTTTTTTGCCAGTCGGCCAAAAAATCCGCCTTGCATGACCACGCCCAAAATGCCGATAAAAGCAAACAAATATCCGTTGTGCCGGGCGTCGTAGCCGAAACGGTACATCGTGTAGAGCGCAAACGAAGTCGTCATCATTGAAAACGCAAAGATCACCAGAAAATAAAGCACGATGACAATGGAAAGCTGCGGATTGGTAAATCCTTCGCGGAGCAGGGTAAAGCGGCTTTTGATCGGTTTATGCGCAGCGTTTGGATCAAACTTGACCGTTTCCGGCAGCACAAAATAAAGCAGAATCGCATTTCCGAGAGCGAGCAGCGCGGCAAAAAGAAAAGGCGTTTGGATGCCTTCGATATTGAAATAAGCGGTGTGAAATTCGACTGTGCTCAAAATTCCGCCGATTGCCGGACCAAAAACAAAGCCGAGCCCGAAAGCCGCGCCGATTAAACCCATTCCTTTGGCACGGTTTTCTATCGTCGTGACATCGGCAATATAAGCCTGCGCGGTCGAAATATTGCCGCCCGTGATGCCGTCCAAAATCCGGCCTAAAAATAACAAAAATAAAGTGTTGGCCACGCCGACAATCAAAAAACCGAGACTCGTCCCGAGAATGCTGAAAAACAAAACCGGGCGGCGACCGTAACGATCCGATAACTGACCGAGAATCGGCGAAAAAATAAACTGCATCGCCGAAAATGAAGCCGTCAGCATTCCGATCTCAAATGGCGTCGCCAGAAACGCTTTGCCCGTCGCGTAGTAGGGCAGCACCGGAATGACGATTCCAAAACCGATTAAATCAATAAAAACCGTGATGAAAATAACGACCAAGGGTGAACTAAAACTGAATTTACTTTTCCCGCTTGGTTCTAAAAGAGACTCATCTTGCATAAAACATTTTTGACATAAAGAGAGCAAAAAACAAAGTGTTCACCCTTATTTTGTTTTTCGTAACAAATCGTTAAGTGTAGTAAGATGGCGAATAAATTTTATCGAATTTAAAACAAACTTGGGCGGAGCAAATATTTAAGTGAAATTAAGATTCAGCCGAATTAAAACAACTCTAACGATTTTAAGTTTGACGTTCATTTTTGGAGCGTTGACCGACGACGCCAGAGCGCAGCAAAGCAAACCGCAATCACAAACGCAGCCGACCGCAGCTGCCTCATCTCAGCGAACCGCTCCGGAAATTAGTTACACAGTTTCAATGTCTAAGCCGTGGACGCATTTGCTCGAAGTCGAAATGCGTCTCAGCTACTCAAACACACCTTCGGCAACTGTCGAGATTTCAATGCCGGTTTGGACTCCCGGCTCATATTTGATACGCGAGTATGCCAGGCACGTCCTCGATTTTGCCGCCAAAGATGCGAGCGGAAATCCGTTTGTCTGGGACAAAACTAACAAAAACAATTGGCGCATTGACAGCAAGGGGGCGAATCAAATCATTGTTACTTACAAAGTTTACGCTAATGAATTAACGGTTCGCACCAACGAACTTAACGATGAGCACGCGTTTTGGAACAACGCGGCGACATTAATGTTTCCGAAAGACAATCTGAAAACTCCTTCACTGCTGCGCGTCGTGCCGTTTCAAAATTGGAAAATCGCCACCGGTTTGCCAGCCGTCGAAGGCCAGTCAAATACATTTCGCGCGGAAAATTTCGACGTTTTGTACGATTCACCGTTTGAAGTCGGCAATTTTACTCAGATAGATTTTGCCGAGCGCGGAATTCCGCATCGCATGGTAATCGAAGGCGAAGGCAATTACGACGCGGAGCGCCTACGCCGGGACGTGCCAAAAATCGTCTCGGCGGCGGCTGATATTTTCGGCGAGCTGCCGTACAAAAATTATACTTTTATTGTTAATTTGCGCGGCGGCGGCGGACTCGAACATCTGAATTCAACCGCGCTTCAGTTTCCCCGATTCGCTTTTGCCGGAGCCGGTTACAACCGTTTTTTAGGATTAGTTGCGCACGAATTTTTTCACGCCTGGAACGTCAAACGGATTCGTCCCGACGCGCTTGGCCCGTTCGATTATGAACATGAAAATTACACAAAACTGCTTTGGGTAGCCGAAGGCGGGACGGAATTTTATTCAAATGTGCTGCTGCGCCGCGCCGGATTTATTTCAGACAAAGAATATTTGCAGACGCGTGCGGCGGGAATTGCCGCGCTCCTGCGTCAGCCCGGACGCTTTCAAACCAGTCTTGAAGAAGCCAGTTTTGACGCCTGGATCAAAAATTACCGACCGGATGAAAATACTGTCAACCGCGAAATTTCTTACTACGACAAAGGCGAAATCGTTAACATGCTGCTTGATTTAACGATTCGCCAAAAAACGAACGGCGCAAAAAGTTTAGATGATGTGATGCGCTCGCTTTACAACGATTTTTATAAAAAAGGGCGGAATTATACGCCCGCCGATTTTCAAAAAGTGGCGGAAACAGCGGCGGGCGCGAGTCTCGACGATTTCTTTCGCAAATATGTTCGGGGACATGACGAGATTGATTACAACCCGATCTTTGCGGGTTTCGGACTGCGGCTGGAAACATCAGTTCCAAATGCGTCCAACGCGGCTTATCTTGGAGCGGAATTCCGTCCGCAAGGCGATTTCCTGACAATCTCACAGCTTCCGGCGGGCAGTCCCGCTTATGACGGCGGCTTAAATACGGGCGACCTCGTTTTAGCGATTGACGGTTTTAAAATCTCAAATCAAAACGATTTGAACGCCCGGCTGGCCGACCATCAACCCGGCGACAAAGTTAAAATGACGCTGTTTCGTTTTGACCGATTGCGCGAAATCGAAATGACGCTCGGCGGACACGCGGCGGAACAATATCGTTTCACGGTTTTGCCAAATGCAAACGATGCACAGAAACAGATTTACCAAGGCTGGCTCGGGGCGGAGTTAAAATAATTTTTTTGTTTTTGTCGCCATTGGCGACGCATTGAAAAATCAATTTGAATAGTTCAAATTTATGAAAATTATATTTCGTCTAGCGTCTTTAGCTGCCGCGTTTCTGATTTCGATTTCGTTTGCCGCCGCGCAGTCACCGATTGTTTCCAAAGTCGAACCGCCGAATTGGTGGGCGAATCATTCGATCAATCCAGTGCGAGTAATGATGCGCGGCGAAAATCTAAAAGGCGCGAGCGTTTCGATAAACTCAAAAAATTTAAAAGCCGCCAACATCAAAACGAGCGATAACGGGCATTATTTATTTGCTGACGTGACAATCTCCAAAAACGCCCAGGTGGGCAAATACAGCATTAAAATTCAAACGGCAAACGGAACCGTTGACGCGCCTTTCGAGATTTCCGCGCCTGTTGCCCGTGCAGATCATTATCAGGGTTTTACGCCGGATGATGTGATTTATTTTCTGATGCCGGACAGATTCTCGGACGGCGACGCGTCAAACAACGATCCGGCAAAATCAAAGGGTTTGTACGACCGCGCGAAAGGCCGATTTTACCACGGCGGCGATCTACAGGGCGTGATCAATCATCTCGATTACATCAAATCTCTCGGCGCGACAGCCATTTGGACAACGCCGGTTTACGACAATAACGACAAACCCGATTTCAAAGAAGTTTACAAAGACGAGAACGGCGCGGAGCAGCCTTCGACCGGTTATCACGGTTACGGCGCGACGGATTTTTACGCAGTCGAAGAGCATTTGGGCGACATGGCAAAACTGCGCGAATTCGTGGAAAAAGCGCACGCCCAGGGTTTAAAAGTTATTCAAGATCAAGTCGCCAATCACACCGGCCCGTATCACGTCTGGGCTAATGATCCGCCTACCCCGACCTGGTTTAACGGGACGCTTGAAAATCATCTCTCAAATAACTGGCAAAAATGGACGACGATGAACCCGCGCGCGACGTTTCAAACGCAGCAGCGCAACCTCGACGGCTGGTTTGTTGATATTCTGCCAGATCTCAATCAAAACGATCCGGAAGTCGAAAAATACCTCGTCCAAAACACGCTCTGGTGGATGGGCATGGTCGGTTTTGACGCGATCAGAATGGACACGCTGCCGCACGTGCCGCGCTCCTTTTGGAAACAATGGATGACGGCGATTAAACGCGAATATCCGAACGTTAACGTCCTGGGCGAATTGTACGATGGCGATCCGGCGCTGCTCGCATATTTTCAAGCCGGGCACGTTGGGCACGACGGAATTGATACGAAAATAGACACGCTCTACGATTACGGTTTGTTTTATCCGATTCGCAGCGCCTTCGCGCAGGGCAAACCCGTTCGCGAAGTCTCGCAAATGTTTGCGCATGACTGGCTGTACCCGCACCCGGAAGTTTTAACGACCTTTTTAGGATTGCATGACATGGGGCGTTTCATGAGCGAGCCGGGCGCGACAACCGACGGTTTAAAACTCGCGCAAACGCTGATTATGACTTCGCGCGGAACTCCCTTGCTCTATTACGGCGATGAATTAGCGATGCCGGGCGGCGGCGACCCGGACAACCGGCGAGATTTTCCCGGCGGTTTCGCGGGCGACAAACAAAACGCTTTTACCGCAGCAGGCAGAACTGCCCAAGAAAACGATGTTTGGAATTACCTGGCAAAACTCGGTGCGCTCAGAAAAGAACTTGAACCGCTCAGACGCGGCAAAACGCTTGATTTATACGACGGCGAACAGCAAATGGCTTACGCTCGATACACCGATAAACAAGGCGTAATCGTAGTTATCAACAACGATGCGAAACCGGCGGAGATTGAGTTTAGCACGGCTGATTTAAAACAAATTTTTCAAAAAGGCACGATTTTTACTAACAAAATTGGAAAAGACGGCGAAGCAAAATTAGTAAATAGCAACGGCACGCTGCGTGTTTCGTTAGGTGCGCGTTCGGCAGCAATTTTTGCACCAAATTAAGAAAGAAAAGCGATGCAAAACAAACTGCATTTTAGTTTCTGACAAATCTGTAACACGAGTTTCGGATTTCCAGCCGAAGCGCAAACATTATGATCGGTATCGAATATTAAAAGGATTTAATTATGCGCAGTAAAACTGTTTTGTGGCTTGCGCTACTGTCTGTTGTTGTCACAGCGTTTTTATTTATTTTCGTTCCGGTCTGGCTGATCAAGCCTTTTTCGCCGCAAACGCCGGGCGATTTAGCAACTGCGTTCGCGCTTAAAAGCTGGTCGCCCGTTGTCACGGAGCTGGCCGCTATTTTGACGGTCGGGATGACGGTTTGGCTTTGGCGAAACTCGAAACGCGGGTGGAGCAAGGCGATTTTAATAGTGCCGCTTTTTATCGTGATGGGCTGCGTCTGGTTTGCGCGTCAGAATCATTTTGAGTGGATGTTTAACCCGCTGGCAAATTCGACTTACGCCAAAATTGACCAGACGGATTTCGTTGATGACGACGACATGTTGATGACGGTCGAGATAAACGGCGAATCGGCGGCCTATCCGATCAGGCAAATGGCGTATCATCACGTAGTTGGAGACATCGTTGGAGGCGTTCCCGTTGCGGCGACTTACTGAACGCTCTGTCACACCGGTCTGGTGTGGGAAACAATGGTGAACGGGCGGCAGCTTCATTTTCATCTGGCGGGAATTAACAACCAGAATTTTATTATGCGCGACGAGGAGACGGGCTCGTGGTGGCAGCAGGTTTCGGGCGAATGCATCCAAGGGGCGCTCAAGGGCGCAAAACTCAAACCGATTTTACACGACGAATTAACTTTTGCGGTCTGGAAACGTGAAAATCCGAACGGGCGCGTCCTGCGTCCCGACCCGAAAATTTTGCAGGCCGGTGAATACGAATCGGCGGATTGGGAACAAAAGGTCGGGAAAATGCCGGTTCGCGTCTCGCAGGAGCTGGACAACACGTTTGAGCCGCGCACGCTTATTATCGGAATTAATGTTAACGGTGAAACAAAGGCTTACCCGATCTCCGCGCTCGAAAAACAAAGCCCGATTATTGATAAACTCGGCGGCCGGGAGATTGTCGTTGTGCTCGGCGACGACAAAAAATCGGTGCGCGCGTTTGAGAGAACAGTTGACGGGCGGGCACTCGAATTTTTCGTTAGACCGGACGTTTCCCAATTTGAAATGACAGACGCCGAAACCGGCAGCGTTTGGGATTTTACGGGCAAAGCCGTCAGCGGCGAATTGGCCGGAAAACAACTAACTAAAATCTCGGTTCTCAAAGAGTACTGGTTTGATTGGAAAACCTACAATCCGAACACCAGGATTTACAACTTGGGTAATCTGTAATTTACTTTTATGAACTATAAATATCTGCAAAATATTTTGGCTAAAAGTGTTGTCGCATCGCTTTTAATTTCGGCGCTGTCGTTTTTAAGCGCGGCGCAGCAGCCAACCGTGCGCGATTTTTCCAAAGAAAACGCCCGTTCAAGTCAGGATTGGGTGAAGGACGGCGTAATCTACGAAATCTTTCCGCGTAACTATTCAAACAAGGGAGATTTTAATTCGATTACGGCTGATCTTGATCGTCTGCAAACGCTAGGCGTGACGATTTTGTGGCTGATGCCGATTCACCCCGTCGGGCACGTGAAATCGAAAGGCACAATCGGCTCGCCATATGCCGTCAAAGATTATTACGCGATCAACCCGGATTACGGAACCAAAGCCGATTTGCAGCGACTGATTAATGAAGCTCACAAACGGCAGATTAAGGTAATTATTGACATTGTCGCAAATCATACGTCCTGGGATTCGGTGATGATGAAAAATCCGGCGTTTTACACGCACGACAAAGCCGGAAACATTATTCCGCCCGTGCCCGATTGGGCAGATGTCGCGGATTTGAATTATGACAACCCGGAACTGCGTAAATACATGAGCGAGATGCTCAAATCCTGGCTTCGAGATTACGATTTAGACGGTTTTCGCTGCGACGTGGCCGGTTCGGTTCCGACCGATTTCTGGGAAAATGCCAGAATGGAATTGGAAAAAATCAAACCGAACATCGTGATGCTCGCCGAAGCGAACCAGCCGGACTTGCTCACAAAAGCGTTTGATCTGGATTATTCGTGGGATTTTCATTCGGCTCTGACCGAAGTCGAGCAGGGCGCCAAACCCGCCAGCGTGCTCCAAACCGTTTGGAATGAAAATCGTGCCAAGTTCCCGAAAAATGCCCTCCGTATGAGATTTTCCGATAATCATGACGAACGCCGTGCGATTGCCAGATTTGGCGAACGCGGGGCACTCGCGGCGCAAGCGCTCGTTTTCACGCTCGACGGCGTACCGCTCGTTTACAACGGGATGGAAGTCGGCGACACGACGGAATCCGGCGCGCCCGCGCTGTTTGAAAAAATGCCGATTTTGTGGGGAATAGCCGAACGCCGACCTGAATTCCCGCTTTTTTATCGTGCGCTGATTGCGCTGAGAAAGTCATCTCCGGCATTGAGGCGCGGCGATTTAATCTGGCTCAAAAATTCCGATGACCGGCGAATTCTTTCGTTTCTCCGGCGCGATGGAACGAGCGGAGAAGAAGTTCTGGTCGCCATCAACATGTCGAACGAACCGTTTGTCGGAACAATCGAAGGCGGCGTCGGATTTGAAGAAATCACGCCCGACATTGCTCCGCCGCTCCCGCCGGACGACGACAAAGCCAAAGCTAAACCAAAACCGATTGCGGCTCTGCCGGTTCTGGCACTGGATTCATGGGGCTATCGCATTTTCCGCAGGCAAAAATAAAACAATTAAAGAAATAGACCGCCGATGACACGGATTTATCAGGTGAGCACGGATTTTTAATTAAATCTGCGAATATCTGCCGAATCTGCGTTATCGGCGGTCTATTCTCTTACTCTGTCGGCGGCTGCTCGCCGCCCGTCACCGTGAATTCGATGTTGTCGCTTGATTGCGACAGCTTATGGTCGTTTGAGTTATATGCTTCAACTGAAATTCGTTAGAGAGGCAATTATTTATTGACAACTTTATTGGTTAAATCTTTGCGAACGTAAAGCATTAAATCCACTCCGGGACGCAAGGTGTAAGTGCCGAGAGAATCGTAATGAGAGCCGTATTCGCGATCAAGTTCGGCAGCTTGAGCAACCGACCCGATAACAATTTCCGCAGTTTCCGAAGGCGTAATCTGCCCGTAAAAACCCGCGTTCGGATAATCTTTAAAATACCAGGGGAGCGGCCAATAATCGGGTGAAGCAATGATAATTCCGGTATCTTTGCCTTTGCCGGAAATTTCAGCAACGCGTTTGACTTCGCTAATTAGATTGAGCATTTCACGTTTTGAGTGAGCGTAAACGTATATTTCGGAGTCAACATCGTATTTCTCAAAATTAAGCTCAATTGATTGGTAAGCTGCCCAGCCAAACGCAGCCAGCAAAAGCAGAACGGCCGCGCCGCGCTTGAGGGTTGTGGGCGAAGTCGCCAATTCGTTAATGCCGTAACCCGCAATTATTGCGAGCGGCAAAATAAAATTGATGGCCAGCCAGGGCGTTTTGTAGGGAATCAGCGAGTAGGCCGCAAATAATCCCCAGGCCCACAAAGCCGCGAACATCGCAAAGCGGTGTCTGGCCTTGGTCAAAGCGATGATTGCCCCCATTGCGCCGAGAAATAAAAGCGGCGCTTCCATCGCCCAGAGCCATTTGAAGTAGGCATAGAGACCGTTTTGAGTATGATCCTTAGAACCGGTTTTAGCCCACAGCGCGTATGCTTCGAAAGCGCGGTCAATGCCTTCGGAATAAGTAAAAAATGACGAGAAAAAGAGCGCGGCAACGTAGGCAAAAACAAGCGCGCACAAGCCGAAAATCAAAATCGCGCTGTTGGAACTCTCAAAAGACTGCCGGAAATTTTTAAATCCAAGCTCGACCGGCTCGCTCCAGGTCGGTTTTTTATCCGGCTGCCAAATCTTGAGCCAAATAATGATGCAGACAATCGCAATCAGCATCACGCCGAACGAGATAAAAGCCGTCTCTTTGCTCGCAAAAGTGAGCGCGGCAGATGCAGCTGCCAGCAGCAAATAAATCGGTCTGCCGTTTTCCCAATTGAGCAGTGACCGCATCAACAGAAAGACGATTCCGGCTTCGATCATAAAGAAACCGAGCCGGGCGATGTTTCTGATTTCAATATCTTGACCGCCGATCTGATTAGCAAAATTGAGCGTTCCGGGCAGCAGGCAAACCATCAGCAAAACCGCCATGATGCCGGCCGCAACATTCCCCGCGCGGGAGCGTTCGATAAATTTAATAACGGCGAGAGGGACGCCGAACGTAAAGAAAACGAACAGCATTTCGTGAATGAAATAGCGCGAAATAAAAACCATGCCGGGCGACAGAGCGATTAACATTCCGGCCACGAGCGCGCCCGTGCTGCCCAGATAGCGGCGCAAAGAGAGAATGCCGCCGACGCACAAAATGCCGAAGATTGCCGGCACAAAACGCACTCCGAAATCATTCAGACCGAACAAATAGCTGGAGGCTTGCGCCAAAAAATAAAGCGTCGGCCCATGATAATTTTGCGGATCGTAATGATAAACGCCGTTGCGGACTAGAGTTACCAGAAAAAAACCGTTGACGCCTTCGTCGTGATGAAACGGTTTGAGCGACAAATCATAAAACCGCAAAAGAGCGGCAATAAACAATACGAACGTCGCTCCGACACGCCAGAAGAATGGTGAATCAAAAAACGAATCGGGGACGGTTGATTGCTCCGCTGGTTTTTCCGGTATTCTCTCCGGCAGCGTTTCCCGCACATTTTCTGGAAACGGTTCGGGCGGTTCATTCGTTAATATCTCATCCCGCAATTCTGCAAATGTTTTTTTTGATTTTTTCGCCATTTTATTTTACTTGCAACAGACGATATTCGCCTGCTTCGGCAACAACCGGAAAGCGACGTAAAAAGTTTTCGTTGACACCAGTGTATCTGGCTTCCTGCGGACTGAGAACAATGTAAGCGATGTTGTTTTCGCGCAGCAATTTGTCGGCATCCGAATCGCCAAAGTAGATTTTTTGCACCGTCATTTCCCGCTCTCCCGGATCAATTCCGTGCGACCAGACATGGGCCGTGTAACCCAAAAACCAGCGTCTGCCCATCAAAGCGGCAGGCGAATCGTAAACCGGCGCGCTTAAAACAATCGCGTCCGTCGGCAGCTTTTGGCGGGCTTGACGCGCCAGATCAACCACATCGCGGTTAAAAACCTGATACTCAATTTGTCCTGAAGCAATCCGCCAGACATCGAGCCAGCCCGAAAGCGTTAACCCGATGAGCAGCACGATGACAACCGCCTTTTCGATTTTGCCGCGCTGCCAGATTTGCGCCAGCAGCCATGCGACGAGCGGCACGGAAACCGTAAACCAGTAAATTAAAACTTTGATGTTGTCCCAGATCCAGGGTGCGAGTCGTAAAACGTTCGGGACAACAAAACACAGTGCGAAAGGCAGCCAGAATAGGACAAGGGATAAGTGACGAGCATCAGGCGGCAGATGATTGTTTTCGTCATTCGAACTTTGGACTTTGGACTTTGGGCTTTGGATTATTAGAAAGACGAGGGCGGCAAGCAGCAGGGGAATAAAAAAGCCGGTGTTTTTGAGCCAGAAAAAGGTGACATCAGCGTTATTGCTGTCCCAGCCAAATTGCCAGTCAACAAAATTTCCGGGTTTCGACGCGCTGTTGCGCATTGCCCAGAACAGTTCGGGAAGCGAAATAACAGCGGCCGCCACAAAAAACGTCGCCCACTCACCAATTTTTTTGAGGCTCATCAAAGCCAGACAGAGCGACATACCCATCACCACCGCAAAGCTGTGTGCGTGGACGAGCGGCAGAGTTCCGGCCATCAGCCCGATAATAAAAATCGGAAAAAAAGAAGAAACGTCGGCAAAGTTTTTTGGAAGGCTGAGATTTTCAGTTTCTTCGGAAAAGAAATCCCAGATTCTTGTCAGAATTATCAGAGCGAGCGGCATTCCGAGCAGCAGGCTGCGCTGCGTCATAAAAAGCACGGTCAGCGTATTTCCCCAACGCCAGCCGCCTTCGCTGCGAATCGTGTAATTGTCCGGCATTTTCATCAACAGGTTGAAAATGCCGGTTTCGCCTTTCATGGCGTCGCTAAAAAAGAGCAAAAATCCGAGCCCGCCGCTAAACAATAAAATCAGCGGCGCGATTTGAGCAGCAAATTTATTGCTTGTCAGTTTGAAAGTAAAACGAGACATCAAACCAACGAGCGCGATTACCAGAAATATGTTTTGCCAGAACATCGCCTGACTGATTTTCGCTCCCGTCAGAGCGAGCATCGCCGCAATCAAATCGGCCATAAACGGGTAAGTAAATTTCGCTCCGGCAAAAGAGGGATTTTGCGGCGGAAAATTCTGCCCGTCGAGAAAGCCGTAAATTGCCTGCAAATGAAACGAAATATCGCCGACGTTGTGCGACGAACCCGTTCCGATGCCGCCGTCCATGCTGAGCATCGCTCGTTCAAAAAACAGCCAGAGCAAAATCATTAAAGCCGTGTAAATTGCCGCAAAGACAAGTTGTTCCGGCACGGGGCGCTTAGCAAAATTTTTGATGTTGTCTAAAAATAATTCAAAATCTGCTTGCGCCGAATTTTTAATTTCCTGGCGCGAGACCAGCAAAAGCAGCGGCACGGCCGAGGCTAACGCGCTCAAAACGGCGATGCCCGGAGACATTCCAACCCCGCAGCCAAGCGCGAAACCGGCGAGCGCGAATAAAACCTGCCCGATGACGATTCCGGCGCAGAGCCGCGTGAAAAACGGAGCGTTTGAATCGTAAAAATATGTAATTACAAAACCGCTGGCCGAAATTAAAAGCAGTAAACCGAACGCAAACAGCATAAATGATTAAAGCAATTAGAATATGATAAATTCAATTCAGAATTAAGCCACAAAAAGTCTCGGAGAGACAAACCGATAACCTAAGAACAGTGAGTTAGTTTGAATAAAACGCAGCGGTAGTGTAAAAAAGTAGGTTTCGCCCCCCAGCGAGAATTTATTACAGAGAGAGTTGATAGGAACAAAGAAATTATGCTTCGTGCCGGTATCGTCGGCTTGCCAAACGTCGGCAAATCCACGCTTTTTAACGCCCTCACCGCCCAGCAAGCTGCGCTTGCCGCCAATTATCCGTTTGCCACCATTGAACCGAACATCGGTGTCGTGCCCGTCCCGGACGAGCGGCTGCAGATTTTGTCCGATCTGGTCAAGGCGCGGAAAATCGTGCCGGCGACAATTGAGTTTGTTGATATTGCCGGACTCGTGCGCGGCGCGTCAAAAGGCGAAGGTTTGGGCAACCAGTTTCTCGCCACGATTCGCGAAACCGACACTATTCTCCAGGTCGTCCGGTGTTTTGAAGACGAAAATATTGTTCACGTTGAAGGCTCGGTCAACCCTTTGCGCGATATTGAAACCATTCAGCTCGAACTGGTTTTGGCCGATTTAACGAGTGTTGAAAAACGCCGCGACAAAGCGCAGCGCGCCGCCAAAGCCGGAAACAAAGAAGCCAAAGCGGAGCTTGACGTGCTGGAAAAGATTCAGCCCGTTTTAGAAGAAGGCCGCCCCGCAAGAAGCGTTAATTTTACCGACGACGAACGCGCCCTCGTCAAACAGTTTTTCCTGCTTTCGTCAAAACCGACGATTTTTGCCGCTAATGTTGACGAAAACAGTTTGGCCAATCCGCAGGAAAATCCGCACGTTCGCGCCGTCGAGGAATTTGCCCGCGCGGAAAACGCCGAAACTGTCGTCATTTGCGCCAAACTCGAAGAAGAACTGGGCGAACTAGCGCCGGAGGAACGCGCCGAATTTTTAAAAGATGTTGGAGTCGCATCGAGCGGCGTTGACCGTTTGATCAAATCCGCTTATCGCCTGCTCGGGCTGATGTCGTTTCTGACGGCGGGCGAAATCGAAGTCCGCGCCTGGACGATTCCGATTGGAACCAAAGCTCCGAACGCTGCCGGAGAAATCCACTCGGACATCGAACGCGGATTTATCCGGGCTGAGATTGTCGGCTACGACGATTTAATCCGTACAGGCTCGCGCTCCGCCGCGCGCGAAAAAGGCTTAACCCGGCTCGAAGGCAAAGAATACGTGATGCAGGAAGGCGACATCGTAGATTTTCGCTTTAACGTTTAGCTGATATTTAATTAGACGAAATTTTGGATTTAAGTTAGTCTTGAAAGTAAATGATTAATTTCTCCGCTAAACCACAATACAAAACCGTCTGGCAATTCATTGCTCTCGTCCTGTGTTTTTGGATGAGTGGCGTGATCTGTGCAGTTTCGTGTTGTCCAGCGGAAATGACGGTTTTGGCGACCGCCAAGCAGGAAGCGAGCAATTCGGTTCAAACAAACGATTCCTGCCCGATGCGCAAACAAGCGGCGGAACGCACTGGCGAAAATTCCGTCGCAAATTCCAGTTCGTTTGTTCCGCCGACGCAAAACACGCCGCGTCTTGAATGCTGTCCGTTGATGAATCTATTGTCCAGTGCTGGGAGAACAACGCGTCACAGCGAAGCTCCTGTTTTTATTTCAAGTTCGCCGGTTAAATTTAATTTTTCGGCAAATGAACAGCAAAAAAGCGCTTTTCAAAAAAACTTCCGAACCGTCCCGCGAACCCTCAGCCAGATATATCTTCGTAACTGCGTTTTTCTGATTTAGAAAATTGTTTTCAAGTTTTTTTAGAAAGAGTCGGCAAACGCCTCCGGCGTTTTGTCGGCACAACTGAAAACAGTTCTAAATTTGAAAGGAAACAAAATGAAAAACTTTAGAGTTCTTGCCATTGCGATGGCACTTGTATTGAGTTTGGCGATGACGGTTTTCGCCTTTAGTCGCTTGACCACGAAAACCGTTGCCCAAACTGCGGCGGCTTCGTGCTGCTCTGATGCTTCGTGCTGCAAAGACGGGGCTTGTAAAATGGGTGGTTCATGCTGCGGCGCGGATGACGGCACTTGCCCGATGAAGAAACAGTCCACTGAAAAATCAGGTTTAGCGGGCGTTCCGGTCGAAGACGCGAGTCAAGACGCGAAAACTTCTCAAGTCGCAAGCGATAAAAAAAATTGCTGTGCGGGCGGCGGTTCGGCTTGTTGCAACAACGGTTCATGCTGTCAATCAAAAGCAAAAACTACGGCCAGCTTGTAGTATCTAGCTGATTGGTAAAAACGAAAAAGGCGGTCTTTCAAAATGAAAGACCGCCTTTTCTAACACAAGATTATTTGTCTAATCCGTGAATTTTCAATCGGACGAATTCTTCGGGATCGCTTCCCGTGTAGCCGTTTGCCCTGACGCGTTGAATAAAATCGGCGTCAACGTTGAAAATCTTGAATTTTACCAATTCTTCAATGCCCAGATTCTCAAAACCAGCGCCGCGAGTTTCGCGAATAAAATCGGGCGTAATTTTGAAGATTCGCATTTTAACCAGAGATTCCATCGGTTGATCGCGGAAACCGAGAGAAGCGACTTCGCGTGAAAACTCCGGCGTGATTTTGAAAATGCGAGCCTTGACTAAATCCTCCATTCCGAGGTTTTTAAACCCGATTGAATTCATTTCGGCGATAAATTCCGGCGTGATTTTAAAAATCACGGCTTTAAAAACATCATCAAACGTTAGTTTGAATCCGGCGTTGCGCAGATCGTCAACCGCTTTGGTCGTGACGTTAAGAGTCGTCGCGGCAAACATTTGCTCTTCAGTCATTTCGGCGAATCCGCGTGAGCGCAGGGCACTGACAAAAGTTTGATTCGGCGTAAAGGTGAAATTACCCGCTCCTCTGCCGTCCTGAAACGCGCCCTGGAAATCAATTTTGCCGGCTTCGCGCGTCAGGTGAAAAATAATATTAGGGTTTGTGCCGAGCGCCGCATCGCGCGTCAGACCTTCAAAATCTGCGTATGGAATTGATGAACCGAAATTGTTTTCGCTTTTACCGGTGCGGCGAGTGAGATTGATTTGGATTGAATCTCGGCCGTTTGTTTGATTCCATTCTTGATTGTCTTCGCGGTCTTTCTTCGGCGCGCCATCGTAAACTTTGGCAGTCCACTGACCGGTCAAGGCGGTTTGCGCTATGACAGTGCCGTTGCCTTCGCCCGCAAACCGGGCGGGAATTGCCGCCAGCGAAAACAAAACGAATAAACTCGCGAGCAGAATGATTTTGGCTTTGAACTGTGGTTGGCGCGGTTTGAAAGTAAATTCCGGCTTTGAACTTTGCATGAAAACTTCCCTTTGCAATTTGGTTTTGTTGTTTCTACTTTTAAAAACACCGCCTCTCATTTGTTTGTGACAAATATATTTTGCTCAAAACGAAATTCCGCGCTGACAGAAAAAAAGCCGCTTTCTTTGCGCGAAAGCGGCTGGAGTAGAGAATTTACAAGCAATCAGTTATACGCCGAGCAAAGAAGTTTGTTCGGCGGAATAAAAAGAACCGCTCCTTTTGAGAGCGGGGTGGGTTAAAAGGACGGAGAATGTTTGCGGGCTCAGGCTTACATGCTTGCCTGAGATTGAATTAGGAAGTTCGAAAGAGAAGGGTTTTATTCGTCAAATTCAAATTCTAATTCCATAAAGAAATCGTCTGATTCAAAATCTGTTGCATCAAACGGTTCATCCATTGTTGAGACTGGCTCGGGTAAAATCAATTCAAAATGATCGCTAGTCTCGTGGTCGAGGACAAAGCCGGAATTGATGTCGGCTCTTCGTGCATTATTTTCATTAAACATATGAGGTTTGGTGAGGTATCTTCTCATTTGGTTTAGTGTCAACTTGACGACATTACTTATTTGGAAAAGAGCCGAGCAATTGACATTTTTAATAGTAAAATACAAGTGATTTATCATAGATAGCCGGGTAAGGCGGCTATCTAGTGCACTTAGGGCAAACCTCATGCCAGACAATTTTAATAATTAAATATCAGTGTATTTTGACTGCTCAGATAACCACTCTAAAGTCTTAGTTTACTAACTCTTTTTCGTTATCATCGTCTATTCATCGGCCTTTTAAGCCATGATTAATAACTGCGGCCAATTTTAGTGGAGAGCAAAATAAAGGCTTGCTGTTTATTGTAAGATTATAAACAGCAAGCCTTTCGTAATTATATGCCCCCGGCAGGATTCGAACCTGCAACCAACAGATTATGCATACCCGCTACGGCTTTCGCCGCCCGTTTCCGGTTTGTGGTCTGGACTCTCTCTTCGCTTTATGCGCTTGCCGTCGAGTCTCTACACCTTCCTCATTTAAACAAGGCTTGGCTCGGGATCGCCTTGCTGCTCACGAGAGCAGTTTAGGATTCCCCGAATTTGACAAGTTCTACTAACATACCTGAAAGCCGTCTCTTGCAGTGTGGTGTGTTAGCAACCCGTTTTAGCAAAATCATATGGAAAAGAAATGTTCAATTTGCAAAGGAAATTTAATTGGCAGGCAGACTGTTTTTTGTAGTCTTACCTGCAAAAATTTATCAACAAATAACAAATATCAAAATTATATCTCTCAGCAAGAAAGAGGAAGACAAAGAAGAAAACAGCTTATCAAACAAAAGGGAGGAAAATGCGAAATTTGCGGTTACGACAAAAATCATGCCGCACTCGCCTTCCATCATCTAAATCCGGCCACCAAGAATTTCCCTGTTGATTTACGCAAATGCTCAAATACATCATCAGAAAAACTTTTGGAAGAAGTTAAAAAGTGCCAGCTTCTCTGCTTAAACTGTCATGCTGAAGCCCATAATCCCAGCTTTTCCACTTAGATTTTTCAAATATCAAGTCTGCTGCTCTAACCGTTGAGCTACAGGGGCGCGTGAATTTTGGATTTTAGCACGGCGATTAGTTTTTCGGCAAAGCATCCAAATTATCTGCAATTTGTCGTAAATGCCGTCCCTCGTGCAAACCGATAAACGCCAGCCATTGATATAAATTCAAAGGCCCGAAAGCGGGATGCGGATACACGGCGTTAGAAGAATCTACTTTTTCCAGACGCGGCTGCAAATCTCTCAAGGCGAGGCGGGATTTTTCCAATCGCGCCAAAGATTCGCTGACTGATGTTGTTCCTTCGGGCTTAATGAATTCAGGCGCAGTAAATTTTTGCCCGCTTGCCTTTACCACATGCTCCGGAAACGATACCGGCGGCTCGATTCTGCCGGTTGCCGGAATGTTTTCGGCTTCGGCTTTGGCCAACAGCTTCTCGATTACCCTCAACAAACTTTCTTCAGTTTTCGCTAAATGCTCAACTAAATAAGCAGCCGACCATTTTTCGGGCGCTGATTGAAAATTCGCGTGGTCGTCGGTCAAAACGACAACCTTGCTGACTAATTTTGACCGTGTATCGTCAATTGCTGCGAGTATTTCTGAAACTGTGTGAAATTCCATAATTTTATTTGAGAGTTACTGCCTGCGGGCTAAAGCTCAGGCGATGCCAGCGCAGGTAACCGCGAACGGGTTCGCCCTGCGTAAATTCTTTGATAAATCCGGTTTGCAGATAGAGCGTTTTGTCTTCCGTCCAGCGGAGCAAAATAATTGGAACAAAGGTTGTCGGCTCGGTCGTCGGCAAGTTCGCGGAACTGTTTGTATTTGTTTCGCCGGACGCAGTGTTGACGCAGGATTGATTAGCCGCAACCCGGTCGTCGCAAATTTTTGAAGCGATTAGAAGCTGAACTTGAAGCGGGATCGAAGCAGCGGTCGGGCTGTTGCCAATCGCATCGTAAATCCTGACTTGTTTATCAAAAGCCGTCGCCACTTTTGACGAATCCGGCGACCAAACCGGATAAACTGCGGTCAGCGCGTCGTCCAATCGGCGCTCGCGCCCGTTTTTCTCTAAAATGCGCGGTCTGCCGTATGGTTTGAAAGCTTCGCCCTTCTGTTCGGCGCGCTTTTGCAGTGCTTGCCATTCATTTTCCTTACAGGCGAGCGCCGCCAGCTGCGTCCCGTCCGGCGACCAGGTGAAATAATAGTAAATCAAGCCGTCGGTTTGCGTCAGCGGTTTCAGTTCGCCGCCCTCGCGATTAGCCAGATAAATTTGCTCTGTTCGGAACGTCAGCACTGTTGTCGGCGGAACAACGGTAGGCGACGGCGAACTAAGGGGCGCGGAATTTGAATTAACATCAGCGTTCTGATTTGATGTGTTGGCGTTAACCGCTGAGTTTTCATTGTCTAAATCTGGGGGGCGCGGCGCTTCCTGAATAATTTCCTGATTGGCCGGCGAGTTTTGACGACGCGAACCGGCAAAAGCGAAATTGCTGCCGTCCGGCGACCAGACAATTGAATCGGGAAACACGAGAGCCAGATTTTCCGGGGTGATTTTGCGAATCAGCTTTCCGCTCGCCTCATAAATATCCAGCCGATATTCGCCTTTTTCGTCGGCCACGCTCTGATAAACTGCCAGAACGCGCTGTTTGTCCGGCGAAGAAACAGTTCGTTCGAGCGCATCCTGACCTCGATGCTGATCGAAATCCGCCTGAATCGCCGTTAGTTTTTCCGGCTGCGATTGTCCGGCGGAATCAGCATCGGGGAGCGGAAGAATATCCGGCTCGAAACGAAACCCGAGGCGCTGCGCCGGAACATCGCGCAAACTCGCAGGCGTCACAGTCGGTCTGGTAAAGCTTGTGACTTGCTGACATCCGCTTGACGCTATTCCAACTGTTAAGCAAAAAGCTACAACCCAATTTTTAAAGTTTCTGAACATCAAAGCTTTTAAGAGTAAATTAGTTGTTAGCGACGGTTTCAAGCAACTGCAAAATCCGTGTATTGACGCATTTCAGGTGGTTGAAAACCAAGAACTATGTTTTCTTTCGGGACTCCTTTTTCTGCTAAACTGTTGGCAATTCCAGCTTCCGTCCAATCCTCCTCAACCCAAATCTTGTCATCCTTAATCCGAACAAAAACTTGAATTGCTTTGATTCGCTTTTTGCCGTCCCATCCCCAAGTCATCCAAAAATAATTATCATCTACCTCGTCAATAACCAAAAAATCATCAACCTCGTGTATTTTTTGTTCATTGGTTATCTCTATATATTCTTGCAGGAATTGTTTTATATATTGCCGGTACTCGCTTAATTTATCCATTGCACAACCTCCTCTTTTTCAATGTCAACAATTAGCAGAGAAACTTCAAAACGATTGATAATTAATTGAACAGCTTTTTCTTGAAAGAAGTTGTAAAAAATTGTATCCGTAATTGCTAAAAACAGCCTTCGTTCCGGTTCAAGAATTTCTAAAAATGTTAGATGAACATTGTATTGCCCGACAGCATTTTCAAGCTCGTTCATGAGGGAAGCCCCAGCAAAAGTTTTAACCTCAACGACGATTTTCTTGTCGCCTCTTTCCGCTGCCAATGAACGTTCTGCCGCTAAGTCTGCATAAAGTCTGCGCTCCTCAAATTTAAGTTCAAAATGCTCGCTGGTAATCGTCCAGCCATCCTTTATCAGAGCATTTTTAACCGCATCATGAATTGCATCTTTCGCCATTACTTCCCGCGACCGTACATTTCGGTCAGCTTGTTTAATCTTTCTGCAATTTCATTTTTGAAATCATCAATCTTGCAGCGCCATTGCCAGTTGCCGGAATTTGACGCCGGCAGATTCATTCGGGCTTCGTTGCCGAGCCCGAGCAAATCCTGCATCGGCACAATCGCCGTGTTGGCGACGCTTGAGAGAACCGCGCGAATAAAATCCCAATGAATTTCCGCACCCGTAGTGTTGAGATAAGCGAGACAAAATTGGCGTTCTTTTTCGATTTGCTCGGGCGCGCGCGTGGAACCCTCTCCGGCTTCGGATTTAAACCAACCAACGGTCGTATCGTTGTCATGCGTTCCGGTATAAACGCAGCTGTTTTTAATATAATTATGCGGCAGATCAAGATTGTGCGAATCTCCGCCCCAAGCAAACTGCAAAATTCGCATTCCCGGAAAACCGAAGGAATCGCGCAATTCTTCGACATCGGGCGTAATCACGCCCAAATCTTCGGCTAAAATCGGCAAATCGCCAAGCGCATGGCGCAGAGTGCCGAACAATTCTTTGCCCGGCACGTTAACCCAACTGCCACGTTCCGCTGTTTTGTCTCCGCCCGGAACTTCCCAACTCGCGGCAAAACCGCGAAAATGATCAATCCTGACAATGTCAACCGTCCTCAGAGTAAACCGCACGCGTTCAATCCACCATCGGAAACCTTCGCCACGCATCGTTTCCCAGTTGTAGATCGGATTGCCCCACAGTTGTCCGGTTTGACTAAAGTAATCGGGCGGAACTCCGGCGACGACGGCGGGAGAGCCGTCTTCATTGAGTTTGAACTGTTCGGGGGCGCACCAGACATCGCACGAATCAAGCGCGATAAAAATTGGTACGTCGCCGATTATTTTAAGACCCTTTTCGTTGGCGTAAGACTTAACCGCTTCCCATTGTTTGAAAAACAAAAACTGGTAAAACTTTTGGGCGAAAATTTCGTCGTCAAGTGTTTTCCGGGCTTCGGCAATCGCGTTCGGCTCACGCAGTTTGAGTCCGGCGTCCCAGTCCTGCCACGAAACCTGGTTGTTAGCAAATTTAATTGCTCGATAAAGCGTGTAGTCTTCGAGCCAGGCTGCATTAAATCCGCAAAAAGTATGAAACAAGTTGATGATCTGGTGATCGGTCGTCTCTTTAAATTTGGCAAAAGCTTTTTTAAGCAACCCGGTCTTGTATTCGAGAACGCCGCCGAAATCAACTTTGTCGTCGGCAAAACGGGGGGCGTCGCGCAAATCGTCCGCACTCAAAAAACCATCTTCGACAATTTTTTCGGGTGAAATCAGCAGCAAATTTCCGGCAAAAGCCGAAAAACATTGATAAGGCGAATCGCCGTATCCGGTTTGGCCGAGCGGCAAAACCTGCCAGTAAGTTTGCCCGCCGTTCACCAAAAAATCAACAAATTTATAAGCTTCGTCACCAAAATCGCCGATTCCAAAACGCCCCGGCAGGGAAGTCGGATGCAGTAAAATACCACTCGCTCTCGGAAAATCCATAAATTATTTCTCGCCCTTTAATCTCGCCAGTTCCGCTTTTAATCTTTCAATTTCTGACTGCGCCGCATTTGCTTTGGCTGAGGCTTCTGCCAAAGTTGGCAAATATTCTTGTTTATTCGGATTAAACAATTTTATTTCAGTCCCAGCGTGAACAATTTCAAGTCCAAGCCTCGGCGACAAAGCACGATCTGCCTCCAAACGCAGACGTTTCAAACGTTCGTCTTCGCGACGGTAAGCAATCAGCGGCAATGGCAGATAATCTCCCGTATCAATTAAATAATATTCTTCAATTTTAAATTCTTCGTAAAATTCATGTTTTTCTGAAATATCGTTGCGCCATGTTCGTTCTGACGCAACTTCAAAAATCACTTGCGGAAACTGCTTTTCTTCCCACAACTTAAAAACATTGCGAGGACGATTTTCAACTCCAAAACAAACCATTAAATCTGGCGTGTAATAGTTTTGCGGAAAACCTTTCTCATAATAAAGATTAAGATTTGCCGCAATCAAAACCTCCGTACGCTGATTGAAAAAGAGCCGCAAGCTGTTGAATAAATTGGAAATGAAATCGTAATGAATCGTCGTTTCGCCCATGTCGTCATCATGCGATTCGGGATAAATAATCGCGTCTGTTTTGTCTAATTCCAATAAACGTTTTGCAGGCTCGACCTTTGGCGGAACTTGTAAGTTTTGCGGCTGTATTTCCGGTGAAACGTTCATAGCATTTGCTTTTCTAAATTTATAATCTTAACTCTTTAGCGCAACTTACGAAATGCAACTTGATTACGGAATATCATAAATTAAAAAAGCGGAAAAGATTAATCCGTCTGCAATTGGTGCTTCGTTAAAATCTTATATGCTGTCGCGCTTTTGGGTGGCAGTGTAATTGTAACTTTTGAATTGCTAAAATTTGTCTTCCCCTCTTTACCAATAATTATGTCTATTATTTCGCCATCAAAACGCTTTTCAATGTTAAAAGAAACATTACGCTCATTTTTACTTATATTAAAAGCAAGTAAAAACCGTCCTGTGAAATCTCCTCTTTGCATTACATAAACTTCATTGTCGTAAAAACGGTCAATTGTTTTTCCAATCTTCAAAGCGTTTGATTTTCGTCGCAGATAAATCCAATCTCGCGTCCATTCAAACATTTTTTGTTCTTCCGGTGTTCTGCCTTCTTTTGTAAAAGCGCTGCGTGTATCCGAAATCCAGCCGCCCGGAAAATCGCGGCGGTTATCGGGGTCATGGTCGCCGAGCATTCCGAGTTCTTCGCCGTAATAAATTTGCGGAATCCCGCGCACACTTAATAAAAACGCGAGATGGAGCATCGCGCCTTCAGTCGTCGCGCCTTCCAAACTCATAAATCTGTCCGTGTCATGGTTGCCGGAAATCGTCGTGATGTTATTAACGTTTGGGTAAAGCCCGTCGTATTTCAAAACGTCTCTCAGCGCCCGCATCGGTTTTTTACCCGAAAAAACGTCAAACGAAGTTCGCCATAAGTTGAAATCAAAGTCAGACGGCAGTTTTGTGTCAACGCCGTCCCAGCCGGTTTTGCCGCCCTGGAAAAAAGCGGTTTGCGCCGAATCGGTTTCAAATACTTCGCCGACCATGTAAAACCGGGGATACTGCTTTAAAATCGCGGTTGACCAATCACGGATAAACTTTCGGGGCATGTATTGAATCGTATCCTCGCGAATGCCGTCAATTCCGGTCGCGCCAACCCACCAGAGCGCGTTTTGAATTTCGTATCTGGCTACTTCCGGTTCGTCCTGATTCATGTCGGGCAGAGATTCGTTGAACCAGCCGTGCAGCAGATTGTCGCGTTCAGCCTGTGAAGCGTTTGGCGAAAGCAAAACAGAATTGTTGAAAGTGTTTTGCGCAAACGGGCTGAACCAATCAGCAAGCGGCGCGCTTTTAGACCATGGATGCTCAACACTAACGTGATTTGCCACCTGGTCTTGGATAACTTTGATCCCGACTTTATGGGCGGATTCGATTAAATCGCGTAAATCGTTAAAAGTTCCAAAATGGTCTTCCACTCCGTAATAATCAATCGCGCCATAACCATGATAACTCGTCGCCGGACACCAAGGGTGCGGGCAATTTGTCACTGCATTGGAATTGTCATACCAGGGCGTCAGCCAAATCGCCGTAACGCCCAATTCTTTTAGATAATCGAGATGATTTTTAATCCCGCGAAAATCGCCGCCGTGCCACGCGCGCGGGTTGTTGCGGTCATTAGCTATTTTCGGAGAATTGGCCGGATTGTCGTTTGAGGGATCGCCGTCCGCAAAACGGTCGGGCATGATCAAATAAATAACGTCGTCGCTGGTAATGCCCTGAAAATGCGTTTTGGCATCGAGCGGAGCGAGAATCTCAAAAGGAACGGATGTTTTACCGTTCGCCGTCGTGATTTCAAGCGGGTAACTTCCGGGCTTTAAATTCGGCGAAATGCTGACGTCAACAAACAAATAATCACCGCGCGAATTAACGCGAACGTTGCCTGCCTTGATTCCATTTGCTGCGGCGCGAACTGCAGCTCCATTTAAATTCTCGCCGCGCACCAGAACGCGCACCGGATTGACCGTGTGATTTGCCCACCACGACGGCGGCTCAACTTTCAAAACGCTCGGAGCATTTTGTGCTAAAGCAGGCAAGGCAAGCAGAATCAACGCGCATCCGGTTAAAAGAAACTTTCTCATCATATTTTAGTTGGGTTTGGTATTTTCGAAGGTTCCCGGTAAACCGCGCTGATCATCATTTGTTTGTTCGCGACCGTTGACTTCTTTCTCAAGCCGTTTGAATTCTGCAAATGCGGCATCTGCATTGTCCTTTTGTTTAAGGCGCGAATAAATCTGAAAAAGCTGGTAACGAATGCTCGGATCGCTTTTATTAAGCGTTGCGCCGCGCTCGAGAATCGGTAAGGCCTCGGCGAAACGATTTTGTCTAACCAGGACTCGTCCCAAATCGTAATGAGCCGGAAAGTTTTTAGGATCAAGCTGAATTGCCTTGCGCAAATTTTTCTCAGCTGTCTGATTTTCACCGCGCTGAAAAGCGATGAAACCAAGACTTGCATAAATGTCCGGATTATTTGGTGAGATTTTATCGGCCTTCTCAAAAGCAGCAGTGGCCGCATCATAGAGCCCTTGTGCGCGAGCCAAATAGCCTTTCAGAAAGTTAAATCTAAAGTCATTTGGATGTTTTTTAAGTTCATTGTCAAAAACCGTTTGCGCGTTTTCGTAACGCTGAAGACGGAAATATGTCACGCCAACCCGCAACTGGTAAAGCACGTTTCCGGGGGCGATATTGGCGGCCTTTTCATAGAATGGCAGGGCATCCTTTAAATTCTTGCGTCTTCTTAATTCTTCGCCGATTAAAAAATTCGGCTCGGCCAGGTTTGGATTTAACTCAAGCGCTTTGAGCCATAAGCCAACCGCGTTTTCCGTTTCATTACGGTCGGAAGCGAGCAAACCCAGACGATAGAATAATTCCGGTTTGGTTGCATCAAGATTCACGGCCTGCTGAAAAACGGTTCTGGCTTCATTCGATTTACCGCTGTTATAATACGCTACACCCAGATTGTAAAGCACTTCGAGCGTCTCAGGGCGCAGCTTGTTAACTTTTTCAAAAAGAGCGGCAGCGCGTTCGTACTGATTTGCCTGCGCCAGCGCTAAACCGAGCGTAAAATTGACGCGCGCGTCTTCACCGCTAAGCTTATCAATATAATCGCTGATTTTACCAAGCTCACTAATCTTGTTTTCCGCCGCATAACTTTTCGCCAAAGCCAGCAAAAGCGGCAGATCCTGAGATTTAGGGATTCTACTGGTCGGCGTGAGGCCAGCTGATTTTTCGAGCAGGGGCAGCGCTTTCTTAAATTCGCCGCGCTCAGAATAAATTGCGGCTAAATTAAAAACTGCCGAAGGATGATTTGGCTGTAGCTGCAAGACTTGTTCAAGGATTTTGATTGCCTCGTCCTCGCGATTGGTTCGGACAAGCAACGCGCCCAAATTCGCCAGAGCCGCGACAAATTTAGGATTGTCATGTAAAACAGCCTGAAATTCACTTTCGGCTTCATTAGAGCGATTTGTCTGATCGAAAACTATGCCGAGCAGTGTCCGTGCGTTGGGATCCGAAGGTGATTTTTCCAGTATCTGCCGCAAAAATCTTTCAGCCTCGTCAAACTGCTTGTCTTGAATCAGCTTTGCCGCAACTTCGCTTTGTTTGGTTTGTATAACGGCCGGCCTGCTGCGGACTGCTTTTGCCTGCGGATATATGCTGTTTGCTGTTAGTAAAATAAAAATACTGACGGCAAACAGCGAATAGTTTTTGGTAAAAGTAATAAACACAAGAGTTTTTAGTGACTATTTGGAAACGGCTTTAAGGAATTTTTCTTCGTCGCCCGATGTTATAGTCAAAGATTTCTGGACAACTGAAGTTACAAATCTGCCGCCGGCTTCATTAATTTTCTTGGCGTTAAATTGAACGCGGACACGATAGCCGCCGGGAGCTTTTTCGTCGCGCCACCAAATTCTCTGCTGTTTTTGTATATCGGTAAAGCCGACGGTGTAGCGGTCATCAAACCTGTCTCCCTCGATGGCCTGTCCGATGTCGCCAGTGTAAGGCAAGCGCAGGTCATCGGACAAAGGAGGTTCGGCATATTTTAAGATAATTTGATTGACATATTTACCTTCAGCGAAAACTATTTGTAACTCTCCTTGCGGCAACCCTTTATAAAGAACACGAATATCTTTGTTATCCTTACCTTCTTTGCGCTGAACATCCGGTTTCTCCTGTCCGGGTTTGCGACTGGCGTTAACAAAAACTGCTTCGAGCGCTGTAGGCACATCCATCCCGATTCTGACGCCGACAATTTCCGCATCATGCTCTTTTCCGCCGATACTGCTTGATTTATTTTTACCCTTATTTTTTTCGTCCTTTTTTGACTCGTCTCTGGAATTATCTTGAGCATGAATCACTGTCGAAGTAAATGTCGCAAAGGCCAACAACAAAAAGAGTGTAAGAATTGGTTTCATTAAAATATTGTCTCCTGATCTAATGTTAGTTTTCGGCGGCTCTAACTCCGCGCCGCGTTTCATGGATTCTCTTAACTATTTCCTGTTCAGCCTCAGCCTCTGCTTTTTTCCCGGCTTTTCGAAATGCAATCACCAGCTGATAATGCGGCTCGGGATTATTCGGAGCAAGCGCAGCAGCTTTTTGCAATTGTTCGATTGACTCGGCGCTGCGATTTAGCTTTAGCAAAGTTTTGCCAAGCATAGCTCTAGCTTCGTATAAATTACCGTTGAGAGCAACGGCTTTTTGTAAATTCTGTAGTCCTTCGGCTGAAGCCGCGCCTTCGGTTTTAACCAGTAATGAGCCGAGCCCTAGATAACCATCGGCGACGTTCGGGGCAATTTCCACCAACTCGCGATAAATTTTAAGGGCCGCGGGCGAATCGCCGCTTGTTTCTAAAGCAGTCGCCAGAAAGAACTTGGCCCGTCCATTCGAGGGCTGGATTTTTACCGCATCTTGAAAAGCTGCAATTGCATTGCCGGTATCGCCGTTACCGTAAAAGGCGCGTCCGAGAGAAAAACGAGCGTCAAAATTGTTTGGCGAGAGCACAATGGCTCGCTTAAGTTTCTCGATTGCCGCTTGGTTTTGTCCTTTGACGGCTGAGATAATCGCAGATAAAACCAGCGCGTCGGCTGTCAACAAATTGTTTTCTTTAGCGATTGAAAGCAACTCGACGGCGGCATCGGCAAACGGTTCGGCTTCGGCTGAACGATTTAAATTAAATAAACAAATTGCCTTTCCATACAAGCTCAAGGCTTCGCGCGGAGATTTTGCTAAGACGGCGCTGAAAATTGCTTCTGCTTCTTCAAATTTATTTTCCCTAATAAAAGCAAAACCTGCCGTTTTGAGGGATTCGCGATTTGTCTGCGTTGGCTTAGCGGTGTAACTCGATATTGCTTGAACAACGGCGGCGGGTAAATCCGGCGTTGAGTTTTGTGCTGAAGTTTTGAGCAAACAGCAGACAGAAATTACAATCAATATCAAAGTTTGTTGGATAATGCTCCTCATTACAACCAGGTTTTAAGCGAAATATGACTGCATAAAATGATGGGTGACGGACAATTAACATCGCCCGTCACCCATCATTTTAAACTTTATTGAAGGAATTAGAAAATTACTTTCAATCCAAGTTCGACCTGGCGTCTTTTTTGTTCAGAGAAATCTTTTCCAAAGTCAGAACTTCCGATATCAGTGTTCGGGGTCGAACGGTTGACATTATTTAGGACGTTGTAAACTTGGAAACGGAACTGAACATTAAAGGCATCGCTAATATATCTCACCGGAAAGTTTTTAAATAACGAGGCATCCCAATAATATTGAGAATTTCCGCGGAAAGTATTTCGTCCCAAATTACCATAAACAGGGCAATTGTTGGTTGGAGTTCCATTAGCGTTAAAACAATCAGGTCTTGTTCGATCAGCGGCGAAAACAAGTGTCCTGGATTGTCGAAAGGCATTTATATTAAGTTGTCTGCCTTGCGCAATATCCTGCGCCGTTGGGGTTGGATCACCGATAATATCAACTCTCCCGCCATTTGAGGTGACAGAGTAAACCGGGCCGCTTTGCAGCGTAATAACATTATTGAGCTGGAAACCGCCGATAACTAAATCAACTACTTTGGGCAAATTTCCGGCAAAACTGCGCCCGCGTCCGATTGGCAGATCATAAACGTTGGCGACCGTAAAGCGGTGACGAACGTCTAAATCCGACAGTCCTCGGTCAAGTTCGGGACGCAGCGGATTATCCGGACCGCAGGTTCTGGGGCCAGTTCCGCCGATACAAAAGCCTCCCGGATTATCATCAATTGCTTTGGCAAAAGTATATGCCGCCAGAAGCGATAATCCGTCTGAGAAGCGTTTTTCGACTTTTGTTTGCAGCGCGTTATAATTCGCTTTTCCGCCGTAGCGTGACGCGACCACTGTTCCAATGTTAGTTACCTCTCGCGAACCCGGGCCGCCTTGATCATTAGCGCTGCCAATGTTGCTGACGGTTAACAAATTACGCGAAGTTGAACCAACGTATGCGGCTTCGGCCAGCCAATTCTTTGCAAATTCATATTGCAAAGTTAAATTATATTGATTGACAAAAGCATCTTTGCGATTAGGGTCGTTATAAATAATGGTTCCGCCGGTGGGAGCAGTAAAACTCGAACCAGGGGCTGCCGTAATATTTTGTGCTGTCGGGATTCCCCGTTCAAACGGATTGCGTCCGAGCGGGAAACCGGCAGGACAACCACTCGGATTGGTGATAGGTGTACAACTATAATTTGAAGCTCCGGTTCCCGGATTTGTCGTTAAAGGCTGGACGCCGCTGACGTCGGTCGTATAAACCGTGCCGAAACCACCGCGCAGGACAAGCTTTTTGTTTGGCAGAAGACCGCTGTAGGCAAAACCGATTCGCGGTCCAAAATTATTAAAATCATTTTTTGCTAAATCGCGTCCGCCCGGAGCGTTTTTGCCCGCAACGTTGATATTGCCGGTTGCCGGATCAAAGTTCGCCTGGCGATCAAAACGTTCGGTCGGAGCAGTAAATACATCGTAACGAACGCCAAGATTGAGCGTTAGATTTTTATTTACTTTCCAATCATCCTGAACAAAAAAGGCGAGTTCGGAGGATTGAATGGTATAGGGGCCGCCCGGATTTCCGCGTGTCACAAAGCCAGGCTGATAACCAAGCAGAAAGTTTGCGATGGCCGATCCGGTATCATTAGCGCCAATGCCGTTATAGTTGCCCGAGACGAAACCGCCCGCAGATGTTCCGTACTGATAATTACCTTTGATACCGCCGTTGCGGCCGCCGTCAAAATTTGAATTGCGGCGATCACGTAAATCGGTTCCAACCTTAAAGATTGAGTTGCCTCTGACAACCGTCACCGCATCAGCAAAATTGTAATTATCGGATAAGAAGAAGAAAGGTCCCCCGTCACCGACAAACTCCTGGCTGAAATTAGGATCAACAATTCCCAGCAAGACGATGCCGTCACAGGTTCCGCAGACATTAATATTACTTGCGCCCAAATTTGCCGAAACACTGGGATTGATGCCTAGCGCACCATTAATTCCGGGGTTGTTAATTCCGATTTGAACGCGATTCCATCCGGCGCGGGCATCATTGATGACGCTTGACGAAAACGTGTGGGTGTCTCCAAGCGTAACTCCGCGGGTGTTGCCAAACTCATCGCCTGCGCCAAATCCTGATGGTAAATCGTTACCGTTGGGAGATGAGCCGGTTGGGAAGTTGTTGTCGCGAAGCCGTGAATTTTTGGATTTGCTGTAACGACCAAAAATTGAATTGTTACCGGTGATTTTGTGGTCAATTTTGATGTCGTAGCTATCAACATTCGAGCGTTCAGCACGATTGCGTCTATAGTTATTCGTTAAACCGGGCTCGGTCGGCAGCGGATAAGCATTGAGCAGGTTAAATCCAAATTGCGAAAAGGAACCGCACGAGGTGCAGTTTGCTAAATTATTACCCGCAATTGGGGTTCCGTTGGGAGCGAAAATAGTGCCAACCGGCGCAACCACCGTTCCGCCATTGGCTAGAGTATAGGTTTGGGAAGTCCCAGGCTGCAGAAGTTCACCAAAATCGCCGCGCCGCTGACGAGCCGTCGGGACGGTTACAAACTGAAACTCGCCGGTTCCAAAAGCCGGAGTGGCATTACGCTGACCGGCAAATGAAAAGAAAAAGAAAGTGCGATTGCGTCCGTCATAAACAAAGGGACCGCCTTCATTAAATGCCGGTAAAAAAATCGGACCGCCGACAGTTCCACCGTAATTGTGAGTGACATAATTAGGAATGTAACCGCGAATGCCCTGTGAATTGACCGGATTGTTAAAATTGTCATAGCGAGCAGCCGCCGCGCTCAGGAAACGCCCTTGATAATTCTCAAATGCTGTCCCGTGAACTGCGTTACCGCCGGATTTAAAAGTTGCGGAAATAATAGCGCCGCCGCCGCGTCCGGACTCTGCTTGCGGAACACTGGTTTCAACTTTAAACTCTGCGATTGCATCAGGATTTGGAAACAAAGCGATTTGTCCAAACTGAGATTCATTGTTGTCTACACCGTCAAGCGAAAAATTGTTTTGGGTTACGCGCGCGCCGTTGGCCGAGATAACCGAACCGCCTGATTCGCGAAACCGTGTGGATTCGGTTGAACTACCGGGGCCGCCATTAGCAAAATTGCCGCCGCCAAGAACTCCGACAGAGGCTCCGGTCGGTCGGGTGACACCGGGTGAAAGGGCTGCCAGAAGGGTAAAGTTGCGTTGCGGAATCGGCAGGTCAGTGACTTCGCGGCCGGTGATAATGTCCCCGCGAACACTCGTTTCGCTTTCAACCAGAGGTGCGCTTTCTGCCGAAACCGTTACCGTGTTATTGCCGACACCCGCAATCTCACTAAAACTTGCGGTGAGAGGTGTCCGGCCGTTGGTTTCAACTGTCACAGTTTCGAAAACCAAGGTCTTAAAACCGCTGGCTTCGACTCTCACGGAATAAACACCCGGTTCAAGGTTGGTTGCGGTAAAATTGCCATCTTCCGCCGAAGTGATTTCACGCGCTTCCGCGGTGGCGTTGTTTTTAACAGTTATTTTGGCACTGCCTACTACGGCGCCGTTCGGATCCGTTACCGTGCCAACTATGCTTCCCTTGTTATTTTGGGCAAAGCCGGTAAAGCACATAATTAACAAACAACAAACGGCCATAACCGACTTGATTAAGCCGGAAATCCTAAGTTTCCCCATGTTTGACCTCACTAGGTTTAATTTAATAATCATTATTGAAGTGAACAGATATTAAAATTGCGGTTAAGGAAAAGCCACTGGTTTAGTTGGCAACAGCATATTTCAAAGATTTGTTCGAGATACAAATTATTTCGGTTAGAGGCAATTTGAATGCCTCAATGTATTTTCTCAAAGCTTATTGGCTAAGTGCGTTAACATCAATTATTTCAAAGTTTCAGCTTTGGTCTGAGGGTTCAAGATAGTCACCGAAAATTTGGATTTTTGAACAGATTTTATGAGATATCAACATCAAACTTCTATATTTTAGAAACTTTTTTCGCGGAAAATTCTATGCCTTTAAATTCCAACAAAAATCTCCGATAATCGGCTGCGACGTTTTTTAGGTTTGAACATTAATGAAAGTTTTTTATAGTCCATATTATTACGCCGACATTGGCGAAAATCATGTCTTTCCGATTCGTAAATTTGAGTTGGTGCGCGACAAACTGCTGGCCGAAGGAACGCTCAAATCAACTAATTTAGTCGAACCGCAGCCTGCCAAAATCGGCGATGTCGAACTCGTCCACACCAGAGATTACATTACGCGTCTGCGCGCCGGAAGGTTAACCGGGAGAGAAGTGCGGCGTCTCGGTCTGCCCTGGTCAAAATCCCTCGTGCGGCGGTCGTTTTTGGCCACTGCCGGGACGATTAGGGCGGCGCGATGGGCTTTGAAAAATCGTGTTGCTTCAAATCTGGCGGGCGGAACGCATCACGCTTTTCCGGATCGAGGCGAAGGTTTTTGCGTTTTAAACGATGTCGCCGTGGCCATTCGGGTTTTGCAAAAGGAGAATTTAGCCAGTCGTTTTCTCATCGTTGATTGCGACGTGCACCAAGGCAACGGAACGGCGTTTATTTTTAAGGATTCGCCGGAGGTTTTTACCTTTTCAATTCACGGAGCCAAAAATTACCCGCTTTTCAAAGAACAATCCACGCTCGACATAGAATTGCCGGACAGAACCGGCGATGCTCAATATCTCAAAACGCTGTCTGAAAATTTGCCGACCCTTTTTACGCACGAACCTGATCTGGTTTTTTATCTGGGAGGCGCCGATCCATTTGAAAATGACAAACTAGGCCGGCTCGGACTTTCAATTGATGGTCTCAGAAAGCGCGACGAAATCGTTTTGGAATATGCAAAGGCGCATGACATTCCGATTGTGACTGTAATGAGCGGTGGATATGCGCAGGATGTTAATGACACGGTGGAGATTCACTGCAACACTATCCGCGCGGTCAAAGAGGTTTTTCAGTAAACAGTTTTTTACAAAAACTGTACACAATAATCTCTGCGCTCAAAACTTGAATTTATCGTCGCGAAATGTTTAAATCCATTGGCTGTTTATCTTACGTAACAACAGCGTGATGTCGCACTTAGCAATAGATTAACCTCGCAGTTGATTGCAGCCCAAGCATTTTGAACAAAATTCAACCTTTTTGTGTAAAACAAATCAAAAAGATTGAAAAACATATTGACAGCAGTTTGAAACTTGTTGTAGGTTTTTAGTGACGGCTAACTTACTCTTCGCTGTCATTTTTAAATTCCACCAACGCGAATCATAAACATTTCACCGACGTCAAGCGCGCACACAAAAGCAGCCACAATAATTTTTACGTTTTTATCTTTACTAAGGAGCAAATAATGTTCGGCAAAAAGAAAGGCACTGCCGGTTTGGACATCGGTTCCAGTTCCATCAAGGTTATTGAACTTGAAGGCAAACTGAATAATCTAAATCTCGTCGGTCTCGGTTTCGAGAATTTACCGCCGGAAATGATTGTTGATGGACAAATCATGGAGTTGAACACGGTTTCCGAAACTATCACCAGCGTTTTCCGGGATCAGCAAATCACCGCCGACCGAGTAGTCGCCGGAGTCAGCGGACATTCCGTTATTTTAAAAAACATTACTGTTCCGCCGATGAGTCAGGAAGAACTTGAAGAATCAATTGATTATTACGCGGAAGAACATATCCCGTATGATCTGGCCGACGTCAGCCTTGATTACAACGTGACGCATGAAACCTCGCAGGCGCTTCAAGTATTGATTGCCGCTTGCAAACGCGAGCGAATTGATAATCTCAAACAGGCGATTCAGCTTTCCGGAAAACAGCCGGTGATTATTGATGTTGACACTTTTGCTCTGCAAAATTGCTACGAGGTGAATTACGATCCGCAGCCAAACGATGTCGTTGCCCTGCTCAACATCGGCGCTTCGACGATGAACATGAATATCCTGCGCGGAGCGCAATCGCTTTTTACACGTGATATCACGGTTGGCGCCAGCCAGTTTACCGATGTTTTGCAGCGCGGTTTGGGAATCAGCTTTACGCAAGCCGAATCTGTTAAACGCGGAATGTCGGTTCCGGCCGAAGCCGACAGCCATGACATCGAGCCATACCTCGATAACGTAATGGACGTGGTCGCCATGGAGATCCAAAAAACTTTCGATTTTTACCGCGCGACGACCGAAGACGGCGGTGTGGTAATTGCGAAAATGCTGATTTCCGGCGGCGGTTCAAAACTCAGTCGGCTGCCGGAGGAGTTATCGCGCCGGCTCGAAATGAAAGTAGAAGTTTTAAATCCTTTCCAGCGAATCAAGGTTGACGCCAGAAAATTTGATCCGGATTACCTGAATGAAATCATGCCGGAAATGGCGGTTGCCGTTGGTTTGGCTCTGAGAGGAGTGGAAATGAAATGATTAGAATTAACCTGCTCGAATCAATCACCGATAAACCGGTAAGCAAGGTACTGGTTGTTGAAAAGAAAGTCTCAAACCCGCTAAACCGGCTTTATCTGTTAACCGGAGTAGTCGCCGGACTGCTTATTTTGCTGATGGGTTTAGATTATATTTACGCCACCAAACTTAAATGGGATGCCGACGCTAATCTCGCCGAACAGCAGCGAGTGGCCAAAGAATTGGAAGTCGTCACCAAAGAACAAGCGGAACTTGATGCTAAAATCAAGGATGTTGACCAGCGTATCGTCGCCATTAAAACTTTGCGCTCCAACCAGGCCGGCCCCAGCGCGGTTCTCCAGGCTCTGAGCGAACGCATCGGCAACGCGCCGGGTTTGTACCTCCAGACGGTTGAGCAAAAGGACGACAAATTAACCATCATGGGCAACTCTCCAAACGAAAACACGGTGACCGGTTTTGGACGCAGTTTGGAATTTTCTTCCGGCTTATTCTCTAATCTCAATATTGCTACAAACCGGGCGGCGTTGTCTGCGGCACAAGTGCAAGGGCCCGTTGGCGGCGGAGTGCCGGCCGCCGTTGATCCTGCCAAAGTGCCGGAAACCGTTAACTTTACGATCACTTGCGCCTACACACCGTCGAAAGCCGCGCAACAGTCGCCGCTCCCGAATGCGTTGCCGGCCCCGCCGTCAAATCGTCAGACGGCCGTTACGCCTACCGTTAAAACAACTGTTAATCAAGCGGAAGTGGCAAAAAATTAAGCGATTCTGAAGAAGAATCTAGCCTCTGGAAATTACAAAGTCATGGAAAAGTTAAAACAGTTACCGATTTACTGGCAGTTGATCATGCTGCTGCTGCTCGCCACCTTGTTCTATTACATTTTTTACAGTATGGTAACGACCGGTATTTATGCCGATGCGGCGCAGGTTAAAGAACAGGCCGACACTCTGCAGCGTAAAAACGAACAAGCCCGGATCGCTACCCAGCATATCGAAGAGTTTCGCCAGCTATATGCGGCCAAAAGCGCCGAATACGAAGATTTGAAAGTGCTGCTGCCGGAAGAGCGGGAAATTACAGTCGTCATGCAGGGCGTACAGGATACGGCGCGTTCAAGCAATTTAACAATGCTTCGGTTTACGCCGCGCGAAGATGCTCCGCTTGGGTCTTTTACTCCGGCCCCGCCGGTTCCCGGTGCTCCGGCTGCGGTTGCCGGCAAACCACCGATTGTTATTCCGAACGTAGATGTGCCGCCCAATTT
Organism: Pyrinomonadales bacterium; assembly: GCA_038212235.1. Taxonomy (GTDB): domain Bacteria; phylum Acidobacteriota; class Blastocatellia; order Pyrinomonadales; family Pyrinomonadaceae; genus JBBQUS01. The sequence goes on from JBBQUS010000023.1 coordinate 62,340, forward strand.
TATTACGGTTAAGCCAATTGAAATTGAGGTCTCAAGCAATTTCTCAAACCTCAAAGAATTTTACGAGAGAATGGCGCAGCTAACCAGAATCGTTTCGATTACAGATTTCAAAATCAGCCAGCGCGCAACTCAGGCGTCCGGTAAAACTATTGATGCTTCATTTTTGCTGTCAGCCTTTTATGCGACGCCGGAAAGCGCTAAAACGCCGGTTGTTAAGCCTGTCGTTCCGCCGGGCGCACCTGCTCCGGCAAAATAACTACTGATAGAATTGGTCAGCAAGTTTGGAAAACTTGAGTAATTTGAGTCTTTAAGAAAATAAGGATGTTATGAAAATCTCGGCCAGAATTATTAACCGTCAGAATTTTAGTTTTTTACTGCTCGGCATTGGCTTGGTCAGCGGTCTGGCAGCAACTGCCAACGCGCAGGAAGGGCGCGACCCTTTCACAAAACCAGTTGTGAGAGTAATTAATAAGAAAACCACCATCGGCCTGCCTCCGAAACCGGTCAAAGTCGGCCCGACTGTAATCGGAGCGCCGCCGATTCAATCCAGAATTGACGGCTACCGGGCAGTTCGCCAGCGCTGTGCCGAACTCGGCGTCGCTTGCCCGAAGCCAACCTCTGTTTTAACTCTCGATGAGATGCAGGTGACCGGCATTTTTCACACGCCGCGCGGTTACGCCGCGATGGTTGAAGCCTCGCCGCTCAATCCAAAACTTTCATATACGATTTACCCGGGCGAAAAATTTTATGATGGTCAGTTAATCGCTATCGAAGACACTCGTCTAATTTTCCGCCGCACGACGCAAATGAGCGACGGCAAAGTGATTGTCGCATCCCTAGATAAAGTTCTGCGACAGGAAAACATCAACGATTTGGCGGCCTCGCGTCCCGAATCGCAAATGCAATCTGAAGCGCCGAAAGCGGCCGCGACCAGCAACGCAGCTGCCCCGCAAATGTCGGCAGACGCCGTGCCCATGACCGACACACAAACAAACCCGCTCAAGTTGATTCAGCAGAACAAAGTCGGACCCAGCAGTGCAACTCCGGCTTCAGCAAAACAAGCGGTTCCGGCCGCCAGCGTCGAAGTTCCGGCTGCGGACGAAGCGAATCCGAAAGCTGATGCAGCTCCTTCCAAAACCAAAGCTAAAACTAAAGCTAGAACCAAAAAAATCTCATAAACTAACCCAGCTTACGCCGAACTCCAACGGAGAAAATAAATGCGTTCTTTAATGAAAACTTTAAGCCAAAATTTACTGCGAAGCGTTCTCGCTCTCGCCATTCTCGCGCTGCTCGTCTTCACTGCGGCGGCGCAAGGCAATCAACAGCAAGGTTCGCGCTACGGCGATCCTAATTTTGAGGGCGAAAAGATTAACCTCAACGTCGTCAATGCTGACATTCGCGATATCCTCAATTATATTACCGAGCAGTACGGCGTAAACTTTGTCATTGATAAATCCGTCAAACAAGTTCCCGTGACCGTTAACGTTTCAGACGTTCCCTGGAATGTCGCACTGAGATCGGTTCTGGATGCCAACGGTCTGGCAATTGACAGCAACGGCACAATTCTACGTGTTGCCGATGCTACGGTTTTGGCCCAAGAAGCGGATGTGAGAAAAAGAAATGTGGAAAATCAGCTCGATACTTCACCGCTCTACACCGAATTTATTCGTCTTAATTACGCCCGCGCGTCGGGAACGCTGGCGACGGCAGCCGGCGCTACCGGCGGATTTACCGGCGGTGGTTCTTCCGGAAGTTCTTTCGGCGGTGACAGCACGGGCGGCGGCGGCGATCAGGGAATTATGCCGATCATTCGACGTCGTCTGTCACGTCGCGGCAACATCGAAGTTGACGGGCGCAGCAATACGCTGATCATTACTGATGTCAGGCAAAACATTGATTCGATTCGCCAACTGGTTGCTCTGCTCGATCAACCCGAACCGCAAGTCGAAATCGAAGCTCGAATTGTAGTCGCCTCGCGCAGCTTTAGCCGTGATTTAGGCGTTCAACTCTCTGCCGTGGGCTTTGGCCGCAACGGTGCGGGCGGTAACGCCTCAACGGTGGGCGGCGCTCCGTTTCCCGCAAACGGAGTTGTCGTCGGGGGCGTCGGCTCAGTTATCGGGTTGACAACCGGGTTGATTGGTTCATTTCAGCTCAATGCTTTAATCAATGCCGCCGAATCAAAAGGTCAAGCCAAAACCATTTCGACGCCCCGCATTACGACGCTTAACAATCGCGCGGCGCAGATAGAATCAGGCTCGCAAATTCCGGTAGATACTGTTCAGCTTAATGGCGGCGGAGCCACTGGCGGCGGTAGCAACGTTATTACTACTACATTTATTTCCGTGCCGCTTCGCCTTTCGGTGACGCCGCAAATCTCCGATAATGGAACGGTTATTTTGCGAGTTGTGACGGAAAACAATACGGTCAACAAATCACTTACCTCAGGAGGAACCGGCACGCCCGGTATTGACACCCAGAGAATGCAAACCGAAGTTTTGGTTCCAAACGGCGGAACGACGGTTGTAGGCGGCGCACTGCTCGATAACGAAAGCGAAAATCGTAATGAAACGCCGGGCTTGGGGAGCCTTCCGATTGTCGGAAATCTCTTTAAAAAGCGCTCTACCTCCCGCGTCTCGCAAGAAATCTTATTCTTTATCACGCCGCGCATTTACCGCCCGGATGCCGAAGGCAATCCGATTGCCGCGGGCAAGCCTGCTGATTCTCAGCGCTCGACCACAATCTTGCAGCCCGTGCCGCTCGGCAATCCGGCAACCAATTCGAACACGCCGACTAACAATCCGTCACCGCAACCGGTCGCGCCGTCGCAACAACCTTTGATTGCTCAACCGTCCACCACTGCTCCGACTACCAATCCGGGGCAAACGCCGCCGCCGCAGAGATAATTGTAATAAAATGTCAAAGTAAAAGTGCAAAGTGTAAGAGTTGAAGACAATTCCTATGCTTTGCCTTTTTACTTTCATAACCGCCATTTATGTTTAAGCAAAATTTACAGGAAATTCAGGGAAAAACCGATGGCTGCCTGGGTGTAGCAATTATGGGCATGGACGGGATTCCGGTTGAGCAGGTGTGGCAGCCTGAAGGGGCAGATTTAAATCTCGATGTGGCGGTCGCCGAGTTTACGACACTCATCCGAAACACGAAACGGACAACCAACGAGTTGGGTTTGAAGCGCCTGCTTGAAATCTCTGTTCTCAGCGAAAGCGCTTATTTTATCATGCGAATGATCAATGAAGAATATTTTCTGGTTCTCGCCATGCATCCCGAAGGAAATTTCGGACGCGGGCGTTACGAACTGCGGCGCGCAGAAATGATTTTAGAACGGGACTTTGCAGTTTAGAAGATTTAGCCAACTTTCTCCCAAAACGCGTTTCTAATGTTTGCCTGCCGATTTCAGCCGATTGGCAGGCTGTTTTTTCCAACTCTGCTATTTTGAACTGCTTATTTTAGGATTTTCTACCTGAGAGCGTACCTTTTCGGAGATGTTTTCTATGAAACGCTTTTCTCACGAATGTTACTTTAAGTAGCAGCTTAAATCGAAAATAGTTTAACCCTTCCTGAATAACTCAGTAAACATCGAACTGAAACGAATGGAACAAGATTTGTTTAGTTAGCAAGCGAGCCGAAGTTGCTAACTCTCACTATAAAGTTACGAAAGCTCAAAAGAGTCGCAAATGCATTAAGTCTCAGCAGTTTTGTAACAAAAATAACAAATTGTCAGTTCGAAACAGCTCGGACAAATTATGAAAAAGATTTCTCAAAAAAAATCTGACAAAAATGCTGACAGTCGCGGAGTAAGCGCTGTTGAATTAATAATTGTTTTGGTTCTTATTGGACTCCTTGCCGCTTTTGCTATTCCGCAATTAGTTAGTGCTCGGCGTTTAATGAGATTTACCAACATTGAGCAGCAGCTCTCGGCAAGTCTGCGAGACGCGCGCCAGCTCGCTATGACGGAGAGAAGAAGAGTTACTGTTCAATACGACGACACTGCTAAGAAGATTATAACTTACGAAGAGCCAATTGTTCCTGCTCCAGTACCGGCTCCGGTAGATAACCTTGGTCCTTTAGGCGATTCCCGCAACCGCACACTCACATTTACCGATAATGGTTTATTAGTGAGTGATATTGTTTATGGTGTGCCGCCACTTTCTCCCGTTCCATCAACTACACTCCCGGATACCGCAGCTATAACTCCTTTAAGTCCCGGCGTTGGCGGAACTGTTAAGGTCACATTTAATCCGCGAGGCGATGTTGTGATTCCGGCCACCGGAGCCATTGACACCAATAAAGCGCTTTTCTTTTATGAAATTAATTCGAAAACCACGTTTGCCGTTTCGATTCTGGCCCCCGGCGGCAGAATTAAGATTTGGAGATACAATGGAACCTCTTACGAGTAAGAAATTTGCTCCCGACGTTAAAAAGCGACGTGAGAATGGAGAAGCCGGATTTACGCTGATTGAATCAATTGTTGCAGTAGCGATTTTGACGATAGGTTTAATCGGTACAGCAGCGGCGATCACGACAGCCTGGAGATATCAGCAAATCAGCCGTAATGTGACCGAAGCGAAATCAATCCTGCTCGCTCAAATCGAAGAGATACATTCACTGCGCGACTCACGCCGTTTAAGGTTTAGGCAGATTGACAATGTTTCCACTCTTCCGACCAATATCATCGGTGCTAGGGTTGCATTCACTGGATTTCTTGATGGTTTTCAGGAAATTTATAATCAGCCAGGACCGGACGGAGTTTTTGGAACCGCCGATGATACCGGCACGACTCGTCCGGGCTTTAAGCGTCAAATTCAGATCGTTGATCCTGCTGGAGACACTAATATCAAAGTGATTACCGTCACCGTTCAGTATCCGGGCCCGGATGGACAAGTGTTCACGCTCAATTGCGTCAGTTTTCTCAACAACGATTATAAACAGTAATAGCAAACTCACGGGCCTGTTAATTTACGTTTAAACAGACCAAATATTGACCTTAACTGTGAACGGCGCTCACGCCAGTTACAATTTTAAAGCAAAAACAATGAAAAACGAGCAAGTAAAGTCGGATTACCAAACCATCCTGACAGTCAAACGTCACAATGAGAGCGGTTTCGCGCTGGTTGCGGCCTTAATTATTCTCCTTCTGCTAGGCGTTATCTCGGCGACGGTGCTGGCATTTTCGACGACGGAAACTCGCGTTGCCACCAACGAGATCAAGAGAAACGAAACTTTCTACGCGGCTGAAGCCAAGCTCGAAGAGATGACCAATCGGTTTAATAATTTATTTCAAAGCTCGGTTCAGCCGCCGCAATCCGTTTTGGACAACATTGCCAACACCAATTCGGCAAATCTTAACTCGGTAATTGTCAGCAGAGGTTATAGTTTTTCCGGTTCAGCGCTTGGGATTGATACCGACGAAGTTGCCGCGCTGCAGGCGATTTTTGGAACGACGACGCCGTTTATCAGAATTCCGGACGGGCCTTACTACGGAATGAGCGCCACCGTTACCCCGTATATCGGTCTGGCTACGGCGACCGATACATATTCGGGAACAACTGTTCAACTAAAACGCAAGTTCAACAGCTATCTGCTTCCGGTCTTTCAGTTCAGCCTTTTTAGCGACGGCGATATTGAGCTTGATCCGGGCAAAGCAATGTTTGTCAGCGGTCGGGTTCATGCTAACAAAAATGTTTACGCATTGAGAAATTTACTGTTTACCGGAAACATTACGGCGGCAGGCGAATTGGTGCGCGACGTTAATCGAGGCGGAGGACCAAATAATAAAACCGATTTTATCGGCGTCAGTATGATGGTTAAATCCCCGTCCAGTGTTTGTACCAATCAGGTTTGTCAAGTTCCGTTTTATAACGGCGCTACCCGTTACGAGAGCGTCACCAACGGGCCTTCCTTTTCCGGCACCGTTGACACTCGCGGTTATCATCCGGGCAGCCCGGCCGGCTCTCCGATTTTAACCTGGGATACTGATTCTCTAATGGCTCCGGACAGAGCGGGGCCTGATGTCGGTACGACTACTCCGGGCGACCCCGGGCATTTTAATAATCAGGTTTTAACAACTTCAAGCAACGGTTTGGGAATCGAGCCGTTGACTCTGCCGCTGGGTCTTGACAATGTCAAGCCGGTCGAGCTGATCAAACGTAGTTTGCCAAGCGTAGATACGTCGCTGATCAGCGACGCCCGCTATGACAACAAAGCGCAGATTCGCATTCTGATTGACGATGAAGACATCCTCACGGCGAACGATGCCGGAATCACAGGCGTAGTCAACACTGTCGGAGGAGGCGTGAAACTAAGTGGATTTGTTCCAATACGCCTCAATAGCGGTAACTGTACATCGCTACGTATTTTTGATAATACCGGCAACTGCAATTATGTTGACTACGGGCCACCAATCCAGAAAGACCCTGTAAATGGTAATGCGATTGCTGAAACTGTGCGTGGCGTCAAAAATACAGGCACTGACCTGTCTCCAAACGGTAGAGTTATTCCGCACGGATCGGGAATCAAAGGACGCATCAAAATTGAAGTGGTTAATACAAGCGGGGTTGTCAGCGATGTAACAACTGAAATTCTCAGCATGGGTATGACGGTCGGCGAGCCGAACGCGATTGTCAGGCTGCAGCGTCCACTTTGGGCAGCCTTCATGCAGGATAGCTTTGATCGCAATGCATCGCAAACCCCTTGGAGTCCAACTTTATATAATTTACAAAACGGTAACAACGGAATGGCAGGTCAGGATGGATTGAGCGGGCAGCAACAGGTTGTGGGCGAAATAAGGCCCCTTCAATTCGCTGACATGGATACCAGCGTCGCTGGTGGTTATATAAAAACGAGGTTAGATAATCTTACTAATCCTGCTAATGGCAATTCATACAACACTGTACCTAAACGAAGTGCGGCTCCCCCGTCTGTTCCGGCAACTGTTGATTTGACTTTAGGAGCTGACCTTAATGCAATTGTGCCGATCAACGTTTACAACGTGCGTGAGGGATGGATCAACAATTCTCAAAGCGAATACCGAGTTTACAGACGAGGTGTTACAAGCGTTGTTGATATTAATATGCGCAACTTAGTCCGCTGGCTTGACGGCAAATTTGATAACAATCTGCTTGCCGGCAAGCCTAATGCTCAAAGCAGCAATATTGGCAGTAATAAGGGATACGTTGTTTATGTCTCTGACCGGCGCGGCGATATTGTAAGAAATGAGACAACGAATCTAGCACTACAAGCCCAAGGAAAACCAGCCAGTCTTCCTACTACGAACGGAAATGTTGACAACGAAGATGTTTATTTTAACCCGGCGATAACACCACCAACGCCAAACAGCACTTTGGACAACGGCGAAGATGTTATTACCGATTCCGTCTTTGTCAATAATACCGGCGCTTTACAGAAGGATTCTCCTGTCGCTGTAGAACTACCAGATTTTTTAATGAGTCAACCTGCAACTTGGGATCCATGGGGATTGCCTGGTACTCCTCCGTCAGTTGATGATAGGTACACGAGGGCACTTCAAGTGATGAGTTGGCATAATGATGGCTCGGTTTTACCTGCTGAAAATTATTTTCGTCGTTCAGTTCGTTTATCCAATGGTGAAAATCTAACAACGACTTGTAGCTATGGCGGGGCGACCGGCACTCCGCCAATCGCAATCTGGAACTGCACAGCCAATAAACTGAATGCAACCAAGGGCATCACCATCGCGAGCGAGAACATGGTTTATGTTGCGGGCAACTATAATACTAATGGAATCGGAGTTTTCACGACCGGCGGTTCAAACCTGAACAGTGGTAAGTTAAGCGACTATCTCGGGCCGCAAGTTCCATCATCAATTATTTGCGATGCGTTTTTCCCGCTTTCCAAAACATGGTTTGACGCTAATGCAGCAATGTACCCCGAAGGCAACGCCGGCGGACGAGTCTTTAGTTACCCGATTTATCGAAAAGCCGATGAAGGCAGCATGAGCACGAGCCAGGAAACTGCTGTCCGAACGGCGGTCATGTTTGGCAGCACGCTCTCGGCTCTAAACAATCCGGGCGGGGCGGCAAGAGATGCCAACGGTACGATTTCATCGGGCGGAATGCACAGCGCCCCGCGTTTTCTCGAATTGTGGAACGGCGGCGGCGTCGAACGGCACTGGAGCTTTACCGGTTCGATGGTGACGCTTTTTAATTCAACTCAGGCGTTTGCCCCCTGGGAAAGCGGAGTTACATATACACCGCCAGTTCGCAATTGGAGCTATGACAGCACGTTTAATAACCCGGATCGGCTGCCGCCCGGAACGCCTTTTTTCCAATACGTTCAATCATCCGGATTTGAACAGGTAATTAATCAATAAATAAAGGAGAGGGAATCAGGCGTTTGCAAACGCCTGATTCCCTCTCCTTTAACCTTGATCAGCACTAAGCTTTTTAACCGCTACTAAATTTCAAAAAGTTGCTTTTGCGTTACTTGCAGCTGGCAGTTGATTGAAAGGATACAAAATGCAAACCACAAATTTCTCCGTAACAAAGCGCCCACAAGCCGGCTTTTCGCTTATAGAAGTGGTAATCGCTCTGGCTGTCATGATTATCATTCTCGGCGCCGTTTTTTCTCTAATGCGGAGCTCGCTTCTCTCGGCCTCAGCCGATTACGAAGCTACGCAGGTGCAGCAAGAACTACGTTTTGCTCAAGAGTATATTGCGCGAGATTTGCTTTCAGCCGGCGAGGGAATTGGCGGCGCGCAAAAAGTCTGGTTAAGACAACAGTTTGTCCAAACATTTATCTCGCAGCAAAACTGGACCACGCTTAGGGATACGGGCAACCCGAATTTTGCTGTGATGTCCGCTATTGTTGCTGATGACAACGTTCCCGGAACCACTGAGGTTTTCGATTTAACCGGCGCTTCATACAGTCCGCAGCACTTTGTTCTAGCCGGTTCTGACCGTTTGACCATTCTCAGCGCCAATCCGGATTTTCCACCGGTTCAGCTCCCGATGGACACCAGTACGAGTCCGACATCGAGTCCGATTAAAGCATCAGTCGGTCAGGTGTTAGTTCCGCCTTCAGTAATCACAAATGCAGCAGTTGGTGATATTTATTATGTCACAAATGGAGCTGCCTCATGTTTTGGGATGGTCACGAATGTAGGAACCAACCGGATAACTTTTGCGCCGAGCGACCCGCTGCAAATCAACGTTCTGCCAAATCCGCCGCTCGCAACGGTGGCCGGAACAACCACGATCCCGCCGCAGATCACGCTCCAAAAAATGCGTATTATTCATTATTTCGTGGATAATAATAATATTTTAACGAGACGCGTTTTTGGCGAGGGGCCGGCCGGCAGTCCGCCGGTGAGAGACGACGTGATCGCAACCAATGCCACCAAATTAAACTTTTTATACAGCTCTATCTTGGGCACTACCCCAAACAGCAAAGTTTATGAACAACTGGTTTCAACGCTTAATGACAAATACAATCGCGACGCCGTTCGAATAGTTCAACCAATTATCGAGATCCAAACTTCTCGTGATTTACAAGATGGTCAACGACCGAAATCCCAGTCAACCACGCGAATTAACGTCCGAAATTTGCCGTTTGGATTAGCGCCGGCGCCGTCTGATATTGAAGGAAACGTGCCGACACTGCCGCCGCCGCCACCACCACCGCCGCCGCCGCCGCCGCCGCCAGCGCCACCGCCGCCACCACCAGCGCCGCCGCCGCCGCCGCCACCACCGCCACCACCACCAGGCCC